>NZ_CAWPHW010000012.1:354834-663493 GCF_963888145.1 Cronobacter sp. EKM101R | reverse complement strand
ACCCTGTCAGGGGCGGCTCCGTTCGTTGTGTCCTGTACCGTGACCACTGACAGTAACCGGAATATCATTCTGTCCAGACATACCGGTTCCTTACAGAAAATCTGTGACCTGGGGCCGTTTGATAATGAGTGGCATGAGCTGATTTTTGATTTTCCGGGAGGGAACAGTATCAGCATTACGCCGCACTATGACGGTACGGCCCTTACGCCCTTTAACATGACCTGGAGTCGGGCAGTAACCCAGGAGAACCAGTTAACCCTTACAGACATCACAACAGGTGTAACCTACGTGACAGAGTTCGCTTCATTCACCATGTATGTATGCCGTGATAACGGTACCGTGACCATCAGTGATGAAGACACTTCGGGCTATGTGTATTTTTCTGAACAGCATACAGGCGGGAGGGTGATATTGCCTGATGCAGCGATAAGCGCAGGAAACACCATAGACATTGTGAACAGCGGTGCGCCGGTAATGGTGAAACCTGCGAATAACAACGTGTTGTTGAAGGTGCCCGGTAACAGCGATGCTCTGCCATCTGCGTTCATGCTTACCGGCAGTGGTCAGCTGGTTCAGTCAGGTGTTGAAGGCAGGACGTGGGTGGCGGCCAGTGGAAATTTCTCCCGAACAGTAAGTGAGTAAGTACGATGGCGACCAGAAAAATCACCTTAACGGATGAGTGGCAGCAGATCACCACGGGTTCGGAGTCTGTTTTTATTCAGTCCCGATACGGAAAAGTGGCGATTTGTGACAGCCCGGCCCGGCCTGATGATGACACGCCCTGGGTGGTAGTTTCAGAAGCGGGCGTTTTGCCACCCGCCTCCATCTGGGTGAAAAGCTTCGTTACGCCAAATGAACTTGTTGTACTCAGCTTCGGAAATTAAAGCTTCGGGAGTAACCGCTGAGCAGGCCGCGTATAAGATCAAGTTGGGCGTCAACTACGAAAGAACGCCTGGTACGTCATAAGTGATGAGAGGTTTCTATGACTTTAGAGCATCGCATTGAACAACTGGAACAGAAGATTAAATCTATTGAGACCCGACATGCCAGCGGGTAAATCCTCCAGCATGGATGATGGAGCCAGCCCCCGACTTACTGGCTCCGCTCAATGGAATTATTACACCCTCCTCGATCGGATCGCCGACGCACGCAGAATCATATCGGGCATGCAGGACTACATCCGAACGCAGTGCCTGGTTCAATAATTTTCGTAATGAGGAATAAGATAATGGGAAACTATGAGTTGGTTGTACAAGGAACGCATAATCTTGAGGATAAGGTATCGGTAATATTAGCATTGCAGGACAAAGAACGTGCTTATGGGCATATCCTTGATCTTCACATTAACCTCGAACGTCAGGAAGGCGAAACGCTGGACGCTTATGAAGCTAAAGCGGTAGAGAAGGCTAAACTGTTTTTCAGGGAGTTGGCTGAAAAAATATAAAGCGGCATTACTGCCGCTTAGGAATTATTCGACGTCTGGCAATTTGTCAAAAATTTCAGATGCTCTTGCGTTTGTTATATAGGCAAACTCGGATTCAGCCAGTTCCTTGGGTGATTTCCCTGCTTTTTCAGACCCAAAAATTGTTTCTAAAGCACGCATGTTATATTCGAAAACATCCTGTCTTGTTTTGCCTGATAATTTTGCTGTAACGGCAATATAAAAAGGCAACACTTTATCAAAAAGCTCGCTGTGCTTTATTAGTTGCGGTAATACAACATCAAGCTGTTTGCTGACTGGTTTAAATGGATCTATACCGTTCATAATTTCCTTTCCTTAATCAGAGGTAAACAGCCATCCCCCTGCGCTGATGTTCGCCAGTGTCCCACCACTGGCGGGCTGAACTCTTACTTTAGCCAGGGGTAATGTAAGGCAAAACCCTGATATATAAACAGTTGCTACAACAATGCGCGTGGAGTGCGGAGATTTATGGCTGAGAAAGAGGCAGTAGAGATGTTTGGGCTGTCGGTTGAGGTTAAGACCAGATGGTGGGTGTCGCTCTACATCAGGATGCTGACGCAATTCTGTATTCTGATGCGATGCGAGCCGGATTTTCCAAAGGTGGCTGCATTCATAGCGAAATACGGCATCAGCCAGACGGTAAAGAGAGTATCACATGGTTAACAATGGCCTCGCAATAAAGCGGGGCTTTTTTATGTCCGCAGTAAAACGCGCGTCGCAGCGCATAACATTCCCGAGTCTTTCAGAAAGCTGAGCCTGAGAACTGCCGTATATGGTGGCGACCATCTCGGGGCGGCTTTTCTGTGCGAACAGGCTCAACTTTCTAAAAGGTAATCGACCATGAAAAGCATCACGTTATTCAATGAACCAGTAAGAGTGAATGATGACGGGCTGGTATGTCTTACCGATATCTGGAAGGTTGCAAGAGACCGCGCTAATAAAGGTGACGCAGCCTTTCTTGGCGGAAGAGCAATCGACAGCATCAGGCCGGCAAACTTTCTCCAGGCTGACGGCGTGCAAGCATTTATCAATGAGTTAGCCAAATGTAGCCCCGGCATACATTTAGAATCTACCCGTGGTAATGGCGGTGGAACCTTTGCAAACCGTTTCATTGCCTACAAGTACGCATCGTACATTGACCCTGCATTCGAAGTGGGAGTCTATACGGTTCTGGATGATTTCTTTACTGGCGAACTTCAACGTCGCAACAGCCTGAGCGCTCAGCTCAACATGAAGTGCCATGAGTTTGACCAGAAGAAAGACATGGCAAGTTACTGTGGGTCCGGTCTCGCAAGTTGGCGATATACGAAGCCGGCTCTGCTGTCGGAAATTAACGCACTGGCCAGTCAACTTCAGATAACCATACCCGGACTTCCCAAATGACGAATGGGGAAGAGCAACGGCGGCAGTTAATAGCGATTACCCCAGCGGGCGGTGGGGCAAATAACACCCGTAGCATGAGCATCAGTTGGCTCCGCGCCTTATCCTCACTGGTGGCTCATGCGGACAGCCGGAAAGACGGCGCATTACAGCGTCCATTCACTGAGTGGGCCCGGTAATGGTGAACACCATGTGATTAATGCTGCGGGAGTGGAACGTAATGGCAAATCTCACCGAAAGAAATGAGTTGTTAGCCAGTGATTCAAGACCCCGTGCGGCAGAAAACTTTATAGAGGCATTCCATCCATACAATCGTCTGATTCCGGCAGATGGTGTCAATGACTGGATATACCGGAATATCATTTCTGAATCTGGTCACATTCATAACCCGGATCACTCTCATTTAGCCCATGCGGAGATTGCTTTTCTGTGGGCCCAGCAGGGCTTCACGAAGAAAGGACGCACGGTTTTGGGGCAGGCGGAGCGGGTGATGATGCGTGCTGGTGGATGGCAGAAGGCCAGAATGGAACAGCAGATGCATGAATGGTTCGGTTGCATTCCGAAGTTCATCATCACACTTGCTGCTGATTACTGTGCACAATGTAATGACCTTGAATTTTGCGCGTTGGTGGAACATGAGCTGTACCACATTACCCAGGCCACCGATGAATTTGGCGCGCCGAAGTTCAATAAAGAGACCGGGCAGCCGGTGCTGACGCTTCGTGGGCATGACGTCGAAGAGTTCACTGGTGTTGTACGTCGATACGGTGCCAGTAAAGACGTTCAGAAATTGGTTGATGCGGCAAACAGACCGGCTGAGGTTGCGCATCTTGATATCGCCAGAGCGTGCGGGACATGTATGCTGAAACTGGCTTGAGTATTGGACTGAATATGACGAGTGGTGATTTATGGCTGCACTAAAACCTGAGGTGAAAGCCTTCATTGTTCAGGCTCTCGCATGCTATGACACGCCGTCACGGGTAGTTGAGTCTGTCCAGGAAGCTTTCGGCCTTACGATAAGCCGCCAGCAGGTTGAATCTCACGACCCGACAAAGGCTAGTGGCAAGACGCTGGCGCAGAAATGGGTTGCTCTGTTCCACGAAGCCCGCGAGCGCTTTCAGACCGAGATATCCGATATCCCGATCGCCAACAAAGCGTATCGTCTTCGCGCGCTCGACCGAATGATGAACAAAGCAGAGAAAATGCGGAATATTGCTCTGGCTACGGAAATAATCGAGCAGGCCGCGAAAGAATGCGGAGACGCATACACCAACAAGCATAAATTTGAGCACTCCGGGCCAAACGGAGGAGCTATGGAAGTGATGAATTACACCCCTGATCACTACGCCGCCGCACAAAAAATGCTGGAGAGCAAAATAAAAGACCTGGACTGATCCTATGAGCGAAATTATCGAATGGGATGATTTGTCATTCCCTGAGCGTGTCGTACTTCGTTCAAAGTCCACCCGATCTTTTCTCAACTTCACCCGGCTTTGGTTTGAGCTTATTCAGGGAGATCGCCTTCTCGTTAACTGGCATCACCGCCTGATGGCATCGAAAATTGATGACCTGATTGCGGGAAGGTTGGAGCCCCGGAACCTCATTATTAATATTCCGCCAGGGGGCACCAAAACAGAATTTTTCTCAATCCATCTTCCGGCATACGTTAACGCGCTGGTACAGGAAGGGAAACTGAGGCGCTTCCGCAACCTGAACATTTCCTTTGCTGACACGCTGGTTAAGCGAAACTCACGCCGCACCCGAGACATTATCGCCAGCCGGGAGTATCAGGAATTCTGGCCCTGCACATTCGGTGTTAATCAGGCAGAAGAGTGGGAGATTAAAGATGAGCGGGGGCGTTCTGTCGGGCAGACGGTATCGCGTTCCAGTAACGGGCAAATCACCGGCGGTCGCGGCGGGCATTACGGGCCTGATTTCTCCGGCATAGTGATGCTGGATGATTACAACAAGCCTGTTGATATGCTTAGCGAGACGAAGAGGAACAGTGCTAACTCACTGCTGGTCAATACCATCCGCTCTCGCCGTGGAGACAAGTCGAAAGAACACCCTACGCCATTTGTGAGCATTCAACAGCGCCTGCACACGGACGACGCCACAGGCTTCATGCTGTCTGGCGGAATGGGGCTCAACTTCCATCACGTGGCAATCCCCGCGCTGATTGACGAAAAATTCATTGCGTCGCTGGATGAGCCGTGGCGCTCGTTGTGCTGGGAAACGGTTAAAGACACCGAATCGGTGGAGGTATCCGGAACGCGGTACTGGTCTTACTGGCCACAGATGGAGGACGTGAATGACCTGGTCGCTTTATGGGATCGGGACAGGTACACGTTTCTCTCGCAGTATCAGCAGGAGCCCATGGCGCTTACCGGTGGGATCATCGAAACCGACTGGTTCAAGACCTATACCACATTACCAGAACTCACTCACCGTGCCGTTTACGTCGATACCAACAGCGGCAAGGTAGAGGACTGGCTCGATTACACCGTTTTCACGCTGGTGGGAATGGGCGTGGACGGAAATCTCTACATTATTGATGTGGTGCGTGGCCGCTGGGACCCGGAGGATCTGCTGAAGAAGGCCGAGGAAGTCTGGACAAAATGGAGTGCCAGCGGATCGCTTCGCGTTATGCCACTGCGTCACATGGCTATTGAGGAGAAGCAGGCCGGACAGGGCCTTATCACCACGCTCAGGAAGCGAAAAAATATTCCAGTGAAAGAAATCCCCCGCGGTACGGGCCAGAACAAACTGGTTCGCTGCCTGAATGTTGTCCCGCAGATTAAAACGGGCAAGGTGTTCGTTCCCGCCACTCATGACAGCAACGGTGCGCCGGTTACCCACACATTTTACGCAAACGGTACGGTTGCTGGTGATACCTCGTGGGTGATGACGGCAATGACTGAATGTGCAGCGTTCTCGGCGGATGACAGCCACGACAACGACGACATTCTTGACACCTGGATGGACGCCATTGACGACAACCTTATTTCTGGTCGCCAGCCGATGGTTATCGACCCGAGCCAACTCAGGAGAATTTAAGTGTGGCCGTTTAAAAAGAAACAAGTCGCCGCGCCTGAGCCGGTGAAAGAGCCTGAAAAGGCGCAGATGAAAATTAGGGCTGAATCGGTAGCTGCAATCACACCGAAGCCGCCGAGAGAGTTCTCGCAGTACGTGCCGCCAAAAGGCGTTATCCCCGAGGGCATCGAGAAGGGCATTCTCGCCATGGACTCAACGCCGTATGACGCTCTCAACGGCGCTTATGCGGGATATGCCTACGGCTACCCTGACAGCTTCCCTGGTTATCCGTATCTCGCCACGCTGGCGCAGAAGCCGGAATATCGCAAGATGGTCGGCACCATTGCCGAAGAGATGACCCGCAAGTGGGTGAAGCTCAAGACGGTTGGTGATGACGACAAGGCCGAGCGCGTTCGTCAACTCTATGCAGCGATGGAGAAATTCCGCGTTAAGGAGAAATTCCGAGAGGCTGCAGAGCACGACGGATACTTCGGTGGCGGGCAGATTTACATCGACGTGAAGACGGCAAAAGGGGCGTCAGCCTGGACAGATGCCGTGGAGCTGCAGTCGAAGCTGTTTATCTCCGACAAGAAGATCACGAAGGGATCGCTGAACGGCTTCACGGTCATTGAGCCGGTCTGGACTTATCCGGGCGTCTACAACACCGACAACCCATTGAGTCCTGACTTCTACAAGCCAACCGAATGGTTTGTAATGGCTAAGACGGTCAATGCAAGCCGAATGCTGGACTTCGTATCGCGCGAGGTGCCTGACCTGCTTAAGGCGGCTTATAACTTCCGTGGGCTAAGTCTGACGCAGATTGCAGAGCCATACGTCAATAACTGGCTGAGAACAAGAGACAGTATTAGCGACCTGATTCATTCCTTCACTATTCCTGTGCTTTCAACAAACATGAGCACGGTGCTTCAAGGTGGGGGCGCGGAATCTCTTATCAACCGCCTTCAGATGTTTAACCAGTGCAGAGACAACAGGGGCGCTTTTGCTGTAGATAACGACCCAGCCCAGCCAGAGAAAGCAGAGTTCATAAGCGCGCCATTGGGTGGCCTTGATGCACTTCAGGCTCAGGCATTTGAGCAGCTATGCGTTCCTTCTAGCGAACCTTTGGTTAAATACGCAGGCATTACTCCTAGCGGCCTCAACGCCTCATCTGAGGGCGAGATTCGCGTCTTCTACGACTACATTCACGCCCTGCAGCAATCCATCTTCAAAGATAACCTCAAGCGCGTGCTGGACATCATTCAGCTCTCTGAGTTTGGCGACATCGACCCGGACATCTACTTCGAGTTCGAGCCGCTTTACGAGATGAGCGAGAAAGAGCGCGCAGAGATTCGCAAGATGGATGCCGACACTGACGCGGTTTACGCCACGCTTGGAGCCCTGACAAATAACGAAGTCAGGGAGAAAATCGCCAATGACCCCGACAGTCACTATCACGCACTGGACTTAAGTGATGACATCGAAATCGAAGACGACTACGAAGACGATGACCTCCAGGAAGAGGAAGTCGACGCCGCAAACGCTGAGAGCCATTCGTCCTAATGCCGGTATTGAGGTGTGGTATCGCAGGCAGCTCGACAGGCAGATACAGCAGATGCAGAAGTCCGTTGTCTGGTGGCTGACGGCAAATTACAGGGCGAGCGGGGCTGCGGTGGCGATGGATGCCTCTCCGGCAGTAGTGATGCGTAATGCCGTCCGAAATCTGGCAAGACGCTGGGAAAAATTGTTCGACAGCATCGCGCAAAAACTGGCGGCGCGATTTGCAGGCGACGTGCTGGAAAATGCTGATGTGTCGCTGCATAACGCGCTGGAAACCGCCGGATTCACGGTCGAATTCAAAATGACCGCGCCAATGAATAACGCGCTACAGGCAACCATCACAGAGAACGTCGGACTGATTCGCTCCATCCCGGAGAAGTATTTCACCGAAGTGGAAGGGCTGGTGATGCGGTCGGTGGCGCGTGGGCGTGACCTCGGCTATCTGACCGATGAATTGCAAAAGCGATACGGCATCACCCGGCGGCGTGCAGCACTCATCGCCCGTGACCAGAACAATAAGGCCACATCTGTCATGCAGGCCGCGCGTCAGCGGTCACTCGGCATCACCAGGGGCATCTGGCGGCATTCTCACGCTGGCAAAAATCCTCGTCCGTCACACCTGAAAGCTGACGGGGAGGAATTTGACCTCAGCAAGGGGATAAAGCTGGATGGCAAGTGGGTGATGCCAGGCGAGGAAATCAACTGTCGCTGTACGTGGAGCCCGGTTCTGGACCTCAAGAAGAAAGGTTAAGTGGTAAAAGACGAACAGGTCGCCAGGGCGGCCTTTTTTATTGCCTGGAATCCGAGAAACACAATGAGAGCAGCAACTGAGCACCTGGCGTTTGACCGCGCCTCGGTGCGTAAACTTGATGACGTTGGCAGGCTTCAGGTTGAGATAAGCAACATCAGTAAGGCGAACGTCTGCCCCTATTACGGCAGGGAGATTCCGAATTGGGAAGCGCTGGGGCTGGAGGCCGACAAAATATACCGGCTGTACCGCGATCCCGAAGAGTTAAAGAAAGCCGCTGACACCTTCAACAATATCCCGATTCTCTGTATTCACACCCCCGACTTTCCCGGCGACCCGCCGCGTGAATATCGCGTGGGCTCAACGCACTCCAGCGCCGCCTTTGACGGCACATACCTGACCAACGGCCTGTCCATCTGGGACAACTCCGCCATCGCAGGTATTGAAACCGGAGAGCAGAAAGAACTGTCGTCGTCGTATCAGTACGTCGCCGACATGACCCCCGGCAAATCACCAGACGGCGAGGAATTCGATGGCGTTATGCGCGATATCGTCGGAAACCACGTTGCCCTGGTCGAAAACGGCCGCGCAGGCCCCGACGTTGTCGTCGGGGATTCACTCCCACAGGAGCTTAAATACATGAAGTTAGACCGCAAAGGCGTCGCCATTCGTGCCGCGCTGGGAGCGTACCTGAAGCCGCGTCTGGCTCAGGATGCCGCGCCCAAAGAACTCACCGCCATCCTGAATGCCAACAAATCGCCCAACGCGATAGCTCAGGCTGTGGCTGCACTCTGCAAACCCCGCCTCGCCGCAGACATGGAAATTGAACCGGAAGAGCTGGTGGAAATCATCAGAGACTCTGAGGAAGCCGTGGAGCCGGAGGAAAGGGTGGAAATTACCGCTGATGGTGACAATGAGGTCATTCTCTCGCTGCTGCGTGATGCAGGTGTATCCGAAGAAATCATTGCCCGCATTGCCGAATCGCTGGCACCGGCGGCTGCGATGGACGAAGGCAGCGACGACAAAGAAGAGAAGGACGACAAAGACAAAGTGGATAAGCCCGCAATGGATGCTGCCATCAAACTCGCCACTGAGGCGGCCACTAAAAAGGCGGCGGCAAACTTCCGCGCCGTTCGTGAGGCAGAGCAGGCTGTTCGCCCGCTGATTGGCGATGTGGTGGCCATGGACTCTGCTGAAGATGTCTATCGCACTGCACTTGAGCAGGCTGGCGTGGATATCGAAGGCGTGCATCCGTCTGCGTTCCCGTCTCTTGTGAAAATGGCTATCAGCCAGAAAGAGAACAAGCGGCCTGTTATTGCACAGGATTCTGCATTGGTCAGCGACTTCGAGAAGATGTATCCGACCGCTGGCAAACTGAAACGAGGTTTCTGATATGACTGGTTTCCAGAGAACAATTAATCAATGCCCGTCTCCCGGTATCGAAGGGGGGTTTGCGAGCACCAACCCCTACGCGACGTTTCTTGCTGATGAGGGGGCGCTGGTGGCGGGCAATGACGGTCTGACCGTCGCGCGCTTTGCATGGGTGACGGATGGCGTGGCCTCCAATACCGGCACCGGTGCGCCAGCAGGTTTTGTGCACCGTGACGGGCAGGCGTCCATTGTGGACTGGCTCGGCGCAGCGTCCATGCTCATCCAGCCGGGCCGTGAAGTGACCCTGATGGTGGCGGGTGACTTCTGGGCGCGAACCGCAACCGCGGCCACCCGCGGGCAAAAAATCTTTGCTGTCCTGGCCGACGGCACCATCAAAACCGGCGCAGCAGGCGCAACCGTCGCCGGGGCTGTCGAAACGCCGTTTTTCGCCGGGAGCACCTGCGATGCGGGTGAGCTGGTCAAAATCAGTACGTGGAGTCATTAATGAATAAGTTTCAGCAACACTACGCGGCCGCAAGCGGTCGATACGGCATCATCCTGCCGGGTGCTAGAGATTACCTGAAACCAGAGTTTGCAGAGAATTATGCACTGGCGATGGACGCCCAGCCGACAATGGTAACCACGGGTAACTCCGGCATCCCGGCATATTTCACCAACTACGTTGATCCGGAGCTTATCCGTGTTCTTGTAACCCCGATGAAAGCCGCAGAAATTATTGGCGAGGTCAAAAAGGGCGACTGGACCACGCTGACCGCACAATTCCCGATTGTGGAAAGCACGGGTGAAACCAGTTCTTACGGTGACTTCAACAACAATGGCATGACGGCTGCGAACGTCAACTGGGTGCCACGCCAGTCGTATCACTACCAGACCCATACCCGCTGGGGGGAGCGCGAGCTGGATATGTACGGCGCTGCGCGTATCGGCTATGCGGCTGAGCTCAATGTGGCTTCAGCGCTGACGCTGAACAAGTTCCAGAACAAGTCTTACTTCTACGGCATTCAGGGGCTGCAAAATTTCGGGCTGCTGAATGACCCGTCGCTGCCTGCGTCGATTACGCCAAGCCCGCTCGATACTGACGGTGAGGTGAAGTGGTCCGGCAAAGATGGTCAGGCGGTTTACGACGACATCGTGAAGCTGTTCGGTCAACTTGTGGCACAGACCAAAGGCCTGATCGAGCGTGATGCCGCGATGAAGCTGTGCATGTCGCCGACGTCAGAAGTCAACCTCACCAAGACCAATATGTACAACGTCAACGTGACGGATCAGCTGAAGAAAAACTTCCCTAACCTCCGCGTCGTTACTGCGGTGGAGTATTCCACGGAGTCCGGGGAAATGGTGCAGCTCATTGCCGAAAAGCTCGGTGAAACGGACACCGCCTATGCAGCGTTCACTGAAAAGATGCGCGCTCATGCTGTGGTTGTCGGTGAGTCAAGCTGGAAGCAGAAAAAATCCGGCGGCACCTGGGGCGCTATCATTCGTCAACCGCTGGCGATTGCCAGCATGCTGGGGGTTTAAGTCATGGCGGAAACTGTCGTTGTCGGGTGCAAACTGCCCAATGGTCTGATTGTTGAGCAGGGGGGGTACAGGGTCACGCTAAATGGCGCTAACACATCTAATGTGATTGGCGGCTATGGCCTGACTGATGGCGTCGATAAAGACGCCTTTGAAAAATGGCTCGCTGTTCACAAAGATCAGCCTTACGTAAAAAACGAGCTGGTTTTTGCCCAGGCGAAAGCCAACAGCGCACGGGATAAGGCTAAAGAAAACGCCAAAGTGAAAACGGGGCTGGAAGGTCTGCCGCAGGACAAACCTGTTGACGGTGTGGTGAAAGACGAAGAGGCGATGAAGGCGAGGGGCTGATGATGGCGGTCGTTACTTTTGACATTGAGGCGTTCTGTGAGCGCTACCCGCAGTTCAGCAGGGTATGTGACCCGCTGCTGAATGCGTATTTCGTCGAGGCAACGACCCTCCTCGATAACACCGACTGCAGCCCCGTTCAGGATATCGCTGAGCGGGCTGTATTGCTGAATATGCTGGTAGCGCATCTCGCAGAGCTTAACGGCGGTGCCGGTGGTAAAGGCGCATCCGGACTGGTGGGCCGTGTCGCCAGTGCATCCGAAGGCTCCGTGTCGGTGTCGACGGGAGATGTGCCGACAAGTGCTGCCTCGTGGTGGTATCTCCAGACGCCGTTCGGTGCCGCGTACTGGAACGCCACAGCGAAATACCGCACGTTTCGCTACCACCCTGGCTCGTCTCCATCGGGGTATCCCACGCATTACTACCGGCGTTACGGCTGGCGGAGGTGATGATGGATAAGGTGATGAACTTTCTGGATGACGTTGAGCTTCAACTGTCATCAAAGCAGTTAAAGGTTGGTTTTCTTCGTGGAGCCACTTATCCGGACGGCACCTCCGTAGCGATGGTGGCTGCGTCAAACGAGTTTGGCAACCCGAGAAGCGGCAGCCCGCCGCGGCCGTTCTTCCGCAATGCGATTGCTGAGAAGTCTGACGAGTGGGCGGAGCGGTGCGAGGCGCTAATGAAGGCGCATGGCGGGAATGTCGATGCAGTACTGGACGTACTCGGCATGACCATCGTGGACGACATTCAGCGCTCAATTGGTTCGCTGGAGTCACCGCCGTTAAGCCCGGTTACCCTGTTGCTGCGCGACCGGTTCCCCATGCGTGACGGCATGACCTTCGCTGATGTTCTGAAAGCACGGGAAGACGTCAGAAACGGTGTAAGGGCTAGCGGCAACCACAGTAAGCCGCTTATCTGGACGGGGCATATGCAGCGTTCCGTGGATTACGAGGTGAGTGACATTGAATCTTCGACAGATAGCGAATAGCGCTATTCAGCGCGTCAACCCGGACGTCCAGGCCATCCTGAAAAAATACGCCGGGGAAACCATCGGGCCGGGAAGAAAACCAGTTCCTTCCTACTTGCCAGACCAGAAGGTTACGGTTCAGCTCCAGCCTCTCAGTCGAGGTGATATCCAGCACGTTGATGGCCTGAATATCCAGGGGCTGGCAAAAGTCATTTACGTGAACGGCAACTATTTCAGTGTGCAGCGTGAGCTGGAGAAGGGGGGCGACATTTTCATCATCAACGGTGAGCAGTGGCTTGTCGTCGAACCGGTGGAGCTCTGGCCAGACTGGTGTCGACTTATCGTTGTGTTGCAGGTGCGCAATGAACGACTTCACGATTGATAACATCATCGATGTGCTGGCCGATTACCTTGAGCCTGTTGCCGGTACCTGCACTCGGGCGCAGGCGAACAGGGTGCCCATGCCGAAGGGGAAATTCTGCGTGCTTACGCCGCTGCGCCTCTCGCGGCTTTCCACGACGAGGGAAGTGCCCGGTGACACCGGCGACGCGTCGACCAGCACGATGGGGTACACCGAGGTAAGGCAGGTCGATATTCAGGTGGATATCTACGGTGATAACGCTGGTGACAGGGCCGTCGCGGTGGAAACCACGTTTGCCAGTGATTACGCCTGGAACAAAATTAAAAGCCTGGATGCCCGACTCGCCCCGCTTTATTCGTCTCCGGCCATCCAGGCTCCGATGATTAATGCCGAAGAGCAGTGGGAGGAGCGCTACGTCCTCACACTCTCCCTGCAGGCACACATTACCATCTCCCTGCCGCAGGATTATTTCGACAAAGCAGAAATTTCAACTGAAATGGTGGATAACTGACCATGGAAACAATCCCTTTATCTGCGGATTTCAGCATCACCCCCAACGTTGTTACGCCCGCGGGCTCTGCGGTCGACGCTAACGGTCTGATGCTGACCGACAATGAACTCATTCCCGTTGGGCAGGTAGTGTCTTTTTACACCGACGCTGATGTTTCTGCGCTGATGGGGAGTACCACAAAAGAATTCCTCGCTGCGCAGCAGTATTTTAACGGTTATGAAAACGCATCCGTCACGCCCGGAGAGCTGCTGATGTATCGCGTGGTGGACTCAGCTGTGGCCGGTTATCTCCTGTCCGGCAGCCTGAAAGGGGTGACGCTGGCCACGCTTCAGGCTATCCCGGCAGGCACTATTACCCTGTTTGTTGATGGTGTATCTGTCACCAGTTCATCGGTTGACCTGTCAAAGGCGACCAGCTTCTCTGATGTTGCGGAAAAACTGGAGCTGGGGATCGGCGCGGACAAGGTTTCGGTCGAATGGCTGCCGCTGGCAAGTCGCTTCATTATCCGCTCGGTGACAGATGGCGCTGACAGTGAAGTGTCTCTCGCCGTTGCCGGGGCGCTGGCCACCGGGCTTGCGCTGACGAAGGATACCGCCGCAACCGTGTCGCCGGGTTCCGCCGCGGTGACGCTGACCGATACGATGAACAACATCATCAACACGAACCAGAACTGGATATTGTTTAACTCCCTGGTTGAGCTGGCTGACGAACAGAAAGCTGAATTATGCGCATGGGCCAGTAGCAGCAAAAACCGGTTTGGCTACGTGGTTCACGATGACTCGAAGGCAGCCACTGTGGCGAACAATGCCAGCTGTTTCGTTCAACAGGTTGTTGTGGCAAACGGCTATGAAAACATTTTTCCGGTGTATGGCTCTTACCTGTATAGCGTGACAGCGCTTGCTTATGCCGCATCCGTGGATTTTTCCCGGATGAATGGTCGCGTTTCGTTCAAGTTCCGTGGGTTCCCGGGCCTTGCGCCGAATGTCAGTGATCTGGCTACCGCAAAGGCGCTGAAATCCAATGGATATAATTTTTATGGCGCATACGGCCTGAACAAGACGATGGCTCAGTACGCTTCTGATGGCGCAATTACCGGTAAGTTTTTGTGGCTGGACAGTTTTATCAATCAGGTCTGGATTAATGCCGGGCTGGTCGGAGCTTTTGCAAACCTGTTCACCAGTAACCAGTCGTACCCGTTCAATACCACAGGCTACAGCGCCGTATCCGCTGCTGTCATTGATGTAGCAGAGCAGGCACTTAACTTCGGTGCCATTCAGCGCGGTGTGGTGTTGGATAAGGCCCTGGTGCGTATCGTTAACAACACGACCGGGAAAGATATCTCCTCAACGCTCTATTCTCAGGGATGGTTCCTGTTCATCCCGACGCAGAATGGTGCGGCACGCATTGAGCGCGACCTGAAAGGCGTCATCTTCTACTACGTGGACGGGCAGCTTATTCAGTCCATCTCGATGGCTTCAACTGCAATTCTGTAAGGACGACAACATGCCTATCGATATCACCAGTGCCAACTCAAAGCTGCGCATTATCGTTCCGGCGTATTACCCCGGCGGGTTTGACGTGGATGACTACGCCGCGGACAACATGTTTGAAACCGGGGCGTTGCAGAACAAAGAAGACATGATGTCAGCCGACGGGAAATATCATGCGGGTTTCATTTTTAACCCGACGGAATTCACGATAAACCTGATGCCCACATCGACGGCCGGTTCCTTGATTGATGACTGGTACGCGGCTGAACGTGCCGCGATTTCAGCGTTTCAGTGTAACGCCGTGCTGGCCGTTCCGGCGCTTGGTGCGAAGTGGAACTTCGTGAACGGCGTGCTTTATAGCTGGACGCCTGTACCACCTGGCCGTCGCATCCTGCAACCGCGTCCGGCGGTATTTCATTTTGAATCAGCAGTAAGGAGTGCAATCTGATGGCGCGTAAAGAGATCCCGTTTGTGGTTGAAGAGAACAACCGCGACAAGGGTAAAGAATTCATCATCACCGAAATGTCCGCGTGGGATGCTGAAGAACTGGCGCAGGATTTGTTCCGCGCCATGGGGGAGGCGAATTTCTCTGGCATTCCTGCTGATGTGATTGCCATGGGATGTGCCGGCCTGGCGACACTCGGGCTCAACGTCCTCTCCTCTGCACCGCCAGCGGTGGCCCGGCAACTCAAAGAGCGCCTGATGTCTACCGTGCAGATCGTTATCACGCATGAAGGAAACTGCCAGGTGCGTGAGGTGAAACCTATCGATTTTGAGGAGGTTTCCACTATCCGCAACCTGATGGATGAGGTGTTTAAAATTAATTTCGATTTTTTAACCATCGCCGGAGAGTGAGGTACCCCTTCATGGAAGGGGAGACTCTACCGGCAAAACTCGTTAGCCCCGTCAACATCCCCCCGGCGATAAACGCCATCATCTGTTCAGGAAAGGCCTCGTACTCAGAGTTGCAGAACAGCCTGTCTGTACGGGATATGTACAACCTGCTGGAAATTATCTCGGTGGAGGCGTTTAACCGGCGGGTATGGCAGAAACATCAGGAGTAGCGATGATCATCAACGAGCTGGCCTACAAAGTAACCATAAAGGCCGATGAATTTCTGAACGGTAAGCGCAAGGTTAAGGATGAGGTCAGCAAACTCAACAGGGAGCTTGCGCGTGCAGAAAAGGAGCGTGAGAGAGAGCTGGAGAAACAGCGGCGGGAGATGGAGAAATTCGCCAAAACTGCCACGACTTCGTTTCGCAACGTGTATACAGCCGCGGCGGGATTCCTCGGGATTGGGGCGGGGCTGTATGGCATTAAGCAGCTTTTTACCTCCACGGCCAACGAGATTGTAAGGGCCAGTCAGCAGGCGAAATTTTTCGGTTCTGATGTCAATAAGATGTTTGGTGTGCAACGAGGGTTTAAGCAGGCCGGGTTAAACGCCGACCCATTTATCGCGGCATCCGGCAATGCCCGGATGGCCCTGGCGAACATCGCAGACCCAACCGTTATGGGCGGCCTGACCGGGGCGTCGCAGAACTTACTGACGCTCGGGGCCAGAACGGGTCTGAACATCAATAATCTGGGGGATCCGAGTAAGGCGCTTGCCGAGTTTACGCGGTACAGCAAGACGCACTCTCAGGAAAACCTGATGCAGGTGATGGCCTCGGCGGGTTTCGACCCGTCTGATGCCGCCAAAATAAAATCTGGTGAGCTTAAGCGGCTTGTCGATTCTGAGACGAAAAAGTCGAACATCACTGCGCAGCAGGTTAAAGAGCAGGAAAATGTCGTTGCAACGCTTGGTGAGCTTGATGCTGAACTTTCCAGGCTGAAGCAGGATCTTGCTATGGCATTCTCGCAGGATGCCATTGATGGAATGAAGGCATTTAGTAAGTGGATTAGTGAGAATCACGGAAAAATCGAAGACTTTTTTGAAAACGCTGGGGATAAGGTTAAGGCTTTTACTGAAGCCGTCGGTGGGGCGGAGAATGCCCTGAAAATACTCGCGGCGGCATATGTGGGAAGCAGGGCAACGGGCGGAATTGTTCCCCCATGGCTTGCCGGTCTGATTGCTTACGGCACCTATCTTTATAATGATCGGGAGAATATTGATGTCAGCGCGCATGGTTCCTGGGATTATTTAAAACGAAACCTGGGGGATGCTGCCCGTTACATCGGCATTGATACCGATCTGGGGCGCAAGTCGGGAACGGTATTTGGTCATAATATTCAGCCTGATATTCCTGGTGGTGCGGAGGGGGTCAAATCGGTTGATGATGAGGCTTTACTGGATGCTATCAGGAAAGTTGAGTCAGCTGACGGCAAATATCTCTACAGCCCGAAAGGTGCTGTCGGACCATATCAGTTTATGGAGGACACGGCGATTGAGCTTGGCCTTCGGGTGGACGATCAGGTTGATGAGCGTCTCGACGAGCAAAAAGCACGTGCCGCGGCAAAAAAGTATCTGCACAGGTTGCTGAAGCATTATAAGGGGAATGTTAACCATGCCCTGATGGCGTATAACTGGGGAATAGGAAAAGTTGATCACTATCTGACATACATTTCACCAACCGGCTTTAACTCTCCATCGTCAAAATATTGGAGTACCTTACCTAAGGAAACGCGGGAGTACACGCAAAAAATACGCACGTTACTTGGCGTAAAGGATGATGACACCATGGCATATTATCAATACCAACAGGCTCTGGCTGATAAACCCGCCGGAATGGCGTCAAACGTGAATAACAGCCAGAGTAACAGCACGCATATCGGAACGGTAGTCGTGCAAAGTAACCCTCAGTCGGTGGACGCGCTTACCCAAAGCGTGAACGATCAGGTTCGGCGCGCTACAACTAACCAGGCGTTTTCGAGCGGCGTGCGTTGAATCCTCATTGTAGGAGAGCTCTCTCCTACAATGAAAAACCAAACAGAACGTACAAAAAAGTGGAAGAAATGTCGGCCTACGAACCTTTGATTTAATTAAGAGAGAGAGGTACATAGCTTCAACAGATCAACCTTTGTTGCATTTTCACTAGCTACACGACCGATCTTTTTCCCGCTCGGAGAATACAGCCAGTAATCATCATATGATCCCCCTTGAACAAAATATTGATGCCTACTTACTATCAAGTGTCCCTGATACTCACCTGCTCCCACAACGCAAGTTAAACTACCGTCTGTAATGTATTTTATTTCTTTATTTTTTAAATTCATTGCATGAATCGCTGAAGAGGTTGCCCATGCCGCTGATTCGAAATATAAGGTTTTTGCGTCAGGTGATAGTTTTAAACTGCTGAACCCCACCAATGTTTTTTTGGGATCCGGATCTACTTTGGGGTTAAGTAAAATGCTTTTTGTAAATGAGGAAAGGTCTTCGTGATATATGACGGAGTGGTAAATGACGCTGTCATTCTCACTGTCTTTAAAATGAGAGGGTACTGCCACAAAGTAAACTTCTTTACCGCCCGGTACGGTTACGCGACTATCAATAACCTCCTGATATTCAGCATTGGTGATAAAGGGAATTAACAATGCTACTAAACAAATCCACCTTTTCATTTTTACCTCAAACATTTTGAAAAATATTGTCGATGCAGTATGACTTTACAAGGAAAAAGCGTCAACCAATGTATATACATACAGGTTGACTGCAAATAGAGGCTTGGAATACATTCTTCTCTTTTGAATTCATAGCACCTCTGCATAGTTTTTGATAGGCATGCAACGGATATTGAAAGGGAGAGAGCGCATTATGGGGCGTCGTAGCAAAAAGGGCGACGGTTTTATTATTATGATTGTTTTGATAGTTGCGGGGTACAACTGGATAAGCAATTGGGTACAAAGTCTCAATGGAGATGTGGTTGCCAAATTCGCACTTGTTATAATTGTAGCCTTAATTGTTGTGTTACTGTTAAAAACACTGTTCGATTCTTGGCGTGATAAAATTAAGGCGCAGTCGATCGAAAAAGACTTTTTATGTTTCAAGAACAGCATAATGCCTCATGTGCATGTTTTGGCACGAAAGAAAAAACAACTCATTGTAAAAGATGATTATGGTTATACAAATAACGAACCATGGGAGAAGGAAAAGGGGCGATTTTTAAAAAAACTCGACTATCATCCTGTCACCAGCAGGTATTATTATGGTTTGACGTTATCGGGATACAGCAATTATATAGATGCCATTGTGGACGAGTATGTGGGTGAAAATAAGGCAATACAACATCTCAACTACGATGATAATATAACCCCTGCGGAATATGAGATACTATGCGCGGATATACTTGAATCCTGTGGTTGGAAGGCGAGGGTGACTAAGTTGTCAGGCGATCAAGGAGTGGATGTAATAGCGGAAAAGGATAATTTCACCATTGCCATTCAGTGTAAAAAATATTCGAACCCGGTAGGAAATAAAGCTGTGCAGGAAGTTACATCGGGTAAGGTGTACTATCATGCTGATGCGTGTGCTGTAGTTACTAACTCTACTTATACACCTGCTGCGCGCTCTTTGGCGAAGTCACAAGGCGTGCTGTTGTTGCACCATACAGATTTATATAATCTGGATGAAAAAATAGAAGGGTTGGCTCTCTAAGTAAGCCAGTCTGTAAAACTAATAAGTACGCAGAATATATCGCATACTGATCTTATCAAAAAATCTAAGCCGTCATCAGTACCCGCTTCGGCGGGTTTTTTATTGGTAATCGCATGAGCAACATAATCGACGTTAATACAGCCGAAATCTTCAACGCCATCGGCGGGGGCTCGCCACTCTCGATAATCGACAGTGTCCTGCATCCTCAGTACGTGATCCGCGACAGCAAGACTCACGAGATAGCGCTTGAGTTTAGCGGGATGGCATCAATACAGCCGAACGGGCGGGCGCAGATTACAACGGCTCCGGTTGAGGAGGGGCAATATCAGGCCATTAATAAGGTGCGGGAGCCTGCGCGGGTGCGGTGCACCATTCTCATCAACGGCCTGACGGGTTTTTCCGGCAACATCCCCAATATTTTTGATCTCACGTTTACCAGCCAGAGCGCGGCGCTGGACACCATAAAAACGATGCTCGCCTCGGCAAACACCTATGACATCGAGACGCCAAAAGAGACGCTGCGCAGCTTCGACCTGGTGGATCACTACTACGAGGTGAACTCACAAAAAGGCGTAACACTGTTGACGGTCTATCTGGATTTTCAGGAAGTGATACAGCAGATGGAGGTCACCCTGTCAGGCGCGCAGTCGAGAGAGAAACCGACCGATGACGCGAAATCAAACGGGCAAACGGGGCTTGGGGCTCCTGCAACAAAAGGAGGAGGCACGCCATCAACCGTCGATGAGCTGAGCAAGTCCTGGGATTCTCTGAAATCGGCTCTGGGTGACGTGGCTGGCAATGTAGGTAAGACGATAAAAACCAGCTTTCAGAGTGCACTTGATACCGTCTCAAAACCGGCACGGGATATCGCTGACAGCGCTGCGCAGAAAGCTGCGGACATGGCGAAAAACATTTCCAGGAACACCACATGATTACCGTCTCTATCCTTCCTAAAAAATCGCAGGTCATTGCCGTGGATTTGGCAGGTCAGCAATGCGAAATCAGGTTAATCCAGCGCCGCAGTTTTCTTTACGCGGATCTCAGGGTAAACGGCGTACCTGTTGTTCAGGGCGTCCCCTGCCTGTTCGGCAACAGAATTGTCCGGTACGGGTATCTCGGATTTCGTGGTGACCTGGTGTTCATTGATAACGAGGGGCAGGCAGATCCGTCGTGGGACGGTCTGGGGCGTCGTTTCGTACTGTACTACCTGGAGGAGAGCGACCTTGTATAAACAGCACAGCCTCCGGTTTGATTTTATCAACAAAGCGTCAGCCTTTGACGCCAGGGGTAACAACCGGATCTCCATCAGCAACATCAAGGCCACGGCGTCACTGAATTCCGTAGTGGGGCGGGGAGCGGCTACCGCAGAAATATCGCTCTACGGGCTGGGGCTGGAACTCCTGGCTAATTTGTCCGGTCGGGCAGATGGCATTGTTTCCAGGCCTGAAGGGCAGAGCATGGATGTTGAAATCTTCGCTGACGATGTGCAGGTTTTCGCCGGGGTGATGACCTCATCCATAGCTGATATGGGGGCCGCACCAGAAACCCACCTGACGATAACCGCCTCTGCAACGGTTGAGTTACAGAACAGGATTGCCAGCCCGTTCTCGGCCAGTGGCCCGCAGCGTATTGAAGACGTTCTCAGCGCGATTTGTACCAGTGCGGGATATAACGCGGTATTCAACGGCCTGGGCGGCATGACAACATCGGGAAGTCCGCATTTTTCGGGCAGCGTATTCGACCAGCTTTATCGGATTTGCGCCGATTACAGCATCGCGATGTCCGTTTCCCCGCCCGATAAAATTGAGTTCTGGCCGTCGTCGGAAAAACGCGACGCCGTGGTGCCGCTTATCTCGAAGGATTACGGGCTGATTGGGTATCCGGTGTTTTCAAACGGCGGACTGATGTTCCAGACGCAGTACTCATCGCTGTTGGTGATTGGGCGCTATATCGAGATTAAAACCGGCCTCCCGCACGCAGACGGCACGTATGAACTGACCTCCGTCCGGCATGAGCTGTCATCGTGGGTGCCGGGTGGCTCATGGCATTCTGTCTGCGTCGCGTACAGGACGCCGGAGGAGAGGGCTGCGCATCGAAAGGCACAACAGGCGGAGGCACAGAAGCATGGATCGTAATCTGTATACCCCGACCGGAGCCCAGACCAGCGAGGCGCAGTCGCTGGAGTACACATTTGAAATGCTCCTGTCCGGCTGTTTCTTTATTGAGCTGGCGAAGGTGGTAGCGGTACGGGGTGAGGCGCCTGACCTGGTTGTCGACGTGTTGCCGCTGCTGACGCGTACAGACCGGAGCGGGGCGATGATCCCCAACTCCACGTTATATGACCTTCCCGTCTGGCGACTACAGCGCGGAGACAGCGCCGTTATCATGAACCCTGTTGCGGGGGATATCGGCCTGATTGCGGTGTGTGACCGTGACACGTCGCTGGTCCGCGCAAACCTTAAGGCGTCGATTCCCGGTAGCCGACGTCGCCACAGTAAATCTGATGCCATTTACCTCGGCGGCGTGCTTAACGCGCAACCAACGCAGTTTATCGAGTTTGCTGACGGGGCGATAAATATCACCACGCCGAACCCGGTGAATATCAACTGCTCATCAGCAAATATCAATGCACCCGACGGCATGAATATCAACACCCCGCTTCTGAAAGTGAGCGGCGATATCATTGATAACGCCGGGCAGCAGAGCAGCACGCTTAAGGCGCTCCGCGATAACTACGACTCCCACGCCCACCCGGTTCGTGGTGTGCAGAGCGGGAATTCAACGATTAACTCTGAACCGACGGACAAACCGACATGACCTACAAAACCATGCAGCTTGACCCGTCAACGTGGGATTTAACACTGGACGGGAACGGCAATATTGCCGTTGCTGCTGATTCCCTGGCGGTTGCACAGGACGTCGCGAGCGCCTGCCTGGTGTTCTCCGGGGAGTGCTGGTACGACAACACTCTCGGCATCCCATGGAAGATGGATGTGCTTGGCAGGCGACCATCACCCGGCTTTATCGCGCAGAAAATGCAGGATGAAGCGCGGAGGCTGCCGGTGGTGGAAAAGGCGCTCGCCTCCGTATTTTTCGATAAAAACACCCGCAGGATACGCGGCACTGTTCGCGTCACTGACAGGAACGGGAATACAGCAGGGGTGACACTGTGACGACGATTAAAACGGCCGTGCCGGACGTAATGGTGACGGAAAACGGGTTGTCAGTGCCCGATATCGCTGATGTGCTGTCGGGGCGGCTTACTGACATGAGCGCGGCACTCGGCGGCGGGGCCAGTCAGTCTTTAAGTTCGCCGCAGGGGCAGATTGCGCAGTCTGACACCGAGATTATTGCGCAGGTTTACGACAAGCTGCTGTGCCTGTTTAACCAGATTAACCCCGACTTTTCAACCGGGCGAATGCAGGATGGCATCGGGCGAATCTACTTTATGGATCGCATTTCCGCGCAGGGAACGGTTGTGACTGCGACCTGCATTGGCAAAGTGGGCACCCTCATTCCGGCGGGCAGCACAGCGAGTGATGAGGCTGGTTATATCTACCAGTCGATTGATGATGCGGTAATCCCCGCATCAGGTTCGGTTGATGTCCAGTTCGTTAACCAGACAACCGGCCCCATTCCGTGCGCCGCAGGTACCTTAAACCAGATTTACCGCGCAGTGCCAGGCTGGGATGCGGTCAGTAACGCCAGTCCGGGTGTTGTCGGCGTGGATGTCGAATCGCGCATAGCGTTTGAAACCCGCCGCCGAAAGTCTGTCGCACGAAACAGCCGTAATCAGGATGGCTCCATGCTGGCCGCATTGCTGGAGACGGACGGGGTGCTGGATGCTTATGTCTGGTCGAACCGTACCGGTGAGACGGTAACGGTGGGTACAACAAATTTTCCGGTGCTGCCGCATTCCGTTTATGCCTGCGTCTATGGTGGCGAGGATGCGGATGTTGCAGAAGCCATCTTCCGGACGTATAACCCCGGGGCAAACATGAACGGTAACACCAGTTACACTGTTTATGACAGCACAAATTATCAGCCGCCTTACCCTTCCTACGATATGCAGTGGCAGAAAGCGACGCCCACGCGTGTTTATTTCAGAGTGAGTATCGATAAATCACTCAATCCTCCCAGCGACATTGCCGTGCAGGTGCATAAAACTATTGCGCAGGTTTTTAATGGCGGATATGAGGGGATCGGCAAGGCCAGAATAGGGGCAACAATTAACGCCGGGAAATATTATGCGCCGGTTATTTCCATCTCTCCGGATACGGTCGGTATATTGTCGCTGGAGATTTCGCTGGATGGCTCAACGTTCAGCCAGGCGGTAACGCCCGGAATTGACCAGGTGCCTACTATTCAGGACGCAGATATCAGCGTTTCTCTGATATGAGGTGAATGAATGTGGAAAGATACAGTACTCACGCAATATTCTGCGAGCAAAAATCTTTTATCAGTTATTGACACATTCTGTCAGGCTGTCTGTATTGATGAATTTACCGAGGAATTTATCTCAGATGTGTGGGATTTAACCACCTGTGGGCCATTTGGACTTGATATGTGGGGGAAAATTGTGGGCGTCAGTCGCTACGTTATTGCCCCGACAGAAAATGAATCGTTCGGATTTGGTGAGGCTAATGGAGCCAATCCAGACTACCCACTACCATTCGACGATGCGCCATTTTTCAGCGGCATTCAGGAAACCACAAATGTGCGCCTGGGTGATGATGCTTACAGAACGCTAATTCTCTGCAAGGCTTTTTCTAATCTGAGCGTTGCTACTATTCCTGAAATTAACGTTTTCCTTAAAATGCTTTTTTATCGACGGGGAAGGGCATATTGCTCAAATTATCGGGACATGACGCTGGGACTTATTTTTGAATTTGAGCTTGCTCCTTATGAAAAAAACATTTTGACCAATTATGACGTTATTCCGGTACCAGGCGGGGTGATGGTTAAGGTACATCAGATTGTTACTCCATTTTTTGGCTTTACGCCGGATGCTTACCCTTTTAATGACGGTACTTTTTGCAGAGACTGACCATGAAAAGAACTGATGCACCAACGAAACAGCCGGTTCCGTTTGGCGAAAACGGCCAGCGTGAATCGCTTTTACCCGTCGCTCAGCCAGGGGATAATGCTGCTTCATACGAGCTGGGATTTCCACCTATCACGATGATCCCGAAGGCCGCAGGTGGGCTTCCACCAAAAGGCCGGGACATGAACCAGATTTTGTATGAACTGTCAGCGCTGTGCCGCTGGAACAGTGCGGGAGCTCTGAATACCTATGATGGGGATTTCTCCTCGGCTATCGGTGGATACCCCGCAGGAGCGTTATTAATCAGTGATGACGGAGACAGCATTTATATCAACACTCAGGACAATAATGAGTCTAACCCGAACGTCTCAGGCGGCGGCTGGGTGAATTTGCGCACCTATACCGAGCCCACAGATACCCTGCTGCCTGTTGGCGTACCAGTTCCTTGGCCATCCGACACGTTGCCAGCAGGATATGCCCTGATGCAGGGACAGACGTTTAACAGAGCGCAATATCCGAAGCTTGCCCTTGCATACCCGAATGGAATTATCCCCGACATGCGGGGCCAGACAATAAAAGGGAAGCCCGCAAGTGGTCGCCAGGTGTTAAGTGCCGAGTCTGATGGTATCAAATCACACACCCATACAGGAACGGTCGCATCCACTGATCTCGGAACCAAAAGCACATCATCTTTTGACTACGGCAAAAAAACCACTTCTGCGTTTGATTATGGTACAAAAACGACCAACACTACTGGCGCGCATACGCATACATATTCAAGATTTTCCATTGACGGGAATAACGGTGGCTCCGGGTCGGGTGGGAATAATTATAAAGTTGTGCTAAATCCAAAATCGCAAGATACATCTACCGCATCCAGCGGTAATCATGCGCATACCGTTGCCATCGGCTCGCATACGCATACCCTTGCGGTGGGAGCTCATACACATACTCTTGCATTAGGTGCTCACTCGCATACATTGAGTATTAATGCATCCGGGAATACAGAGAACACAGTAAAAAACATCGCATTTAATTATATCGTGAGGCTCGCATAATGACGTTTAAAATGACTGAAGTGGCTCGGACAATTACTGTGTACAACTACAGTTCGCATTCATTTGAATATATTGGCGCAAGCGATGCGTATATTCCGCCACACACAGGATTACCTGCATACTGTACTGACATTGAGCCACCGCAGGCTACTGATGGATATGTTGCAGTTTTTGATGAGGATAAAAATAAATGGTCATTAATTCAGGATCACCGAGGGATGACTGTGTATAACACGGATACGGGAGATGCTGTTTTTATTTCTGAGTTAGGCGACCTGCCAGAAAATACTACGGCTCTGAGTCCGTCTGGAGATTTTAAGAAATGGAACGGACAAAAATGGGTTGATGATAAAGAGGCAAAAAATGCGTTTATCATATCTGAAGCAAGTAATCAGAAAAACAGTATGCTGACGTATGCGGCCGAGAGAATTGCGCCACTTCAGGATGCGGTTGAACTCGGGATAGCGACCGAAACCGAAATTGCTGACCTGGCGGCCTGGCGAAGATATCGCGTGTTGCTCCACCGCGTAAATCCTTCTGATGCGCCGGATATTGACTGGCCTGCCAGACCCATCGTTTAACCTCTGTATTTCATGCCTGCCTGTGGCGGGCATTTTGTTCGGGATAAAATCATTTGACATCCTTTACGCCGTGACTGTTTCCCGCCCGCATTGGGCGAGGGTTTACGGCGTTTTTAGCTAAAAACGAAGCCCCGATTGCAGCGGGGCTGGTCCTCATCGCGCAATCTCACCATTTTGTCAATTATCGGCCTGTCGATTCGCTATCAAACCGCATGAGCAGGGTTATGACAGGAAAAAAGGTCATTCGAAACGAAGCGCTAAGTTATTGATATTTTTAGTCGTGCATCGTTTCATTTGATGGTGGTAGGTAGTATAAAAATTAAGCTGAAAATCGTATAACCAATTGATTTGTAAGTTTTTTATTTTTTATTTCTTTGTTTATGTGGAAAACACCCGGAACGAGCTGCATCCATCTGGAAAAAACACACCTGTTAGTGAAGCTGTTTCGCGCTATTGCCGATGTGGTCGCCCCGGGCACCGTGATCATCACCGAAACCAACGTGCCGCATAAAGACAATATCGCGTACCTCGGCAACGGTTTCGATGAAGCGCAGATGGTCTATCAGTTCCCGTTGCCGCCGCTGGTGCTCCACGCTATTCATACCCGGAATGCCCGCACGCTCTGCCAGTGGGCGCAGGGGTTAAGCGAGGCGCGCGTGGGCGACACCACCTGGTTTAATTTCCTGGCCTCGCATGACGGCATCGGGCTTAACCCGCTGCGCGGGATCCTCCCCGAAGCTGATATTTTACGGCTGGTAGACGATCTCCAGGCCGAAGGCGCGCGCGTTAACTGGAAGAATAACCCGGACGGCACCCGCAGCCCGTATGAAATCAACGTCACCTATATGGATGCGCTCAGTGCGCGACATGACAGCGACGCGACGCGCCTTGCGCGTTTCCTGCTGGCCCACGCGCTGTTATTAACTTTCCCGGGCGTCCCGGCGATTTATATTCAAAGTATTCTCGGCGCGCGTAATGATGAAGAGGGCGTTGCGCGTCTCGGATATAACCGCGCCATTAACCGGCAGAAATATACCGAGGCGGAAATAATGGCAGCGTTACAGACCGAAGGGAATTTACGTCACGACACCTGGAAACAGCTTGGCGAATTAATTACGCGTCGCCGCCAGCACGCCGCGTTTCATCCTGACAGCGCCTTTACCGCCCGCTGTATCAATGACGAAGTGCTGGAGATTATCCGCACCGCGGGAAATGGCGAGTCGGTCGCTGCGCTATTTAATCTCAGCGATCAATGGCAGGTTATTTCTTATGACGCGTCTGGCTGTTGTGACGTAATTTCCAGAACGACAATAAATACCGCCTCGCTCACTCTCGCCCCCTGGCAAGCAATGTGGCTTAGTAAAGCCTGAAAGGACTGAATATGCGAAACAATAATATTGTGCTGGTTTCAGCACTGGTTGCCTGCGCCCTGATGTCAGGCTGTGACGATAATAAAAAAGAGAATGTCGCCATCGAATTTATGCATTCGTCGGTGGAGCAGGAGCGCCAGGCGGTGATTACGCGCCTTATCGAGCGCTTTGAAAAAGCGAATCCCGGGATCACCGTCAAACAGGTGCCTGTCGAAGAAGATGCCTATAACACCAAAGTCACCACGCTCGCCCGTTCCGGCGCGCTCCCTGAGGTGATTGAAATCAGCCACGACTACGCCAAAGTCATGGACAAAGAGCAGTTGCTCGATCGCGACGCCATCAAAGCCGCGGTGGCGCAGGTGGGAGAGAACCAGTTCTTTGACGGCGTGTTGCGTATCGTGCGTACCGAAGACGGCACAGCCTGGACCGGCGTGCCCATCAGCGCCTGGCTTGGCGGCGTCTGGTACCGGAAATCGCGTCTGGCGGAGGTAGGCCTCGGCGCGCCGCAGGACTGGCAGTCACTGCTGAATGCCGCGACGCTTCTCAATAAACCGTCCGAGAAAAAATATGGCATCGCGCTGCCGACCGCCGAGAGCGTGATGACGGAGCAGGCGTTTTCGCAGTTTGCGCTCTCCAACGGCGCGAACGCCTTTGACGCCAGCGGCAACATCACGCTCAACACGCCCGAAATGCGCGAGGCGCTGGAGTACTACCGCGAACTCGCCGCGCTCTCCATGCCCGGCTCGAACGACGTCATGGAAATCAAAGACGCCTTTATGAACGGCACTGCGCCGATGGCTATCTATTCCACCTACATCCTGCCCGCCGTGTTTAAAGAGGGCGACCCGCAGGATCTCGGGTTCATCGTGCCGACCAAAAAATCATCCGCCGCTTACGGCATGCTGACCTCGCTCACCATTACGGCCGGGCAACGTGAAGAGGAGACGGCGGCGGCGAAGAAATTCGTGGTCTTTATGGAGCAGGCGGAAAACGCCGCCGACTGGGTGCTGATGTCGCCGGGCGCGGCGCTGCCGGTGAACAAGGCGGTGGTGGACACCCCGGTCTATCAACAGAATCCGGTGATTAAAGCGTTTGGCAGTCTGACCCGCGAGCTCATCGCGCAATTCCCCAACGTCCAGGTTTTCGGCTCGGTCGGCGATAAAAACTTCACCCGCATGGGCGACGTGACCGGCTCCGGCGTGATTAACGACATGGTCAACAGCGTCACGGTCGGCGGCAAGTCGCCGGAAGCGGCGCTCGTCAACGGGCAAAAACGCCTCGATGAACTGGTCGCCAGACCGTAAACCCGACGCAGGAAATGGCTCTCATGAAGAAGTTAACTTCAGGTCGTTCTGATATGCCATTCGCCATGCTGCTCCTGGCCCCCAGCCTGCTGTTGCTGGGCGGCCTGGTGGCCTGGCCAATGCTGTCGAATATCGAAATCAGTTTTTTACGCTTACCGCTCAACCCGCGTCTGCCGTCGCAGTTCTCCGGGCTTGAGAACTACCTCAAAATCCTCAGCGATCCGGGCTTCTGGCACTCACTCTGGATGACCTGCTGGTATACGGCGCTGGTGGTGGCGGGCAGTACCGCGCTGGGGCTGGCGGTGGCGATTTTCTTTAACCGCGAATTCCGCTTTCGCAAAACCGCGCGCTCGCTGGTGATCCTCTCCTATGTCACGCCGTCAATTTCGCTGGTGTTCGCCTGGAAATATATGTTTAACAACGGCTACGGCGTCGTGAACTGGGTGGCGGGCGATCTGCTGCATCTCTACGATCAGGCGCCGCTGTGGTTCGACAACCCCGCCAGCAGCTTCGCGCTGGTAGTGCTGTTCGCCGTCTGGCGCTACTTCCCCTACGCCTTTATCTCGTTTCTGGCGATTTTGCAGACTATCGACAAATCGCTCTACGAGGCGGCGGAAATGGACGGCGCCAGCGCCTGGCAGCGGTTTCGCATCGTGACGCTGCCCGCCATTATGCCGGTGCTGGCGACCGTGGTGACGCTGCGCACTATCTGGATGTTCTACATGTTCGCCGACGTTTATCTGCTGACCACCAAAGTCGATATCCTGGGCGTCTATCTCTACAAAACCGCCTTTGCGTTCAACGACCTCGGCAAAGCGGCGGCGATCTCCGTCGTGCTGTTCATCATCATTTTCGCAGTGATCCTGATTACCAGAAAGCGGGTGAATCTCCATGGCAACAAATAAACGTCTTATGCGGCGCATCGGGTTTTATCTCGGGCTGGCGCTGTTCCTGATTGTGACGCTGTTTCCTTTTTTCGTCATGCTGATGACGTCGTTCAAAAGCCCGAAAGAGGCGATTTCGCTGCATCCGACGCTGTTCCCGCAGCACGGGACGCTCGCGCATTATGTCGACATTTTTAACCCGCTGATCTTTCCGTTCGTCACCTATTTTCGCAACAGCCTGGTGGTATCGGTGGTGTCGTCCGGCGTCGCGGTGTTTATCGGCATTCTCGGGGCATACGCGCTGTCAAAGCTGCGTTTCAAGGGCCGGATGACCATCAACGCCAGCTTTTACACGGTGTATATGTTCTCCGGCATCCTGCTGGTGGTGCCGCTGTTCAAAATCATCACCGCGCTCGGCATCTACGACACGCAGCTCGCCATTATCGTCACCATGGTGACCCAGACGCTGCCCACCGCCGTGTTCATGCTGAAAAGCTACTTCGACACCATTCCGGATGAGATCGAAGAGGCGGCGATGATGGATGGCTTAAACCGACTGCAAATCATCTTTCGCATTACCGTGCCGCTGGCGGTCTCAGGGCTGGTCTCGGTGTTTGTCTACTGCTTTATGGTGGCGTGGAACGACTACCTCTTCGCCTCGATTTTCCTTTCCAGCGCATCGAACTTCACGCTGCCTGTCGGGCTTAACACGCTCTTCAGCACGCCGGACTACATCTGGGGACGCATGATGGCGGCCTCGCTGGTGACGGCGCTGCCAGTGGTCGTGATGTATGCGCTTTCCGAACGTTTCATAAAAAGTGGGTTGACCGACGGCGGCGTGAAGGGCTGACCGGGTCATTTTCAGGGAGAAAGTAATGAAAAAATTAGTAGCTCAGGCGCCGCGCGTGGCCGCGCTGGTGGAGTATCAGGACCGTGCGGTCGCGGAGAACGAAGTGAAAATCCGCGTGCGCTACGGCGCGCCGAAACATGGCACTGAAGTGGTGGATTTTCGCGCGGCGAGTCCGTTTATCGATGAAGAATTTTCCAGCGAGTGGCAGCTCTTTACGCCGCGTCCGGAAGGCGCGCCGCGCGGGATTGAGTTCGGCAAATTCCAGCTCGGCAATATGGTGGTGGGCGAGATTATCGAGCGCGGCGCAAGCGTCACCGGCTATGCCGTGGGCGATACGGTGTGCACCTATGGTCCGCTGATGGAAACCGTCATCGTCAACGCCGTGGATAACTACAAGCTGCGTAAAGTGCCGCAGGGCGGGAGCTGGAAAAACGCCGTCTGCTACGACCCGGCGCAGTTCGCCATGAGCGGCGTGCGCGATGGTAACGTGCGCGTCGGCGATTTCGTGGTGGTGGTGGGTCTTGGCGCTATCGGGCAGATCGCCGTGCAGCTGGCGAAAAAAGCAGGCGCGTCGGTCGTCATCGGCGTCGATCCTATCGAACACCGCTGTGCGATTGCCCGCCGCCACGGCGCGGACTACACCTTTGACCCGATTGGCGCGGATATCGGGCTGGAAATCAAAAAGCTCACTGGCAAGCAGGGTGCTGACGTCATTATCGAAACCAGCGGCAATGCCGACGCGCTCCAGGCCGCGCTGCGCGGCATCGCCTACGGCGGCACGATTTCTTATGTGGCGTTCGCCAAGCCGTTTACCAGCCTCAACTTCGGACGCGAAGCGCACTTTAACAACGCGAAAATTGTCTTTTCCCGCGCGTGCAGCGAGCCGAACCCGGACTACCCGCGCTGGAGCCGCAAGCGTATCGAAGAGACCTGCTGGACGCTGCTGATGAACGGCTATCTCAACTGCGAGGATCTGATTGATCCGGTGGTGCCTTTCGCGCAGAGCGCGGAGAGCTACATGAAGTATGTCGATAAGCAGCCGGAACTCAGCATCAAAATGGGCGTCACTTTTTAATTCATGGATGAAATACGTATGAAAATCGCAACGCAAAATCAGGCCTTTTTCCCGGAAAATATTCTGGAGAAATTCCGTTACATCAAAGCGATGGGCTTTGATGGCTATGAGATAGACGGCAAGCTGCTGGTGGATAACCTCGCGGAGGTCAAAGCCGCCATTCAGGAGACCGGCCTGCCGGTGACGACCGCCTGCGGCGGCTACGACGGCTGGATTGGCGACTTTATCGAAGAGCGCCGCCTGAACGGGCTTTCACAGATCACCCGTATTCTGGAGGCGCTGGCGGAGGTGGGCGGCAAAGGGATTGTCGTGCCTGCCGCCTGGGGCATGTTCACTTTCCGCCTGCCGCCGATGAAATCGCCGCGCAGCCTCGCGGGCGACAGAAAAGCGGTCAGCGATTCGCTGCGCTATCTCGACGAGGTGGCGGCGCGCACCGGCACTACCGTCTTCCTTGAGCCGCTTAACCGCTATCAGGATCACATGATCAACACGCTCGCCGACGCGCGGCGCTATATCGTCGAGGGCGGTCTGAAGCACGTAAAAATCATCGGCGATTTTTACCACATGAATATCGAGGAAGATAACCTGTGCAGGGCCTTCCACGATAACCGCGATCTCTTAGGGCACGTCCACATTGCGGACAATCACCGCTATCAGCCGGGCAGCGGGGCTATCGATTTCCACGCGGCGTTCGACCAACTGCGCGCTGACGGCTACGACGGCTACATCGTCTATGAGTGCCGTATCCGGGCGGACGACCCGGCGCTGGCCTACCGGCAGTCGCTCGATTTCCTGCGTCAGTGCTAAGAGGCGGCGTGCGAAATGAGTGCTCATCAAGCCTCGCCCCTGAAGGTCGCCATTATCGGCGCCGGTCAGGTGGCGGATAAAGTCCATGCCTCGTTTTACCGCACGCGCGAAGAGGTGCAACTGGTGGCTGTCTGTGACAGCCGCCCTGAACAGGCGCAGGCGTTCGCAGAACGCCACGCCATCAGGCACGTTTTCGCGGATGTCGCCACGCTGCTGTCTGAAGCGCGTCCCGATATCGTCAGCGTCTGCTCGCCAAACCGCTTTCATCATGAGCATGTAATGCAGGCGCTGGCGGCGGGCTGTCATGTGATGTGCGAAAAGCCGCCCGCCATGACGCCCGAACAGGCCGATGAGATGCGGCAGGCGGCACGGCGCGCTGGCACCGTGCTGGCCTACGATTTCCACCACCGCTTCGCGCGCGATACCCAACTGCTGCGCGAGCAGGTGGCGCTCGGCACGCTCGGCGACGTGTATGTCACCAATGCGCGGGCGCTGCGGCGCTGCGGCGTGCCAGGCTGGGGCGTGTTTACTAATAAAACGCTACAGGGCGGCGGGCCGCTTATCGACATCGGCATTCATATGCTCGACGCCGCGCTGTTCGTACTCGGGTTTCCGCAGGTATCGCGCGTCACGGCGCATACGTTCCAGAAGCTCGGCACGACCAAAAGCAGCGGTCAGTTTGGCCGCTGGGATCCGCAACAGTACACGGTAGAGGACGCGCTGTTCGCCACGCTGGAATTTACCGGCGGCAACATCCTGCGGCTTGAAACCTCGTTTGCGCTCAACATCGCGCCACAGTCGCTGATGAACGTCGAGTTCTGCGGCGATAAAGCGGGTGCCACGCTCTTTCCGGCGCATATCTACCAGGATTGCGACGGCGAACTGCTGACGCTGATGCAGCGTGAAAAAGCCGACGAGCAGCGCCACCAGCGCAGCATGGAGGCGTTTCTCGACCGCGTGCAGGGCAAACCCGCGACGGTTGCCGACGGCGACCAGGGCTGGCAGATCCAGCGGCTGGTGGCGGCCATCTATCAGGCGGCAGAAACAGGGAAGTGTGTCGAGCTATGAATCCGTTAACCACGCTGGTCGAAGCGCGCTTCGACCCGCATTACCATAATAAATACGCCACGCTGATGGCCGCCGGCAACGGCGCGCTGGGCGTGCGCGCCACCCATGAAGAGGCCTACGCCACCCAGACGCGCGGCATGTTTTTCGCCGGGCTTTACCACCGGGCAGGCGAGGGCGAAACCACGGAGCTGGTCAATCTGCCGGATCTGGTCGGGATGGACATCGAGCTTAACGGCGAGATTTTCAGCCTGCTGGGCGGCGAGATCCTGAGCTATCGACGTGAGCTGTGCTTTGCGAGCGGGGAGCTTACGCGCATCGTCGAGTGGCGTTCTGCGCAAGGTCAGCGATTTACGATCGCAAGCACGCGTTTTGTCTCGGCGGCGCGGCGCGGACTGTTCTGCCTGCGGCTTACGATCACCCCGCTCGACGGCGCGGTCACGGTGCGGGTGGCGACCGGCATCGACGCCACGCAGACCAACAGCGGGCGTCAGCACCTGGCGGAGCGCGAACTGCGCGTGTTTGACAACTGTTATCTCCAGGGGCGCTATCGCACGCTGAATAACGCCTCGGACGTAACGCTGGGCTGCGCCTGCCGGGTGAGCTCTCAGGCGCAGGTCAGCTTTTCGGCCAAAAACCGTCGCCTGTTGCAGCACAGCCAGCAGATGCTCGCGAAAGGCGAATGCTTCACGCTGGAAAAATGCGCCTGGGTCAGCGTGTCGCCCGACGCGCCGGATGACGACGCGGCCACCGTGGCGTTGGGGGCGCTGCGTGAATGCGCAACCGCGGGTTATGACGCGCTGCTGGCGGAGTCTTCAGAAGCCCGTCGCGTCTGGTGGCGCCACGCGCGCGTCGAGGTCGACAGTGAAAACGAGGCGGATCAACAGGCGCTCGATTTCGCGCTGTATCACCTGCACGCCATGACGCCGCGCCACGACGAGCGCAGCAGCATCGCGGCCAAAGGTCTGACAGGAGAAGGCTACAAAGGGCATGTGTTCTGGGATACCGAAGTGTTCCTGCTGCCGTTTCATCTGCATGCCGCGCCGCCGGTCGCGCGTCAGCTTCTGCGCTATCGCTGGCTGAATCTCGCCGGTGCGAAGCGCAAAGCCGCGCGCGGCGGCTGGCAAGGGGCGCTGTTCCCGTGGGAGAGCGCGCGCAGCGGCGAGGAAGAGACGCCGGAATTCGCGGCGATCAACATTCGCACCGGGCTGCGCCAGAAGGTGGCGTCTGCGCTTGCTGAGCATCATCTGGTGGCGGATATCGCCTGGGCGGTGGCGGCATATTGGCAGGCGACGGGCGACGACGCTTTTATGGCGAAAGAAGGCCGCGCACTGCTGGAAGAAACTGCGCGCTTCTGGCTGAGCCGCGCGAAGAACGTTAACGGGCGGCTGGAGCTGCACGATGTGATTGGCCCTGACGAATACACCGAGCACATCAATAACAACGCTTACACCAGTTATCTGGCGCACTACAACGTCGCGCTGGCGCGGGAGAATCGCCGACGACTCGGCGTGCCGGACGACGCGTTTACCGCGCAGTGCGAAGACTTCCTCGCGCGGCTGTATCTGCCCGTCGCGCGTGCTGACGGCGTGATCCCGCAGGACGAAACGTTCTTCAGTAAGCCGACGATCGATCTCACGCGCTACCGCGCAAGCGCGGGCAGCCAGTCGGTGCTGCTCGACTACTCGCGGGCGGAAGTCAACGAGATGCAGATCCTCAAGCAGGCGGATGTCGTGATGCTGCTCTACATGCTGCCGTGGCGGTTCGATAACGCGACCGCTGCCGCGAATCTTGACTACTACGAGCCGCGCACCATTCATGACTCATCGCTCAGCAAAGCCATTCACGGCATCGTGGCGGCGCGCTGTGGGCGACGCGATGAGGCGTATCGCTTCTGGCGCGCGGGTTGCGACATCGATCTCGGCGACGCGCCGCACAGTAGCGATGACGGTATTCATGCGGCGGCGACGGGCGCTATCTGGCTCGGCGCGGTGCAGGGGTTTGCCGGTATCAGCGTGAAAGCGGGGGAACTCCACGTGACACCGTCACTTCCACGGCAGTGGCGTCGAATGGCGTTTCCCTTCTGCTGGCAGGGGCGACAGCTCCATCTGGTGATAACCCACGATGCGCTGACGGTCAGAAGCGATGGCGCAGTAAGGCTGTTTATCAACGGCACAGCGGTGGACGTGGAAGGTGAGCAGACATTCTCTCTGTCTGCGGACGTAGGCAAGGAGGCAACATGCAACCGGATGCAGTGATTTTCGATCTCGACGGCGTCATTACCGATACCGCCCATCTGCATTTTGTAGCCTGGCGCGAGGTGGCGGCGCAGACAGGCATTGCTATTGACGAGCAGTTTAACCAACAGCTTAAGGGCATCAGCCGGATGGGCTCGCTGGAGCGCATTCTCGCCTGGGGCGGCAAAAGCGGAGCATTCAGCGAGGCGGAAAAAGCGGCGCTCGCGGCGCGCAAAAACGCGCTTTACGTCGAATCGTTACGCACGCTGACGCCGCAGTCGGTCTTGCCTGGCATCGCGTCGCTGCTGGCGTCGCTTCGCGAGCGGGGCATCCGTATCGGGCTGGCGTCGGTGTCGCTCAATGCGCCAGCGATTTTGCAGGCGCTGGGGCTTGCCGGTGAGTTCGACTTCTGCGCCGATGCCGCCCGTCTTACGCACTCCAAGCCCGACCCGGAAATTTTCCTCGCCGCCTGCGCGGGGCTTGGCGTGGCGCCCGCGCGGTGTATCGGGGTGGAGGATGCCCAGGCAGGCATTGACGCTATCAACGCCTGCGGCATGACGGCCGTGGGCATTGGCGAAGGGCTTTGCGGCGCGCCGTTGCGGCTCGATAACACCGCGCAGCTCACCTGGCCGCGGCTGCATGCCCTCTGGAATCAACAACGGCACGCTACGGCGCGCTGACAATAAGGACAGGTTATGGCTCAACTCTCTTTACAACACATTCAGAAGATTTATGACAACCAGGTTCATGTCGTCAAAGACTTCAATCTGGAAATTGCCGATAAAGAGTTTATTGTTTTCGTCGGGCCGTCAGGCTGCGGCAAATCCACCACGCTGCGAATGATCGCGGGCCTGGAGGCCATCAGCGGCGGCGATCTGCTGATTGACGGCGTGCGTATGAACGATGTGCCCGCCAAAGCGCGCAATATCGCGATGGTTTTTCAGAACTACGCGCTGTATCCGCATATGACGGTCTATGACAACATGGCGTTCGGGCTGAAAATGCAGAAGGTGGCGCCGGAGGTTATCGAAGAGCGCGTCGCCTGGGCGGCGCAGATCCTCGGGCTGAAAGAGTACCTGAAGCGCAAACCGGGCGCGCTTTCCGGCGGCCAGCGCCAGCGCGTGGCGCTGGGGCGCGCCATTGTCCGCGAGGCGGGCGTATTCCTGATGGATGAACCGCTCTCGAACCTCGACGCCAAACTGCGCGTCCAGATGCGCGCGGAAATTAGCAAGCTGCACCAGAAGCTTAACACCACCATGATCTACGTGACCCACGATCAGACCGAAGCGATGACGATGGCGACGCGGATTGTCATTATGAAAGACGGCATTGTGCAACAGGTCGGCGCGCCGAAAGAGGTTTATAACCATCCGGCGAATATGTTTGTGGCCGGTTTTATCGGCTCGCCCGCGATGAATTTTATTCGCGGGGCGCTCGACGGTGAGTATTTCGTGACGGAAACGCTGAAACTGCCGCTGCCAGCGGATAAACTCGCGCGCCTTAATGACAGCGGCTATCAGCGTAAAGCCGTGGTATTAGGCATTCGCCCCGAGGATATTTTCCCCGGCGCCACAGGCGAGGAAACCACTGAGGCGAAAATTACCGTTGCGGAATTAACCGGCGCGGAATTTATGCTTTATGCCACCGTAGGCGGACATGAAATGGTGGTGCGCGCAGGCGCGGATAAAGATTATCATGCCGAACAGCGCATTCAGCTGGCTTTCGATATGAATAAATGCCACGTCTTCGACAGCGAAACGGAAACTGCGATAGTCTGAGTGTTATATCGATAAGAATAAGCTCCGCGTCAGGCGGAGCTTATTATTTCAGCGAATTAGTCAGAAATCATCGTTTTGGTCATAACAATCTCTTCGATGCGCCTCTTGTTCATATTGAGGATGCAGCTTGTCCAGTAGGCCCCGAAATAAGGGGAGCTTTGTCCGGCTGTCACCGCGGTTGTGCAGTAATCATCGCGATATTTTACCCATTCCTGCTGTGACTTCTTAAATGTCTCCAGCATATTTTCTCTTTGCGCTGCGTTTCCCATCCACCATCGTTCATAATCATAAGTCGCGATGTCTTTGACTTTTTCTTTTACAGCCGTATTAAGTTCTCTTTTAGACTCGTCATTGAGTGATTCAAGACATTCGACGTTTTTCTCACCATAACGCGCAATACACTGAGATACAGATTTATTTATCGTAATACTTGTTGAGGCCACGGCACAAGCGGGCATTGAGGTAATTAATAATATCGAAACAAGAAATGCGATTTTCATTATTCTAAGTACCTTACTCTGATGACTGTTCTTCGCTGATCGCTTCTTAAAGCTGGATCGTTTTTGATAAAATCAGTAATCTCTTTATTAGTGCCGCCCTGAGCCATAATATCTATCATTTTTCCCGCGTTTACATTGCCTTTATAAATCGTGTCCAAAAAATTTGCAGCCAGATTAAGGTGAACAAGTTGACTTGTTGTTGATATCAGTAGCATTAATCAAGCCCGAGGATGACATATTCAGGAGTCGTTGATACCAGCGAATCGCTTCTACCGTATCAGCATCACACATTCCGGTCGGGCGCAACGGTCTGCCTGTAATGAATGAATAACCGGCGCCGATAATTTGGCGTTGAAGTATTTTTATATCCTGAGGATCATTTTTGCCACACAGGCCTACAGATTGCTTAATCCTGAAAATCCTGGGGCTATGACTTGTCCTTTGTCGCATTTCACTCTCCTTAAAAGTAAAAATTAAATTTCAAGTTCATTAACTGAAAAATAAAAATTTCAACAGGTCTGATTATTTTCCATTTTGCTGTTTAATGGCGTTCAGGCAAGAGAGTGATATAAAATTAGGATTTTGACTTTTAGCAATTCAACAAAATGATGAATACAATATGATGTAAATAAAATGCCTTTTATTCAGATGCCTTTAATGTGCGATGTTCAATGACATAGCTTGGCTTTATTTACGACATGCGGACAATGTATTTTTATTGAGAATAAGCTCCGCGTCAGGCGGAGCTTATTTTTTAAATAATCGTGGTGGGTATTAATGTACGGGCCGGAATCGGCTCACCGTTAATGCGGGCGAAAAGCAGCGCGCTACTGACATCGCCTAATTGCCGGGTGGGAACGTTAATACCGCCGGGCGGCGGAGCGAGCAGGAAAGAGAGCGTTTCGTTGCTATAGCCGACGACCGTCAGCGCATCCGGGATCGCGATGCCGCGCTCGGCGGCGGCACGGTAAATGCTCATCAGTTTCAGGCTGTCGGTGGCGAAAACCGCATCGGGCGGTTCGGGCAGCGCCAGCAGGCGGCGCGCCGCGTCGAGCGCGCTCTCCTGGGTGTAGCCGCCGTCCACGAGCAACGCGGCATCGTCAGCCAACTGATGCTTCGCGAGGCTTGCGCGAAACCCGGCCAGCCGGTCGACCGAGACATGGTAATCCAGCGGCGCGTGCAGGCAGGCGATGCGCCGGCAACCTCTCTCGATAAGCGTATCGGTCAGCGCGATGCTGTCGTGATAATTATCGGTATCGACCGACGCGATATGCTGATAATTCCCCGCGACGTTACCTATAACCACAACCGGAATACCGCATTCATCAAGCTTTGCGAAAAAGGTTTCGTCCGCTGGCGCGCTCAGCATAATAATGCCTTTAATCATCTTCTGATGAATGCGCGTCAGGCATTTCTGTAAATCATCTTCGCTGTTACGTGACGTCTGGAGAATAACGTCAAAACCCGTTTCTTCCGCACGCGCCATTATCGCGTGCAGCACTTCAGAGAAAAAAGGATTACCGGCCGTGGTTTTCGTCGAGCGCGTGGATATCACCATAATCGCGTCAAAACCGGAAGAGGTTAGCGCGCGCGCCATTTTATTGGGCTGATAATGTAATTCTTCTATGGCTTTTAAAACCCGCTCGCGCGCCGCGTCGGAAATATTGGTCTGATTATTCAGCACGCGCGACACCGTTGATTTGGACACTTTCGCCACGCGGGCAATATCGTAAATGGTTGGGGACATTCCCGTGCTCCACCACATCGCTTCGACAAAATTATCTTACTGAAGCCCCGACGTACTGTCCATGCGCCACATTTTTGTAAATCGGCGTCAGCGGCGCTTGAATCGCCGCGTCCGGGCCTTACTGTTATCATCAGAGGATATAAACGCATCGGGCAGGGATATGATTAAACAACTTCAGAGTGAAATGCAGGCGCTGATGAATCGCAGCGTCGACAGGCATTTGCGCCTCGCCGTAACCGGGCTTAGCCGCAGCGGGAAAACCGCGTTTATCACCGCGCTGGTGAATCAACTACTTTCCGTCAACAGCGGGGCGCGGCTGCCGCTCTTTTCGCCGGTGCGCGAAGAACGCCTGCTCGGCGTGCGTCGCGTGCCGCAGCAGGATATGGGCGTGGCGCGCTTTACCTATGACGAAGGGCTGGCGCAGCTTTACGGCACGCCGCCTGCCTGGCCGACCCCCACGCGCGGCGTGAGCGAAATCCGCCTCGCGCTGCGCTACCGTTCGCGCGAATCACTGCTGCGCCACTTTAAAGATACGTCCACGCTGTATCTCGATATCGTCGATTACCCCGGTGAATGGCTGCTCGATCTGCCCATGCTGGCGCAGGACTACCTGAGCTGGTCGCGCCAGATGACCGGCCTGTTGCAGGGCGACAGAGCGGTCTGGGCGCAGCGCTGGCGCAGCCTGTGCGAAGGGCTCGATCCGCTGGGGCCGGGCGATGAAAAACGGCTGGCGGAGATAGCGGAGGCCTGGACCGACTACCTGATGCAGTGCAAACGCGAAGGGCTGCACTTTATCCAGCCAGGGCGTTTTGTACTGCCGGGCGATCTGGCGGGCGCGCCGGTGCTGCAATTCTTCCCGTGGCCCGGCGTCGATGATGTGGGCGAGACCAAGCTCGCGCAGGCGGGCAAACAGACCAATATCGGGATGCTGCGCGAGCGCTATCACTACTACTGCGAAAAGGTCGTGAAAGGCTTCTACCGGGAGCACTTTGTGCGTTTCGATCGTCAGATTGTGCTGGTGGACTGCCTCCAGCCGCTCAACAGCGGGCCGCAGGCGTTTAACGATATGCGTCTGGCGCTGACGCAGCTGATGCAAAGCTTTCATTACGGCCAGCGCACGCTGTTCCGGCGTCTCTTTTCGCCGGTAATCGACAAACTGCTGTTTGCCGCCACCAAAGCGGATCACGTGACCCACGATCAGCATGCGAATCTGGTGTCGCTGCTCTCGCAACTGGTGCAGGAGGCGTGGCAGAACGCCGCGTTTGAAGGCATCGAGATGGACTGCATGGGCATCGCCTCAATACAGGCGACGGAAAGCGGCATGGTGGAGAGCCACGGCGAAAGCGTGCCGGCGCTGCGCGGTAATCGCTTAAGCGACGGCGCGCCCCTGACTATCTACCCCGGCGATGTACCGGCGCGGCTGCCTGGCAGTGCATTCTGGGAGCAGCAGGGTTTTCAGTTTGAGGCGTTTCGCCCGCGTGTCATGGACGTTGACCGACCGCTGCCGCATATCCGCCTGGACGCGGTGCTGGAATTTTTAACAGGAGATAAGCTGCGATGAGCGACATTAAACCGCGCCGCGAATTTGATGAGCCGCTGCACCCGGAAGAGGGCCCGGCATTACGCGCCACGCAGGCGTTTGACGAGGCGCAGGCGTTTATACCGGCCGTAGAAGAAGAGGCGCTGACTGCCGATGCGCCCGAGCGTGTGGTGGAAAATGCGCTGAAACCCCGGCGCAGCCTCTGGCGGCGGATGGTCGTCGCCGGGCTTGGCCTGTTTGGTGTGAGCGTCGTGGCGCAGGGCGTCCAGTGGGCGGCTAATGCCTGGTACACGCGCGACTGGATAGCGCTCGGCGGCTGCGTCGCCGGTGGGCTGATTGTGGCGGCGGGCGTCGGAGCGCTGGCGAGCGAGTGGCGACGGCTGTATCGCTTGCGCGAACGGGCCGAGGAGCGCGACGAGGCGCGCGAACTGCTGGCGAGTCACGGGAGCGGCAAGGCGCGCGCGTTTTGCGAAAAACTGGCAAGCCAGGCGGGGCTCACCCAAGGGCATCCGGCGCTGGCGCGCTGGCATGCCGCCATTCATGAAACCCACAGCGATCGTGAAGTGGTAACGCTCTACGCGCATATCGTCCAGCCGGTGCTGGATCTCCAGGCCCGGCGCGCCATCAGCCGCTCGGCGGCGGAATCGACGCTGATGATTGCGGTAAGCCCGCTGGCGCTGGTGGACATGGCGTTTATCGCCTGGCGCAACCTGCGCCTGGTTAACCGCATCGCGACTGTCTACGGCATCGAGCTTGGCTATTACAGCCGTATTCGGCTGTTCCGGCTGGTGCTGCTCAATATGGCCTTCGCCGGCGCGAGCGAGATGGTGCGCGAAGTGGGACTTGACTGGATGTCACAGGATCTTGCCGCGCGCGTCTCCGCCCGCGTGGCGCAGGGTCTGGGCGCCGGGCTGTTGACCGCGCGCCTTGGCGTGAAGGCGATGGAATTGTGCCGCCCGCTGCCCTGGACCGACGATGATAAGCCGCGCCTTGGCGATTTCCGCCGCCAGCTTCTGAGTGAAGTCAAAGCCACGCTGCAAAAACAGAAGCGCGACCGCGACGACTGACCGCAACGGCGTTATGCCTGCTCAGGTTTACAGCATGACGCCGCTTTTTCCCGCACTCTGTCAATTTTTGTTGACAGACCACTCCCCCGGCTGCGGCAACTGAAGTATTATCTCGCCATTCGTTGGCTCAATGCGTGAAGGTGCTGCCATGCGTCTTGAAGTGTTTTGTGAAGACCGCCTCGGTCTGACCCGTGAGTTGCTCGATCTCCTGGTGCTGCGCAGTATCGATTTACGCGGTATCGAAATCGACCCGATCGGGCGAATTTATCTCAATTTTTCCACGCTGGAATTTAACGCCTTCAGCACCCTGATGGCGGAAATCCGCCGCATTCCCGGCGTTACCGACGTGCGCACGGTGCCGTGGATGCCGTCCGAACGCGAGCATCGTTCGCTGAGCGCCTTGCTGGAAGCGCTGCCGGAGCCGGTGTTTTCGGTGGATATGAAAAGCAAAATCGAACTCGCCAACCCGGCGAGCTGCGCGCTGTTCGGCCAGAATGAAGCGCGCCTGCGCAACCATAACGCCGCAAGCCTTATCAGTGGTTTTAATTTCCAGCGCTGGCTGGAGAGCAGCCCGGTGGAGTCGCACACCGAGCACGTGGTGATTAACGGCCAGGATTTTGTGCTGGAAATTACGCCGGTGCATCTGGAAGAAGAGAGCGGCACCAGCGTCCTGACCGGCGCGGTCGCGATGCTGCGCTCCACGGTGCGCATGGGCCGCCAGCTTCAGAACCTGACCAGTCTCGATCTGCACGCCTTCAGCCATATCATCGCGGTCAGCCCGCGCATGAAGCAGGTGGTGGATCAGGCGCGTAAACTGGCGATGCTGAATGCGCCGCTGCTTATCACCGGGGATACCGGTACCGGTAAAGATCTGCTGGCTCACGCCTGTCATCTGGCAAGCCCGCGCGCTGATAAGCCCTATCTGGCGCTCAACTGCGCGTCGATTCCGGAAGATGTGGTGGAAAGCGAGCTGTTTGGCCACGCGCCAGGCGCTTACGCCAACGCCCATGAAGGTAAAAAAGGCTTCTTCGAGCAGGCCAGTGGCGGCTCGGTGCTGCTGGATGAAATCGGCGAAATGTCGCCGCGCATGCAGGCTAAACTGCTGCGCTTTCTCAATGACGGCACGTTCCGTCGGGTCGGCGAAGAGCATGAGGTGCATGTCGATGTGCGCGTCATCTGCGCGACGCAGAAAAACCTCGTGGAGCTGGTGCAAAAAGGCGCGTTTCGCGAAGATCTCTATTACCGCCTTAACGTACTGACGCTGAATCTGCCGCCGCTGCGCGACCGTCCGCAGGACATCATGCCGCTGACCGAAATGTTCGTGGCGCGCTTCGCCGATGAACAGGGCGTGTCGCGCCCGAAACTCGCCAGCGATCTCGGCCAGGTGTTGACCCGCTACGGCTGGCCGGGCAATGTGCGCCAGCTGAAAAACGCGGTCTACCGCGCGCTGACTCAGCTCGAAGGCTATGAGCTGCGCCCGCAGGATATCCTGCTGCCGGATTTCGACGCCGCCGCGCTGCCGGTGGGCGAAGAGGCGATGGAAGGCTCGCTCGACGATATCACCCGCCGCTTCGAACGTTCAGTGTTGACCCAGCTTTATCGCAGTTATCCAAGTACCCGTAAGCTCGCGAAACGGCTGGGCGTCTCGCATACCGCCATCGCCAATAAGCTTCGCGAATATGGCTTGAGCCAGCGCAAGGGCGAAGAGTAACGCACAAACAAAAAAGCCTCCGCATGCGGAGGCTTTTTTTAAGAGACGATTTACGCTTTCAGCGCGTCGAGCGCTGCGTCGTAGTTCGGCTCGTGGGTGATTTCATTCACCAGCTCGCTGAAGACCACGTCGTCGTTCTCGTTGACCACCAGCACCGCGCGAGCGGTCAGACCTTTCAGCGCGCCTTCCTCAATGCCCACGCCGTATTCTTTCGCGAATTCCGGGTTACGCAGGGTGGAGAGCGTGATGACATTGCTCAGGCCTTCCGCGCCGCAGAAACGGGACTGCGCGAACGGCAGGTCAGCGGAGATGCACAGCACGACGGTGTTTTCCATCCCGGTCGCCAGCTGGTTGAATTTACGCACGGACGCGGCGCAGACGCCGGTGTCGATGCTCGGGAAAATGTTCAGTACTTTACGCTTACCGGCAAACTGGCTCAGTGAAACGTCAGACAGATCTTTTGCCACCAGGCTGAACGGCGCCGCTTTGCTGCCTGCCTGCGGGATCTGACCCACTACGGAAACCGGATTGCCCTGGAAATAGACGATTTGTGACATAGTTATCTTCCTGTTTACATATAGTTAACGTCGCCGCTAGTGTATGTGATCCCGCTGTGGATGAATATAAAAAACTGTCCCGGCAGGCTAACTTTCCAGTCGCTATACTGAGGCAAAGCCCGTTGCGAGGAAAATAATGAGAAGCGTAAAAGTGTATCAGGAAGCCTGGCCGCTCCATTCGCCGTTTGTGATTGCCCGCGGCAGCCGCAGTGAAGCGGTGGTGGTCGTGGTGGAGCTGGAAGAAGAGGGCGTCAGGGCGGTGGGCGAATGCACGCCCTATCCGCGCTACGGTGAAAGCGTGGCCTCGGTGATGGCGCAAATCATGACTATCGTGCCGCAGCTTGAAGCCGGGCTCGATCGCGCGGGATTACAGCGCCTGCTCCCTGCCGGGGCGGCGCGCAACGCCGTCGACTGCGCGCTGTGGGATCTCGACGCGCGCCGGGCGGGCGACACGCTGGAGGCGTTTTTACAGGTCACGCTGCCGGACCAGCACACCACCGCTCAGACGGTCGTCTTAGGCGCGCCGGAACAGATGGCGAGCAACGCCGCGCTCCTGTGGGAAAAAGGCGCGCGGCTGCTGAAAATCAAACTCGACGACACCTTTATTACCGAGCGGATGGTGGCCATTCGCGGGGCGGTGCCGGACGCGACGCTGATTGTGGATGCCAACGAATCCTGGCATGCGGAAGGGCTGGCGGCGCGCTGTCAGCTGCTGGCGGATCTCGGCGTGCAGATGCTGGAGCAGCCGCTGCCCGCCTCTGACGACCGGGCGCTGGAAAACTTTATTCACCCGCTGCCCATCTGCGCTGATGAGAGTTGCCACACGCGCGGCAGCCTGAAGACGCTCGCCGGACGCTACGAGATGATCAATATTAAGCTCGATAAAACCGGCGGTCTGACCGAGGCGCTGGCGCTGGCCCGTCAGGCCACAGAAGACGGATTTGGGTTGATGCTCGGCTGTATGCTCTGTACCTCACGCGCCATCGGCGCCGCGCTGCCGTTGATTCCGCAAATGCGCTTTACCGATCTCGACGGCCCCACCTGGCTTGCGGTGGATGTCGAGCCCGCCTTACGCTTTACCCCCGGCCAGCTCTATCTCAACCCGGACTTCGGGCCTCAGCCTTCATCGTCGTAATGCAACAGCGCGGTCATCGCCGCCAGATAACGCTCGGTAGCGTCGTCGGCGGCGATGGCCGGAAACTCAGCCGTGATGCACGTTAACCCCAGATCGGCGCACCAGCTGCCGAACGAGCCGGGCGTTTCATAACCGACGCTGGTGACGTGCGGCAAGCCAAACGCGTCCGCGAGCCACCGGCCGAGCGGCGTCTGCTGCGGATCTTCGATACAGCCCAACGGATCGTGAAACGACACCACCCAGGCGGGTTTCAGCTGATGAATTAACTGGCACAGCGCGGCGGTTTCCGGCTCCGAGCCTGGCTTTTCGCCGGTGGAGAGCGTCACGTCGCGCGCTTCGGCGGCGCTGTTCCATCGATAGACGGTTTCACCTGGCTGCCAGTTAGCCGCCGGAAAATTGCGATTGAGATCGACCCCGCGGGCGTTGGCGCGCAGGCCGAGCTGGCAGCCGTCCGGATTGACCGCCAGCACCACATGATGCCGCCGGTGCGCGGGCGCAAGCGTGCGCAGCGCGCAGGAGAGCGTTACCAGCGCCGCGTTCTCATCGCCGTGGGTGCCTGCGATGATAAGACCCGGCGCGCGCTGCGCCTCGGGCGCCGGAAACCAGAGCAGCGGCGCGCCGAGCGCCGATTCGCCATAACGCCGGGCGTCGTCAGTTAAAGCGCCGCGCTGGGCGCGTGGTCGAAGCGTATTCATAAGGGGGCCGCCATCAAAGGGAGATAACAGGAGTGTTGACGACATTTCGCCGAAATTCAACAGCCTGACGGTGACTCACACATTGCGCTTTATTTAAACGTTCAGGCATTAACGCTTTGATCTGAGGCGGGGTCAGCGCGCAAAATCGCGGCCTGCGGTTTGCAATTTATATTCATCCAACAAATAATTCCCCGACAGCGCCCGGAGAGAGCGGTTCGGCGCGGGACACGAGAACGAGGACCTCATGAAAATTCCTGTAAGCTTTACCCTGAGCGCATTATGGGTGGCGACCGCGCTGACCGGCGCGTTTGCCGCCGACGTGCCGCCCGGCACGGCGCTTGCCGAACGCCAGACGCTGGTACGCCACCTGAAAGACGAGCCCGCCTCGCTGGATCCGGCGAAAGCGGTGGGGCTGCCGGAGATCCAGGTGTTGCGCGATCTCTTTGAAGGGCTGGTCAATCAGAATGAAAAAGGCGAACTGGTGCCGGGTGTCGCCACGCAGTGGCAGACGAACGACAACCGCATCTGGACGTTTACGCTTCGCGACAACGCCCGGTGGTCCGACGGCACGCCGGTGACGGCGCAGGATTTTGTCTACAGCTGGCAGCGCATGGTCGACCCGAAAACCACCTCGCCGTTCGCCTGGTTCTTTGCGCTGGCAGGCCTCGCGAATGCACAGGCGATTATCGACGGCAAACAGGCTCCGACGCAGCTTGGCGTGAGCGCCGTGGATGCGCATACGCTGAAAGTGACGCTGGATAAGCCGCTGCCGTGGTTCCCGTCGCTGGCCGCCAACGCGGCGCTCTACCCGGTGCAGAAAGCCAGTGTGGAGCAGGGCGGCGACTGGACGCGCCCCGGCAAGCTGGTGGGTAACGGGGCGTTTGTGTTGAAAGACCGCGTGGTCAACGAAAAGCTGGTGCTGACGCCCAATACGCACTACTGGGATAACGCGAAAACCGTGCTGACGCAGGTGACGTTTTTACCGGTGAATCAGGAATCCGCCGCCACCAAGCGTTATCTCGCAAATGACATCGATATCACCGAGTCCTTTCCGAAAAACCTCTACCAGAAGCTGAAAAAAGAGATCCCCGATCAGGTCTTCACGCCGCCGCAGCTGGGCACCTACTACTATGCGTTTAACACGCAGAAAGGCCCGACAGCGGACCCGCGCGTACGCCTGGCGCTCAGTATGACTATTGATCGCCGTCTGATGGCCGAAAAAGTGCTCGGCACCGGCGAAAAACCGGCCTGGCGCTTCACGCCGGACGTGACCGCAGGCTTTACGCCCGCGCCGTCGGCGTGGGAGCAGGTGAGCCAGCAGGAGCTTAACGCCCAGGCGAAAACGCTGCTGCAGGCGGCCGGTTACGGCCCGGCGCGTCCGCTTAACCTGACGCTGCTCTATAACACGTCTGAAAACCACCAGAAAATCGCCATCGCCGTGGCGTCGATGTGGAAAAAGAATCTGGGTGTGGAGGTGAAGCTGAAAAACCAGGAGTGGAAAACGTATATCGACAGTCGCAATACCGGGAATTTCGATGTGATCCGCGCCTCCTGGGTGGGGGATTATAACGAACCGTCAACGTTTCTTTCGCTGCTGACATCCACCCATAGCGGAAATATTGCGCGTTTTAACAATCCGGATTACGACAAAGTGCTGCAACAGGCCGCGCAGGAGAATTCCGCCAAAGCGCGTAATGACGATTACAATAGCGCCGAGAGAATTATCTCAACCCAGGCGCCGATTGCGCCGATTTATCAGTACACCAATGGCCGGTTAATTAAGCCGTGGCTGAAAGGTTATCCGATTAATAATCCGGAAGACGTGGCTTACAGCCGCACGATGTATATCCTTAAGCATTGATCTTTCCCGGCGCCAGCCGTAACGGCGGCGCCGGAAATATCTCCTCAGGCTTCAGGGCCGCATTACTTTTCCGCTTCCGGGTGGATCAGCGCAAGCTCCTGCACCCGGCGCTGGTTCATATTAATCACGCAGCTTAACGCGTGGGCGGCAAGCCAGGGCGTACCGGCGGCCGAGGCGCTCGCGGCCGTACAGAAAGCATCCCGGGCGTCCGTCCACTGCTGCTGGCTTAGCTTCAGCGCTTCCACCATCTGGGTGCGCCGCGCCTCATCGCCCTGCGGCCAGCGGGTATAGTCAAAGTTCTGTAACTCCGTCACTTTGGCGTTAAACGCCTGCTTAAGCTGGTTATCAGATTCCAGGCCCGCCGCTTCGAGGCACTCGCTGCCGTTCTCGCCCGCCTGTTGACCACAGGCATCCGCCGCCGCGCTGCGGGTTATCTCATCCGCCTGCGCGCAAAGCGGGCTTAACAGCAGCGCCAGCAGCGCAGTATTCAGAAGGTATTTCACGGGTATGCATTCCTTTTTGTGAAATAAAAAGACGCTGGCACGTCGTCACCGGGCGGCGTGTCGGTGTGAGATTGAACCATGCCTGTCTGGAAAATACTATGCGAAACGGCTTAACGATCAGTGTCGCTGGAACGGACAATTGAGGAGTTTACATTTACGCCGGTAAATACAGCGGCTCACGCTTCGCTGATGGTTGCCCGCGCAGTGGGTATTGCTGTGAACGATGGTTTGCCAAAAACGGGGATTATAAAACGTGGTACGGTACAGGGTTATCTGAACAGGGTGATCATTCACCACGATCGCCTCGCCATTAAGAGAGACCTTATCGCCTGGCGATAAATAAAACGTGGCTTTGTACCACAGGATAAGTTTGAAAGCGCGTTGCGAGGAAATCAGGCTAAATACAGAATTGGTGTCGGTGCTTACTACAGAATCAACCACCCGCCAGTTCATTAAACCCTCCAGAATGGTTTCACGTGACAAAATTGCGTGCGCATCCAATCACTGATGCGAGTTGCATTATTTTAACGTGTTTTGAGTAAAGTTTTTGGTAGAAATATCTGGTTATGCAGTAAAGGGTAAAGAAGCCTTATTATTACAGCCTGAGTAAGGCTGCTTTTATTTAATTTAATTGCTTGATTAACTATATCGCGGATTATTATTGCCTGCAATAATTACGGGGGCAGGATATTGAGTGATGCTTACCGAACCCATCGTTGTCGGGTGTATTAATGAAGCCAGAGGGGGGGCAGGCGTAATGAAAAATGCGCCAGGCCGCTGGCTGTCGCAGTGAAAAAACACCGGTAAGGTTCCCCAGACCGGTGTTTTATAAAATACGCAAATTACCAGGCGTAACTGACGGTTGCGGTTGCTGTGCGGCCTATACCATAGAAACAGGTGGTATCGGACGCGCAGGCGGAAACATATTTTTTATCCGCCAGATTATTGATGTTGATTTGCAGAGCAGCGCCTTTCAACTGGCTGTTAAGTTCGCCAAGCTCATAGCGCAGCATAGCGTCATAGAGATCGACTGCGGGAACTTTAAACGTATTTTTGGCATCGCCGTAGCTGGTGCCAATATAGCGCACGCCGGCACCTGCGGTCAGGCCTTTCAGTGGGCCGCCTGGCAGCGTGTAGCTGGCAAAAGCCGAAGCCATATGCGCCGGGATACGCGACGGCGTTTTCCCCTCCGTCCCTGCCACCGTGGTGCTGACATTTTCCGCGTCGGTATAAGTGTAAGACGCGATCAGGTTGAGGTGGTCATACAACGTAGCATAGAGCTCGGTCTCAACGCCTTTTGATTCCACCTCGCCTGCGTTTTCAAAATAGCCCAGCGCGCTGTTGTATGTCGCCACGTTGGTTTGCTTCAAATCATACAGCGCGAGCGACAGCAGCACGCTCTGGCTCGGTTGATATTTCAGGCCCACCTCGGTCTGCTTGCCTTCCATGGGTTTGAAGGGCGCGATGCCGGGCGCGCGGTTCGTTTGCAGATTCGGCTCAAACGACGTGCTGTAGCTGATGTAAGGCGAAAGCCCGAAATCAAAAGCGTAGAGCAGGCCGGTGCGCCAGGTGAATTTATCATCGTTCTGCCGGGTCGTGGTCTGTTGCAAAAGATCCGTGGTGCGCACTTCTGAGATGTCGTAGCGCCCCGACAGCAATAACTCCCAGCGGTTCCAGCTCAGTTGATCCTGCACATAGAGCCCCATTTGGTCCAGGTCCTGCTGCTCGTTGGTCATCATTTTCAACTGGCTGTCGTTGACATCAATACCGTAAACCGGGTTTGTCCAGTCCAGGTCATAACGAGAACCACTGTCACGCGCGAGGCGCTGATGATCGCGGCTCTGCTTGTAGTCAAAACCGGTCAACAGCGTATGGCCGACATCAGCGGTGTCAAACTGGGCCTCCAGTTGGTTATCCAGCCCTAACTCTTGCGTATCGCGCTGCTCGTGCTGCGGGCGGCGCTGCAACACGGTGGAGCCAGCGGCACTGTTGGTATAAACCAGATAGCGATACTCCTGACTGATATGGCTGTAACGGGCGTTCTGGCGCAGGGTAAGCGCATCGTTGAGCTGATGCTCCAGCTCGTAGCCCACCGAGGTTTGCTCACGGCGCGAGGTGTCGTAATCCGGATCGCTGACGTTGAAACCGCGCGCGATGGCGCGCCCCTCAGGCGTGGCTGTCACGGTGCCGTAGGCAGGCAGGAAGTTGCGATAACCTGCATCAGGATCTTTTTGATAACTGGTCAGTAACGTAAAGCGTGTCTGATCGTTCGGGTACCAGGTGAGCGCGGGCGCAATCGCGATGCGCGATTCTTTATAATCTTCAATTTCGTTGCGTTGCGCGCGGCCAAGGCCATTGAGGCGCCATAGCACGCGACCCTCGTCGTCCAGCGCGCCGCCGGTATCGAAAGCGGCCTCCGCCAGTCGGTTATTGCCGGTACGGAGTTGTACCTGCTGTGTCGCCGCGGGGGAAGGGCGTTTGCTTGTCATGCTGATAAGCCCGCCAGGATTGACCTGGCCAAACAGTACTGACGCCGGGCCGCGCACCAGTTCGACGCGCTCCAGCAGCCAGGGGTCAATCACGCCAGTTTGTGAACCGGCGGTTGCGCCAAAACTCAATCCGTCGAGAAACTTTGGCACGTAGCTAAACCCGCGCACGAAAACTTCATCGTTGCGGTTGGAGCCGCCACGGTATTCGGTAAACGCGCCTGCGCTGTAGCGTAACGCCTGTGACACTGACGTGACGCCAAGCGCGGTCATTTGTTCGCGTGTTATCACCGAGACCGACTGCGGCGTGCGGATTAACTCGGCGCTGGTTTTGGTGGCGGAAAGCGTGCGGGTGGCGACGATACCTTCAAGCGGCGCGTGGGGATCCTCCGCCACGCCGTTGGTAACTACCATCGTCTCTTCACCCGGTTGCGCCGCCAGCGCGCCGGATACCCCGGCAGTGGCGAGGCTGAGAATGCTGGCTGTTATTATCGTATTGTTTTTTAAGACCATTTAAGTTTATTTCCTTGTCTGCATCATTAACCTGCGCTGCACTGCAAACCATGGCAACGCGTAAAAGGCGATCCCGTTAATTGCTGGATGATATTGAAAATCATTACCATTTGCATTAGGTTGTAAACAAATTTTTAGGGAGAGTCGAGTGAAAGCAATCACGTTCGCAACAGGTATGCTGCTGGGGGCCACCATACCGCCTGGCGTGGCGGCGTCCTGCCTGCACGCCGCGCCGGAAGGGTATCTGTCAGGCACGTTTGATCACAGCGGACGGGTTTGCATCACCCAGCCGGTGCTAAGTGAAAATGTGGTGACGGCAACGCTTTACGGCACGCGCAGCGCACAGCTACTTGATGCGCGCCAGCAGCGCTGGCGTCAGCTTGTGAAACGCGGCCCGGCGGATGGCGTCTATACATTGCTGTTTGCGCTGCCTGTGCGGCAGGCGTCCACGCTAGTGCTAGAGGGACGCAAGGGCGATTCGTGGTCGATGCGCTGGCAGATTCGCGAGGCCGTGCCTCTTGCAAGGCAGCAGACGCTCGCACCGGTAAGCCCGACGCTACAACGCCTGGCGCGGCAGCTGGACGCGGGTGGCGATACGGATGAATTCTGGCGCGATATGGCTGCGCGCGGGACGCCGCTCGTGGAGCCATTCGATAATGATCACCGGCGCGTCACGTTTTTATGGCGCGGCGCGCGCCAGAACGTCTTCATTCTCGGATCGCCCGCAGGCGATCATGACCCGTTATTCCGGCTCGGGATGTCGGATGTCTGGTTTCGCAGCTATGTGGTACCTGCTGACACGTTGATGCAATACAAACTTGCGCCGGACGTGCCCGATATTCACGCCAGCAAGCGCGAGCAACGGCGCGCTATTCTGGTCACCGCGCAGGCGGATCCGCTGAACGCGCGGCAGTTCCTGCCGGGCGATAATGACCGATGGGGACGGGATTCGCTGCTGGACCTTGGCGGGGAACGTCAATGCGATCTGTCTGCGGATCTTAGCGGCGTGCGGCACGGCACGCTGACGCGTGAGTCTTTCACAAGCGTTCGGCTCGGCAACCGGCGCGATATTCAGATCTATCGCCCGGCGGTTAAGGCGCACTGGACACTCATGGTATTAGACGGCAACACATACCAGGATGACTACCGGCTGGCTGCCGTGATCGATAGTCTTATTGCCGGGCACCGCCTGCCGCCGCTTAACGTTGTATTTGTCGACAGTCTTGACGCCAGCCGACGTGGCAAAGAGCTGCCGCCGAACGGCGCGTTCGCGGATATGATGGCGCTGGAATTGCTCCCCTGGCTTCATGCGCGTGGTATTCATCCTGAGGGACAACGCACCATTATTGCAGGTTCGAGCTATGGCGGTCTGGCGGCGTCCTGGTTGGCGCTACGCTACCCGGCAACGTTCGGCAACGTTGTGAGCCTCTCGGGCTCGTACTGGTGGGCGCCGAAAGGCGAACCTGCCGGCTGGCTGACGCGTGAGTACCAGCGCGCGCCACATCATCCGGTGCGCTTCTGGCTCCAGGCTGGGCGGTTTGAAACCCAGGGCCCGGATGGCGGGATCTATCGCAACACGCAGACGTTTGAACACGTCCTCAGGACGAAAGGGTATACAGCAAGCTTTCACCCATGGTCGGGCGGACACGATTATGTCGTCTGGTGTGAGGCGATGATGCAGGGCGTACAGGATCTTACTGGTACTCCCCGCCTTCCTGGCAAACCTGGCTATCAGAGCGCGCTGAGCTGGCGGTAGAGCGGGCCCGCGTTTTTATCGAGCTGAGGAAACAGGCTCTGCGGCCAGAGGTCGGGGAGGGGATCACGGTAAGCCAGCGCGACAAAGGCGTCGGGTTGACTGACGCTGTAACTGAAGCTCGAAAACGTGGTGGCGGCTTTGACTTCGACATCCGCCAGATGCGGCGCCGCGCCGTCTTTGATACGCCACACATAAAGCAGCTCCACGTCACGAATACTCATTTCGCTCATTACGCGGGCGATATCGTCACGGTGGGTTTTGCGCCAGCGCGATGTGGTGTTCTGCTCGACCATCTGATTGCTGTGCACGCGGAATTTATCGGTCAGTTCAGCCAGCTCCGGCGCGGGCAGCTTGCAGGAAAAGAGCACGACGTCGCGCCCGCCCGCGTCTTCAAAACTGCGCCAGGCGCCCTGCACGCAATCGGTGCGCGCTTCAAAGGCCTGACCGACTGAACTCTCCCCGGCGCTAAGGGATTTGACCTGGTCGATGCTGTCTGCATCACACCCTTGCAACAAAAACACTGCCCCGGCAACAGCCAGAATGCCGAACCGCTTCATCTCACTCTCCCTTTGCCTGTAGCGCGATGACACGCACCCTCGCTCCAGGTGTGATGGTTGGCTGGTGTGGCGTAACAGGTGCCAGCCGCAGGTTACTGCTTTCATGCATATCAGTTATCGGCCGCGTTTCGTATCGCTTTAATTTTATTGGTGAAGTCGGTATAGCGTGCCATACACAAACCGCAGGAACAACGGGCGTAAGCTACACTTAGCCTGTCTGAGTCACTCGGGGAGCCGATATGCCTTCTATCCAGCTGCATCTGAAAGACCGCCCGGAAGTGGATTTTACCGCCAGCTACAGCGTGAGTGAACCCGATGCGGTTACCGGGGAAACGGTAAAAACGTTTGAGGTTGATAAATCGCAGGAGATAAGCGCTTTTGCCGCGCTGCGTCAGGGGGAGCAGGTCTGTTTTGTATTGCCGAGCGGGGAAGCGCAGGAGGTGTTTCTTACCGATGAAACGGCGGAAAACTATATTTTCAGCAGCCGGGCGCACGAACGGCGTTAATTACACCGCCCGGCGAGCGCCATAAAAAAAGGAGAGCATAGCGCTCTCCTTTATATTTCCTGATGTTCAAAAATGTCTTAAGGCTTACAGCGCCTGCGCTATTGGCAGGGCATTATACTTGCCTGGTTGTAACCCGTATCAGGAACGACCGCCGCCGTGGCTGTTTTCACCACCTTTACGCCCCGCTTCAGAGGCGCGTTCGCGGTCATTTTTAAAGTTGCCCCCGCTTTGCTGGCCGCCTTTCTGGCCCGCTTCAGAGGCACGCTGCGGATCGTTTTTAAAATTACCGCTGCTATGCTGCCCGCCTTTCTGGCCTGCGTCAGAGGCGCGCTGACGATCTTCTGCGAAGTTACCTGAACCACCACGATGCTGAGTCATATATTTCTCCTCATGTTGTTGGTCGTACTTATTATAGCAGTGTGTGACTGCTGTCGAAAACGTATTGATAACTGTAGATAAGGTATTTTGGGTCTGCAAGTTTCCGGCCGGAAAAAAATAAAATTTCAAAACAAAGCCACTGTTTTGCCGTTAATTTTTTATGATTTTTTTGTTCTTATTTTTCACGGTAAATCCCTCGTAATGGGGTAATTTATAAAGATGCGAACGAGACGGCAGTTTAATTATTGGTCATCATGTTTCCCCGGCAATAAAATTAATATCCTGAAGTCTCAAGACATATTTTGACGTATTTTTATAGCGCATGTTTAGCCAGGAGACGCCAGCGTTGAGCATGGGGGCAGGGCCGCGCGGCGGCACAGCAGACGCTGACAACAGGGGCGAGAGGGTGATGAGAAAACGCAGGAGGTGAGAAAGCGCATAAAAAGGCGGTTCATCCCTGAACCCCTGATGCCCTGGTGGTGGCAAAGATAGCCTTAGCGCATTGCTAAGATCTGCAAATAAGCGTAGACGGGGAAATATCCCGGTACAAAATTATTTTTCACTTCACGGATTTTTTCTGGGGTATTACCGGAATGCCTCGGTTTTAGCTGTGTATTAATATACAAAAGCATAAAGTGTATGGGTATTAATGATAAGTCTCAAAAGAGAAGGGTTATTAGCCGCGCTTACCAAAACCGCAGAAAACGATTTTCCGGCGTTTAAGCGCGCCGGAGAAAGGTTATTTATATCCACTGTGCGATATATTCCGGCTCCACCGGGCGCGAGAAAAAATAACCCTGCGCTTCATCGCAGCCGAACTCCAGCAGCAGACGCGCGGTTTCGGCATCCTCCACGCCTTCGGCCAGCACCACGTAATCGAGCTCTTTCAGCATCTGGATAACGTTACGCACGATAATCTGGCTGCTGCGCTCCTGGGCGATGCTTGAGGTCAGTGAGCGGTCGAGCTTGATAATGTCGATAGGGATGCGGCGCAGGTAGTTGATGTTGCTGTAGCCCGCGCCGAAGTCATCGAGCAGGATCTTAAACCCGCGCAGCTTCAGCATGTCCATCTCGTTGAGCGCGGTTTCGCTTTCCAGCGCTTTTTCGGTCTCCAGGCATTCGATCCGGATATCGTTCGTCGAGAGTCCGGCACGCAGAACACGCTCTTCCAGCGCGTCGGCAAAACCGGTACGCGAGAGATCGCTGACGCTGATATTGACCGACAATGGCAAATTGATGCCTTCTTTGCGCCACTTTTGCAGTTGCAACAGCGCGGCGCCTATCACCCACTGCGTAATCTCTTCCATCAGGCTGGTGTTTTGCGCCAGAGGAATAAACACGCCCGGCGGTATATCGCCGCGCGTCGGGTGACGCCAGCGCAGCAGGGCCTCCGCACCAACGGCCCGATTGGTGCTGAGTTTGATTTTCGGCTGGTACATTAGATAAAGCCCGCGGTTTTTGGCGATGCTCTCGCTGAGATCGTGCAGCAACTGGAAATCGACGTTGCGTTTCTCATCGCGTTCGGCGTCAAACACCATATGGCGTTTGTTAAGCCAGATAGCCTCGTGCAGCGCGCTGATGGCGCGACGCAGCGCCTCGTTGGGCGTCGTTTTCTCCGGCTGCCAGCCCACTTCGCCAGCAAAAATATTCAGCCGGATATTAATGCCCTGCAGCATTCGCGCGTTCACCAGCGGCAGTATCGCGGCGTTACGACGAATAGCTTTTTGATTGCGCGTTTTTAACAGCAGCGCGTAGCGGCCCGTCGCCACGTTATAGAGTACGGTGTCGTTTTTGAGCCGCAGCCTCATGCGCAGCAATGGGCCGAGATCGTTAAGCAGCGTCTCCAGCGCGGGCATGCCGAGCGAGCGCGCCAGCTCGTAGGCGGAAGGCATGTCGATGCAGTCGAAAATCATCAGCGTATAGCGCTCGGCGCTGCCGCTGGCGGCGAGCCGCTCCATATCGGCCAGCAGTTTCTGGCGATTGGGCAGGCGGGTGACCGGATCTAAAAAACCGACCGCGTTTAAGGTTTCAAGCCAGGCTCCGGTCAGCCCGGCGATAAGCGTGAGCGTCCGGGCGCGCTCATCATCAAACGGCTGCGCCACGGTATCCGTTATGCCGAGGGTGCCGGTCAGGCTGCCGTCGCGCGTGCGCAGCGGCGCGCAGGCGAAAAACCGCACGTGAGGAGCGGCCACGACCAGCGGATGCTGACTCGCCTGCGTATCCAGCGTTGTATCGCAGCACCAGACCGGCTCGTTGTGCGCGCACAGCGGCTGTGTCAGTACGGCCGCGTCGAGCTGCAACGGTTCGGGGTGCGCAAGGTGTACCGGCAGGCCCGCTTTATCCACCACGGCGATAAAACAGCCAGGAATGCCGAGCGCGAGACTCGCGAGCCTCGCGAATTGCAGCAGTACCGGGTCCTGGTGCCCGTGATTTCCCCGGAGCATATCCAGGGCTGCCATGCGTCTGGCATCTTTTCTGTCGATGTGGCTAAACATAGGGGTGCTACCTTTATGCACGGCTTCTTTTGTGGCGCGGACGCCTCGGGCTTTTACTGTCAACGCGGGCGTTGGGTTATCTGCATCATCGGCAAGGGGACGCGGAGCTTTAACGCTATGCGCGGCGTTTACCCAAAAATTCAGCGGGCACGACATGGCGGGGCGTTAAAAAACGCCCGGCAAAAACCGCGCAAGACGTTAATCAGAAATAGCGGCGCGCTGGCCACTTCATACAGGCAAAACACCACCAGGCGACGATATTCAGGCCCGGTAGCGTTAATAGCAGCGCCATCGACCAGCCGAACCCTGCTCGTCTGGCGATTTTATAAGAAGGGATAAAAATCAGCAGCCAGACCGTAAAGGCCAGCGCCAGCGTGGGTATTCCAGGCAGCATAAGCGTCTTCCCCGTCCATTTTCAGAAGGTTATCGGCAGCGCAGAGGGAAAGTTGAGAATTATCTGAAAGCGATCAGCGAATGGCCAGCACCGTCAGCGGCGCGCGCAGCATCGTGAATAGCTGAAACTGGCTGGCGTCTGAGACATCGCGCAGAACGTCGCCGTTGCGGTATATCAGGCTTTTGATGTGTCCGAGCTGGCGCCAGACGACAATCGCCGAGGCGATAAGCGAACAGTTCCGTTCCGTCTGAAGACATTCCAGAGTGGCGTACTGGGTTTCATCCAGTTGATTCGTAAAGACCTGAAGCGCATCCGCAGGAATAATGGCTTTAATGTCATCAAGCATAACGTCGCTGACAGCGTGGGAAAGACGTAACGTAACGCGTGTGGTTCTCATTGCGACAGAGTGGCCCTGAGTTGTAAAATTTATGCATAGGCTGACGTTAACACATCACGCGCGGATTTGATTCATCCTTGTTTTCAGCGGGGTTAAGGTGAAGCAGATCAAGTTTTTCTGCGCGGCGGCCTTTACTGATACTTGATCTGCGTCATAAAAAATCGCATATTGCGACCGCATTCTCAGTATGGATACGCCATCATGACGCTCTATCAACATATGCTCGTGTTTTACGCCGTCATGGCGTCGATCGCGGCGCTCATTACCTTTTTTATTGCGAAAGACAAAACCAGCATTAAGCTGCTCTGCGCAACGCTTATTGGCGCGACCTGGCCGATGAGTTTTCCCGTTGCCCTGCTGGTAGCGCTGTTTTAATCCGCAACCGAATCGCTCCGGCTTGAAATTCCTGTGCAATGTATCACCATAAAGCCAGTTGAATCACCGGAGTGAAGTATGCTGCCTGAAAATTACGCCGCCCGCAGCGATGCGGAAAAACGCCTGCTGGCGGTGAACGCCGCCCTTGAACTTATCAAAGCCTCCGTGGCGGCCCCGAATAACTATGAAGGGCGTGATAAGCTCGCCAAAGATATCGAATATACCCGCCATCATCTGGCTGAACTGGCTGACGCCATTCAGGCCGCGCTGGAAAACCGTTAAGCCAGGGCAGGGGCTGGCGCGTTCAGCCTTTCCTCATTCGAACTGAACATCAGGAGACGCGATGGAGGCCATTAAAGGCTCTGAAGTAAATGTGCCGGATGCGGTCATCGCCTGGCTGCTGGACGGTCACGGCGGCGTAAAGCCGTTGCAGAATGACTGCGTTATCGATAAAGACCATCCCTGCTGGCTGCACCTGAACTATGCCAATCAGGAAAGCGCGCAGTGGCTCGCTGAGACCCCGCTGCTGCCAAATATGGTGCGCGACGCGCTGGCGGGCGAGAGCCTGCGGCCGCGCGTCACGCGCATGGGCGACGGTACGCTGATTACGCTGCGCTGCATTAACGGCAGCACTGACGAGCGGCCAGACCAGCTGGTGGCGATGCGGCTCTATATCGACGAGCGGCTTATCGTCTCCACGCGCCAGCGTAAGGTGCTGGCGCTCGACGATATCATTCACGATCTGAACGAGGGCAGCGGCCCGGCGGATGTCGGCGGCTGGCTGGTGGATGCCTGCGATGCGCTGACCGATCACGCCAGCGAATTTATCGAAGAGCTGCACGATAAAATCATCGATCTGGAAGATAATCTGCTGGAAGAGATCGTGCCGCCGCGCGGCGTGCTGGCGCTGCTGCGCAAGCAGTTGATTGTCATGCGTCGCTATATGTCGCCGCAGCGCGATGTCTTTTCACGCCTCGCCAGCGAGCGATTTAGCTGGATGAATGACGATCAGCGCCGCCGGATGCAGGATATCGCCGACCGCCTTGGTCGCGGGCTGGATGAAATCGACGCCTGCATCGCGCGCACCGCGGTGATGGCCGATGAAATTTCCCAGACGATGCAGGAGTCGCTGTCGCGCCGCAGTTATACGATGTCGTTGATGGCGATGGTCTTTCTGCCCAGTACGTTTCTTACGGGGCTGTTTGGCGTCAACCTTGGCGGCATTCCCGGCGGCGGCTGGCATCTGGGCTTTAGCGTTTTCTGCGTGGCGCTGGTGCTGGTGATTGGCGGTGTTACGTGGTGGTTACATCGAAGTAAATGGTTGTAAAAAAACGCCTTTTGCGTGCAAAGTGAACAAAAAAGCCTCACGAGTTTGAGCGACATCAAGAAATGGTACGCCGTTTCACGGCATCATTCCTGTCGCAGGTGAATGCAACGTCAAGCGATGGGCGTTGCGCTCCATATTGTCTTACTTCCTTTTTTGAATTACTGCATAGCACAATTTGATTCGTACGATGCCGACTTAATTAAGTCGGCTTTTTTTTGCCTGCTGATGTTAACGTGCCGCCGCCGCGGCTCGCTTTTCCCTTCTGTGACGCATCTTCTACGCTTAACGTATCTGCCATCAAAGAGGAAGCGACGATGCATCATCTGTATCAAACGACCATGAGCGATCCAGTGCCCATCGATCCCGTACCCGTGCCGGACCCAATCCCGACGCCGCAGCCAGTTCCCGATCCGCCATCGCCGGACCCGCGTCCCATCGACGATCCGCCGCCGCACATGCGTTAAGCAGGCAAAAAAAAGCCCTCCGCGGGGAGGGCATCAGGCTTATTTGATTTCGAGCACATCGAGGCGCTGCATCGGCGGTGCCTCTTCATCTTCCGGCGCCCAGCCCGCGGGCATCATCGGGATCTCTTCGCGGTCAAACGCCAGATCGCCGCCATTCACCACTTCAGAGCCGTGATGAATGCCTTTGAAGTCGAACAGTTCGGTGTCGCACAGGTGCGACGGCACGACATTCTGCATCGCGCTGAACATCGTTTCGATACGGCCCGGATAACGTTTATCCCAGTCGCGCAGCATATCGGCGATCACCTGGCGCTGCAGGTTCGGCTGTGAGCCGCAGAGGTTGCACGGAATAATCGGGAAGCCTTTCGCCTGCGAGAAACGTTCAATGTCTTTTTCGCGGCAGTAGGCGAGCGGGCGAATCACGATATGTTTACCGTCATCGCTCATCAGCTTCGGCGGCATGCCTTTCATTTTTCCGCCGTAGAACATATTCAGGAACAGCGTTTGCAGAATGTCGTCACGGTGATGACCCAGCGCGATTTTGGTCGCGCCAAGCTCACTAGCGGTGCGGTAAAGAATGCCGCGACGCAGGCGCGAGCAGAGCGAGCAGGTGGTTTTCCCTTCCGGGATCTTCTCTTTGACGATCCCATAGGTATTTTCCTCAACGATTTTATATTCCACGCCGAGGGCTGCCAGATATTCCGGCAGGATATGCTCCGGGAAACCCGGCTGTTTCTGGTCGAGATTCACCGCCACCAGCGAGAAATTCACCGGCGCGCTCTGCTGTAAGTTGCGCAAAATCTCAAGCATCGTGTAGCTGTCTTTGCCGCCGGAGAGGCAAACCATGATGCGGTCGCCTTCTTCAATCATATTGTAATCGGCGATAGCTTCGCCGACATTGCGGCGCAGGCGCTTCTGCAATTTGTTGAGGTTGTACTGCTCTTTTTTGCTAATTTCTTGAATTTCAGACATTTAAAAGTGGCTCAGTTCTGCGTTGCGGCGCGCTCTGGCGGATTGCCCGGCGCGCGTATTCACCGTTGGCCTGCCCGCGCACGGCGGAGATCGTCGCAGGCGCCAGCAGGCCCGAATGTGTTCCTGTGCGTGGCGTGTATGGTACGGATTACGGCGACGAATACCAGCGCGTTTTGCGCCGTAGCGCCTGTTTTGAAGCCGTAACAATTTGCTGCCACACTGAGAAAGACCTGATGCCGGGCTTCGGAGACTGCGGCGGGGGATAACCACAACGGGAGGGGCTATGCGTCTGGCGTCTTATAACGTAGAAAACCTGTTTGATCGCGCGCGCGTGATGTCGCAAAGCAGCTGGTCGCAGGGGCGGCCGGTGCTGGAGAAATTCGCGCGGCTTAATGAGTTGCTCGGCGAAATCACCTACAGCGAGGCCAGCAAGAAAGAGATGGTGAAGCTGATGGTGGCGCTCGGGCTTGAGAAATCCGACACCGGGCCGTTTGTCATCCTGCGCCGCAACCGCGGCAACCTCCTGAAGCGCCCGCGCGACGGCGGTATCGAGATTATCGCCAGCGGTCGCGCCGACTGGGTCGGTTCGCTTGAGCTTATCGACTCGCCGGTGGATGAAGTCGCCATGCGCATCACCGCGAAAGTGATGAGCGATCTCAACGCCGATGTGCTGGCCGTGGTGGAGGCGGAGAGCCGTCCGGCGCTGGCGGCGTTTAACCAGGAGATTATCGCGGCGCTCGGCGGCGAGCCGTTTCGTCATGTGATGGTCATCGACGGCAACGACAGCCGCGGCATCGATGTTGGCCTGCTTACCGCCGCGGAGTATCCCATCGGCCCGATGCGCAGCCACGTGGACGATCGCGACGCGCGCGGCCAGCTGATTTTTTCGCGCGACTGCCCGGAATATTCAGTGCCGCTGGCGAACGGCGATACGCTGTGGGTGATGGTGAATCATCTGAAGAGTAAAGGCTACGGCGGTAAAGCGGAGTCCGACGCGAGGCGCAAAGCGCAGGCGCAGCGGGTGGCGGACATCTACAAGGCGCGCCGCGACGCCGGCGAGCAGTTTATTGCTATCGCGGGCGATTTCAACGACACGCCGGAGAGCGATACCCTGGCGCCGCTGCTGAAAGAGACCGATCTGCGCGACGCCTTTACTCACCCGGATTTTGACAACGGCGGGTATCCCGGCACCTGGGGCAACAGCGCCAAAAACAACAAGCTCGATTACATTCTGCTGTCACCCGCGCTCTGGGAGCGCGTCACCGCAGGCGGCGTCATCCGTAAGGGCATGTGGCCCGGCGAACGGCCCGTTAAATGGGACGTTTACCCGGAACTGAAAAAGCCGCAGCAGGCTGGTTCCGATCACGCGGCACTTTGGGTGGATCTCAATATTTAAACGCGGCTTTTTTAAACACCGGGCTACGCAGCGTCGCGCGGCCCGGATTTATCAGCGCTTTCTCATTCAGTGAAAAATAATAAAAACCGGCGCGCCGCGCGTCATATTTTTCACGGCGTTATAGACAAATTAATCAATTATAATTGTTTGTTAATAAATGAATTTTATCCTGCAGGCTCCGCCTCGCTAATAACGCGATCCGCATAGCATCACACCACCAGAATAATCGCCCGCGCCGGGTAAAATTTACCCGTTTGGTTTCCCGCTTCGCTTGCATAAATATCTCGTCAACTATACTGAAACCTGATTTTATCGTTGGCGCTGATAAGCGTCAGGTTCCTGAAACCCGGATGTCTTTCGCGCTGTTTACGTTCCGGCGCGAAAGGAAAAGAAACAGGAGTACAAACCATGACGACACGTCCACAACCGCCATTCCCTGAACAGCAGCAGAATGTCCCAGGCAGCACCGCGAAGATGCAGCCGCAGCCCGATCACGGCGAAACGAGCTATAAAGGCTCCGGGCGCCTCTCCGGTAAAGCCGCCATTATTACCGGCGGTGATTCTGGCATCGGCCGCGCGGTCGCTATCGCGTATGCCCGTGAAGGGGCCGATGTGCTGATTTCTTATCTTGATGAGCATGACGATGCCAAAGACACCGCGCGTCTGGTGGAAGAAGCGGGCCGCAAAGCGATACTGGTGCCCGGCGATATCACCGACGCCGCCCACTGTCGCGCGCTGGTGCAAAAAGCCGCCGAGGAATTCGGGAAAATCGACATCGTGGTTAACAACGCGGCCTTCCAGATGACCCGCGATTCGCTGGATGAAATCAGCGATGAAGAGTTCGACCGCACCATGAAAACCAACCTCTACGGCATGTTCTGGATCTGCAAGGCGGCCGTGCCGCATATGCCCGCGGGCGGTTCCATCATTAACACCGCGTCGGTCAACGCCGACCAGCCGAAGCCCAAGCTTATCGCGTATTCCGCCACCAAAGCGGCGATCGTGAACTTCTCCGGCAGCCTGGCCGCGCTGCTGGCTGAAAAAGGCATTCGCGCGAACGCCGTCGCGCCGGGCCCCATCTGGACGCCGCTAATCCCGTCTACCATGCCGCCGGAGCAGGTCAAAGAGTTTGGCAGCCAGGTGCCGCTGGCGCGCGCCGGTCAGCCAGCGGAACTGGCGCCGGTTTATGTGATGCTGGCAAGCGACGAGGCAAGCTATGTCTCCGGCGCGACTGTTGCCGTCACGGGCGGCCAGGCGGTTATCTGATAAAAAGGAGAGAGGGATGCTCAACTATCCGCTTACGCTGACGACGCCGCTCGCGACCCACATCTTCGGCGGCACGCGCATTAAAACGCAGCTTGGCAAGGCGGAGCTGCCGGACTCGCGCATCGCTGAAGCCTGGGAGGTCAGTGACGTCGACGGCATGATAGCGACCGTCACCAACGGCGAATTCGCTGGCATGTCGCTGCGTGAGCTGACGACGCGCTATCCCGATGAACTGGTCGCGCCTGGCTGGCGCGGCCCGTACTTTCCGCTACTCAGCAAATTTATCGACGGCAGCGGCATGCTGCCGGTACATCTGCACGCGAACGACGACACGGCGCAGCGCCTGGAAAATCAGCCCAACGGTAAAACCGAGGCCTGGCATATTCTCTGGGCGGCGCCGGGCGCCACCTGTCTTGTCGGTATCAAAACCGGCGTAAAAAAAGCGGCGATCCGCGAGGCGCTGCTGGCGGGCGATTACGACCGCGTCATGTACCGCCTGCCGCTGAAAACCGGCGATACGATCTATGTGCCGGGCGGGCAGTTGCACTCCTTCGGGCCGGACACGCTGATCTATGAAATAGAACAGACGTCTGATATTCAGCAGCACGCGATGCCGTGGAATATGGAAGATGGCTCGCCGGTACCGCCTGACGAGCAGGCCAGGAACATCGACACACTGCTGGAAGAGTTGCGTCCGGAACTGCTGACCCAGCCGCAGCGCGGGCTGGTGCTGGAGGAGTGCGCCGCCGTTCAGCGTTTGCTGTGCTGCGCCGGGCCTTATTTCGCGCTGGAGCGCTGGCGCTTCGACACCTGCTACGACTACCACTTCTCCTCGGTGCGTATTGTCACCAATATCGGCGCGCCGGTGACCCTTCACACCCCGAATGGCGAGGTGATGACGCTTGCGCGCGCACAGAGCGTTATCCTGCCCGCCGCCCTCGGCGAGGCAGAGTTTTGCGGCAAAGGGGAGTTGCTGGTGGGTTACGTGCCGGATCTGGCGCAGGAGATTGTCGCGCCGCTGCGCGCCGCAGGCTACCCGCAGGCGGCCATCGACGCGCTTGGCGATATCAGCGGGCGTCTGCGCTAGCGCGCTGCTTCTCAAGCCGCCGGTAGAGCGTACTGCGCGAGACGCCAAGCTTACGCGCTGCCAGGCTCATATTGCCATTCACGCTTTGTAATACGGCGTCCACATCCGGCGCAGCGTTCTCTGAAGGCTGCGCCGTTTCTTTATGTCCGTCCACGGAACAGTAGGGGGGCGGCAGATCGCGTAACGTGACAACGTCACCCTCATCGGCCAGCGCCAGCAGCACTTTCAGCAGGCTCGCGAGCTGACGCACATTCCCCGGCCAGGGGAGACGCGCGATATGATCGACCAACTCAGCAGAGAGCGTGACGCCGCGCCGCGCGCCGCCCAGCTCCTGCCACAACCGCTGTACAAAGCGCGGTAGCGCGGGCCAGTCGCGTAGCGGCGGTATGCGCAGCCGGTACTCTTCAATACGGTAAAAGAGATCTTCGCGAAACGCGCCGCGCGCCACCATCTCGTCCAGCGGGCGGTGGGTGGCGCAGATAAGCGTAAACGCCACCGGCACGGCGCGGGTGCCGCCGAGCGGCACCACTTTTTTCTCCTGCAACACCCGCAACAGGCGGGTCTGCATCGCAAGCGGCATGTCGCCGATTTCATCAAGAAACAGCACGCCGCCGTCGGCTTCGCGGATTTTACCGATATACCCGCGGCTGCTGGCGCCGGTGAACGCGCCAGGCTGGTAGCCGAAAAGCTCCGATTCAATCAGCTGCTCGGGCAGCGCGGCGCAGTTAATGGCGACGAACGGGCCGTCGCGCCACTGGCTCTGCTGGTGCAGGCGGCGGCTCAGGTGCTCTTTACCGCAGCCGGTTTCGCCGGTAATGCACAGCGCGATGCCCGCGTTCAGCAGGCGCAGCGCCTTGGCGGTCTCAACGCCGCTCTCTTCGTCCTGCGCGAGCGCGGGATGCGCGGCCCAGACGCGCCGCGCCGGAAGCTGTCGGCGGGCGTGGTAGCGGCGCTGATTGATGGCGGTAAGCGCGTCGTCATCGCCTGCGGGCAGCGCCTGCGGGAACAGCGCGTCGAGGGAGAGCGTGCCGATATGCGCGGTGGAAAGCTTGAACTCATCCATCGCCAGTTTATTGGCGGCTACCAGCCGGTTATCGCTGAACGCCAGCAACAGCTCCCGGGCTGAGCCGAGAGCGGCGGGATCGGTGTGCAGGCGCAGCAGCCACTGCTGCGCGTCGAGCTGCGCGATGACCCAGTCGTGCTCCAGCTGGCGCACGGCCTGGCGCATCAGACGGCCTGCCTCCGCGACCGGCTGACGGGCGGGCGTCGAGAGATCGAGCACGCCCGCGATCTGTCCGTCCGGGCGAAACACCGGCACGCCGTAGCAGTAAAGCCCGGCGTTCTGATTGAGAAAATGCTGGCTGCCGTGGACTTCGCACGGCGCATGCAGCGCCAGCGCGGTGCCGATGGCGTTGGTACCGCGCGCGTGTTCGCCCCACAGATTGCCGGGCGCGAGCGCCACGCGCTGCGCCTTATGCAGAAACTGGTTATTGCCGAAGGTATCCAGCACCAGGCCGGTATCGTCAGAGGCGACCACGACAGAGGGCGCGCGGTTAAGGCTTTCGCCGAGCCGCTGCATCAGCGGGCGGGCCAGCTGTTGCAGCCAGCCGTGCTGGGATCGCGCTTCTTCAAGCAGGGCGCGGCTCACAAACGAGGTAGCGTCGTCGTCGCGGGTCAGCCCGTAGCGCTGGCTGCGCAGCCAGGAGTCGTTCAGCAGACACGGAAAAGACAGCTCGTCGCAGTACGGCGTTAAGCCTGCGGAGGTCAACGAGGCGCTGTGCGGCATGGCGTTCTCCGGTAAGTGTACATGTTTCAAATATGTAGCATTTTGGTGTCTCATGTGTTGCGACACATGACACAGTTCCGCGACATTTTCCGTGCGACACGCCGCGACGACGCGCCAGCGCACGGCACTCATTAATTTCAACCCTCTGTTTTTCATTGATTTTTAAAAGATGCTTTCGTGCTGCGTCACTCTGGCATAAGAACTGCTTATCTCTGTGTGCCGCACAGCAGACTGTGCTTAACCGATTGTCGCTACACTGAGGAATTTGCCATGAAATATGCTCACCCCGGTCAGCCTGGTGCTCTCGTTAGCTTTAAACAGCGTTATGGAAACTTTATTGGCGGTCAGTTTGTCGAGCCTGTCGAAGGTCAATATTTCACTAACACCACGCCGGTGACGGGCGCGGTGGTGGCGGAGTTCCCGCGCTCAGGCGCCGCCGACATCGAACGCGCGCTGGATGCAGCCCATGCCGCGGCGCCCGCGTGGGGCAAAACCAGCGTGCAGGAGCGCTCTAACCTGCTGCTGGCCATCGCCGATCGCATGGCGGGCCATATCGAACAGCTGGCGCTCACCGAGAGCTGGGACAACGGCAAACCCATCCGCGAAACGCTGAACGCCGATATTCCGCTGGCGGTGGACCACTTCCGCTACTTCGCCGGTTGTCTGCGTGCCCAGGAGGGCAGCGTGGCGGAAATCGATCAATACACCGTCGCCTATCATATCTACGAGCCGCTCGGCGTGGTCGGCCAGATAATCCCGTGGAACTTCCCGATCCTGATGGCGGCGTGGAAACTCGCGCCTGCGCTGGCGGCGGGCAACTGCGTGGTGCTCAAACCTGCGGAGCAGACGCCGCTTGGCATTTCCGTATTTATGGAGCTGATTGGCGATCTGCTGCCGCCGGGCGTGGTGAACGTGGTGCACGGGTTCGGGCAGGAGGCGGGCGAGGCGCTGGCGCGCAGCAAACGCATCGAGAAAATCGCGTTTACCGGCTCCACGCCGGTCGGACGGCATATTCTGGCCTGCGCGGCGGAAAATATTATCCCCAGCACCGTCGAACTCGGCGGAAAGTCGCCTAATATTTACTTTGCCGACATCATGCAGGCAGAGCCTGAATTTATTGAAAAAGCGGCCGAAGGGCTGATTCTGGGCTTCTTTAACCAGGGGGAAGTCTGCACCTGTCCTTCCCGCGCCCTGATTCAGGAATCGATTTACGAACCCTTTATGGAGCGTGTGCTGGCGCGTATGGCCAACATTCGTAAAGGCGACCCCTATGACACTGAAACCATGATTGGCGCACAGGCCTCTCAGGAACAGTTCGACAAAATTCTCTCGTACATCGATATCGCGCGCGGCGAGGGCGGCCAGATCCTCGCGGGCGGCTCGCGTCTGAACCACGGCGCGGCGCTGGAGAAGGGCTTCTACATTGAGCCGACGCTGATTAAAGGCGAGAACGACATGCGCTTCTTCCAGGAAGAGATCTTCGGGCCGGTTATCGGTATCACCACCTTTAAAGACGCCGATGAGGCGCTGAAGCTTGCGAACGCCACCGAATTTGGCCTTGGCGCGGGCCTGTGGACACGTGACACCAATCTTGCCTGGCGTATGGGCCGCGAAATCAAAGCGGGCCGCGTCTGGACCAACTGCTATCACCTTTATCCGGCGCATGCCGCGTTCGGTGGTTATAAAAATTCCGGTATCGGCCGCGAAACCCATAAGAAAGCGCTGGAGCATTACCAGCAGGTGAAAAATTTGCTGGTCAGCTATGACATCCAGCCTCTGAACCTTTTCTGATCCATCCGAACTACCCGTTAACGAGGTGACTGATGAAAGTGATGAAAATGAAAGCGGCAGTGGTAAAAGCCTTCGGGCAGCCGCTGGAGATCCAGGAAGTGCTGGTGCCGGAAGTGACGCCGGGTAAAGTGCTGGTGAAAATCGCCGCGACCGGCGTCTGCCATACCGATTTACACGCGGCGGAAGGCGACTGGCCGGTGAAACCGAACCCGCCGTTTATTCCGGGGCACGAAGGCGTGGGCCATGTCGTGGCGGTCGGTCAGGGGGTGACGCACATCAAAGAGGGCGATCGCGTGGGCGTGCCGTGGCTCTATTCCGCCTGCGGCCACTGTGAACACTGCTTAAGCGGCTGGGAAACGCTCTGTCACGGCCAGCAAAACTCCGGGTATTCGGTGAACGGCACCTTTGCGGAGTATTGCCTGGCGGACGCCAATTACGTCGGCATCTTGCCGGATAACGTTGAATTCACCAGCATTGCGCCAATTCTCTGCGCGGGCGTCACGGTCTATAAAGGGCTGAAGATGACCGACACCAAACCGGGCGACTGGGTGGTGATTTCCGGTATTGGCGGGTTAGGGCATCTGGCTATTCAGTATGCCAACGCCATGGGGCTGAACGTGGCGGCGGTGGATATCGACAAGGATAAGCTGGAGTTCGCGAAACGCCTCGGCGCGCAGGTCGTCGCCAACGCGCTGGAAGTCGATCCGGGCGGCTATTTCCATGACACCTTCGGCGGCGCGCACGGCGTGCTGGTGACGGCGGTCTCGCCAAAAGCGTTCGCGCAGGCCACAACGATGATGCGCCGTGGCGGCACCATGGTATTAAACGGCCTGCCGCCGGGCAAATTCGATCTCTCTATCTTCGATATGGTGCTGGACGGCACGACGGTGCGCGGCTCGATTGTCGGTACGCGTAAAGACTTGCAGGAGGCGCTCGATTTCGCCGGGCATAACAAAGTGGCGGCGGAAATTGCGGTCGAGCCGCTGGAGAATATCAACGATATTTTCGATCGTATGCGTAACGGGAAAATCACCGGCCGCATCGTGGTGGATATGTCGCTGTAAAAATAAGCGCCGCAGGGAGGCGGCGCTTTTTGTTTGCGGCAATGCTGAGGTATTAACGCTTACGCTTTTTGACAGCCATAACAATAAAAACCACCAGCAGCGCGCCAATAATCATCCCTAAAGTATGCATCTTATTTCCCCGGGTTTACGTGAAGCCCTTACAGGCAGGCGGCGGAGTATAGCGAATTTGAACTTCAGATTATACCAGGCGCGCCCCCAACATTAAGGGGGTTGTCAGCCATTGTGGCGGTTTTAAAAAATAATTACGTTGCGGAATTACACCCTATGGTCAGGTTGCAGGCCAAAATATTTCTCATTAAGGTGGGTTATCTTCTGACTTAAGGAAAGGTCATGTTCGGCTTATTGCATAAACTGCCGCGTCAGCTGCCCGCGCTTATTCTCTTCTGGTGTATTAACTGGGTCATCACTCTCATTCTGCTCGCGATAGCGAATAAAACCCATCACCCGTCGCTGGTCGGCGCAGCCATCTGGTTCAACATGCTGTGGGTGTGCGCCTATATCGTCGAATACCATGGACGAAAAGCCTTCCAGGCGCAGGAGCGCAAGCGGCTGGCGCGTTTCCTGCCGCGCCAGCCATACAGCCAGGTAAAAGCGCTGGTATCGATGGCAAGGGCCACGACCCTGTTGCTCTCGGCAGGCTTTCTGCTGGCGGTCGCGCATGCCAACGGCACTGTGGTCTGGTTACTGGTGGCGGCCTGTTGCGTGTTCGGCGCCCTCTGCCTGGTGCGTTTTTATCTGCTTTGTACATCAGTTTTAAGCCCGCAGGCCGCGTCCATATTTGGTAAAACCTGGCCGCTGGTACTGGCGCTGGTACTCTTTTTCGGCAAGATGTTGGCCAGCGCCGTGCTGCTTGAATCCTGGGATATTTCAGCGGCGCAGATGCCCTATACCACCTGGTGCCTCACACTCTTTATGGCCGCGTTTATCGCCTTCAACGTCGCCTATTTATTAATTATGCTCGTATCCGCCCTGATGGAAGCGAGCCTGCGGCGACGTAAAAAACGCGTCTCGCTTGCCATGGGCAGCCAGATATTACTGGTGGCGGCGTTTGCCAGCGTCATGCCCGGTTTAATTATGGCTAATACCCGCACCCTCGGCGGGGCACTATTAAATTCCTTTTATCAGTTCGATACGCGCAGTACGTTCCGCTGTGGCGACCGCTACCAGACGATTTATGATCTTGGTGAAAAAGCGCGTTATTTAGCGGTGGGTGAAAATCAATATCGTGGGTTTTTTCTGAAGGACGGGGATTTACACGGCGTGGCGGTGAAATGCACCACCGGCGATAAATTCACGTGGTACCGGGTATTAAGCCGCGAGGAGCTGGGAGCAAATGCCCCTGTAAAAAACAGGGGCGTTAAAGGGGCGCGCTAACTTATTCGCTGACTTTCTCGGCTTTGCCCGCGAGCTGCGCCAGGAAGTCGTAGCGTTTTTGCAGATCGGCGGCGGCGTCTTTCCAGAGCTGTTCGGCCACCTCCGGCTGCTGGGCGTTGAGACGGCGGAAGCGCTGCTCGGCGAGCAGGGTTTCCGCCAGCGCGTCTGACGGCGGGCGAGAATCGAGCGACAGCGGCAGCTTGCCTTCGTCGGCGCGACGCGGGTCGAAGCGATAGAGCGGCCAGAAGCCCGTCGCGGTGAGCTGGCGCATCTGATCGTGGCTCAGCGCCAGATCGTAGCCATGCTCCTCGCAGGGGCTGTAGGCAATAATCAGCGACGGGCCGGGGTAAGCTTCCGCCTCCTGAATCGCTTTCACCGTCTGGTTAAGCTGCGCGCCAAGCGAAATCTGCGCCACATACACATGACCGTACATCATCATGCTCACGCCCAGATCTTTACGCGCCTTGCGTTTGCCGTGCTCGCCGAATTTCGTCACCGCGCCGAGCGGCGTGGCTTTCGACGCCTGTCCGCCGGTGTTGGAGTAACACTGCGTATCAAGCACCAGAATATTGACGTTCTCAGTGAGGCTCAGCACATGGTCAAGGCCGCCAAAGCCGATGTCATACGCCCAGCCGTCGCCGCCAATCAGCCAGATAGATTTCTCCACCAGCGCGTCGGCATCGGCGAGCAGCTGTTGCGCGCCTTCCACGCCCTGTAACTGCTGGCGCAGCTCGGCGACCTGTTCGCGACGCGCCTGCGGCGTTGCATCGCTTTGCAGCGCATCAAACAGCGCGGGCGAGAGCGTATCGGCAAACTGCGTCAGCAGACGCTGCACGCGGGCCTTATGCTGATCGACCGTTAAGCGAAAACCGAGGCCAAACTCCGCATTATCCTCAAACAGCGAATTTGCCCACGCCGGACCGCGGCCATTGGCATCGGTGGTATACGGCGTCGAGGGCAGGTTGCCGCCATAAATCGACGAGCAGCCGGTGGCGTTGGCAATCAACATACGGTCGCCGTAAAGCTGGGTCAGCAGCTTGATATAGGGCGTTTCCCCACAGCCGGAGCACGCGCCGGAGTATTCAAACAGCGGCGTGATGAGCTGCGAGGTGCGAATGTCGATACGCTCCAGCGTGCTGCGATCGATCTCCGGCAGGCTCAGGAAGAAATCGTAGTTGCGCTTCTCTTCCTCCACATGCTCCAGGCGCGACATCATATTGATCGCTTTGATTTCCGGGTTCTGCCGGTCTTTCGCCGGGCAGACCTCGACGCACAGGTTGCAGCCGGTGCAGTCTTCCGGGGCCACCTGGAGCACATATTTCTGGCCGCGCATATCGCGGGATTTCACATCCAGCGCGGCGAGGGAGCCGGGCGCGTCGGCGAGCGCTTCCGGGGCCACCACTTTGGCGCGGATAGCCGAGTGCGGGCAGGCGGCGACGCAGTGATTGCACTGAGTGCAAAGCTCTTCTTTCCAGATGGGGATCGCCTCGGCGATGTTGCGTTTCTCCCACTGGGTCGTGCCGAGCGGCCAGGTGCCGTCCGGGGGCAGCGCGGAGACCGGCAGCGCATCGCCAAGGCCCGCCAGCATGGCGGCGGTGACGGTTTTCACAAAATCGGGCGCGGCGTCGGAGACCACCGGCGGGCGCACATGGCTGCTTTCATCGACGGGCTGGCGCGCCACTTCGAAGAGAGATTCGCGGGCCAGCGCCAGCGCCTGCCAGTTACGCTCCACCAGCTCCTGGCCTTTGCTGCCGTAGCTTTTGGCGATGGCGCCCTGGAGCGCCTGCAGGGCGCTGTCGCCCGGCAGGATCTGCGTCAGATGGAAAAACGCCATCTGCATGACGGTGTTGATACGCGCACCGAGCTGGCATTCGCGGGCGATTTTCGCGGCGTTCACCACAAAGACGCGCGCGTTTTTGTTATTCAGCGCCGCCTGAACTTCCTGCGGCAACTGGTGCCAGACCTCATCCGGGGCGTAAGGCGTGTTAATCAGGAAAATGCCGCCAGGCTTCAGGCGTTCGGCCATCGGGTATTTATCGATAAACTGCAACTGATGACAGCCGACAAAATCCGCCTGGCTGACCAGATACGCGGAGTTAATCGGCCGCTCGCTGACGCGCAGGTGGGAAACGGTCAGGCCGCCCGCCTTTTTGGAGTCGTAAACGAAATAGCCCTGTGCGTACCACGGCGTCGCGTTACCAATAATTTTAATGTTGTTCTTGGTGGCCGAGACGCTGCCGTCGCTGCCCAGCCCGTAAAACAGCGCTTCCAGGCGCGCATGGGAAGGCAGCGTATTTTCCGGCAGCGGCAGGGAGAGATGCGTCACGTCATCGTAAATACCGACGGTAAAGCGCGGTTTCGGCGTGGCAGCGCTCAGTTCATTAAAGACCGCCAGCACGCAGTCCGGGCCAAATTCTTTAGAGGAGAGTCCGTAGCGCCCGCCGATGACGCGCGGCAGGCTGTCGCGCTCGCCGCGGTTAAAGGCTTCCGCCAGCGAGGTCATCACATCCAGATAAAGCGGCTCCGCGTGCGCGCCCGGCTCTTTGGTGCGATCGAGTACCGCGATACGCTGGGCGCTCTGCGGCAGCGCCGCCAGCAGGTGATGCGCGCTGAACGGGCGGAACAGGCGCACTTTCAGCACGCCCACTTTCTCGCCGCGCGTGAGCAGTTCATCCACCACTTCTTCGCAGGTGCCGCTGGCGGAGCCCATCAGGAGAATCACCCGTTCGGCCTCCGGATGGCCGTAATACTCAAACGGCCTGTACTGGCGGCCCGTGGCGGCGGCGAAATCGTTCATCGCCTGTTCGACATGGTCATAGACCGCGTTATACCAGGGGTTGGTTGCCTCGCGGGACTGGAAATAGGTATCCGGGTTGGCGGAGGTGCCGCGGATCACCGGGTGTTCCGGGTTGAGCGCGCGGGCGCGGTGGGCGTCAATCTCCGCCTGGGGCAGCAGGGCGCGGATCGTGTCATCGGCGAGCGGCGCGATTTTGTTGATTTCGTGTGAGGTGCGAAACCCGTCGAAAAAATGAATAAACGGCACGCGGCTTTTCAGCGTGGCGATATGGGAAATCAGCGCGAAATCCTGCGCCTCCTGCACGCTTGCGGCGCACAGCATCGCGCAGCCGGTCTGGCGCACGGCCATGACGTCTGAATGATCGCCGAAAATCGACAGCGCGTGGGTGGCGACGGTACGCGCCGCCACGTGCAGCACAAAGGGCGTTAACTGACCGGCGAGCTTATAGAGCGTCGGGATCATTAACAGCAGGCCCTGGGAAGAGGTAAACGAGGTGGAGAGGGCGCCCGTCTGGAGCGCGCCGTGGACGGTGGCGATAGCGCCCGCCTCGGACTGCATCTCCACCACGCGCGGGACGTCGCCCCAGACGTTTTTCATCCCGTTGCCGGCCCAGGCATCGGCCTGCTCCGCCATCGTGGAGCTCGGCGTGATGGGATAAATGGCGATAACTTCACTGGTGCGAAAAGCGACTGAAGCGACTGCGCCGTTGCCGTCGGTAGTAATCATAAAAGACCCTTACATTGCGCAACATTGTCAGGTCTGCGCGGGGGCGACAGACCCTGTAGTAATAAGGGAATTCTAGCAAACCCCCGGGATCGGGATTTTCGTTTTTGTGTACTGACTATTCGCCAGGTGAATCATTTCATGCGCAGGATCAAGAGAAGAACGCCGAAAAGCGCAAAAAATTGTGTCTTCGTCCAAAAAAGCAGCAGCGGGAATCTCGACGCGCCGCGTCGGGCGGCCTATGATGCTCAGGTTTTGCTTGTCAACGAAAGGGGAGAAACATGCGAGCAGCGTTTTGGGTAGGATGTGCCGCGTTATTATTATCGGCATGCAGCAGCGAACCCGTTCAGCAGGCCACCGCGGCCCATGTGCCGCCGGGAATGCGGGCTGCGATGTCGAGCGCAGGGCAGGCGAACTGCGCGATGGTCGGGGGCTCGCTGTCGGTCGCGCGCCAGCTTGACGGCACGTCTACCGGCATGTGCGCACTGCCCAACGGCAAACGCTGCAGCGAAGCGGCGCTCGCCTCTGGCGCGTGCGCCGCGTACTGATTACGACATCAGATCCGCCAGTTTATAGACCAGACTGTACTGGCGGTATTTCAGGGTGAGTTGCTGTTTCTCCACGCTCACCGTCGCTCCCTGACTTAACATCTCATTTATCAGCTTATCCAGTTCATTAAGCTGCGGCTCGGCGCACAGCATCCGCGTTGACGCCAGCCCCTGCACCTTCAGCGTATCGCCCTGCAGCTCTCCCTGACCCATAAAGCGGTTACACATGCTGCCGGAGACATGCATTTGCTCGCCAAAACTCAGCTCAGGCACACGGCGCGTGGCGTCGAGCGGCGCGCCGTTCACGGTTTGCAGTACGTAGCGGTGATGTTGCAGCATGTCAGGCGTGACGTGCGAAGAGGTGGCGCTCTGGCAGCCCGCGAGGGTCATTGCCGCCAGTAACGTGAAAAGGATGTTTTTCATGGGCGTCTCCCCGAGGAAAAAAACGCGACGCGCCAGGCGGCGCGTCGGCGGTGTTACACCAGCTCGTTAGGGCAAGGCTGGCCTTGTTCCAGCTGGCGCAGATTGCCAAGCGTAGTTTCAGAAATGCTGATAAGCGCCTCTTCCGTCAGGAACGCCTGATGGCCGGTGAACAACACGTTGTGGCAGGCGGAGAGACGGCGGAACACATCATCCTGAATCACGTCGTTGGATTTATCTTCAAAGAACAGATCGCGCTCGTTTTCATACACGTCCATGCCCAGCGCGCCGATTTTCTGGCATTTAAGCGCTTCGATCGCCGCCTGAGAATCGATCAGGGCGCCGCGACTGGTGTTGATGATCATCACGCCATCTTTCATCTGCTCAAACGCGCTCTGGTTAAGCAGGTGATAGTTTTCCGGGGTCAGCGGGCAGTGAAGGCTAATCACATCGGATTGCGCCAGCAGGGTCGGCAGGTCGACATATTCGACGCCAATTTCCAGCGCGGCGGCGCTCGGGTACGGATCGAACGCCAGCAGACGCATGCCAAAGCCTTTCAGGATGCGCAGCGCCGCGACGCCGATTTTACCGGTGCCGATAACGCCTGCGGTCTTGCCGTACATTGTAAAACCGGTCAGCCCTTCAAGGTTAAAGTTAGCATCGCGGGTGCGTTGATACGCGCGGTGAATGCGGCGGTTGAGACACATCATCATGCCTACCGCATGTTCAGCGACGGCTTCGGGAGAATAAGCCGGCACGCGCACCACTTTCATCCCCAGCTCTTTCGCGGCGTCGAGATCGACGTTGTTAAAGCCCGCGCAGCGCAGCGCGATAAACTTCACGCCATGCTTTTTCAGCTCTTCCAGCACCGGGCGGCTGGCGTCGTCGTTAACGAAAATACAGACGCCGTCACAGTTCAACGCGGTTTTCGCCGTGCGCTCGGTTAACAGGAAGTCATAAAATTCAAGATCGAAGCCATAATCCTGGTTAACATGCTGCAAATACTTTTTGTCGTACTGCTTTGTGCTATAAACCGCCAGTTTCATAAGACTTTCTCCAGTGATTTGCTGTGATCACGTTAGCATAATTAAAAATGTCGTACAAAGTTTAAAAAATAATTGTCGAACAGCTGCTTACCTCTAATTCTAGGTCAACTATGCTTTCAGAGCCGCCCTGGCTTCACCTCGCCCGGCAAAGCTGTCAGAATAACGGCTTTCTTCGGCATAAATTCTCGCTGAATCAGGATATTAACGGCCCATGAAGGGTAAATACAGAGCCGTCATCGCTTTATTACTTCTGGTTGTGCTGCTTCCTCTGGCGCTGCTCTTAACCGCAGGCTACTGGCTGCCGACGCTCGCGGGCGTCTGGCTGCCGCAGGGTACGCGCATTGCGCTGGAGCAGCGCCCGCGCCTGACCCGCTCCGCTATCGTGCTGCCGGATCTGCGTTATTTCGCAGGTAACTGTGAACTCGCTCACGCGCAAAACGTGGTGCTAAGCCACCCGACGCGCTGGCGGCTGCATCTTGACGCGCTCGCTCTTAACACCGGCTGCTTTAGCGCCATCCCTGACGCCCCCGCGCCCGGCGCGCCGCGCACGCTCGCCCAGTGGCAGGCGATGCTGCCGGAAAGCGAGGTCGATATTGCGCGCCTTACGCTCGCCGACCTGCCTGATTACGTCGGCGCATTGCAGTTGAGCCTGAGCCCCCAGGCGCAAAGGGTGGCGTTTAGCGGCGATAAGCTGGAGGTCAAAGCGCGTCTCGAAGGGCAGGCGCTGAAGGTTGAACAACTGCGTCTGGCGCTCTTTGACGGCCAGCCGCCAGTGTCGCTGCTCGGCGATTTTACGCTCGCGCTGATGCCGGACGGCATTCCGACCAAAGGCGAGGCGCAGGCGCGGTTTTCGCTGCCCCGGGCGCCGTATGACGCCCGCGCCGAGGTGACCTGGCGCGGCGGCGAAGGGCAACTGCTGGTCTTCGCGCAGGACGATCCCGATCCGCTGCTCGATCTCCCGTGGCAGGCCGGCCACGATTCATTCGCCTTCAGCGACGGGCGCTGGCGCTGGCCGTATCAGGGGTTTCCGCTGAGCGGACGATCCGCGCTGCGTGTGGAGAACTGGCGCGGCGGGCTGGACGCGGCGCGCGTCAGCGGGCGCATAAATGTGGTGACGCAGGGGAACGCCGGGAAGGGCAACGCGGTGCTGACCTTCGGCCCCGGCACCCTGAGCCTGCGCGAAAGCGCGATGCCGCTGCGCATCACCGGCGAGGCCAAACAGGACGCGCTGGCGATTTACGCTGGTTTGCCCGCCATGCTGCGCGGCCCGTTGCTGTCGCCGGAGCTGCATTTTATGCCGGGCGCGCTGCTGCGCTCGCGCGGGCGACTCATTGATGCGCTGAATATCGAAGAGATCCGCTGGCCGCTCGCGGGCGTCACCGTCACGGAAAAAGGCATCGACGGGCGTTTACAGGCCATCGCCCGCGCCAGCGAGCCCGGCCAGGGCGATATGCTGCTGCATCTCGATGGCCGCGCCGAGGATTTTCTGCCTGACGCTGGCCTGTGGCGCTGGCGCTACTGGGGCAACGGCACCTTTGAACCGATGCGATCGCGCTGGTCGATTGGCGGTCGCGGCGAGTGGCGCGACGACGTCGTTACGCTCAGCGAACTCAACACGCGTTTTGATCAATGGCAGTACGGCAGCATGACGGTCGAGCGCCCGCAACTGGCGCTCAGCACGCCGGTGCGCTGGGCGCGGGGCGCCGCCGCCCAGGCGCTGGAGGGCGCGCTGAAGCTCGATGCCGGGACGACGCATTTTACCAGCGGCGCCAGCCTGCCGCCGTCGACGCTCAACTTTAGCGTGCAGGGGCGCGACCCGAGCGCGTTTCAGTTTAAAGGCGACCTGCACGCGGGCGAGATCGGGCCGGTACGCGTCAATGGCCGCTGGGATGGCGAACGGCTGCGCGGTCAGGCCTGGTGGTCGCCGCAGCCGCTGGCCGTATTCCAGCCGCTGCTGCCGCCAGACTGGAAGCTGCTGCTGCGCGACGGCGGCTTTTACGCCCAGGTGGCGTTCTCCGCCGCTGCAGGCCAGGGTTTCGAGGCGGGAGGCCACGGCGTGGTGAAACAGGGCAGCGCCTGGACCAAAGACAACCAGTTCAACGGCGTTGACTTCGTGCTGCCGTTCCGCTTTCGCGATTCGACCTGGCAGTTTGGCACGCGCGGGCCGGTGCGCCTGAATATCGCGGAGATCCAAAGCCAGGTGCCGGCGCGGGATATCACGGCGTCGCTCCAGGGCAGCTACCCGTGGAGCGAGGCAAATCCGCTGGTGCTAAGCGACGTCAGCGCGTCGCTGCTCGGCGGCAAAATCCGCATGCAGCAGTTACGCCTGCCGCAGCACACGGCCGGGCTGTTGCGTCTGGAAAATATCTCGTCGAGCGAACTCATCACCGCGACCAACGTCAAACAGGTGGCGCTCTCCGGGGCCATTAACGGCGCGCTGCCGCTGTGGCTCGATAACCCGCAGTGGATTGTGCATGACGGCTGGCTCACCAGCCCCGGCCCGCTGACGCTGCGCATGGATAAAGAGATGGCGGACGCGATGGCGCGCGATAACGCGGCGGCCGCGGCGGCGGTCAACTGGCTGCGCTATATGGAAATCTCCCGCTCCTGGACGCGGCTGGATGTTGATAATCTCGGCGTGCTGCGCATGCGCTCGGAATTCCGTGGCGAAAGCCACGTGGACGGCAAAACCAGCGGCGTGCGGCTTAACTATCAGCATCAGGAAAATCTTTTCACGCTGTGGCGCAGTTTACGTTTCGGCGACAATTTACAGTCCTGGCTTGAACAACACGCGACGCTCCCCGCCGCGCGCTGCAAGGCAACGTCAGGGAAGACCTGCGAGGAACAACCATGAAAATCATCATCACGCTGATGGCGGGCCTCATCCCGCTGGCGCTGGGCGGCTGTACGCCGCGCATTGAGGTGGCGGCGCCGAAAGAGCCGATTACCATTAATATGAACGTCAAAATTGAACACGATATCCATATTAAAGTGGATAAAGACGTCGAAGCGTTGCTGCAAAGCCGCAGCGATCTCTTCTGAGGAGGCGAGCCAATGAGAAGCCTGCTGGTCGTGATGCTGGCGCTGTTGCTGGCAAGCCCCGTCAGTTATGCGCTGACGCTGGAAGAGGCCCGCGCGCAGGGGCGGGTGGGCGAAACGCTCACCGGTTATCTCGCGCCGGTGGCGCAGGATGCTGAGACGGCGGCGCTGGTGGCGCGCATTAACCAGGCGCGCGCCGCAAGCTACCGCGAGGTGGCGCAACAGAACGGATTGCCGGTCGATGCCGTGGCTAAAATGGCGGGGCAGAAGCTGGTGACGCGCAGCAAACCCGGCGAGTACGTGCGCGGCATCAATGGCCGGTGGATGAAAAAATAACGGCGCTACTCCCCACGGGTAACAGACGAGGCTGCGCGCCTGTGTCACGCTCGGGAGACGTTTTTACAGGAGAAACCTTATGGCAACTGAATATACTCTGCCGCTGGACGGCGACCAGGCGTCGTCGTTATCCGCTATCGCGCAGGTGCTGCGCGCCAACGCCGGGCTGTTTAAATCGCTGGTGATGTCCGAGCACCCGGACGATATCCGCTACGCGTATCAGCCGGAGTCGTTTGAGGTCACCGACATCACCGACAGCACGTTTACGTTCCGCTGTCTGGTGCACTATTTCGAGCCCTGCTGCGATCGCAATATGCACGATCCGCGTACCTACACCATTCCCTACCAGGTGCGCGATAACACGCTGGTGTTCGCGCTCGATGAAACGCCGTGGGTTGTAGCGTAACGCCGCTTTCGCCCATAAAAAAACCGCCCCGAAGGGCGGTTTTTTCGTCTGGCTGTCTGATTACGCAGAGACCAGCGCGTCGATAGCGGCTTTGGCGTCGCTCTGCGCTTTGGTCGCCATTTCCGGGCCGTAGGCCACGCCTTCGGCAAACACGACGTTTACGTCGGTGATGCCGATAAAGCCCAGGAACAGGGAGAGGTACGGCGTTACGAGATCGGTCGGGGTATCTTTATGGATGCCGCCGCGGGTGGTCAGCACGATAGCGCGTTTGCCGGTCACCAGACCTTCCGGGCCTTTCTCGGTGTAGCGGAACGTCACGCCGGCGCGGGCTACCAGGTCAAAGTAGTTCTTGAGCTGGGTCGGGATGTTGAAATTGTACATCGGCGCCGCAATAACAATGACGTCATGCGCCTTAAGCTCAGCAATCAGTTCATCAGAGAGCGACAGCGCGTCCTGCTGACGCGGGGTCAGCGGCGCGTCTGACGGACGCAGCGCGCCGACCAGTTCGCCATCCAGTACCGGCACCGGGTTTGCCGCCAGGTCGCGCACGGTGATTTCATCCGTGCTGTGCTTTTCACGCCACTGATCCACGAAGTAGTCGGAAAGCTGGTTGGACTGGGAGTAACCTGCCAGAATACTGGACTTCAGAACGAGTACTTTGCTCATGGGATGTTCCTTTTGATTTGGTTGTCAGGGCGGTTGCCCCCGTTGCTTGACGACAACTGTATTCACAAACCGATTACAGTGATAGCGCAATATATCGAAGTCTATGTTCTAAATTTTTGAACAAGGCGCGCCAGGAAGCGGTGTGGTACTCTACGCTTAACGAAACCTTTAGCTATAACGGGCCGCGCACAGGCCGCATAACACCATGATGGAAAAACAAAACATTACCCTCTCCGCCCTGATGTCACGTCTCGACTCGCTGATGCTGCGCGATAAAAGCCGCTTCGCTCGTCGCCTGCACGGGGCCAAAAAGATTAAAAATACTGAATCTCAGCAGGCGCTTTTCGAACAGCTCTCTCAAGAGATGAGCGAGGCGGCAGGGAGAGTCCTGCTGCGCGAAGCGGCGCGCCCGGCTATTACTTACCCGGAAAACCTGCCGGTCAGCCAGAAGAAGCAGGATATTCTTAACGCCGTGCGCGACCACCAGGTCGTTATCGTGGCGGGGGAGACCGGCTCCGGGAAAACGACCCAGTTGCCGAAAATCTGCATGGAGCTGGGGCGCGGGGTGAAAGGGCTTATCGGCCACACCCAGCCGCGCCGTCTCGCGGCGCGTACCGTCGCGAACCGCATCGCCGAAGAGCTGCACACCGAGCCGGGCGGCTGCGTGGGCTATAAAGTGCGCTTCAGCGATCACGTCAGCGACAACACCATGGTCAAGCTGATGACCGACGGTATTTTGCTGGCGGAGATCCAGCAGGACCGTCTGCTGATGCAGTACGACACCATCATTATCGATGAGGCGCACGAGCGCAGCCTGAACATCGATTTTCTGCTGGGCTATCTGCGCGAGCTGCTGCCAAAGCGCCCGGATCTGAAGATCATTATTACGTCGGCGACCATCGATCCTGAACGCTTCTCGCGCCACTTCAACAACGCGCCGATTATCGAAGTTTCCGGCCGTACTTATCCGGTTGAGGTGCGCTATCGCCCGATCGTCGAAGAGGCGGACGATACCGAGCGCGACCAGTTACAGGCGATTTTCGACGCCGTGGAAGAGCTGGGCCGCGAAGGGCCGGGCGACATCCTGATTTTTATGAGCGGCGAGCGCGAAATTCGCGACACCGCCGACGGCCTGATGAAGCTCAACCTGCCGCACACCGAGGTGCTGCCGCTCTATGCGCGCCTCTCAAACAGCGAGCAGAACCGGGTGTTCCAGTCGCATTCGGGGCGACGCATTGTGCTGGCGACCAACGTGGCGGAAACCTCGCTGACGGTGCCGGGCATTAAATATGTGATAGACCCCGGTACGGCGCGCATCAGCCGTTACAGCTACCGCACCAAAGTGCAGCGGCTGCCTATCGAGCCGGTGTCCCAGGCCTCCGCTAACCAGCGTAAAGGGCGCTGCGGGCGCGTCTCGGAAGGCATCTGTATTCGTCTCTATTCGGAAGATGATTTCCTGTCGCGCCCTGAATTTACCGACCCGGAAATCCTGCGCACCAACCTGGCGTCCGTTATTCTGCAAATGACGGCGCTGGGTCTTGGCGATATCGCGGCGTTCCCGTTTGTCGAAGCGCCGGATAAGCGCAACATTCAGGACGGCGTGCGCCTGCTGGAAGAGCTCGGCGCGATTACGACTGACGCGCAGGCGTCGGTGTATAAACTGACGCCGCTGGGCCGTCAGCTGTCGCAACTGCCGGTGGACCCGCGTCTCGCGCGCATGGTGCTGGAGGCGCAAAAGCATGGCTGCGTGCGCGAGGCGATGATCATCACCTCGGCGCTGTCGATTCAGGATCCGCGCGAGCGTCCGCTCGATAAACAGCAGGCGTCGGATGAAAAACACCGCCGCTTCCACGATAAAGAGTCCGATTTCCTGGGCTTCGTGAACCTGTGGAACTACCTCGGCGAGCAGCAGAAAGCGCTCTCGTCCAATCAATTCCGCCGTCTGTGCCGTACCGATTACCTTAATTACCTGCGGGTGCGCGAATGGCAGGATATCTACACCCAGCTGCGCCAGGTGGTGAAAGAGCTGGGCATTCCGGTAAACAGCGAACCGGCGGGCTACCGCGAGGTGCACACGGCGCTGCTGACCGGCCTGCTGTCGCACATCGGCATGAAAGACGCCGATAAACAGGAGTACACCGGCGCGCGCAACGCGCGGTTCTCCATTTTCCCGGGCTCGGGACTGTTTAAAAAGCCGCCGAAGTGGGCAATGGTGGCGGAGCTGGTGGAGACCAGCCGGCTGTGGGGCCGCATCGCGGCGCGTATCGATCCAGAGTGGATCGAACCGGTGGCGCAGCACCTCATTAAGCGCTCATACAGCGAGCCGCACTGGGAGCGGGCGCAGGGCGCCGTGATGGCGAGCGAGAAAGTGACGCTCTACGGCCTGCCCATCGTGGCCGCGCGCAGCGTCAACTACAGCCAGATCGATCCTGTGCTCTCCCGGGAGCTGTTTATCCGTCATGCGCTGGTGGAAGGCGACTGGCAGACGCGTCACGCCTTTTTCCGCGAAAACCAGAAGCTGCGCGCCGAAGTGGAAGAGCTGGAGCATAAATCGCGTCGCCGCGACATTCTGGTGGACGACGACACGCTGTTTGAGTTTTACGATCAGCGCATCAGCGTTGATGCGATTTCCGCCCGCCACTTCGACAGCTGGTGGAAGCAGGCGAGCCGCGAGACGCCGGATCTGCTCAATTTTGAAAAGAGCATGTTGATTAAAGAGGGCGCGGAGAAAGTCAGCAAGCTCGATTACCCGAACTTCTGGCATCAGGGCAACCTGAAGCTGCGCCTGTCCTACCAGTTTGAGCCGGGCGGCGACGCCGACGGCGTGACGGTACACATCCCGCTGCCGCTGTTAAACCAGGTCGAAGACGTGGGCTTTGAGTGGCAGGTGCCGGGAATGCGCCGCGAGCTCATCATCGCGCTGATTAAATCGCTGCCGAAACCGGTGCGCCGCAATTTCGTTCCGGCGCCCAACTACGCCGAGGCGTTTTTAGGCCGCGTTACGCCGCTGGAGCTGCCGCTGCTGGACGCGCTGGAGCGCGAGTTGCGCCGTATGACCGGCGTGACGATTGACCGCGAGGCGTGGCAGGCCGAACAGGTGCCCGATCATCTTAAAATGACCTTCCGCGTGGTGGATGAGAAAGGCCGCAAGCTGCGCGAGGGCAAAGATCTCCATGCGCTGAAAGAGGGGCTCAAGGATAAAGTGCAGGAGACGCTTTCCGCGGTGGCGGATGACGGCATTGAGCAGAGCGGGCTGCATATCTGGAGCTTCGGCACGCTGCCCGAGCGCTATGAGCAGAAGCGCGGCGGCTACCAGGTGAAAGCGTTCCCGGCGCTGGTGGATGAGAAAGAGAGCGTCGGCATCCGGTTGTTCGACAACCCGCAGGAGCAGCAGCACGCCATGTGGCGCGGCCTGCGCCGCCTGTTGCTGCTGAACATTCCGTCGCCGATTAAATATCTGCACGAGAAACTGCCGAACAAAGCGAAGCTGGGGCTCTATTTCAACCCGTACGGCAAGGTGCTGGATCTGATTGACGACTGCATCTCCTGCGGCGTCGATAAGCTTATCGCCGAGAACGGCGGGCCGGTATGGAGCGAGACGGGCTTTGCGCAGCTTCACGATAACGTGCGCGCGCAGCTCAACGATACCGTGGTGGATATCGCAAAGCAGGTCGAACAGATCCTGACGGCGGTCTTTAGTATCAATAAGCGCCTGAAAGGGCGTGTGGATATGACGATGGCGCTCGGCCTGTCGGATGTTAAAGCCCAGATGAGCGGGCTGGTGTATCGCGGGTTTGTCACCGGCAACGGTTATAAGCGCCTCGGCGACACGCTGCGTTATCTCAACGCCATTGAAAAACGGCTTGAGAAAATGGCCGTCGACCCGCACCGCGACCGCGCGCAGATGCTGAAGGTGGAAGCCGTACAGCAGGCGTGGCAGCAGTGGCTCAACAAGCTGCCGCCCGCGCGTCGCGACGACGACGACGTACAGGAGATCCGCTGGATGATCGAGGAGCTGCGCGTGAGTTATTTCGCCCAGCAGCTCGGCACGCCATATCCGGTCTCCGATAAGCGCGTGTTGCAGGCGATGGAGCAGGTGGGCGGGGCGTAAGGGTGAGGGCGGTGGGTGTTCGTGTGGCATGGGTAGGTGCGTAATGTGGCGACGGTGGGTGCGCTGCGCTTACCCACCCTACAACACCCCCGTTAACCTTTGCGCAGGGCGTAGTGCGTAGGGCGGGTAAGCGAAGCGCACCCGCCGTTCCGGAATCTCTCTCGCAAACCTGACATCCCCAAAAAGCGAATGCCCATCGTACATGTTATAAACCCGCGACAACTCCCGTAGGGTGGGTAAGCGTAAGCGCACCCACCATGAAAACGGCAACCTGTCTCATGGATGGAGGCGAATCGTATGTCCCGCTATCGCAGGCTTTATATTCCCGGCAACACCTGGTTTTTTACCGTCAATTTACGCGACCGTCGCAGCCTGCTGTTATGCCGCGCCATTGACCTGCTGCGCGCGCAGGTTGCTCGCGTGAAACGCCGCTATCCCTTTACGATCGACGCCTGGGTGGTGCTGCCCGAACATATGCACTGTATCTGGACGCTGCCGGAGGGTGACAACGATTATTCCCTCCGCTGGCAGGAGATCAAAAAGGGGTTTACCCGCGCGTTGACGCCGCGACGAGCGGCAGATACGGTCTGGCAGCGGCGCTTCTGGGAGCATGGCATTCGTGATGAAAAGGATTTTCGGCGGCATAGGGATTACGTCTATTTCAACCCGGTTAAACATGGTTGGGTGCGCCAGGTGTGCGAATGGCCGTTTTCGTCGTTTCACCGTGATGTGGCGCGCGGGTTGTACCCAAAAACCTGGGCGGGGGATAGCGGGGAGTTTAACGTTGGTGAGCGGCGCCGGTAGTCGCGGTTTAGAGTTGTGAGTTGTTGTTGAATTGGGTAATGGTGGGTGCGCTGCGCTTACCCACCCTACAACACCCACGCTAATCTGTACGTAGGGCGGGTAAGCGAAGCGCACCCGCCACGCCGTAATTACTTCACCACCGCCAGCGTAAATCCGTCCCAGCCCTTGCTGCCGACGGTTTGCAGCGCGGTGGCGCGCAGGCGCGGGTGGTTGCCCAGCATCTCAATGAAGGTTCGCACGCCCTGGACGCGTAAATCGTCGCTCTGCGGGTCGGTTACGGCGCCGTCGCGTACTACGTTATCGCCGACAATTACCGTGCCGGTGCGTGAGAGCGTCAACGCCCATTCCAGGTACAGCGGGTTATTCGGTTTATCGGCATCAATAAAAATCAGATCGAAGGGCGGCTCGTCGGCGTACAGCGGCAGGCTTTCCGCCGCAGGCCCCACGCGCAGCTGCACTTTCGGCGTCACGCTCGCCAGCGCCAGGTTGGCGGCCGCCACAGCGGCGTGTTCCGCATTCGCCTCAAGCGTCACCACCACGCCATCCTCCGGCAGCGCGCGCGCCAGCCACAGCGTGCTGTAACCGCCGAGGGTGCCGATTTCCAGCACCCGTTTCGCGCCGGTCATCATCACTAAAAGCCCCAGAAACTGCCCCTGCAAGGGTGATACATCATGCGGCGGCAGACCCGCCAGACGGTTGTTCTCCAGCACCTGCGCCATCAGCGGATCGGCGGGAATTAGCGCCTGCGCGAGATACTCGTCCACTTCGCTCCATTCTTGCTGCATCGAACCGCTCTCCTGAAAGCGCGCCGCGCGGGCGCGTTATGCTACGGGTGGGCCACCTATGGAGCATAGCCGGGTTTCCCGCTTTGCGCTGCGCCTCCCGGCCACCCGCCGCCGAGCGACCGGTAGAGATCCACCTGCGCCAGCAGCAGATTATTTTTCACCTGCACCACGTTAAGCTGCGCCGTAAAGAGCGTGCGGCGGGCATCCAGCTCATCAAGATACGAGGCGTACCCGTTCTGGTAACGGTTATGGGCGATACGCAGCGTCTCCTGGGCAGCCTGCGCCTGCGCCTGTAGTTCAACGAGCTGTTCGCCAAGACGTTGCACCGCGTCAAGACTGTCGTTCACTTCCTTAAAGGCGTTGCGTACCGTGCTCTCATAGCTGTACAACGCCTGATTTTTTTGTGACGTTGTCACGTCAACCTGCGCATTCAGCGCCTCGCGGTTGAGCAGCGGCGCCAGTACGCTGGCGCCCACGCTCCAGAGCCGCAACGGATTGGCGAGCAGTTCCGGCAGGGTATTCTCCTGAAGCGATCCCGACGCGGTAAGGTTAATGCCCGGCAGCAGACGCGCGCGGGCCACTTGCAGCTGCGCATCGCTCGCCACCAGCGTCTGTTCGGCCTGGACGATATCCGGGCGGCGGTTCAGCAATGATGACGGCAACTGGGAGGGGATCGTAAGCGGGCTTAAGGCGTCGAACTCGCCGCCGCGCGCGACCGGGCCGGGGTTCTGGCCGATGAGAATGCTCAGCGCGTTTTCCTGCTGCGTGATCTGGTGCTGGATCTGCGGGATTTGCGCGCGCGTGGCGCGCACTTCGGATTCCGACTGCATCAGCTCCAGCCGTGAGCTGTAGCCGGTTTCATACTGGCGTTTCGCCAGCTTCAGGGCGTCTTCGCGCGCGGCAAGCGTTGATTGCGTCACCCGAAGCTGCTCATCCAGCGCCAGCAGCGTGATATAACCGCTCGCGACCTGCGACGCCACGGTGAGGTTCGCGGCGGCGGCCGCCGCTTTCTGCGCCTCCAGGCTCGCCCGGGCGGCGTCGGCGGCGCTGGCGTACTGGCCCCAGATATCGACGTTATAACTGGCGTTCAGGCTGCCTTTGTAGAGATCGCCATACACCGGCAGCCCCGTCGCGGCGGATTGCGAACGGCTGCGACCGGCGCTGAAACCGGCGTCGAGCGTCGGGAAGCGATCGCCGAGCGCCGCCTGTACCTGCGCCTGATATTGGTTAATGCGTTCGCGGGCCAGCAGCACGTCGCTGTTGTAACGTAGCGCCTGGTCCACATAGCGGTTAAGCGCGGCATCGTGAAAATTGCGCCACCAGAATCCTTCCGTGGGCGAGGACGGGCCGACGGCGGCGCGCCAGGCAGGCGGAATAACCAGCGACGGGCGGGCCTGCTCTACGCTGCCTGAATGACAGCCCGCGAGCAGGAGCGCGGCGGTCAGCAGAGTCAGAGAGCGGCGCATTATTTCGCCTCGCTGCGGGTGTTGATCGTGACCTGTACCGACATGCCGGGGCGCAGGCGGGCGCGTTTTTCGGCGTCACCCAGCACCTCGATGCGTACCGGAATACGCTGGGCGATTTTCACAAAGTTGCCGGTCGCGTTATCGGGCGTAATGGCGCTGAACTCCACGCCTGTCGCCGGAGAGATGCTCTGCACGCGGCCCTCGAATTTCTCATCGTTCAGCGCGTCTACGGTGAACGTGACCGACTGACCGGTTTTCACATCGGCAAGCTGGGTTTCTTTCAGGTTGGCGATGATCCAGTTCTGCGGCGGCACCAGCGACGTCAGCCGCGTTCCGGCGGTCACGTAGCCGCCCTGGCGCACGGTAATTTGTCCAAGCTGACCGTCGCGTGGGGCGATGATACGGGTGTTTTGCAGGTCGATTTCAGCAAGCTCCAGCGCCGCGCGGGCATTTTCGACATCTGCTTCCAGCGACGCGCGGTTCACAATCACGCTTTGCAGGTTCTGACGCGACACCTCAAGCTGGGCGGCGGCCTGCTCTACGCTTGCGCTGCCCTGCGCGGCGCTGGCGATGGCGGCGTCGCGCTCGCGCACCGACAGCGAGCCGTCCTGGGCCAGTTCCTTCACACGGCGTAAATCGGCCTGATTATGCAGGCTCTGGGCGCGGGCGCTGGCGAGCGCCGCTTTATTCTGGGCGATGGTCGCCTCGGCGCTGCGGCGCTGTTGCAGATTGTTGGCAAGCGCCGCCTCGCGCATCGCAAGCGTGGCCTGCGCCTGATGCACCCGCTGTTTGTAGATGCGGTCATCGATGGTCATCAGCACGTCGCCCTGTTTCACATGCGCGAAATCCTGCACGTTGACGGCGGTGATATAGCCGTTCACCTGCGGGCTGATAAACGTCGTCATGCCGCGCACGTAGGCGTTATCCGTGGAAGCCGCGTGGCGGGTAAACGGCGGAAGCTGCCAGGCGTACATAATCACCAGCAGGCCGACCAGCCCGATGGCGCCGGCGGCGAAAAAGGACACCACGCGCAGGTTGTTTTTTTCCGGCGACGCGGGGGTGGGGGCGCCTTGTTGGCTCATCACTACTCCAGAATCATTTCAGTCAAAAAATCGTCAGGTTACTGGCCGCTTTGCATCGCCTGCTTCAGGGCACGGCGCGCGGCAAGCCGCAGGCGGATAAGCCGCCAGAAAATCCACAAGAGCGTCGAGGCGGCGATAGCCGCCGTCAGCAGACAGGTATCGTTATAGGCCAGAATATTGGCCTCGGTGGTCGCTACAGTTTGCAACTGCTGCACCGCCTGGGTGTTTAACAGCGTCGGGTCCGTAAGCTGGTTGCTCCAGATCTGGCTGTATTGCGCGAGCCGTTCATTCACCAGCGGGTTGAGCGAGGAGAGCTGGTCGGCGAGCAGGCTGGAGTGATATTTCTCCCGCCAGGTCTGAAAGGTGCCGAGTAACGCCGAGCCGATTAGCCCGCCCAGGTTCTGGCTCATGCCGAACAGCACTGAGAAGCTCACCAGGTTGCGTGGATCGGCGATAACGCCGCCGATGCCCGCCAGCATCGCGGGCGCCAGGAAAAAGGCGCTGCCGAAGCCGAGCAGAAACTGGCTTATCAGCATCTGATCGGCGCGGGTCTGGCTGGTGGCCTGGCTGTCCATCAGCGAGGCGATAATCATCAGCGCCAGCGAGACCATAATCGGCCAGACGGTTTTTTGCGGGTTGATAGTGAGCGCGCTGGTGACGATGCCGCAAATCACGCCCGCCAGAATCGCCAGCGCCAGGTGCGTCATCTGCTCATTCTGTAAACCGATATACTGCAACCAGCCGATAGCGCCCGTGTTCTGCTCCGCCAGGACAATGCGGATCAGCACCATAATCAGCCCGAGGCGCACGATACTGCCGCTGGAGAGCCAGCGGGTGTTCAGTAGCGGGTTAGCGCGGTTATGTTCAAACGCGATAGCGGTAATGATAAGCACCAGCGACGCGCCGAGGGCCCAGCCTATCCACGGCGCTTCAAACCACCAGTCGAGCCGTCCGAGCGACAGCGCGCCGCAGAGCAGCGCCATGCCAGGCGCCATCAGTAAGAACGTAATAAAATCTTTTTTCTCAAACACTTTACGGCGATCGCCCGGCGGTAATTTCAGCGCAATCACGCAGGCGAGTGAAATCAGCGCCAGCCCCAGCTCAAACAGATAGAGGCCGCGCCACTCCTCCAGTTGCAGCAGCTCGGTGGAGAAGAGGCGGGCGATGGGGATCGCCAGCTGCGAACCGGTAATGCCGATGGTCAGCGCCTTCAGGCGATGCTTCGCGGGCCAGGCCTGGATCTGGTAATAGATGCCGAGCGAGCTGAGCGCCGCGCCCACCATGCCGTGCGCGGCGCGCACCATAATCGCGGTGTTGAGATCGTTAACGAACAGGTGGAAAAACGTCACCAGCACGTAGAGCACCAGGAACCCTTCGGTAAAGGCGCGCAGCCCGTACTGCTGGCGAAATTTCACCAGCAGCAGGTTGATGGAGACGTTGGTCATCACGTAGACCGCGGGCAACCAGGCGATTTCCGTCGACCAGGCCGCGAACGTGCCCTGCAAATTTTGCAGGTTTGCCGTGACCATCGCGTTGCCGAGCGCGCCGGTCAGACACACCAGCAGCCCGACGATGCCATAGGCGATGCGCTTCCAGGGCGCATGGTGCGGCGTCGACGGTGAGCCGAGCAGCATCGGTTTTTCATGGGGCGCCCATTCGCGCGGCGCATAAGGGTCGTGTTTCACCGATCGCATTACTGTTTTTCAATTTCCTGCAACAAACGGTCCAGTACGCGACGCGTGACGGCCAGTTCTTCCGGGGGAATGGTGGAAAGGATAGTCTCCCTGAGGCTGTCCGCCTCGACTTTCACCTTTTCAAACAGCGCCTGGCCCTGGTCAGTGGCGACCAGCAGCCGCTTGCGGCGATCGCCAGGCGGCGTGACGCGCTCTACAAGATGCTGCTCCACCAGACGGTTCAGCAGCGGCACCAGCGTCGCGCTCTCCACGCCCAGCTGCTGCGCCAGCTCGCCCTGCGACAGCGGCGTTGCATTGCGCGCGATGGCGGCGACGGCCACCCAGCTCGCCTGGCTCATGCCAAGCCCTTTCAGCCGCCGGTCCATCGCGAGCCGCCAGTGGTGGGCGGTCATCCACAGCAAATGTGAGAAAGTCAGGTCACGCGTATCCACGGCGGTTATCCATTCGTTAGTGCTCTAACTATTCTAGGGCGCGCTATTTTAATAATTCAAGTGAATGTAAATTAATCTTTAAAAAATATTGTGAATGTATGGCGGCGCGTTGTCTGAATTACAGCGGAACTGGTTGCCGCTGCGCTATGCTGTGATGCGGCCTGATGCCGCGTGAATGAGAGAGAAAGATGCCTGATTACCTGATTGAACCGAGCGACCCGACGCACCCTGACGCTATCGTTTTGCTGGCCGCGCTCTCCGAGACGCTGGCGGCGCTCACCGGCAGCTCGGGCAGGCAGTCGTTTGATAATGACGATGTGCGCGTTAAGGGCGCGATCTTTTTACTGGCGCGTAACGCCAGCGGCGCGGCCATCGGCTGCGTGGCCTGTCGTCCGCTTCAGCCTGGCGTCGCCGAAATCAAACGTCTGTTCGCGCTGCCGGATAACCCCGGCGCGGGCAGCCAGTTATTAAGCGCGGCGGAGCGCTTCGCGCGTGACTTCGGCTATCAGCAGGCATGGCTGGAGACCCGCCGCACTAATCAGCGCGCGGTGGAATTTTACCTGCGCCGCGGTTATGAAATCATCGACAATTACGGGCGCTATGTGGGGCAGGAGGATGCGGTCTGCTTCGCCAGACCGCTGCAGGACGGGAGCGCGTCAGATGCTCAGCGGGCTTAACCACCTGACGCTGGCGGTGCGCGATGTGGCGCGAAGCCTCGCGTTTTACCAGACGCTGCCAGGGCTGCGGCTGCATGCGCGCTGGGACGGCGGAGCGTATCTTTCGTGCGGCGATCTCTGGCTCTGTCTGTCGCTGGATGACAACGCCGGGCAGCCTGCCCGTGACTACACCCATTATGCCTTTACCGTGAGCGAGGCGGATTTCCCGCAGGTGGTGGACACCCTGACCGCCGCGGGCGTGAAAATCTGGAAAACCAACCGCAGCGAGGGCGATTCCTGGTATTTTCTCGACCCGGACGGGCATCAGCTTGAGCTGCATGTCGGCAGTCTCGCCACCCGGCTGGCCGCCTGCCGTGCCGCGCCCTATAAGGGAATGCGGTTTTATGACGATTAGCGAAGCGCCCAGGCGGTTTTGATCTCCTGAACCCGGATGTGATTAAGATCGATAAGGCACTGGAGTGTAATATCCGACTGGCTCTGCGCCCATTCGCCGACCAGCGCGGCCTTCGCTGAGCAGAATTGATCACGCGAGGCCAGCCACAATTTTTGTGACTGGCTGAAGCGTTCTTCGAAGACATCTTTGATTTTCACGGGTGGATCGGCGTTTAACGTAAAGGGATCGTCGTAGTTTTCATTAATCATCGCCTGTAATTGCTCAACGGTTTTTGATAGCGCTTGCTCTGATGCCTTTAACGCATCCTCCTTGCACTTCTGCTGTGCAGCCTCGGCATCCTCAACATGCGGCAGGGCAAGACAGTGTGGGATTTCATCACCGTTGAAAAAGGGAACGGCTTGCGCATGAGCGTAAAGTATTAACAGTCCGAAGAAATAATATTTAATTTTCACTGTAAATATCCGATGCGATGACGATTATTTTCATAATCCATATAAGAGCGCGTGTTGCGGATTAACGTGATGAGTTGCGCGCAATCATTTCTTGCCACGCATGCAACGAGAATTTTTATATCAGTTACACCCTGAAAAATAATATCTACATACACATCCTTTATCCTTTTATTGAGTGCTGACCATGCCGGCGCATCGCTTATAATAAATTTTCCTTGGGTGTATTTTATATAATAATTCTTTGCTAAGTTAACATAGTCCGGGTAAACGGTCTCGAATAATTTTATTTGCTGTAAATGCGTAATTTCTCCTGTGAAACGGCCATAGTCTTGCACGAAACGGGCTGCAGTTCTGCCTTTCAACCCAGACGCTCTTGCGCAAATCTGAGCTTTATATTCTTCAATACCCGCTTGCCGCAGGTGAAACAGAATGTCTCCTGCGCTTCGGTTACCCATATCATATCCTCGTCCCAGTGTAACGCCCGATGCATAGGTTCCGGGCCAGTGTAGGATACGCGAGAAGGAGGGCATACGCTGTGTCTGACGAAAAGGTTCAACCGCCGTAATGTAATCAATCCCTTCGTTATCGAACGTAAACTGCCCTTGCCTGACTGTGAGCGAACCGCCGACATGCTGTGGCCGCCAGAACATGCCGCCTGAAGCGGCTAATGCTTCCATAATCCAGTGATCCATAGGCTGTACTAATCCCGTCGGTGACAAGTTTAAGAGACGTTGATACCAACGGATAGCCTCGATGGTATCGCCATTACATATGCCATTGGGGAGCACCGTCCGGCCTGTAATCGTTTTATAGCCCGCATCACCGATCATGGTCTGAATGGTTTTTACTTCATTGGGATTATTTGTGCCGCAGGCTCCCACCGTACCGTTCAGGCGAAATATTCGTGGCGATGAATAATGTTTTTGTGTCATTTAAACCTTCCTTTGCTTTTATAAATAACTTTCCATAAGTGGAATGAATGCTTTTCAGTTAAAAATAACTTTCTTAGGGGGCGACGGGCGATGATTTGTTAATGGCAAGAAGTTTACTTTTCATTCGTGTAGTAAAGAAGCAAATTGCTTTTATTTCAGATTGTATAAAATTAAAAATGATATAACGTGCGCGGTTCGCGGCCTGCCGCGACATATTTAGGAGGGTGGTTCTATAATTCATTACCGCATGCATTATATAATGCTCTCGATAAGCGGGACGGTGATTGCGGGGCAGTTCTCAGATTAGGAGCTCTCCGGTAGGGGCGAGGCGCGCCAGTGGGTACGCTGGATGCTGGCTTTGACTATGGAGGTGACGATGAACATGATGCCTTTTCCTCTGCTTTCGGAAGGCACGCTGCAGCGTGTTAACCTCATCGGCGCGTGGCTCGCCCGTAACGATTTTGCCGCAGCGCCCGCCGCCGGGGATGCGCAGCTGATTGTGCTCGCGGGCAACGCGGTGCTGCCGACCGTGGACGCCGCCGCGCATCTTGCTAAAGAGAGCGGGCTGCCGCTGCTGATAACCGGCGGGTTGGGTCACTCGACCACGTTCCTCTATGCCGCCGTGGCGCAGCATCCCCGTTACAACCATCTGCGCACCACCGGGCTTACCGAGGCGGGGATCCTGGCCCGTATCGCCCGCGATTTTCATGAAGTGCCTGATGAGCAGATTATCGTTGAAGAGAAATCCACTAACTGCGGCGAGAATGCCCGTTTCACCCGCGAGCTGCTGGAGCAACGCGGTGAATGGCCCGCGCGCGCCATCCTGATTCAGGACCCTACGATGCAGCGGCGCACCCACGCCACGTTTACCCGCGCCTGGCGCGACGCGCCGTCCCCGACCGAATGGCGGAGTTTCCCTGGCGTACAGCCGGTGCTGGAAAACGGCGCCAGGGCAGTGCAGTTCCGTGAGCCGTCCGAAGGGCTCTGGCCGGTGGAGCGGTATCTGTCGCTGGTGCTGGGCGAGATCCCGCGCCTGCGCAACGACGCTGGCGGCTACGGCCCGGCGGGCCGCGATTTCATTGATGAAGTAGCGATCCCGCCGGAGGTGCTGAACGCCTGGCAGGCGCTGCACGATGAACCGCAGCTCACCAGCTTTTTACGTCACCGTTCGCTCGCCTGACGGCCCGGCTGCCCGTTTGCGCGGTTTGCGGCGCAAACGGGCAGCGGCGTGTTGAATAATTGTTACCTCCCGGCGGGATTCTTCGCCGTTTTTTCCGACCTGTTTCACATTTTCAGCCAAAACGCTTCGCTGGCCTGCTCGCCGCTCGTAGTTTTTTAACAATTCATTCACCTGTTAAAAAACCATACGACAGCAGGAGCACGCAATGACAGCACCCATACAACATCCGATGTATATCGACGGTCAGTTCGTTCAGTGGCAGGGCGAGACGTGGATCGACGTGGTCAACCCCGCCACGGAGGCGGTGCTCTCCCGTATCCCGGACGGAACGGCAGAGGATGCGTGCCGCGCCATTGATGCCGCCGCCCGCGCGCAGGAAAACTGGGAAGCGCTGCCCGCCATCGAGCGCGCCGGGTGGCTGCGTAAAATTGCCGCGGGCATTCGCGAAAAAGCGGCGGAGATCGGCGCGCTTATCGTGGCGGAAGGCGGTAAAACGCAGCAGCTTGCGAGCGTTGAAGTCAACTTCACGGCGGATTACATCGACTATATGGCCGAGTGGGCGCGTCGCTATGAAGGCGAAATCCTGCAAAGCGACCGGCCAGGCGAGAATATTCTCGTCTTTAAACGCTCGCTTGGCGTCACCACCGGCATTCTGCCGTGGAATTTCCCGTTCTTCCTGATTGCCCGCAAGCTGGCCCCTGCGCTTATCACCGGCAACACCATTGTGATTAAACCGAGCGAATTCACGCCGAATAACGCCATCGCGTTTGCGCAGATCGTACACGAGGTGGGGCTGCCGGCGGGCGTCTTTAACCTGGTGCTCGGGCGCGGCGAAACCGTCGGCCAGGCGCTGGCGGGTAACCCGAAGGTGGCGCTGGTGAGCATGACCGGCAGCGTCGGCGCGGGCGAGAAAATCATGGCGGCGGCGGCGAAAAACATCACCAAAGTCTGTCTGGAGCTTGGCGGCAAAGCGCCCGCCATCGTGATGGACGATGCCGATGTGCCGCTTGCGGTAAAAGCAATTGTTGATTCGCGCGTCATTAACACCGGGCAGGTCTGTAACTGCGCCGAGCGCGTCTATGTGCAGAAGGGCATTTACGATCGCTTTGTGAGCGCGCTTAGCGAGGCGCTGAGCGCCGTGAAATTCGGCGATCCGGGGGCACACGATGATATCGCCATGGGCCCGCTGATTAACGCGGCTGCGCTGGCGCGCGTGAAAGAGAAAGTGGCGCGAGCGGTCAGCGAAGGCGCGACGGTAGCGCTCGGCGGCAAGGCGGTGGAGGGCAAAGGGTATTTTTATCCGCCGACGCTGCTGGTGGATGTGCGCCAGGAGATGAGCATCATGCACGAAGAGACGTTCGGCCCGGTGCTGCCGGTCGTCACGTTCGATACGCTGGAAGACGCCCTGGCGATGGCGAATGACAGTGAATACGGCCTGACGTCGTCGATTTATACGCAGTCGCTCGCCACCGCCATGAAAGCGATTAAAGGGCTGAAGTTCGGCGAAACCTATATCAACCGGGAAAACTTCGAAGCGATGCAGGGATTCCACGCGGGCTGGCGCAAATCCGGCATTGGCGGGGCGGATGGCAAACACGGTCTGCATGAATATCTGCAAACCCAGGTCGTTTATCTGCAAAGCTAAAAATGCAGGGCCGCTTACGGGCGGCCCGCTGCGTTACCGTTTGCTCTCAATCCAGTTCATCAGCAGCGTCGGCCAGACGTGCGCGGGCAGCCCCAGCGCATCGCGAATGCCGAACCCGTGTTGCCCCTGTTCAAAAAGATGCATCTCTACCGGCACGCCCTGCGCGTGCAGCGCGTTAAACATCAGTAGACTGTTTTCCACTTTCACGGCTGGGTCGTCCACCGCGTGCAGAAGAAACGTGGGCGGGGTGCTGGCATTGACCGCCCTTTGCGGCGAGTAGCGGCAGATAGCGGCGTCATCCGGCGCGGCGCCTGTCAGCGCCTCCCGCGAGCCGGGGTGCGCCACCGGCTCCTCCATCGTCATCACCGGGTAGACCAGCGCCATAAACGCCGGGCGGGCGCTGAAGGCGTCGGTTTCATCCAGCGGCGCGTACACCGCATCGTTCCAGCGCGTGCCGAGGCTTGCGGCGGCGTGACCGCCTGCGGAAAAACCCAGCACGCCAAGTTTATCCGGGTCGAGCTGCCAGCGCGTCGCCTGGGCGCGGATAAGCCGCATGGCGCGCTGGAGATCGGCGAGCGGGGCGTCGGCGCCTTCGGCGTGGCCGTCGGCGGGCAGGCGATAGGTCATCACAAACAGCGTATAGCCGCGATCGTTAAACTCAGGGGCCAGCGCGCTGCCTTCTTTATCCAGCACCACGCGGCGGTACGAGCCGCCGGGCGTCACCAGAATGCCGATGCCGTTAGGATTTTCCGGCGCGTAAACCACAATACGCGGCGCGCGTACGCCGGTGACGGATCGGTCGAGTTCGCTTGCGCCAGTCAGGCGCTCCTCAAGGGTAAACACCGCCGGGCTTTGACGTGCGCCCGGCGCCTCGTCCTGCGGCCAGACGGAGAGCTCGCGGCTGCGCGCAACCGCCTCGCGCATACGGGTCAACAGAGCGTCGTGGGCGTTCATACTCTCTCCTTTAATTTGTTCTGCGGTGGCATGAAAACTAATGAATATTTCATCTTCAGCCGTTATCCTGGTGTTTTCGTTGCGTTTAATCAGGATAGTCTTATGCGCAGTAAATACACCTCATTGCAAATCACGCTTCACTGGCTGGTGTTTCTTCTGGTGGTTATGGCTTACGCGGCGATGGAGCTGCGTGGGCTGGTGCCGCGACCTCTCGGGCGGCTGTTTATCTGGACGCACTTTAGCTGCGGCATCGCGATTCTGGCGCTGATGGTCACACGCCTGCTGGTGCGCATGAAATACCCCGCGCCGCCCATTGTGCCGAAACCGCGCGCGATGTATATCGGGCTTTCCCATCTGGTGCATCTGGTCATCTATCTGATGTTTATCGGTCTGCCGCTGCTCGGCATCGTTGCTAAATATTATGGCGGCAGTGACTGGTATGCCTTTGGCATCAGTATGCCGGTCGCCGCCGAGCCGGATGAGGACCGCGAAATGCAGTTGCGCGCTATTCACGCCTTTATCGCGAATCTCAGCTACTTTGTCATAGGGCTTCATGCGGCTGCGGCGCTCGTGCATCACTATTTCTGGAAAGACAACACGCTGCTGCGCATGATGCCGGGTAAGCGCGATTAACGCGCGCCGAAATGTGATCTTTCCGGCTTTTTAGGCGGCGCTGCGTGGCGGAGCTCACATTTTAAGCGGCGCAACGTGGGCGGTCTGACAACGGCGGCTTATAGATCTATATCTATTATAGAAACACTCGCGCGATTGTCACCGCGCCAGCCGGGAGAGACAGCATGACGCAGTCAGTGCAACGTGAAGCGACAAGGGCAGACGTGGACGACCAGGCGCAACTGGCGCGTAAACTACGCAAGGTACTGCTGGCGACCGGCGTCGGCCATTTTGTCGAATGGTTCGATTTCGGGCTCTACGGCACGCTGGCGGCCATTATCGGGATGCAGTTTTTCCAGACCGGCGACCCGGCGGCGGCGCTGCTCTCGTCCTTCGCGGTGTTCGGCGCGGGCTTTATTATGCGCCCGCTCGGCGGGCTCTATTTCGGCTCGCTTGGCGACCGCATCGGCCGCAAGCGCGTGCTGGCGACGGTCATTCTGCTCACCTCCGGCGCCACCTTCATCATGGGCCTTTTGCCGACGTATCATCAGATTGGCCTGCTGGCGCCTGCGCTGCTGGTGCTCACCCGTCTGGTGCAGGGCTTTGCGGCGGGCGGCGAGACGTCCGGCGCGACCACATTCCTCGCCGAATACGCGCCGGTAGATAAGCGCGGTTACTTTACCTGCTGGATCGATAACTTCGGCTTTATGGCTTTCGTGGCGGGCTCCGGGCTGGTGTTTCTGCTGACCGCCGGTCTTGGCGAAACCGCGATGAACGACTGGGGCTGGCGCATTCCGTTTTTGATCGCCGGGCCGCTCGGCTGGGTGGGGCTTTACCTGCGAACACACCTTGAAGACACGCCGGAATTCCAGGCGGCGGCGAAAGCGGGCACGACCCAGGCCGCGCCGCTGCGCAGTACGCTTAAAAGCGCCCGCGGCGCGCTGCTGTTCTGCGTCGGGTTTGTGGTTATCAAAGCGGTCGGGCACTGGATGCTGCAAACCTTTATGCCGGGCTATCTGATAACGCAGATGCACTTCAGCAAACTTGATGCCTACGCGATCACCACCATCGGGTTGTTCGGCATTGCGGTACTGGTGCCGTTTATGGGCTGGCTCTCCGACCGCTATGGACGCAGGCCGCTGATGCTCGCGGGCTGCGGCGGATTTATCCTCTTTACCTACCCGGCGCTGATGGTAATGGCGAATGGCAATATGCTCTCCGCGGTGCTGGCGATGCTGCTGCTGGGCGCGTTTATCGCCGCCTTTGACGGGGCGTGCAGCGCGGCGATGGCGGAGCTGTTTCCGACGAGCGTGCGCTACGGCGGGCTGTCGGTCGCCTATAACCTCTCGGTCGCCTTTTTCGGCGGCATCACGCCGTGGTTCTCGGCGTTTCTTATCGCCTCCACGGGCAATCTTTTCTCGCCCGCGTTTTATGTGATGGGCGCGGCTCTGATCACCTTTATTACCGTGATGCGCGCGAAAGAAACCGCCGGGTTGCCGCTGCGCCGCTAAGCTCCAGCGCTTCGGCCGGTTTTATTCCCGAAATACCGGCAGATCCACCGGCCAGGCATTGCGCAGGCTCAGAAGGTGGCAGTGGACGAACCTGGCTTCGCGTTGATACCAGAAACCGAACGACTGCGTCATCTGGTCGTACACCATCCGATCCAGATTTGCGAACGGAAAAACCACTAAACTTCCCCGCTGCGCGCGGCCGCCGCCGGTTTCAAAATGATCCCGGCCCCAGGCCTCCTGCGTGTGTTCATAGCGGTGCAGTATCACTTCAATCGTCTCTCTGTCGGGGCAGCGCAGCATCAGCACACTGTTGTTAACATCGAGGGCAAAAGCGAAGGGGGGGAAGAGCGCGAGTAAAACCACTAACAATAACGTTTTCATACCAGTCCTGTCCTTTACAGGGCGGCAGTTATGACACTCTGCAAAGCGCACCGCATTGAGATATATCATGCTGGTGGTTTAGGTGAGGGCTATATATACAACTGGTGAATGAAAAATGTTGTTGTGAACTGTGCAGGAGGAGACCGTGTCGGGCGTGATTTATCCGTTCCGGAGAAGACGTAACAGAAAGAAAAACAGCAACGAACTGGTTAGCACCGCAATGCCAGTAAAGGCGTAGAGGATAATGTCCATGACGCTTTCGTCACCAAAGTAGCCCATGCGCTCTGCAAAAGCGTACTGCGCCGCGGGCGGTATGAGCACATAAAGGCTTTTCGTCATGAGTATGACTGTCAGCAGCCAGGCTACCGCTACGAAAAATGACTTCATGAATGCTCCTGCGGTTTGTGGGATGTGAAGGTGGTTTACACGGCGTTTAAGAATGCTAAGAAGGGCCAATAAAATGGCGCTTATACCATGTTTTGTTTTGATTTATTGTGCCTTATTCTTCTTAAAATCAATGGGTTGAATGATGTTAATTGTATTCATTCGTCTGCTCAATTATCTGCCAGGGCATATGTTTGGCTCAGGTTATCTGTCAGCAAAAACATACCGCCTGCAAATGCCGTTTGCAGAGGCGTACACGTTTCTATACCATACCCCCCTATAGTATCTATGAGGCCAAAACCATGCCGCATTCTCCTGAGGACAAAAAGCGCATTCTGACCCGCGTGCGTCGCATTCGCGGCCAGACGGAGGCGCTGGAGCGCGCGCTGGAGGCGGGCGAACCCTGTCTCCATATTCTCCAGCAAATCGCCGCCGTACGCGGCGCCGCCAACGGCCTGATGGGCGAAATGGTGGAAATTCACTTGAAAGATGAGCTGGTCAGCGGCGACACCACGCCGGAGCAGCGCGCGCAACGGATGACGGAAATCGGTCAGCTTTTGCGCGCTTATCTAAAATAACTATGACGACTCACTACAACGGAAGGACATTATGAAATCACGTGCAGCAGTCGCATTTGGCCCAGGCAAACCGCTGGAAATCGTAGAGATTGACGTCGCGCCGCCGAAAAAGGGCGAAGTGCTGGTCAAAATCACCCACACCGGCGTGTGCCACACCGATGCGTTCACGCTCTCCGGCGACGATCCGGAAGGCGTATTCCCTGCGGTGCTCGGCCATGAAGGCGGCGGCGTGGTCGTGGAAGTGGGCGAGGGCGTCACCAGCCTGAAGCCGGGCGACCATGTGATCCCGCTCTATACCGCTGAGTGCGGCGAGTGCAAATTCTGTAAATCCGGCAAAACCAACCTCTGCCAGGCCGTGCGCGCCACCCAGGGCAAAGGCCTGATGCCGGACGGCACCACCCGTTTCTCTTACAACGGCGAGCCGGTTTATCACTACATGGGCACCAGCACGTTCAGCGAATACACCGTTTGCGCGGAAATTTCGCTGGCGAAAGTGAACCCGCAGGCGCCGCTCGATAAAGTCTGTCTGCTGGGCTGCGGCGTCACCACCGGCATCGGCGCGGTGCATAACACCGCCAAAGTGAAAGAGGGCGACACCGTTGCCGTGTTCGGCCTCGGTGGTATTGGCCTCGCGGTCATTCAGGGCGCGGTCCAGGCGAAAGCCGGACGCATTCTGGCGGTCGACACCAACCCGGAAAAATTCAAGCTGGCGGGTGAAATGGGCGCGACCGATTTCGTTAACCCGAAAGATTACGACAAGCCGATTCAGGACGTTATCGTTGAGATGACCGACGGCGGCGTCGATTTCAGCTTCGAGTGCATCGGCAACGTGAACGTGATGCGCGCGGCGCTGGAATGCTGCCATAAAGGCTGGGGTGAAAGCGTTATCATCGGCGTGGCGGGCGCAGGCCAGGAGATCAAAACGCGTCCGTTCCAGCTGGTGACAGGCCGCGTCTGGCGCGGGTCGGCGTTCGGCGGCGTGAAAGGGCGCACCCAGTTGCCGGGCATGGTGGAAGACGCGATGGCGGGCAAGATTCGCCTCGATCCTTTCATCACGCACCGCCTGCCGCTTGAGCAGATTAACGAGGCGTTTGACCTGATGCACGAAGGCAAATCGATCCGCACCGTTATCCATTTCGGCGACAAATAACCTTATCTGCCAGCGGCTTATCTGCTGCTGGCACCTTCACTTTCCCCGACTTTAGCCCCTCTTTTCGAATCTGTGAGCCAGGTATCGCTTTTAAGGGTAAGCGTTTACGCAAATCTGCCGATGTCCTAAAGGCAAGACTATTTTTGCATCTTACCCAAAGGGAAATCGTGGCCATGAAAAAAACAACAACCCGTGATTCCGGGGCGCTAAGCTTCTGGCATCACATTCGGCTTGTCCCGCTGTTCTCCGTCATCCTGGGAGGGATTCTGGTGTTGTTCGCGCTTTGCGGCGGGCTGGCAGGATACTTCCTTATGCAGGGCGACAGCGCGCTTAACAACGTAACGCAAGAGATACAGATCCGCAGTGGGCTTGCGGATAGCGCCAACCAGCTTCGCACGGCGCGTATCAATATGATCCACGCAGGCGCGGCCAGCCGCGTCGCGGAGATGGACGCGATGAAGCGCAACATCGCCGATGCGGAAAAAGCGATAGCGCAGGCCAATGTCGGTTTTAAACAGTATGTGGATCGCGAGTCGCATGCGGATTCAGAAGCGGCGCTCGACAGCGAGCTCAAAGCCCGTTACGACGCCTATATCAGCGGCCTGACGCCGATGCTGAAATATGCCAAAAACGGCATGTTCGAAGCGATTATCGAGCATGAAAACGAAACGGCCCGCAAGCTTGACGACGACTACAACCAGGTACTGGCGAAAGCGCTGGCGAGCCGCACCGAGCGTGTTGAGCAACTGCGTAGCGACGCCAGCACCCGCACTCACTTCAGCCTGATGGTGATGGTCGCCGCGTTCGCGGTCGCGCTGGTTATGACGCTCCTGACCTTCGTGGTGCTCCGTCGCGTGGTTATCGTTCCGCTGCAACATGCGGCGACGCGCATTGAAACTATCGCCAGCGGCGATCTGACACTGCCGGAAGAGGCGACAGGGCGCAGCGAAATCGGCCGCCTGAGCCAGCATCTGCAAATGATGCAGCGGTCGCTGGTGAAAACCGTCAGCGCCGTGCGCGAAGGCGCGCAGGCTATCTACCAGGGCACCAGCGAAATCTCCGCAGGCAACACCGATCTCTCTTCGCGCACCGAGCAGCAGGCCGCGGCGCTGGAGCAGACCGCCGCCAGCATGGAACAGCTGACCGCCACCGTGAAACAGAACGCCGACAACGCCCACCACGCCAGCAAACTGGCGCAGGACGCTTCCGGTAAAGCCACCACCGGCGGGCAGATTGTCTCCGGCGTGGTGACCACAATGGGCAACATCTCCAGCAGCTCGAAGAAAATCTCTGAAATCACGGCGGTGATTAACAGCATCGCCTTCCAGACCAACATCCTCGCGCTTAACGCCGCGGTGGAAGCGGCTCGCGCAGGCGAACAGGGCCGCGGCTTCGCGGTCGTCGCCAGCGAAGTGCGCACGCTCGCCAGCCGCAGCGCCCAGGCGGCGAAAGAGATTGAAGGGCTTATCAGCGAATCGGTGGCGCTTATCGATCGCGGCTCCAGCGAAGTCGTCAATGCTGGCGATACCATGAAAGGCATCGTCGAGGCGGTGAAACGCCTGACCGATATCATGCTGGAGATCGCGGCGGCGTCTGACGAACAGCGTCAGGGCATTGAGCAGGTGGCGCAGGCCATCGCGGAAATGGACAACGTGACGCAGCAGAACGCCTCGCTGGTGGAAGAAGCGTCCTCAGCGGCGGTCTCGCTCGAAGAGCAGGCGGGCCGCCTGACGCAGGCGGTTGGCACCTTCCGCTTAAGCGCCGCCTCCGCAGCGCGTAAAAACGAGCCGCAACCGCCTGCCGCGCAGCCGCTGGCGCCCGTCGTGCCGCGCGCGGCGCTGGCACAGAGCGACCACTGGGAAACCTTCTGATCTATCAAGGGCAGCGCAGCCTGCCCCTCGCTCTACTCTTAGCCCGACCTTTGCCGCTCCCGTGAGCGGCTTTTTTTTGGCGCATCGTTTTCGGATTATGCTGTATCACTTTTCGCGTTTGCCGCCTGGCTTATTTCCGCATTCCTTGTCCAGACTTAAAGGGCTTTACTTTTGACAACCCTTATGGAGGCAAGAGATGCAGATCAAAACCGCTCAGGATCTTTTTGTACATTTACTTTCAGACACCTATAGCGCAGAGAAACAGCTGACCCGCGCTCTGCCGAAGCTTGCACGTGCCGCTTCCGATGAAAAGCTGGCCGCGGCATTCCGCGCTCACCTCGAGGAAACCCGGGGCCAGATTGAACGCATCGACCAGGTGGTGGAAAGCGTGCCTGAGCTTAAACTGCGCCGCATCAAATGCGTGGCGATGGAAGGGCTGATTGAAGAAGGCCAGGAAGTGATTGACGAAATCGAGCAAGGCCCGGTACGCGACGCTGGCCTTATCGCCGCCGCACAGAAAGTGGAGCACTATGAAATCGCCGCTTACGGCACGCTCTGCACCCTGGCAGAACAGTTAGGCTACAAAGACGCGAAGAAACTGCTGGCAGCCACGCTTGAGGAGGAGAAATCCACCGACGGCAAGCTGACCACTATCGCAGAAACCGCGGTCAACGCGAAAGCATCCAAAGCGGCGTAACCCCCCGCTTACCCGCGCTTTACCCTCAAAGCGCGACACGCCCAACCCCCGGCTTGCCGGGGGTTTTTTTATGGCATAACAACAGAAAAGGGCGCCGCAGCGCCCTGGTGCTGGCGTGTTTGTTACTGCGCGCTATCGTCGAGGAACGGATAGTCGGTATAACCGGTCGCGCCTTCGGCGTAGATGGTTGCGTCATTCAGCGGGTTGTAAGGCCCGTTTCTGCGAAAACGCTCCACCAGATCGGGGTTCGCGATATAGAGCTTGCCGAACGCCGCCGCGTCCGCTTCGCCGCTGGCAATCACGGCCTCGGCGCTCTCTTTGGTCAGCCCTTCGTTGGCAATCCACGCGCCGGTGAATTTATGGCGGATCTGCGGCCCGACGCGGTTGGGCGTATCCAGCGCTTCACGCGAGAAAATAAACGCCAGGCGACGCAGGTTTAACTGCTCCAGCACGTAGCCGAACATCGCCACTGGGTTGGAGTCGTGCATCGAGTAGGAGTTAGACATCAGGTTGAGGTGCACCCCGACGCGGTCGGCAGGCCACTCGGTCAGCAGCGCGTCCACCGTTTCCAGCAGGAAGCGCGCGCGGTTCTCAATGCTGCCGCCGTATTGATCGGTGCGCTGGTTGGAGCCGTCATGCAGGAACTGATCAAACAGATAGCCGTTCGCGGCGTGGATCTCCACGGCGTCGAAGCCCGCGCGTTTGGCGTTAATCGCCGCGCGGCGGAAATCTTCCACGATGCCCAGGATCTCATGAGTTTCGAGCGCGCGCGGAGTGCCATAAGGGCGTTTCGGGCGCACCGTCGTCACGTGGCCTTCCGGGGCGATAGCGCTCGGCGCGACCGGCTTCTCGCCGTTCAGAAAGACCGGGTCGGAGACGCGGCCCACGTGCCAGAGTTGCAGCACCATTCTTCCGCCCGCCTGATGCACCGCATCAACGATCTCGCGCCAGGCGCCGACCTGTTTTTCCGACCAGATCCCCGGCGTATTCGGGTAGCCGACGCCCTGCGGCGTTACGGAGGTGGCTTCGGTGAAGATAAGCCCGGCGCTGGCGCGCTGCGTGTAGTACGTTTTGACTATTTCGCCCGGCGTGCGCTCGTCCACCGCGCGCATGCGCGTGAGCGGCGCCATCACGACGCGATTTTTTAACTCCAGCGCGCCAATGTTTACCGGTTCTAACAGCGTTGACATAACAGAACTCCCGTCAGGATGAAGGCGTATCTGTCATTTAAACGATATCACGCGCCGGATGGCAAGCCTGGAGGCTTATTACTTTTCACGCTAACTAATGCCGCGACGCGCTTTCCACTCAGTTGAGCATCGATTTGCGAAGCGACGACAGCAGCGCCCGCGCGCCCTGTGAGAGCGGGGCGTCGACGCGGGTCAGAATGCCGATAGGCTCGCCGGGGCCAGGGATAGCGATGGGCAGCGCCGTCAGCGTTCCCTGGCGTAAATCTTCTTTAACCGCGCCCGAGGGCACAAACCAGACATAGTTATAGTCGACCGTTAACTGGCGCGAGAGCGACGCCGAGAGCGTCTCAATACAGGTGGCGGGAAGCTGGCACCCCTGGCTTGCCAGCAGCGTTTCGGCGTTATCGCGCGGCACCGTGCCTTTGGGCGATACCACCACCGGCCACTCCATGACGCGGCTCAGGGTGACATTATCCTGCAACAGCGGGTGCCCGGGGCGCACCACCAGCTTCAGGGATTCCATAAACAGCAGTTCGTAATTCAGCCCGTTCATCAGCTCCGGATCGGACATCCGGCCCACGCCGAGATCCAGCTCGCCCGATTTCAGGCCCGCCAGCAGCATGGTGTTATTCATGATGGCCACCTGCAGCGTGATATCGCTTTGCTGCTTGTGAAAAGGGCCAATGACCGCAGGCAGTACGCCGAGCGCGGCCGTGGGCAGCGCGCCGATACGCACGACATCGCAGCCTTCTTCCGGCTTGCGGTTCAGCGCCTGGCCGGCGTGATTGAGCGCGTCGAGCACGTTCACCGCGTGGGTGAGAAACTGCTCGCCAAGCAGTGTGAGCTGAGCGCCGAGGCGGCCGCGTTCAAACAGCCGCGCGCCGGTGAGCTGCTCCAGCTCGTTGAGCGTTTTGGAGAGCGCAGGCTGGCTGAGATTAAGGGTTTCCGCCGCGCGCCCGAGAGTGCCCTGCTGAGCGACGGCGACGAACGTGTGCAAATGGCGCAAGCGAATGCGCTGGGAGAACAAACCGTTTTTTTCCATAGCTGATGTTAAAAACAGAGCGGGAGCCGTGACAAGATAACTTGTTTAATTTTGATAACTTGCTAGCAAAATAATATTAACAAAACAGATAAATATGCAACATCATCTTCCGGCGGACTGCGAATATTTTAACGTGCGGATCGGCCAGACGATTTTCCTGTGACAGGGTGTAAACCAGACGGCTGGCGGGGGCCGGAGTAAACGCGCGGTTCCCGGTTGTTTTGCCCTGCGTTTTGCCGGACGTGCGGCGCCGGATGGCTTGTTACGTTTTGGATCACAAATTGTAAATTCTTCACCGCTGATAGTGCCGCGATTCTCTACAATCTCAGCAATATTCACTGGAGGCACGACACCATGGCGAACAGCATCACGGCAGATGAGATTCGGGAACATTTTTCGCAGGCCATGTCGGCCATGTACCAGGAAGAAGTGCCGCAGTACGGCACATTGCTGGAACTGGTGGCCGACGTGAACCTGGGCGTACTGGAAAGCCACCCGCAACTGCATGAGCAGCTTGCCAACGCCGATGAGCTGGCGCGGCTTAACGTCGAGCGCCACGGGGCGATTCGCGTCGGCACCGCCAGCGAGCTGGCGACGCTTCGACGGATTTTCGCCATTATGGGGATGCACCCGGTCAGCTATTACGATCTCTCCCAGGCTGGCGTGCCGGTGCACTCGACGGCGTTTCGCCCGGTGGACGACGTGGCGCTGGCACGTAACCCGTTTCGCATTTTTACTTCGCTGCTGCGCCTTGAGCTTATCGAAGACGAAAAGCTGCGCAAGCGCGCCGCCACGGTGCTCTCCCGACGCGATATCTTTACGCGTCGCTGCTATGAGCTGCTGAACATTTACGACGAGCAGGGCGCGTTTAACGCCGATCAGGCCGAGGAGTTCGTGCGCGAGGCGCTGGAAACGTTCCGCTGGCACAGCCATGCGACGGTGGATGCCGCCACCTATCAGGCGCTCCATGACGAGCACCGGCTGATTGCCGATGTGGTGTGCTTTCGCGGCTGCCACATCAACCACCTGACGCCCCGCACGCTGGATATCGACCGCGTGCAGTCGCTGATGCCGGAATATGGCATTGAGCCGAAAGCCGTTATCGAAGGGCCGCCGCGCCGTGAATTTCCCATTCTGCTGCGCCAGACCAGCTTTAAAGCGCTGGAGGAGCCGATTCGCTTTGGCGGCGACAGCCCCGGCACCCACACCGCGCGCTTCGGTGAAATCGAACAGCGCGGCATGGCGCTGACGCCCAAAGGTCGCGCGCTCTACGACGAACTGCTGGCGACGGCGGGGAGCGGCAAGGATAACCTGACGCATCAACTGAAATTACAGGAGGCGTTCAGCCGCTTCCCGGACAGCGATACGCTGCTGCGCCGCCAGGGCCTGGCCTATTTCCGCTACCGTCTGACGCCGGTCGGCGAAACGCACCGTCAGGCTATTCGTCCCGGCGACGATCCGCAGACGCTCATTGAGCGCGGCTGGCTGGTGGCGCAGCCGATTATCTATGAAGATTTTCTGCCGGTCAGCGCGGCGGGGATTTTTCAGTCCAATCTCGGCGAGGACGCGCGGGCCCGTCGCCACGGCAACGCCAGCCGCGATACCTTTGAAGCGGCGCTCGGTTGCCCGGTGCTGGATGAGTTCACGCTCTATCAGGAGGCGGAAGATCGCAGCAAACGACGTTGCGGTCTGCTCTGAAACGGCTACGCTCCCAGGATTGCCGTTTAAAAAAGGAAGAGGTATGTGCAACCTGGAAATGCCGATAGCCACCACCACGCACGGCGACGTGCGTGGGTGTACAGAAAATGATATCGCCGTGTGGCGGGGCATCCCGTATGCCGCGCCGCCGGTCGACGAGCGTCGCTGGCGCGCGCCGCAGCCGCTGGCTGCCTGGCAGGGCGTGCGCGACGCGACTGCCTTTTCCGCCGCCAGCTGGCAGAACGCCGGCTTTTGCCGCGAGCTTGCCGGAGGCGATCCGGGCGCGTTCAGCGAAGATTGTCTTTATCTCAACGTCTGGGCGCCGGTGGCGCGCGATACGCCGCTGCCGGTAATGGTCTGGCTGCATGGCGGCGGCTTCACGCTTGGCGCGGGCAGCCTGCCGCCCTATGACGGCCAGGCGCTGGCGCGTCGCGGCGTGGTGGTGGTGACGGTGAACTACCGGCTCGGGCATCTTGGTTTTTTCGCCCATCCGGCGCTGGAAGACGAAGACGCCGCCGGGCCGGTTTATAACTTTGCGCTGCTCGATCAAATCGCCGCGCTGCGCTGGGTGCAAGACAATATTGCCGCCTTTGGTGGCGATCGTGACAACGTCACGCTATTTGGCGAATCCGCCGGGGCGCGCAGCGTGCTGTCGCTGATGGCCTCACCGCTCGCAAAAGGGCTGTTCCATAAAGCGATTATCCAGAGCGGCTACACGCTGCCCGATATCCCGCGCCGCAAAGCGCTGCTTAATGGCGCGGCGCTCACCCGTCACTTAGGCCTTAAAGCGCCTACCGCCGCCGAACTGCGCGCGCTGCCCGCCGATACCTTCTGGCAGCTCACCACGCCTTATGTCACCGGACCTGCGCCGATTGCGGGCGATATTGTGCTGCCGGAGCCGATGCTGGAGACCTTTTTCGCCGCGCGCCAGCATCCGATGCCGGTGATGGTCGGCAGTAACAGCGACGAAGCCAGCGTGCTGGCGTATTTCGGCGTTAATCTGGAAGAGCAGATCCGCAAGCTGCGCCGTGAACGGCGTTTCGGGCTCGGGCTTATCCGGCTGTTGTACCCTGGCGTGCGCGGCGACCGGGAGCTGGGGCGCCAGGTCTGCCGCGATATGGCGTTTACCACGCTCGGCTTTGTGGTGATGCAGGCGCAAAGCCGACGCGGCGTGCCGTGCTGGCGTTACTGGTTTGATTACGTGGCTGAAGGCGAACGGGAGACGTTCGCCAATGGCGCCTGGCACGGCAATGAAGTGCCTTACGTGTTTGATAATCTGGGGCAGGTCGAGCCGCTGAAAGACTACGCCACGGCGGCGGATCACGCCTTCGCCGGGCAGGTGGCGGACTACTGGGTCAGCTTTGCAAAACACGCCAGCGCGCAAAGTCAGGCGCTTGACGGCCCGGTGCGCTGGCTCGCCTGCGTACGCGGACGCGACCGCCTGCTGCGTATAGGGCTTAACAAAAAAGCGGGGTGGCGGCTGGAAAACCGCTTTATGCGCGCGCGGCTGGCGCTTTTTAAGCGGGTAATGCGCTATCACGTGACGCTGGACTAAGCGCGTCAAAAACAAAACCCCGCGCGGCGGCGTGGGGTGATGGTGGCGTTTCCTGAAAAGAACCCGGCGAAGCCGGGCCACCATGAGCTATCATCATTAAAATTTGGGTGTCGACCGACGGTTTTGTATCGTGCTGTTGTCGGCCCCTCCCACAGGGAGGAATATAGGCATATACAGGGGCCTGAACGGCGTGACGCCGCCAGTCTCTGCGATGCCAGAAACTATCCTGTCCCGGTGCGGCTGGCAAGATGGGCCGTCATCGTTTTTTGTGATGGTTCTCGCGAATCCCTCTGAAACCCGCTACGCTGCGCGGCTTTACCCGGTGCGCATAAAGTAACCTGTTGATTTTACGGCCACCCGCGCCACCGCGCCTGACATAAATTTACCCATCTTTAGTCATCTATTGACTTGAAAAATAAGAAATTATTTAATTTTTCCGCCGCCTGTTGGCTTCATCCTGAATTTTGTCTAGAGTGAGCGGTCATATTGCTTGTAACATTTGCCGCCGCCAGGCTTCGGCCTTGCGAAATACCTCGACAAAAAAGGACGGTTTTCAGGCATGAACCGCAGACGTTTTATCAAGGCCTCGTTGGCCCTCGCCGCGGCATGCGGCACTCCAGGTCTCGCCACGCTTTTCTCCCGCAACGCCTGGGCGCAGGAGTCCGATATCGCGGACGGCCAGACGCGCGCCTTTGATTTCAGCGTGTTACAGGCTATGGCCGCCGAGCTCTCGCAAAAACCGTGGGGCGGCGCGCCGCGACCGCTGCCCGATACGCTCGCAAAGCTCACCCCGCAGGCCTATAACAGCATCCAGTATGACGCCGGACATTCCCTGTGGAATAACATCGAGGGCCGCCAGCTCGATGTGCAGTTTTTCCACGTCGGCATGGGCTTTCGCCGCCGGGTGCGGATGTTCTCGCTCGATTCGGCGACCCGCCAGGCCCGCGAAGTGCATTTCCGCCCTGAGCTCTTTAACTACCATGACGCGGGCGTCGATACCCGCCAGCTGGAAGGGCAGACCGATCTCGGCTTCGCCGGTTTTCGCGCGTTCAAAGCGCCGGAGCTGGCGCGTCGCGATATCGTCTCCTTCCTCGGCGCGAGCTATTTCCGCGCGGTAGACAGCACCTTCCAGTACGGGCTGTCGGCCCGCGGGCTGGCGGTCGATACGTTTACCGATACGCCGGAAGAGTTCCCGGATTTCACCGCCTTCTGGTTTGAAACCCCGAAAGCGCAGGACACCACGTTTATCGCTTACGCGCTGCTGGACAGCCCGAGCGTGACCGGCGCGTATAAGTTCATCATTCACTGCGAATCGAGCCAGGTGATCATGGAAGTGGAAAACTTCCTGTTCGCGCGCAAAGATATCAAACAGCTCGGCATCGCGCCGATGACCAGTATGTTCAGCTGCGGCAACAACGAACGCCGCATGTGCGACACCATTCACCCGCAAATCCACGACTCCGACCGCCTGGCGATGTGGCGCGGCAACGGCGAGTGGGTATGCCGCCCGCTCAATAACCCGCAGCGCCTGCAATTTAATGCGTTCGCGGATGAAAACCCGAAAGGGTTTGGCCTGTTGCAGACCGACCATAAATTCGAGAGCTACCAGGACGTCATGGGCTGGTATAACAAGCGCCCGAGCCTGTGGGTGGAGCCGCGCAACCGCTGGGGGAAAGGCACCGTCTCGCTGATGGAAATCCCGACCACCGGGGAAACGCTGGATAACATCGTCTGCTTCTGGCAGCCGGAAAAACCGATCCGCGCCGGGGATAAGCTTAACTTCCAGTATCGTCTCTACTGGAGCGCCGACGCGCCGGTACGCACGCCGCTGGCGCGCGTTTACGCCACCCGCACCGGGATGGGCAGTTTCCCGGAAGGCTGGGCGCCGGGCGAGAACTTCCCGGCGCAGTGGTCGCGCCGCGTCGCCGTGGATTTCGTAGGCGGCGATCTTAAAGGCGCCGCGCCGCGCGGCATCGAGCCCGTAATTACGCTCTCCAGCGGCGAGGCGAAACAGGTAGAGATCCTCTACGTCGAGCCGTTTGACGGCTATCGCATCCAGTTCGACTGGTATCCGACGTCCGACTCCGTAGACCCGGTCGAGATGCGCATGTTCCTGCGCTGTCAGGGCGAGGCCATCAGCGAAACCTGGCTGTGGCAATATTTCCCGCCCGCGCCGGATAAACGCAAATATGTCGACGATCGGCAGATGCGCTAAGCTATTCTCCGCAAGCCCCGTTTCGACGGGGCTTTTTTATGGGCGCGATGCGCAAAAGACGAGAGATACGCTGGTGTTTGCGCACAACCCCGCCGATTCCGGCAGTGTTTTTACGCGCCCCGCTGTGATACCTGTAGAGACTTACACACCAGAAGGAGACTCACGTGCAAAACGCCACCAGCGCTGCCTTTCAGGACGAGAGGCTTATCGTTAACGACAATCTTGAGCTGCATTCTGTTCATGAACGGTTTGCCGGGCCGCTGTTTTCACTGGTGCAGCGCAATAAAGACTGGCTGCAAAAAGCGATGAACTGGCCGCAGTACGTCAACAAAATCGAAGATACGCGCCAAACCATTCAGGGCAACGTGATGTTGCACCATCGCGGCTACGCGAAAATGTTTATGATTTTGCTGGATGGCGAAATGGTGGGCGTGCTGTCGTTTAACCAGATTGAGCCGACCAACAAAACGGGGTATATCGGCTACTGGCTGGATGAGCAGCACCAGGGCCAGGGGATTATCTCCGGCGCGCTGCAAACGATGATGGCGCACTACGCGCAGACCGGCGAGGTGCGGCGTTTTGTCATTAAATGCATCGTCACCAACGAGGCGAGCAACCGGGTGGCGCAGCGCAACGGCTTTACGCTGGAAGGCCGGTTAAAAGAGGCCGAATACCTGAACGGCCAGTTCCACGACCAGCATATCTACGGGCGCATTATCGACGCGGATGCTTAAACGAGGCCCGGAAGGGGCGTGCGCTGAATGTGTTCGTCACCGCCCAGCGTCTTAAAGCCGCACAACCGGATGGTTTCGCCGGGCGGCGCGTCGATGATGACGTCATCGGTCACCGTCACGCTGTCTTCAAGGATGACGTCGCCGCTTATCCGCGCGCGCCCTGCGACCGTCACATGGTTATCGAGCCGTACCGGGCCGCCAGTGATTACTGCGTGTTCACCCACGCGCACGTGATGCCCCAGCAGGCAGTTGCCCTCAATAACCGCGTGGCCGGAGACCTCCGAACTGTAGCGCACCGTCGGCGAGGCATTCTCCTCAACGCCCGCCACCAGCCGGGCGTTGCCGTGGATTTTCGCGCAGTCGCACACCCAGACGTCGTTCTCTTCGTTGCCTTCGAGGATCGCATGTCCAAACACTTCGGCGCGATGTTCGATAAACGCGTGCGTCACCAGCGCGTGGCCGTAAATCTGGGCCTGATGCACCACCCGCGAGGCGCTGACCGTGGCGCTGCCGTAAATATGCAGCGCGCTGTCGCTGTCCGCCGTTAAGCCTTTCGCGCCGACCACCAGGCTGTTTTGCATCACCCGCGCGTCGCCGAACAGATGGCATTCGCCGCGCACCACCGAGCACTGCACCATCGCGCGGCCGCTGACGTGCGCGCCGTCGCTGATTTCCGCGACGTCAATCCAGGCATCGTCGCTGATCACCGCGTCATGATGAATCTCGCAGGTCTGGCTGACGCGCGCGTTGCCGCGAATTTTCGCGCCAGCGAACACCACGCTGTTGTGGTCATACACCCAGCACGCGCCCTGCTGGCTGAGGTTTTCCTCGCTCTCCACCCAGCCGCCCGGCGTTCCGGCGCTCACGTCGGCGAAATCGCGCAGCGCGATAAGCTGGCGCAGCGTCACGGTGCATGGCTCGCCGTGGCGGGTGTAGCGAAAGACGCGCGTAGCTTCGCTGAGCTGGTATTTATTCATCAGGGTTTCCTTGTCAGAGACGATAAATTAACCGTAGCAAATTTTTACGCGCCGGGAAGGTGATAGCGTTCGCGAGGGAAGTTTTATAAAATGCATGCAGAATATATCTTTGCTGCTCGCCGCCTGGCGGCACCGGCAGACGCCTTTTAAGGAACCACGATGAACATTCGCGATGAAAATTACTTCACTGAAAAATATGGCCTGACGGCCACGCACTCTGACGTGTTAAACGCCGTTAATTATGTCGAGCCGGGCCGCGCGCTGGATCTCGGCTGCGGCAACGGGCGCAACAGCCTGTATCTCGCCGCCCGTGGGTTTGACGTCACCGCGTGGGATAAAAACCCGGCGAGTATCGCGAACCTTGAGCGCATCGCGGCGGCGGAAGGGCTCAGTAACCTGCATATCGCGGTCAAGGATTTAAATACGCTGCGCTTTGACGGGGAATATGACTTTATTCTCTCCACCGTGGTGATGATGTTTCTTGAGCGCGACACTATTCCCGGGCTTATCGATAATATGCAGCGCTGCACCACGCCTGGCGGGTATAACCTGATTGTCGCGGCGATGGATACCGACGATTACCCGTGCACCGTTGGGTTTCCGTTTGCGTTCCGTGAAGGGGAACTGCGCCGCTATTATGAGGGCTGGGATCTGATTAAATACAATGAAGATGTCGGTCAGCTCCATAAAACCGACGCCAGCGGCAACCGCATTAGTTTACGTTTTGCGACCATGCTCGCGAAAAAACGTTAATGTGACTGTCTTTTACGGAGCCGCCCATAACGCGGCTCCGGATTAATGCCATAAAGTTTTTTATATATTTTCATAATTAACATCAGCTTTATTTATTGTTCTAATCCGATTTTATGTCCCGGATCGCTTTTTCCTGTCATGTCGTCGTTTTTATGACTCTTTTTGTGCGCCCGTTTGCTATAAATTCTGTGCTCCCCCAATCACAGGTAACCTTCTATGCACAGCTCATCGGTATTTAAAGCTTCCGGCGTGGCGGCGCTATTGCTGCTGGCCGGCTGTTCCTCCAGCACTACCAAACCTGAACAATATTCCGGCTTCCTGAAAGACTATTCGGGGCTGGAGAAAACCACGTCAGCCACCGGTAAACCGGTCATGCGCTGGGTCGCGCCGGGCTTTAACCTGAATAACTACGACTCGATGGGTAACTGCCTTTCATAATCTCACAGGATCTATTAACTTTACTCCGCAAGCCGTTGTCATACCTGCCTCAATCTCTCATTACCTCCCAATATCTATTTATGCTACCCGGTTATTTCTGACGGTACTGTTGCCGGTATTACCTTTAGGGTATACCCTCTGGTTCTCTCCGATACCGTCATCATGGCAGGGATACTGTGCTCACAGATACCAAACTCAAAAACCTTAAGCCTCGCGACGCGCTTTACAAAGTTGCCGATCGCGACGGCCTTTACGTCGCCGTCACCAAAACCGGCGTCATCTCCTTCCGGTACGATTACCGAATCAACGGGCGCCGTGAAACCCTCACTATCGGCAAATATGGGCCAGACGGTATATCACTGGCTCAGGCGCGTGATGAACTTATAGCTGCTAAAAAAATGGTTAGCGCCGGAATATCGCCAGCCTCTCAAAAACGAGACAGTAAACGGCTGGTAAAAGAAGCTGAAACATTTTCATCATTCATCGAAAAATATATGCGGCACGTGACGCTGGCCGATAGCACCAGAGCAATGAAAGAGGCGATTATCAATCGGGATATCGTACCGGTTATTGGTCGCAAAATTATGGCCGAAATAACGCCATCAATGGTCAGGTCAATGTGCGACCGCATTCTTGCGCGCGGCGGAAATGCTACCGCTATTCAGGCCCTGGAACTCGTTAATAGTGTATATCGATTTGCCAACGATCGCGGGCATGGATTTATTAACCCTGCTCAGGACATAAAGTCAAAATCGCTGGCGACATTCAGGCCGCGCGAGCGCAGCTTATCGCCTCAGGAAATGGGGATATTTCTGCGCGAACTTGACAGAGCAACCGCGATGGCAACCATGAAGCTGGCTATTCGTCTTATAGCTCTGACGCTGGTGCGGAAAAGCGAGGCTCTTCTTGCACGGTGGGGTGAGGTTAATGTGAGAGCCAGAACATGGACAATCCCGGCGGCCAGAATGAAAGGAGCACGCCCTCACGTGATTTATCTTTCCAGCCAGGCGGTTTCTCTTATAGAGGAGATGAAGTTGCACAGCTGCGGGAGTGAGTTGCTTTTGCCTGGACGCTACAGCCTTGACCGGACACTGTCGCCATCTGCGCTAAACGTAATGCTTCCAAATATTGTTAACCGGGCAAAGGAAGCAGGCGAAGATATTTCTCCTTTCACAGTGCACGATCTGCGCCGCACAGGAAGCACGCTGCTGCACGAAGCCGGATACCCATCCGACTGGATAGAAAAGGCGCTGGCTCATGAGCAGCGCGGGGTGAGGGCGGTTTACAACAAGGCGGAGTATGCGCGCCAGCGAGAGTATATGCTTCAACAGTGGGCTGATATGCTGGACGCTTGGAAAGCGGGGGCGCATTACGATCTGGTGCCGTTCTCCCCGGCGCGATTTGAGAAGTGGATGGAAGAAAAATAACCCGCCGAAGCGGGTTTATTTTCATTTTTTCTTTTCAATCATCTTTTCAAGCTTTTGGAGATTTTCTCTGGCCTTGTCGGGATTTATCCCCGTTTTTCGAGGATCTCCGTTGATAACCTCTTCCAGCAACTGTTTAGTCAAGCCGTTTACTTCATCCATGATATTTTTGCCTTCACTTTGCATATAGCTCTCCTTTTAGTCCAATGACCTGCCGATAATACTCCCCGGTTACAGAAACTTCCCTGTGCAGATCACTGTTTCGGAAAAGATAAATCATGGCGTGAGCTGAAAATCGTCATCCCACTGCGGGTAGTTTTGCATCCGCCCGTGGGAAATGATGTAGGAGATCCCGTCAGACATTGAGCTTGGGCGCTCAAACTCAAGCATAAACACATCATCATATGCCCGTCCAAGCCACCACCCGCCGCCGTACTCCCGAGCCCGCTGAATTAGTACCCATCGGCCCGGCGTGATCCTTTGATGCTCCTCGCCGCGGTAAATAACCAGGTAATCGGAATCCTTGCTCATGCCCATCACAAAAAAATAACTGTATACATATACAGTAAGTTGATGCTATCGGCCTGTCAACTTGTCAGATGAACGTGTCCGCCGGTTCCCCATAGCTGGCCGCAGCCTCGTTTGCTTCACGACGCAAGCCCAGGAAGTAGCCTACCGGGTCCCACGCTTTGATAATGGCGTCCAGCTCTTTCTGGCTGTGCCACGTTGTAAGGCGGGTTTTAAGCGCCCTGGCGCATGCTGTAACATTTGCGCGCGTCGGGCCCGCCAGTTTCATGCACAGGCACATTGTGATGAGAAGATCGGAATACTCATCAGAAGCTTTCTTCAAAACTTCCGGGTCAATACGCTGTTGCATCTGATGGATATGGTGCTTCTGGCTCATGCTTTTTCCTTCTGTTTTGCCTTATCTACTGCCGCGCGGCGGCGCTCGATTCCCCGAATTAAACGCTGCGCTGCGTCCTCGCCAGGGCCGCGCCGGGAGTCACCCAGCGCGCGAATTACGCTTTCTCGTTCATAGCGGTCACAATCAGCGCGTGTCATGCCGCCACCGATTTAACGACGGGGATTGCGCACCCCGGCAGCAACTGAACCGCTGGGCCTTCGCACTGATTCCCCCACACGTCAAAACCGTGGGAAGACTGGCGGGCGAAGAGCTCAATACGCGGCACGTCGCCCAGCAGGTGCACCAGTTTTTCTCGCACGCAGTCCGGCTTCTGCGAGTGCGCTAGGCGCGGCGCCGTGAATGACTGAATGATCCCGGCATTCATGCGCTCGGGTAATTTGCCGCGCACCGCAAACAGGCAGTCTTCGCTGTTGGCGCGCGTCATATGACCCATCCCCATGACGAGCTTGTCGGCCTGCCGGCTGCCGCATTTATTCCAGGTGAAGCCCTTCATGGTCATCAGTCTGAAGCCCCATGCCTCGACAACCTTCAATGCTTCGACCGGCTGCGTCGGCACCCACCACATAGCCAGCAGGCAGTCTTCGGCGGCCAACTCCCAGACCGGGAGGCGGCAAATATCCTGCACGCCCATTACCGGATATTTGAACCCGGCGCCGCGGTCGCCGTCGGCGGCTTTGTCGCGGTACGCCCAGGGCGGATCAGCGTAGATGAGGGTGTATTTACCGGTCATGCTGCCGCCTTTTTGGTCTGGTTGTGGATCGCTTCGGCAACACGCTGCGCCTTAAGCGGGTTAGTGATTACGCTGCCGTCGGGAGTAATCCAGCCACGGCGCACCGGGGAGTACATCAGGTGGGCAGTGCCCACCCGGATATCATCATGAGCAAAGGTCACAGGAGCCCCCACATATCGTTTATCTGTCCCGCATTAACGCCGCAGTAATGCTCCCGGCGTGCGCAGCCCCGAGTGATGCAGCGTTCGCGGCGCATTGCGATACGCTGGCGCTCAACGTCGCCTACGGCAGCATCCAGGCATTTCAGCCAGAGTCCCGCTGCAACACGGAACAGGCCTTTCGCCTCCAGCTCCAGCGCTCTCTGCTCAATGGCCTGCGCGGCTGGAGAGGTTGCCACCTGCGGGCCCAGGCGGCGGGTAACATAATTTTCGTGGTAACGCTCAAGCCGGGTTTTAGATTTCATTTGAGCCATCCATCCTGAGTGAAAATTGCCGCGATGAGGTACATCCATGCAGCGATACCGGCCAGGTACCAGTACAGACCTGACCATTTTTGCCAGTGCCGGGTGATGGCCGTCATGCAGCGCTGCTCACCGGGCGGAAAACTCGCTGCTCAACCGGAGGCTTTTTTCCCCCGAACACCGACGGGCTTTTGGCCTTACGCTCTTCGAGCCATTCGCTGATCTCGTCAGCATCCCATGCGCAGCGTTTGTCCGTGATGTACCAGCGTTTCGGGAACTCGCCTTTTTTCTCCAGCGCATCGATAGTGCTGATCGACAGCGGGACAACCTCTAACAGCTCTTTCTTTCCGTATGCTCGTTTCATTTTTTCTCTCTTAGCAGGTGGCGGCGCGCCGGGCGCCGCTTTTGATTTCAATTACTGCGCTGCGGTCATTTCTTCGCGGCGCACGGAATAAACGTCGGTGGCTTTATCGAGCTGCTCCTGATGGCTCGCCAGGCGCTTTGCTACAGCCGCGTAGGCGGAATCGAGCTCTGCCAAGTCACTGGCATTGCTGGCGTATTCGGTGAATCCAGCCAGCAGCTCGTCAGGTGTGCGCTCATTGCGCGGGCGGTGCTGCGCAGCAGGAGCGTCGTTTTGCGATGTGTTCTTGAGGATCAGGCTATTCACGCTCTTGGCGTCTGCCGCTGGCGGCGTGATATCTCGCTCAACTCGCGGGCGCTCTTCCAGCTCATCAGGGGTGTAGACGCCCAGCAACACATCGGGCGCATGGAGACGAGCCCAGCGCTTCGTGCAGAGGTATGCCAGCTGCTGGCGCGGATCTACTTCCCAGTTAGGCGAGTTGCGTACGCCAGCCTGCGCCATGCTGATAGTCAGCTCGCGAGGCTCGCTTTCGCCTTTGAGCGTTGCCCACACGGTTACGGTCAGGTTGGGTGACTTATCCGTCTTGCCGCTCACTTTCGACCAGTCACCATCCCAGCGGTAATTCAAACGTGTAGCAAGCAGGCTGGATGAAGAGACAACAGCGTTGACAAGCTGAGCCTCATAGCCCAGGGCGCCGTTAACTACGTGTGTTTTCTGCGCCACAGCAAACGGGTTCATGCCCCACTGCGCCGCCTGCATTGTCACTGCCAGGCAGTCAGCAGGCTTGCCGCGCAGGTGCTGGGGGATGGATACAGCGCCTTCTGACATGACCTGCGCGAACTGCTGCAGGCGCATCAGGCCTTCCGGATTGAAGATGGCCGCAGCGGTGCCAACGGTAGCGCCAGCTTGCTCGGTTAAAGTGAGATCGTTGCTCATGCGTACATGTCCTGTTTGCGGGCCCATTCAGGGCGTTTAATGGTTTCAATGCCGCCAACTTCGTCGCTGGTGCGGTACTGGTGATAAGTGTTCAGGTCGCGCCGGTACAGGCGAAAACCTTCGTCTTTGTCGTAAGCGTCCAGCTCAAACACGCGAACCGGATAGCGGCCGCAGTCGATCGACTCGCTTACGGCGATGAAAAAGAAACTGTGCGGCTCGCCGGTGGTTTGCTTTGCGCCTTCGCAGTACATCGCGTCCTGAACGTGATAGCGGAATTCATCGATGTGCCGAGCAAACCGTGACATGTCATTGACCTTTTTCACGTCAGCCATGACAGGGAACTGCTCCAGGCGCTTATCAGGGCGGATGCGGCACAGCTCGCCGGTCTCGCTGTCGATCCAGTAGTGCGATGCCTCGCAATCGCCTTCCTGCTCCAGCAGCCAGCGCGCCGCCGGGTGAGCAAACGCGCTGTCGCGCATCAGCTGCAATTTCCGGCCTTCTTCGGCACTCATTATCGTCATGCCCATTCCGGCAACCTTGTTCAGGAATGCCGCCTCTTCTTCCTTTCCGGCATTGCTACGACGGTTGAACTGCGGCGCCACAATGAAGCGCTTGTCGAATTCTTCCGGCTCCAGCAGCAGGCAGTGCAGGGCGGTTCCCATATCGAGCGCCTGGAGCTTTTCGGTATCGACCGGCGCATTCTTCTGCCATGTCAGCAGCGCCGGGTTAATTGCCACCAGGTCGAGCTGCGACTTACTCACGCCGTCACCGGCGTGGTAAGCCTCGTTTGAGATGTCGCGGTAGATGCCCGGTTTCACGCTGCATCCCTCGCGCCGTCGATTTGATCAGCCATATCCCAGCGCGCCGCGACGCCGGAAAGCTCGCGCAGCAGCGCGCCGATAATTTCCGTGGCTTCAACGTCTTCAAGCACATGAGTGATGATTTCGTTGCGCATGCCGGCCACCTGCCAGGCTTCGCGGATCACCTTATTCAGCGAGCTGTTGCTCAGCGCCACGTCCAGTTCTTCCTGACGCGCTTCCACCTGCTTGCAGATGCAGTAATCGGCGGACATTTGCTCGATGATTTTTTCCATCTTTGCAATCTGTTGAAGGTTCATTGTGAGTACCCCGTTAATCGTTCAAACCCTGCTTTCACCATCTGCTCAAAGTTCATCGTGAAGCCTTCACGCGGCTTATCGACAGAGACGAAACGCCATTCATAACCATTTGCCTGGCGGTAAACCCGGTACGGCCTGCCGTTCACGTCGACCGTTTCCTCAGGCGCGCATTTCTCTTTCAACACTGCGGGCCTCCCTGGTTATGAATGCCCACTCGACCGCCTCGCGCAGCGTTCTGAATTTCCAGCTCATCAGCCCGGAAATCGTCACGCAGTGCCAACCGTTTATGATTCTCCACTGCATTTCCGCACCTCAAATGTTTACCAATTTGGTAATACTTTTGGTTATAGGTAACCCGGAACGCGTCCGGCGATGGGTAATCAGAGAGTTTTTACCGCCTCAATGTTTACCTTTAAGGTAATACTGAACCGGTTTTAAAAGAGAGTCAATAGATAGTGAGAGAAAAAATTACCAAAACGGTAACTATTTTTCTTTGGGCCTGAACGGCTCTTGAGGATTTGGGCTGTGTGTAGTTGTGCTAACGCGGCGTTTTACGCCTGCTTATCGTTCTGGTTCTGAGACATCACGAAATCAATGAACGTGCGGATCTTGTCTTTTTCCTGCTGCGGGAGCGCCGCGTACAGTTTGTGGTCGTAACTGATAAGTCCCGGCGCGTCCGGTGGCAGGATCATCTCATACGCCTGGCGCCCAAACGACTCTGCTATGGATGCCAGGTTATTAACAGAGATGCTGCTCTCGTTTCGCAGCAGGCGGTTAATTGTCGCCTGGCTGACGCCGGAGGCAGCCGCCACCTTCTGCTGAGAAAGCCCGTCGGCGTCCATCCACTTTTTGAGTATGCTCGCGGCCAGCTCGCTGGTGTTCGTCGGGCCAGTATCGCTTTCCTGGTTTTCCAGCATATTAGCCAGCTGGTGATCGACGTCCAGCCAGTGCGATTCCACGCGCGCGGCTTCTTCAATGCGCCGGGCTACTTTATCGCCGATATTCTTCGCGCCGCTCTCCCAGCGAGATACCAGGTTCTGCTGAATCTCCAGCCGTTCGGCCAGGCGAATCTGCTTGCCGTCGAAATAACGCCGCAGAATTTCCTTTAAATTTTCTCGTCGTATCTCATGAATACTTTTCATTTCTATTAAATTATCTCTTTTTTGGATTGTTAACTTATTAAATTAAAAGAGATATTACCAAAAAGGTAAATGCACCAAAAAGGTAATAATGTTTGATTTTTACACCCAAAAGGTAATAATCTTGAGGTAAATAGATACTGTGAGAAAAAAATTTATGGCAATCGAGCAGAAATTTGATTTCAAGAAACACTGGCTGAGCCTGGACCAGGCGGGCCGTGAGGCGTTCGCTCTGGATGCCGGGACGACAGCCGGGTACATTGCTGCGCATTACTGCGGGCGCCGTAAGACGCCGACTAAGGCACGGATGGAAAAGCTTTTTAAGGCGTGCAAGCAGCGCGGTTGGCTGACCAGTAAAAACGACCTGGTGCAGTTCTTCTACAGTTGACAAATCCACCACAGACGCAAAGAGGCTGCCTTATGGCGGCCTTTTTTATACGCCACATACCACAAAGGTAATATTTATCCGTTTATGGTTGATCTTTTTGTGTGCTCAGGCAAAATTACCAAAGATAAATAACAAAGAGGGCGACGAAATGGAGCGTATCACCCAGGCGGAAGCTCTGGATAAAGGTCTTACTCGCTTCTACACCGGCCGGAAATGCATCCACGGCCATTACAGCGAGCGCTACACCATCAGCGGCGAGTGCGTGCAGTGCAACAACGAGCGGGCTAAACGCGCAGCTCAGGCGCGCTCACAGAAGCTTAAAGCCGCCCGAAAGGCACGGGAGGCAGCATGATTCCCGCCGCGTATTACAACGAAATTGATCCGTATGCAGCTCAGTGGCTGCGCAACCTGATAGCCGCGGGCCATATCGCGCCGGGCGAAGTTGACGAAAGGAGCATTGAAGATGTCACACCTGACGACCTGCGAGGATTCACGCAGTGCCATTTCTTCGCCGGTATCGGCGTCTGGTCTCATTCACTCCGCCTCGCCGGATGGCCTGACGATAAACCAGTCTGGACCGGTTCCTGCCCGTGCCAGCCTTTCAGCGCGGCAGGCAAAGGAGATGGGTTTGCTGACGAGCGGCACCTTTGGCCGGCCTTCTTCCACCTCATCAGTGAGTGCAGACCTCAGCACGTCTTTGGCGAGCAGGTTGCAAGCGGTAACGCAAACACATGGTTCGACCTTGTACAAGCTGACCTGGAAGGAATGGGCTACGCCTTCGGGCTTGTGCCGTTTGCGGCAGCGGGCGTCGGTGCGCCGCACATCAGAGAGCGGGCCTACTGGGTGGCCAACTCCGACAGCGGCGTCAGTGGCCGGAGCTGGAGCGACCGGCAGGCAAGGCGGCCTGAACATCCAGACTGCGGTGACGCTGGCGGGATGGGTGACTCCAACGTCACGCGACTGGAAAGACACTTTGGGGATGACGGCGCAGCGGGATGGCAAGGACAGACTGGACCAACTGCCGAGGCAAGCATTCATGACGGGATGGCCAACGCCCACAACGAGCAACACTCGATCGCCATCAGTGGAATCGGCAATGAATATGTATCGACAGGATGGGAGCAAGACCCAGCAGCGTCTGCAGGACTTCGCGGGGATTACCGGGCCCTTGAGGTTAACGGTTTTTGGCGAGATGCGGACTGGCTCTTTTGTCGCGATGGAAAATGGCGTCCAGTTGAACCCGGCACATTCCCGCTGGTTAATGGGACTTCCTCCCGCCTGGTGCGAAAACAGCCCATCGTGGCAGGACTGGCAAGAATGGCTAGCCGCAATAGAAGAGGTCGTCTCAAGGGCTACGGTAACGCCATAAACGCGCAAGCCGCTGCTGAATTTATTCGTGCTTACATGGGGGTAGCAAATGGCGCGCATCCGCACAATTAAGCCAGAGTTCTGGACTGATGAAGATCTGTCAGAGGTGTCAGAGGCAGCCTGTCTGCTGGCTATCGGGCTTCTCAATTACGCCGACGATGAAGGCTATTTCAACGCAAATCCGAAGCTGGTTAAGGCTGCTGTTTTCCCGATACGGGAGCAGTCCGGTAGCATTCCGGTACTGCTACAGGAGCTTTCCAGCGTGGGGTATATCAGCCTTTTTTCTGGTGCCGACGGCAAGATCTACGGGCTTGTGAATAACTTTCTGAAGCATCAGGTCATAAACAAAGCAAAGAAGAGTGTAATCAAAGACTTATGCACGATACCGTATGAGTACGGTAATTGTACGGTACAGCTACCGCCTGGAATGGAAAGGAATGGAAAGGAACAGGGAAAGGAAAACCCCCATATAGCGCGCGAAGAATTTTCAGCTGTGGATAACTTTCAAGGCAAAAACACATCGCCAGAGCCTGACCCCGGCTCCGGAAACTTTGTGATGGATGGCTACGTGCCACCGGGCGGATCCGGGCCGATGGGTAAATTCGCGATATCGCCGGACTGGAAGCCCGATCCCGATTTCAGGAAGCAGGCCGCGATATGGGGCATCCCGCTGACGAAAGAGGTAACCCCACAGGAGCTGGCATCGTTCATCGACTACTGGCAGGCAGAGGGTAAGGCATTCCACCACACCCAGTGGCAGCAGAAGCTGGCGCGCAGTGTGCAGCAGAGCCGGAACCGAGTTAACGGCAGGACCGGTCGAGACGTAAACGCGATACCAGAGCCGGAAGACGAGATCCCTCCCGGATTCAGGGGATGATTTTTTGTTACGTGACATGTTTACCAAAATGGTAATTTTATTTATCTGTATCGCTTGAAATCTATTCGTAAAAGTATCAATATTACCTTTAAGGTAAAGGCTCAAGGAAACCAACATGGGCGTGATTATCGGGATTGACCCCGGCTGTAGCGGGGCGCTGGTGGCAGTAGACGAAACCGGCGAATACGTGGCGCACCTGAACATGCCGACGTTGAAGGTCGGCAGTAAGGCGAGGGTTAACGGCGCGCAGCTGGCGGCCTGGCTTCAGCAGCACGCGATCAGTCATGCGTATCTGGAGCAGGTCGGCGCCATGCCAGGGCAAGGGACGGCCAGCATGTTCACGTTCGGGCATGCAGCAGGTATCGCCGAAGGCATCCTGCAGGGGGCGCACATCCCCTACACGCTTGTGACGCCGCAGGCATGGAAAAAGGCCGCCGGACTCATCGGCAGCGACAAAGACGCGGCGCGGAGCCGGGCGATTCAGCTCTATCCGGCACTCCGCGCGCTGGATGCAAAAGCCAAAGGGCAGGCCATAGCCGACGCGCTGCTGATCGCACGATACGGCTTAATGCTTAAGTCCTGATTTGTCAGATGATTAAAAAATCAATACGGGTGAATTATGCACAGTGAAAACAATGAGTTAGTGAGAGCAGGCCATGAGCTGGCGAAGTGCCTCGACAACGAGCCGCTGCTGGATATCGCGAAGATGATTGTCCGCCTGTCGGATAAGCTCGAAGTGACCACCGCGGCGCTGCGAGAAAAGACGAAGCAGTGCGAGCAGTTGGCGGAGGAGAACGCGGGGCTAAAAGGTGCCATCAGCCAGCACGCTGCTGGATTTACCGTCTGCGAAGCATGCGGAGAGGAAAACGTATCAGGGAATGATGATGTCTGTCGTGCCCTGAATGAAGCTCCTGCCACCGACGCATTCCTGCGCGAAGTGCGGGCTCAAGGGGTTGAAGCGTTTGCCGACAGCAAATATTGCCAGGAGGAAAGCCAGTCTGGCGCTCATGAGTTCGCAGCAGAGCTGCGTCAAGGCGGTGCCGCATGAGTAACAGATTTTACATGCTCTGCCTGCGAGAAACCGTCGGTAACAACGCGTCTTTCCATTGCCATAACGGAAATGGTTACAGCTCCAACATTGATCGCGCCCACGTATACACGCTGGCAGAGGCTCAGAATAGCTGGGAGCTTGGCCGAGAAATAGACCAGCCCGTCTGCGCTGACAGCGTTGATGCTTTGGCAGTGTGGCATGTCGATTGCCAGTACATTCCTACAGAAAACGTTATCAAGGCCGGATGTGAGGCTTACGTTGCGTACAAGAAAGGCTCATGGAATGGAAATGATGTTTACTGGCTTCAGGCTGCTGGCCTGCCTACTGATGATTTCAGTAAGGCCGCCGTCTTTGAAACTGCAAACACCAATGAGCCGGGGATTGTCTGGCTGCCGTTTACGATGGCTGACGCGGTAAAGCGCCGTACATTCAATATCGATCATTTCAATAGGCGCACTATGGTCCAGGCTGCTGGTCTGGTGATGCCTGACTGGCTAAAAAAGCAAAATCGTAGAAAGAAATCACGCAGCGGAAAAGTTCGCTGGAATTGCCCGCATTGCGGAAAAATCAGTTGGCAGTTCAATCCGTATGATTTCGACGGCTGCCGAGACTATTCGTGCGAAGGATGGAGACCGCAATGAACACAGCAAAACTGAAAGCGGCGGCTGAACGCGTTGTTGACGCGTATGGCGATGAATGGTTTGAGGCTGGCCGTCAGATTTGCACGGTTCACAAATCAAAGATATGCCTCATTAGCCTTTCTAGCCCCTCGAATATTTTGGAGCTGATAGCAGCGCTGGAAGCCGCAGAGAAGCGCGTAGCCGAGCTTGAGGCGCGCGCCGTCACTCTGCCCCGGCCAGCGTGCACTTACGCAGACCACAGCTATCCCGCGTATAGCGAGAAACAGGTTATCGACCTGCTGAAATCAGCAGGCATCAATGTTGAGACAGGGGGTGAGTGAGTGGCAACACTTCAGGAATTAATTGATTTAACCCCGGAACAGGCGCGCGCCTGGAAGCGGTTTGAGCGTGCTGTCAGAGATTTCCGCGCCTCTGGCGGCAAATTTTACAGCGTTCTCGACACTATCAGCGGCTATAACGGCGAGCATGTCGCACGTATTGATAACGACGTTGGTTATCACACGCAGAGCGTATTTATGCCCAGCGTAGACGCGCCAGGCTTTACCAGTTTTGCCGACGACTGGCACGGAATAACGCTCAAAAGTGGCGTTGAGGTTGATGAGGCAGGGGGTGAAGCATGAGCGAATTTGTAAAGTCTTTGAGACGCAACCAGCATGGCGTCAAATCGTCGTGCGATACGTGGCGCACGTTCAACGGGCAACTCTACGAGCATTTCACGTCGTGTGACGCAGAGTTGGTTAGTGAAAAGCTGCGCAGTGCTGGGATACGCTGCCGGCGCGTCGGTTGCGAACTTTACGTCCATCAGAACGATATCGAAAAGGCGGTGGTCTTATGAGCGAAATAAGCGAAAAACGAGTAGAGGCACTGGCCTCGAATATTCTCGAATGTCACGACGTAAAACCGAGTGAAGTCAAAGCGCTGGCCGGTCTTGCACTGCTGGCGCTGAGGGAGCGGGCGGAGCCGGTGGCGTGGATGCGGAGCACAAGCTCAACATCGTTCATGTCGAGGTTCACAACAGATGAGAACTATGCAAGTGAGCAGTGGGGTGATGAAGTTGTTGCCCTCTACTCTCTCCCGCCCGCGCAGCCCGTCGCGGTGCCGGTGGAATTTAGCGTCGAGCGGCTGGAAGAGATTGTCAATGTAGATGCGCGCTGCAACCCGGAAGTTCGAGCGCTTGCACGCATCGCGCTTGCTGTTAAACAAGCGCAGCCCGTCGCGGTGCCGGAAGGGATTCATCCTGACACCGCCGACCTGGTGACAAGATTTGCATCCGCCCTGGCCGAAAAACTTCATAAGGCCGAACAGAAGTACGGTTACTCTAACGGATGGATGAGCCCGGACTGGTATAACGAATGCCTGCAATCACTGTGGGAGCACATCGAAAAAGGCGACCCACGAGACGTAGCGGCATATTGCGCTTTTATGTGGCATCACGGTTGGGTAACTACGGACTACGACCGCAATGTCCCGGAAGAATGCCGCGCCGCCATGCTCGCAGCGCCGGCAAAACCATCATCGCTGCGCGAAGGTATTAATGCTCTTCGTGAACTTGGCGGAATCGATGCGGAGAAAATAATTGCAGAGCGGGATGCTCTGAATGAGTGCGAAATACCTGAAGGCTGGAAGCTTGTGCCGATTGAGCCAACGCAGGAGATGTGCGATGCCGTATTGGGCCGCGCCTGCTTCACTTTTAATGGTGATGGAGCGAAAAAAATTTACGAAGCCATGCTCGCCGCGGCGCCGGGCAGGCAACCGCTATCGTTAGAGACCCTTGCTGGCGCGCTACGCAACGCTCCGCTCGCGCCTTCGGATAGTCAGGGGCGCAAGCGCGATAGCTCAGCGCCGGTCATTAGCGGCTGGATACCATGCAGCGAAAGGATGCCTGAAATTGGGAATCGAGTCATTGTGACCATCGAGGGCAAATACGTCCGCTGTGCTTCGTATACGCAATGGGATGGAGCGAAAACGGAAAGAGGTAGAGCTCCAAGATTTGAAGACTTAAGGGGCATTGTGTATGGCGTCACCCACTGGATGCCGCTACCGGCAGCGCCGGGAAAGGAGGGGTGATGGATAAGAGCAGAGAGCAGTTTGAAGCTTGGTTTCACGATAGATACGACAGCATTTCTATGAAGCCGGTTGAAAGGGTGCTTTTGTCAGCTAATCAGTGGGCGTCATGGCAGGCATCCCGCGCGGCGGTGAGGATTGAGTTACCAGATTTAGCGGTTGATAAAGACTCCCGCCTTGCTGCGGAGATATGGCCTGAACAGGGATTTAACCTTGCAATTATATGGGTGAGGCGAGCGCTAAAGGCCGCCGGTCTCAAGGTTAAGGGGGAGTGATGGAAGCGTTTAAAAATTTCAGCATCGCTGACTGGTTTCTTCTCGCAACAATCATGCTTTCGTGGTTATACGTGATCACGAAAGTGTTTCGCACCATTGGCTGTACGATGCTTCGCCGGCGCTGGAGGTGGTGGAAACGGAAGGATGAAAAAGCGCTGGCAATGGACTCATTCTATGAAGCTTTCAGGCTCGATAAGCTTGAGCCAGGCGAGACGCTGACCGCTAAAACGGAAAGCGGACTGGTAATCCAGGCTCACAGGCCAAAGGTGGTTAAAGATGCCTAAATCCGCAGCAGAGCGCAAAGCAGCGCAGCGCGCCCGCCAGGCTGCCGCTGGTGGCCGCAAACTTGAGCTGGTGCTCGACCAGCAGGAACTGGATATGGTGGCGCGTAACTGCGCCGCCCGCCGCCCCGGCAAAGAGGCGTACGAGCTCAACGAGTACATCGCGATGCTGATACGCCAGGATGACGCCCGATTGCAGGAGCAAATCGCCGAGCTCGGCGCCCGCCAGTGCGGTAAATGCGGCGACGCGCTGCCGGTCGACAGCTGCCCGTGTCAGGGGGATTCGCAGTGCTGGGTTACCGGCGGGTGGCATGAGATTAAATTAGCGTTGTGACATGTCACGAAGTGCAATCCGCAAACGAATTAACCGCCTCTACGGCGGTTTCTTTTTGTGTGATAGTATTACCAAAATGGTAATAGTTTTGAGGTTATAGCCATGGCCGAAGGCGCGGGAAAGCGAAAATCCACCAAATTTAAACCGTTAACGGATATGCAGGAGCGTTACTGCCAGGAATACGTGAAGACACCGGACGCTCAGGGCCAGGCCGCAAAGCGCGCCGGGTTTTCGTCGTATGACAACGCCGCAATGCGCATGATGAAAGACGACCGTATTCGCGACCGCATCGCCGAGCTGATGGAAGAGCGCAACAAGCGCCTGCGCGTCAGCGCTGATTACGTGCTGATTCGCCTGGTGGAAATCGACCAGATGGACGTGCTGGATATCCTGAATGACGACGGCAGCCTCAAGCCGATCCGCGACTGGCCGAAGGTATGGCGGACCTCGCTCAGCGCGATGGATATCAACCGGCTCCGCATGGCAGGCAAGGATGGAGAGGACGATATCGAGTCCACCCTGCAGAAAGTGAAGTGGCCAGACAAGGTGAAGAACCTCGAACTCATCGGCAAGCACGTTGACGTCAACGCGTTCAAAGAGGTTCATGAGCACAACGTGAACCTGTCACTGGCTGACCAGATGGCTAAAGCCCGCCAGCGCGCCGCGAACAGCGGGAAAGGCACGAAGAAGGTGAAAGGCGATGAGTGATGCTGTCGATATCCAGTCGCAGCTGGTGGAAGATATCGCCAGCTTCACGCACGATCCGCTAGGGTATGCGCTCTACGCGTTTCCGTGGGGCGAGACCGGCTCCGAGCTGGAAGATTCAGAGGGGCCGCGCGACTGGCAGGCGGAAGCGTTCGACGAAATAGGGCAGCACCTATCCGACCCGGCGACGAGGTTCGAGCCGCTCATGATTGCCCGCGCGTCCGGCCACGGTATCGGCAAATCTGCTTTCATCTCAATGCTGATCAAGTGGGGCATGGACACCTGCGAAGACTGTAAAATCGTGGTGACGGCCAACACCGAGAATCAGCTGCGCACGAAGACCTGGCCGGAAATAGCAAAGTGGCAGCGCCTCAGCATCACCCGCGACTGGTTCACCGCCACCGCCACCGCGATTTACTCCAATGACCCGAGCCACACCAAAGCCTGGCGCGCCGACGCTATCCCGTGGAGCGAGAACAACACCGAGGCTTTCGCGGGCCTGCACAACAAGGGCAAGCGCATCATCCTGGTATTCGATGAAGCGTCCAATATCGCGGATCTGGTGTGGGAGGTGGCCGAGGGTGCGCTGACGGACGAAGACACCGAAATTATCTGGGTGGCGTTCGGTAACCCGACGCGAAACACCGGGCGATTCCGCGAATGTTTCCGCAAATACCGGCACCGCTGGAAGTGCAAGCAGATCGACTCCCGCACCGTCGAAGGCACCAACAAATCTCAGATCGAGAAGTGGGCCGCCGACTACGGCGAAGACAGTGACTTTTTCAAAGTGCGCGTGCGTGGCATCTTCCCGGACGCGTCAGAAACACAGTTCATCCCGACCGGCATGACCGAAGAGGCGCTGACTCGCATCGTCACCGAGGCGCAGGTGGCACACGCGCCGGTTATTATCGGTGTCGACCCGGCATACTCCGGCGCTGACGACGCGGTTATCTATCTTCGACAGGGGCTGCACAGCAAACTGCTCTGGCGCGGCAGCAAGACCACCGACGACCTGATTATGGCGAAGCGTATCGCCGACTATGAGGACCAGTATCGCGCCGACGCCGTGTTTATCGACTTTGGCTACGGCACCGGCCTTAAATCCATTGGCGACGGCTGGGGGCGTGCGTGGACGCTGATCCCGTTCGGCGGCAAGTCGACTGATCCGCAGATGCTGAATAAGCGCGGCGAGATGTACAACAACGTGAAAACCTGGCTCAAGCTGGGCGGCACGCTGGATGAGCGCGAAACGGCGGAGGATTTGTCGGCGGTAGAGTACAAGGTGCGCGTCGACGGCAAAATAGTGCTGGAGCCCAAAGAAGATATCAAAGACCGCCTGGGGCGCTCGCCCGGCTGCGGCGATGCTCTGGCGCTGACGTTCGCATTCCCCGTATCAAAGCGGATGAACCTGCCAGGGCAGCAGCAGGGTCGCACGATCAGCGACTATGACCCATATGCATAAAAAAATGCCCGCACGGGGCGGGCTAACTGGAAGCAATGAGGGTTGGCTTGTTACAGCGGGAAACCATCGCGATGGCGTCCTGGTGTAAAAAGGGCGGTGGTCAGTAAGGACTATCACAACTGCCACCGCCAACGACTACACACAGCTTGCTACGGGATATCACGGTCCTGAGGCGTGATTGGGTTGTGGTGGCGGGGTGCCACCGGCTCCCATCAGTTTTTAAAGCCACTCAGATATCGTCTGGGCTGTGCCGGTTACGCGTCCGGCGTCTTTCGACCGCTATTTAGGTGGTATCGGGTGATGAGTCCGACATTAATGGCCGAATGTACCTGGCAACGTATGGTTAGGTGCCGGGCACTTCCCCCGGCTGGGTATCTGCTCAAAACGTTAGCGATACCGACCAACGACTGTAGCGGCGTCCGGATTCGAACCGGATAGCGGGTAGGGAGCCCGCCAAACACCTGATCGCCACAACATTGAGAGCACTACCCAGCACCACATCGTTATTCCTGGAAGGTCAACATTTAATGCTCTCATCGTTGCATCCTCGTCTCTTCCGAGGTGTCACACCGTATCGCCAGGATGGTGATTCCCCTGTCCGTGCAGATGGCTTGCACATTCCGGCTACCCGCTACGGCGCAAAATCAAGGACCGCCCGGACCGCTGCGACGCATGTGCCATACGCCGTAATAAAACACCGCTAACCGTTACATACAAACCTCCGACTCCGGGTTGTACATGGCAATGATATTTACCAAAAAGGTAATAATTAACGCGCTTAATGTCAATACACTACAGCAAATAATTCTTATGTGGTTAAATTGGTAATAATTTAACTGGCATTCCGAGGTAGTGAAAATGTGCATGGGCAGCTCTCCGTCAGTACCCAAAGCAGCGCCGGTCGTGCAGGCACCGCAGGAGCAGGATCAGGCAGTGATTGACGCGCGCGACGAAGAAACCCGCCGCCGCCGCGCCGCCGCCGGTCGCAGCTCAACCATGCTGACTGGCGCGCAGGGCGATACCTCTGCCGCGTCTACCAGCGGCAAAACGCTGCTCGGTCAATAACGGAGCGCTGGTCGATGCCAATGACGAACGAAACCCTGAAAGAGCAACTGACGAAGCAGCTGGCGCAGCTGGAGCAGGAGCGCGAGACTTTCGAACCTCACTGGCGCGAACTGAGCGATTTCATTATCCCGCGCGGCTCCCGCTTCCTGACAAGCGAAGCTAACCGCGGCGATCGCCGCAATAACAAGATTGTCGACCCTACCGCAACGATGGCAAACCGCACGCTGTCGAGCGGCATGATGTCGGGCATCACAAGCCCGGCCCGCCCGTGGTTCAAGCTGGCGACACCTGATCCCGAAATGATGGATTACGGCCCGGTCAAGCTGTGGCTGGAGACTGTGCAGAACCGCATGAACGACATGTTCAATAAGTCGAACCTGTACCAGTCATTGCCGATCATTTACTCAAGCCTGGGAACATTCGGCACCGGCGCGCTCGCCGTGCTTGAAGATGACGAAGACGTTATTCGCACGATGCCGTTCCCGGTCGGCAGTTACTACATTGCGAACAGCCCGCGCCTCAGCGTCGATACCTGCTTCCGTAAATTCTCCATGACCGTGCGCCAGCTGGTGCGCGAGTTCGGGCTGAATAGCGTCAGCAGCAGTACTAAAAGCTTGTTTGAGAACGGCAGCTATGAAAAGTGGGTGGATGTGGTGCATGCCGTCTACCCGAATATGAACCGCGAAACGGGCAAGATGAATGCCAAAAACAAGGCGTTCCGCTCTGTCTATTTTGAAGTTGGCGGCGATAACGACAAAGTTCTGCGTGAATCGGGCTATGACGAATTCCCCATCATGGCGCCGCGCTGGGAAGTCAACGGCGAGGATGTTTACGGCGCCTCCTGTCCGGGCATGATTGCGCTCGGCCAGGTTAAAGCGTTGCAGCTCGAACAGCGCCGCAAGGCGCAGCAGATCGACAAGCAGACTAACCCGCCGATGATTGGCCCGACATCTCTGAAAACGCAGCGTGTCTCCCTTCTTCCGGGCGATATCACCTATGTCGACCAGGTGACGGGTGCCGAAGGTCTGCGCCCGGCTTACGTGGTTAACCCGAACCTGGGCGATCTGCTGGGCGACATTCAGGACACGCGCCAGCTCATCAACAGCGCCTATTTCGTCGATCTCTTCATGATGCTCCAGAACGTCAATACCCGCTCTATGCCGGTTGAAGCCGTTATCGAGATGAAAGAAGAGAAGCTGCTGATGCTCGGGCCGGTGCTCGAACGCCTCAACGACGAGTTTCTCGACCCGCTCATCGATCGCGCTTTCTCCATGATGGCGCGCAAAAACATGCTGCCGGAGCCGCCGGAAGAAATGCAGGGTATGCCGCTGCGTATCGAATATATCTCCGTGATGGCGCAGGCGCAGAAAGCGATCGGGCTCAGCAGCCTTGAGCGTTTCGTTGGTTTCGTCGGCAACCTTGCGAACGCCAAACAGGAAGCGCTGGACAAGCTCGATGTCGACCAGGCCATCGACAACTACGCCGTCATGTCTGGCGTATCACCGACTGTTGTTGTGCCGCAAGAGCAGGCGCAGCAAACCCGCAGCGACCGTGCTCAGCAGCAACAGCAGGCAATGGCCCTGCAAACCGGCTTGGCTGCCGCGCAGGTCGCTAAAACCCTCAGCGAAGCCAAAACCGCCGATCCGAATCTTCTCACGGCTCTGGCCGGTGCCGCCGGAGGCCAGCCGCAATGACTGATATCTACGACGAAGACCAGCCGACAGCCGAACAAATTGCCCAGCAGAAACGCCTTGAGGAACGAGACGCCGCTGATATCCGTGCCGTGATGGGCACAGAGGCCGGCCGCCGTGTCATCTGGCGCGTGCTCTCGCAGGGCAAGACCTTTGCCACGACCTTTGCTGGCGATCCGCACGTAACTGCATTTAACGAAGGGCAGAGAAACATGGCGCTGGCGCTATTTCAGCGCGTCATGACCAGCTGCCCGGATCTGTATCTGACGATGGCCGATGAGGCCGCCAAACAGGAGTAACCATGAATCTGTTTCAACGTCTCTTATTTCGCCGCCTTTGCAATGAGCAGCCTGCCGACGGCGGCGCTGGCGGCGGTGGCGCACCATCTGATGCCGCTGGCGCAACTGCAACCGATCAGAGTCAGGGCAATGCAGACCAGCAGCCTGGCGCGCAGGCAGAAGGCCAGTCTCAGGATCCGGCAGAACAGAAAACCGATGACGGCGCAGAGCAGCCGAAAAAGGACGAAGAGAAGCCGGGCGAAAAGAAAGACGAAACCAAAAAGCCCGAAGGCGCGCCGGAGAAATATGAGCTGACTGCGGGCGATGGCGTCGAGCTGGATGCCGCGGCAGTGAAAGAGTTTGAGCCGATCGCGCGTGAGCTGAACCTCAGCAACGAGCAGGCGCAGAAGCTGGTGGACGTTTATGCCTCAAAAATCCTGCCGCTGGTTAATCAGCAGCAGCTCGCTGCATGGCAGAAGCAGGGCGAAGAGTGGCAGGCGGCCATCAAGGCCGACAAAGAAATCGGCGGCGACAAGCTGACGTCCAGCATCAGCGCTGCGCAGCGCGCGATCGATCAGTTCGGAACTCCCGAGCTGAAAGAATACCTGGAAGCGTCCGGGCTCGGGAATAACCCCGCGCTGGTGCGTTTCTGCGTACAGGTCGGTAAAGCCATGTCGGAAGACAACATGGTGACCGGCGGAAATCAAGGCCAGCGTAGTGCGGCCGAAGTGCTCTATGGCAACTAAGAGGAAATAAACCATGGCTGTTAAAGGCTTAAATGCGCTGACGCTGGCGGACTGGGGTAAGCGCGTAGATAACGGCGGGAAGACCGATAAAATTATCGAGCTTCTCTCCCAGAGCAACCCCATCCTGGAAGATATGCCGTTCGTAGAGAGTAACTCTCCGACCGGTCACCGCACCACTATTCGCACCGGTTTGCCGGATGCCTACTGGCGCATGATCAACTCCGGTGTGCCGAAGGGTAAATCCACTACGGTTCAGATCACCGATACCATGGGGATGCTCGAAACCTACGCCGAAATCGACAAGTCTCTGGCCGATCTGAACGGTAACACCGCTGAATTCCGTTTGTCGGAAGACCGCGCATTCCTGGAAGGCATGAACCAGCGAATGGCGCAGACGCTTTTCTATGGCGACACCAGCGTTAACCCGCAGCAGTTCATGGGTCTGGCGCCGCGTTATTCCAGCAAATCCGCAGGAAACGGTCAGAACATTATCGATGCTGGCGGCACCGGCACCGACAACACCTCTATCTGGCTGGTGGTGTGGGGCGAAAACACCGTTCATGGCATCTTCCCGAAAGGTCAGAAAGCCGGCTTGCAGATGGAAAACAAAGGTCAGCAGACGCTGCTTGATGCCAACGGCAACCCGTATGAAGGCTATCGCACCCATTACAAATGGGATGCTGGCCTGACGCTGCGTGACTGGCGCTACGTTGTTCGCATCGCAAACATCGACGTAAGCGACCTGTCCGTGCCTGGTTCTGCAGCCAATATCGTCAGCCTGATGATCCGCGCGCTGCACCGCATTCCGAACCGTGGCATGGGTAAACCTGTGTTCTACATGAACCGCACCGTTGCCCAGGCTCTCGATACTCAGTCTCTGGATAAAGCCTCTCTGGCTCTGACCGTCAAAGAGACCGAAGGCGAGTGGTGGACCGCTTTCCGCGGCGTGCCGATTCGTGAAACCGACGCGATTCTGGAAACCGAATCCCGCGTTGTTTAACGCCTGTCATTAACCGGCGGGCCGCGCGCCCGCCAGAAGGAGATAAAGAGATGATCCTCGACAAACTGTTGATGTTCTCCGAAGCGCAGGCGGTTACCGCGTCGGCAGCTTCCACTGATGTTATCGACCTCGGCCCGATTGACGGCACCCGCCGCGATATCGGCGTCGGTGAGCCGCTGGAGTGGTTCGTTAACGTTAACACCACGGCGACCGCAGCAGGCGCTGCCACGGTCAACGCCAACCTGCAAACCAGCACGGATAACTCCACCTGGACGACCATCGCGAGCTCTGGCGATCTGGCGCTTTCCGCCTTGATCGCTGGCAAGCGCATCGTTTCGCAGAAGGTGCCGCAGGGCGTGCAGCGTTACCTGCGCGTTAACTACACCGTGGGGACCGGGCCGCTTACCGCTGGCGCGTTCACCTCCGGCATCAACCTCGACGTAGACGGTAACAACACCTACTACGCCACCCGCTCACGAATCACTGGTTAAGGGTTAGAAGATGGCACAGGAAAAAGCGAAGTACCGCATTCTGCGTCTGTCCTTTATCGGCAATCAGCTGCTGGATGAAGGCGCGGAAATTGAATATGACGGCGAGCCGGGCAGCGCACTGGAGCCGCTCAACGACGCGGCGAAATCTGCGAAGAAAAAAGCTGAGCAGAAGGCCGAACAGAAACGCGGTAAATCCACCGCTGCTGACGGCCCGGCGCCGGTCGCCAGTGTTCTGAACCCTGTTGTGCAGAACCCGGAAGGCCCGGGCGAAGGTGGTGAAGGCGAAGGCGACGATGGTGAAGTTGGTGATGGCACTGGTGCTATCAGTGATGATCTCGCCGCGCTGCGCAAGCAATACGAAGATCTGTTCAACGAGAAGCCCGGCAATATGAAGGCTGAGACGTTGCAGGATCGCATTGCTAAAAAACGCGCCGAGTTGGGCCTTTAAGCCCCAGTAAAAACAAGGGGCTTCGGCCCCTTTATTGCAGGAGTGGGTTATGGATCTGGTAAATCTCAAAAACGGCACCGACACCTATCAGGACGAAAGCGGCGAAACCAAAACCCGCGACGACTATCCCTGGGGGCTGCGCCTCAATCTTGATAACGAAACCCTGAAAAAGCTTGGCGTAAGCATGCCTGCCGTCGGCTCGGAAGTGATGATTACCGCGCGTGCGGTCGTTAAGGGCACGTCTGTGCGCGATGACGGCGATGAAAAGTATCAGAACGCCGACGTGCAGATCACTGATATGGCAATCGCATCGGCGCAGGCTGAGCAGCAGAAATCAGCCGCCGACACTCTTTACGGCGGGGATGAATAATGGCTTCGGCGGTCGAAATCTGCAACCTGGCTCTGAGCAATATCGGTAGCCGCAGCATCAACAGCCTCGATGAAAAAAGCAAAGAGGCCGACAAGTGCAACCTTCATTTCGAATCGTGCCGCGATGCTGTCCTGGCAGATGCCGAGTGGAATTTTGCCACCAAGCGCGTGGCGCTGGCCGACACTGGCAGCGCGCCGCCTGACTGGTCATATGCTTATGCATACCCCACTGACTGCCTGCGCATCATCGAAATAATGCTTCCGGGTGTGCGCTATCCGACGTCTGCGATGCGCATCAACTACGAGACGGGAGTCAACGATGCGGGCACCGGCAAACTTATCTATACCGACCAGCGGGAAGCGCGGCTGAAGTACGTTTCGCGCATTACCGATGTCAATATGTTCGATCCGTTGTTCCAGGATGCTCTGGCCTGGCGGCTGGCGGCGGCTATCAATATGCCGTTGACTGGCGATGCCAATCTGACGCGGTTTTGCCTTCAGATGTACCAGAGCGTCATCCTGAGCGCCGGATCTCACAGCATGAACGAGAGCCAGGAACCGCAGGAGCCGGATAGCGAATTCACGACAGCGAGGTTGTCATAATGCCTATCAGCTGGATTCAGCCGAGTTTTGCCGGGGGTGAAATTGCTCCGTCACTTTACGGCCGCATTGATATGGCTAAGTACCAGGTCGCGCTGCGCCGCTGCAGCAATTTTATCGTGCGGCAGTATGGCGGGGTAGAGAACCGGCCAGGCACGCAGTTTATCGCGGCAACGAAATACGCCAATAAAAAATGCCGACTGATCCCGTTCCAGTTCTCCACGGTGCAAACTTATGCGCTGGAGTTCGGCGACAAATACATGCGCGTTTTCAAAGATGGCGGGCAGGTGCTCAGCACGTCGGGCGCTGTTTACGAGATTGCCACGCCCTACGCCGAAGCTGATTTGTTCAGGCTCAAGTTTACTCAGTCAGCTGACGTACTGACGATCGCGCATCCGAAATACCCGCCAATGGAGCTGCGTCGATATGCGCATGATAACTGGCAGATAGCCGCCGTTCAGACGAAAAATGGCCCGTTCGAAGATATCAACGTCAACGAGTCCATTAAGGTTTATGCGAGCGGATCCACGGGCAACATCACTCTCACTGCCAACTCAGCAATATTTGGGGCAGAGCAGGCAGGTAAGCTCTTTTATCTTGAGCAGACGGCGGTTGACTCGGTGCCGGTATGGGAAACCAGCAAGACCACTGTGGTGAACGATATCCGCCGCGCCGGGAGCAATTACTATCGCGCGAACACTGCGGGCAAAACTGGCACGCTGCGACCTTCACACACAGAGGGCATGTCGTGGGATGGATGGGGCGGCACCGGCACGGATGCGACCGGCGTTCAGTGGGAGTACCTACATTCAGGATTTGGCATAGCGCGCATAAACTCGGTATCCAGTGACGGGTTAAGCGCTAACGCCACGGTGATCTCTTACATCCCGAACCAAGTTCTCGGTGCTGCAAATTCGAGTTTTAAGTGGGCTCGCTACGCCTGGAATGACGTAAATGGCTATCCTGGGACTGTCGTCTATTATCAGCAGCGCCTTTTCTTCGCGGCGAGCAGTGCGTACCCGCAAACGATATGGGCCAGCCGTACCGGCGATTACAAAGACTTCGGCAAAAATAACCCTGTACAGGATGATGACCGCATTATCTATACCTATGCTGGCCGGCAGGTGAATGAGATCCGCCACCTGATAGACGTCGGTTCACTGGTGGCGCTGACGTCCGGCGGCGAGTACATCATCACTGGTGACCAGAATAAAACGCTGACACCGAGCGCCTTCGCGTTTTCATCTCAGGGCTCGAATGGATGCAGTAACTTGCCGCCGATAGCCGTCGCCAACATCGCGCTATTCGTGCAGGAGAAGGGCAGCGCCGTGCGCGATCTGGCCTATTCATTCGACGTTGACGGGTATCAGGGTAACGACCTCACCATTCTCGCCAACCATCTGTTTCAGAAACACAGCATTGTCGACTGGTCATTCAGCACGGTGCCTTATTCCGCCGCGTGGTGCTGCCGTGAAGACGGCATGCTGCTTGCCCTGACCTATCTGAAAGATCAGCAGGTATTTGCCTGGGCGTCACAGCCTACTGACGGATATTTCGAATCGACCTGCTCAATCAGTGAAAGCCAGGAGGACGCCGTTTATTTCGTTGTGCGCCGCGTTATTAACGGACAGACGGTGCGATACGTGGAACGCCTCGCGAGCCGCCTCTTTACCCTCACAGAAGACGCGTTTTTCGTCGATTGCGGACTGAGCTATGACGGACGAAATACCTCGTCAGCTACGGTAAAAATCACCGGCGGAAGTGGCTCATGGGATTACGAGCAGTTGTATACCCTCACAATGACTGGTGGCAGCGGCTTTACTGCGTCAGATATCGGCGCACAGATCCAGATCCCCTACGTTGGACAAGACGCCGACGGCAATCCGCAGAACATGGAATTGCGCTGCAATATCATTGAGCTCGCATCCTCAAGCGCCGTAAAAATCATGGCAAGCCGTAACATCCCCACTGAGCTGCAAGGGGTAGCAGTAAAAAACTGGCAGATGGCCCGACAGACATTCGCCGGGCTGAACCATCTGGAAGGGAAAACGGTAAGCATTCTCTCTGATGCGAACGTTGAGCCTCAAAAGGTCGTAACTGGTGGCACAGTTACCCTCGAATCTCCCGGCGCGGTAGTGCATATCGGGCTTCCTTACACCTCCCAACTTGAAACGCTGGACGTCAATATCAACGGTCAGGAAACGCTACTCGATAAAAAACAGCTCATCACCTCAGTTTCTCTGGTTGTAAACGCCAGTCGCGGGATATGGGCAAGTACGCCCGGCGGTGACTGGTACGAATATCCTCAGCGTGAATTTGAGTTCTACGATGATCCGGTTGATGACGCTACCGGCAAGGTGACGCTGAAAGTAGACAGCACGTGGGGGCTAAACGGGCGAATTATCGTGCGTCAGCAGGACCCTCTGCCGCTTTCTGTTCTGGCTCTAATTCCTGTTTTGACAGTAGGAGGCCGCAATGCTTGATGTCCGCGTGGTTCCCGCTGAGAAGCGCCATATTGAGGAAATGCTGCCCAATGTCCGACAGGCTGACATTGACGAGTTTCTCGCGATATCCGGCCAGACGCCGCGTGAGGTAATGGAGCACGGTCTGCGCATATCAACATTCTGCTGCGCCGGAATGGTCAACGGGAGAGTAGTGACGCTCTTCGGCGTAGCGCCTGCCTCTATTCTGAGCGGTCGCGGCATTCCGTGGCTGGTTGCCACTGACGATCTGCAGAAATACCAGCGCCCGTTCCTGCGTCGCTGCCGCCACGTAGTCAATGCAATGCTGATGCCTTATCCGTATCTTGAAAACTATGTTGACGAGCGGAATCACGTGGCGAAAGCGTGGTTGAAATGGCTCGGCTTTCATCTTGAAGATCCGGCGCCCTACGGCAAAGAGCGGCGACCATTCCATCGCTTTTACATGGAGAAAAAATAATGTGTAACCCGGCCATCGCTATGGTTGCTGTCACCGTTGCATCGGCGGCGTACAGCGCGTACAGCCAGAACCAGCAGGCAAAGTACGCCTCTAAGGTAGCAGATCAGAATGCTGACGCAGCCGAGAAGCAGGCAAATGAGGCTATCAACAGCGGCAACGCCCAGGCGGATGAAATCCGGCGCAGAAACCGTATTGCTCGCGGTAATCAGGCTGCAACTCTGGCAGCGAGCGGCGCGGATTTAGGCAGCGGCAGCGCTCTCGACATGTTCGGCGATACTGCTCAATTCGGGGAGCTTGACGCACTTACGACGGTAAACAACGCCACCAGGCAGGCATACGGCATGCAGACGGAGGCGGAGAATTACAAGTCACAAGCCAGCGCCAGCCGGAGCCAGGGGAACATGGGGGCGTTCTCAACGCTGCTGACTACGCCGCTTAATGCCTATGGCGCTTATAAGATGGGCGGCGGCACGTGGAGCCCGTTCACCCAAAGCAAGGCCGCGCCGATTAGCGCCGCCGTCGGCACACCTACCGGGCGTTAAGGAGAGCATTATGCCAGTCGTACCAACCGTAACCGGTCGTCAGGTTGAAAGCCGCGGGTATTCCTCTCCTGGTTTGCAGGCAGTACCGCAGCCAAACGTTGGCGACGTGATTGCCGACGCCTCGCAGAAATACGCTGGTGCCTACGCGGAGGCGCGGCAGCGCGCTAACGTAGCTATGACGCAGGACGCGAGCCTGCAACTGGATGCCGTAGGCAATGATCTGCTTAATAACCCTGACAGCGGATTTATGAATCTCCAGGGCAAGAATGCGATCGGCAAAAGCCAGGAGTACACCCAGCAGTTTGACCAGCAGGTTGAGCAAATTGCCGCCCGTCTGCCGGACGAGCAGGCGCGCAATGCTTTCTTGCAGCAGGCCCAGCAGCAGCGGATGAGCTTCACCACTCAGGCCGGACGGCACGAGGTGGGGCAGGTGCGGCAGTATGAGGCTGGCATGCAGGAAGCCACCCTTAAAACGCTCACCAAGCAATTCACTAACCCCGAGATGGCTCAGGTTGCGGGCGAAACGGCTTATCAGAGCATCATGGCGTACGGAAAGGCCCACGGTCAGAGCGATGAAGAGATAGAGCAGAACTGGATTTCGTGGCGTGAAAATGCGGCTAAAGGTGCATCCGAGGCCTGGTATGTGCCGATGTATCAGCAAATGCTGGGGCCCGGCGGGAAGATTCAGGTGACAGACACCCCGACGGAAGCGCAACTTTTTTCCGCGATGATATGGAATGAAAGCGGCGGCAATCAGTACAGCAAAGACGGCGCGCCGCTGGTTTCCCAGAAAGGCGCGGTAGGCGTGGCGCAAGTGATGGAGGATACCGGGCCGGAGGCTGCCCGACTGGCGGGGGTGCCGTGGGATCGTGAAAAATGGCTGAATGACCCGCGCTATAACGCAAAACTTGGGCAGGCTTATTTCGGTGCCCAGATGAAAAAATATGGAAATAACCCAGTCCTGGCGGTGGCAGCATATAACGCCGGACCCGGCGCAGTTGATGGCTGGATTGAGAAAATCGGTGATCCGCGTACAGGTGCCGTAAGCAATGAGCAGTTTGCCGCAGCGATCCCCTACGAAGAAACCCGTAATTACGTGGCGAAAGTGACGGGCAGCGCGGCGGCCATCCCCGGCGATGCGACGATGGAGAACCTGATTTCTCAGCCGTGGTGGAATGCCATGAGCCCGGCCAGCAAATCTCAGATGATGAGCAAAGTAGCGGGCCTCTATGACATGCAGGCGTCTGCCGGTCGCGTGGCGCTGCAAAGCCGGATGCAGGATGATCTGGCTCGCCTTGAAGCTGGCCAGCCGGTTCAGCCTGTCAGCGCGCGTGAGTGGGCAGCAGTGATGCCGCTGCAGGCCGCCCCAGCAGAACGCATGCAGATGGAGAAAACCTACCAACAATATCAGCAGGCCATGACCCTGCAGCCCGTTTACCAGTCCATTACGCAGGGTAACGTGCAGCAGGCGACGGCGGCGGTACAGGCGCTTCGACCGCAAGATAATGATGCTGATTTCAAATATAAGCAGGAACTGTACGCAACAGCACAGTCAAAACTGAACCAGGTATTGAAGGCTCGCGAGTCTGATCCGGGAACCTGGCTGCAACAATATTCCCCGGTCGTGCAGAGCGCGTTTTCTGAATACCAGAATAACCAGGCATCAGGTGAATATCTGGTTTCTCGAATTCAGGCAGAGAAAGACCGTTTGGGCATCCGGAGCAAAAAGGTTCTTCCGGACACGATGGTTAACAGCCTGCTTGAACGCATTGATAATTCTCAGGAATCAAGCGTCACTGCGATCCAGTCTGTGGCGCAGTCGTTCGGGAAATACTCCGATCAGGTGATGCAGCAGGTGCAGAAAAATGCCTTCCCGGCGCTACAGGTTGTGATGGCAACTGAAAACCCGCGTGCGGCAAACGCGCTGTGGCAGAACCGCGGCGTTAAAACGGCTGACCTGCGGGGAAGCTTCGAGAAGCCTGATGCTGATAAAGCTGATTCATCGTGGAACGATCAGGCCAAAGACTTTGCCAGCACGATGGTTGTTCAGCCGGGCGGCACTGCCGTGTGGAATAACTTCAACGAGCAGGGGAAGCGCCTGACCTATATCAATATGCAGCGCGGCATGTCGGCCTCTGACGCGGCAAAACAGGCATACCAAGACATTCTGGGTGAGCAATACCAGACAAGTGGAACGTGGCGCCTGCCAAACCGAACCGGGCTTGATCTGCGCGACGTAACCGACGGCGCAAATGCCTACCTTGAAAATCTGTCATCCGAGCAGATTATGCCGCTGATTGGCGACCCGCGGCTGCCAGAATCGGTCAACAAAGAGCAAAGCCTTTCTCGCATCAAAGAAAGCGCGCAGTGGGTGACTAACAGCAATGAAAGCGGGCTAACTCTGATGATGAATGGCCTGCTGGTGAACGGTGCCGACGGCAACCCGATCACCGTTCCATTCAGCGACCTGGCGAAACTCGGAACAGGAACCCGATCGACGTGGAACAAACTGACCAAATTCATCGACACGCCAGTGAAATATACGCCTGGTCAGTCGAAAAATTACAGCGTAGAGAGCCAGCGCGAAAACATTCTCGACATCCTCCAGAACGGCCAGCAGTCAGGACGATAACATGCCAATTTTTACAGAAGATCCGGGCACAGGCATTAACCAGCCCATCAGTAACGCGCCTGCCGGTCTGGGCGAATCGCTGCTCTCATCCTTGCAGCAGGGATTTGAAGAAGGCCCGGTCATGTCGGGTGTTCGGTTCTCTTCCGCTGACAGGCTGGCAAACGATCCAAACTCTGCAATCGTCAGCAAGCAGGAGGCTGACGAGCGGCTCAAGCAGTATGGTGTCAAAAGCATCAACGTACCGGATAGCGGTGTAACAAAAGCGTTTCTCGATCACGTGGTGGAAGAGCGCCAGAACTCGCTGGCTCGTCAGCAGATCGCCATGTCTGCGCCGAGTGGCTGGGCGGCGACGCCGCTTAATTTCGCGGCCAGTCTGGCCGGCTCGATGGCAGACCCCGGAAACGTGGCGCTGGCGCTGGTTCCTTTCGCTGGCGAGGCGAAGGCGGCATCTGTCGCGGGGCGGTTTGGGGAACGTCTGTTTGCCGGTGCGCGCATGGGCGCAGCTCAGGCCGTGGCGACAGTGCCGTTAACTGCCCAGGCGGCCGCCGCCGGCGGGGATGACTTTACCTACGGAAACGCTCTGGAAAGTACCTTTTTCAACACGATGGCGGGCGGTTTGATGCATGCAGGCGGCGGTCTTATCGCCGACCTGGTGCGTGCGCGGAGCCCTTCAGGAGCAGGAAATGATCCCGCCGCGCCGCTGGCGCAGGCAGATATTCAACCAGAAGCTCAGCCAACTCCGGTCATAACGCCGGACAACATCCCGTCTGGTGTAAATATCCCTGAGCGTGGCACAAATGCTGATTTGGCTGCCGCCATTTCCAGCGATGCTGATAGTTATGCGTACAGCCGGGCTTATGATGACGTTGTGCCTGAATACATGGCGCGCCAGCAGGATCTGCAATCACGACAGATTGATAATGTTGCAGACCTTCGCACCGAGCTTTCCGCCAACATGCGCCGCGCTGATGAATTAGAAGCTACCCTGCAACAGCGTACAACGGAATACCAGGGCCAGCGGATGAAGTTTAAGGAAGCTCGCCGTCTGGCGCAGAAGGATATTGATGCCGAGAAGGCACAGATCGAGGCCCGTAATGAAGAGATAAACCAGACGCTTCAGCGTAATGCCGCCGCCGAGCAGGCGCGTGGCCGACAGACCCAACTTTCCCGAGGAGAGATACCAGACGACCTGAAAGTTACCATCGCCGAGCGCGCGCAGCAGATCCGCGACGGCATGCAGATGTCGCCGGTCGCCGGTGCAGTGCGCACCGCCGCCAGTGCTATCAGAGAAGCAGACTGGAGCGTTAACCAGCAGGCTTACCGCGCCGCGCTGGCACACATGATGGAAGGCCGAAGCCCGGACGTTGAGCCTTTCTATGAGCTGCATAAACCGGCGCTGCGCGAGCGCGCTATTCAGCGCATACAGAACCCGGCGCGGCAGGTTGATGAAACGGCCCGCCCGGTGAGCGAAACCGCCGATCGAATTTATCAGGACACGCAGAAAGCAGATCATGAGCTTACATCCGCCGCAGCTGACCTTGAGAACGAATTCAATATCAGCAACGCGCTGCTGGATGATATCGCGGTGGACAATCCGGAGCTCGCGGCCACGATGCGCGAAAACCTCAATGCTATTCGCGCCGAGGCCAGCGACAATAGCATGAGCAACGCTTTCCGGGCCTTTGCTGCCTGTATGATTAACCGGGGGATCTGATGGCTGCCAACGAATTTCTGACACAGTGCGAGCGCACCGTTAACGCCGCCGCTGGCCGCGAGCTGTCGGCAGATGAAATGGAAGGGCTGGTGCGCGATATGCGCGACACCACAAACCGCATTCTTGCCAGTAACGAGGCGCTGTCACTCGAAGAGGCGGCCATGCGTGCCGCCGAAGAACTAAGTAACGCTGACGTGCTGGCCAAACAGATTGAAGCGCGCAATAAAGCGATTAATACCCGCGTGGCGGCGCAGCGACTCGGCGAGCTGCGCACCGTCTGGAAAGACCGCCCGGATATAGGTCTGGAGGCGATACTGGTAGGGCGTAACGATGCGCGCACCGGGGCGCGCCGGTCGGTATCCTCAGAGGTGGCGCAACTTCGCGGGAAATATCACGCAGGCATCAATTACGATTTCGACCGAGCCGGGCTGGTTAAATTCATCGCCAGCGGCAGCAACGATCGTGAAATCGCTGACGCAATGTGGCGAATTGGCCGCGGCGAATCTACCGAAGGAATGACGAAACAATCAGTCAGTGCGGCGCAGATTATCATGAAGTGGCAGGAAGCGGCGCGCATCGACGAGAACCGCGCTGGCGCGTGGATACGCAAAGAGCCTGGCTATATTGTTCGACAGTCGCATGACATTATGAAGATCCGCGCTGCCGGGTATGATGCCTGGCGCAATGCAATCCTGCCTCGCCTCGATGAACGCACATTTGATGGCGTCGCCGACCGCGATCAGTTCATGCGGAACGTTTACAACGGTCTGGCCTCTGGCGTTCACCTGACATCTGAAAAGCCAGACTGGATGAACGGCTTCAAGGGTTCGGCAAACGCGGCGAAGCGCGCCAGCCAGGAGCGCGTACTGCACTTCAAAGACGGTATCTCCTGGCACGAATACAATCAGCAGTTCGGCACCGGAAGCCTGCGCGAAGCATTATTCGGCGGTCTTAACAGCGCGGCGCGGAATACAGGAATGATGCGCATGCTGGGAACCAATCCCGGCAACATGTTCAAATACCTGACTGACACGCTGGCCGAGGACGTCAGCAAGTCAGGAAACCCGGCGGCGCTGGCGGACTACATGACCAAAGTTCGCCGCCTTAATCGCACTGTAATGCCGCAGGTTGATGGCTCGCTGAATATACCCGGCAGTGTCGGCTGGGCCAACGCTTCCGCCGCGGTGCGCGGCTGGTTGCGTATGAGCCAGCTCGGTGGCGCCGTTATCTCTTCATTCAACGACGTGCCGATCGCAGCTACTGAAATGCGCTACCAGGGGCAGAACTTTATGCAGGCGGTCCTCGGCGCCATGAAAGGGCGTTTCTCCCGGTATAACAGCACAGAGCAGAAAGAGATCCTGTCCTCCATCGGCGTTTATTCTGACGCCATGACACAGGAAATCATCCGGCGCATCTCCGGCGACGACTCGCTTACCGGAAAAATGGGGCGCGCGCAGCAGCTGTTTTTCAAATATAACCTGATGAATTTCTGGACAGAGAGCGGCCGCAATTCCAACGCCCTGATGATTACCAACTGGCTGGCAAAAAATGCCGACCAGCCTCACGCCAGCCTGCCGGAAGACCTGCGCCGCGTGCTCGACCTCCACGGTATAGGTGACCGGGAATGGGAAATTTTCCGTAACATGGACATGGCCGACAGCGAGGGGCGCAAGTTCATGACGACCAGCGGCGTCCGCGGTGTGCCGGATGACGTGATTGCCCATTATGTTGAAAGCAAAGGCCTGAACCCCACGGATCGTGCAATCGCCGATGCGCGCGACCAGCTCGAAGGCCAGCTGCGCGGCTATATCCTCGATCGCCTGAACATTGCTATGTCCGAGCCCGGCGACCGCACGCAGGCGTTTATGAAGATGGGCACCGTACCAGGAACCGTGGCGGGCGAGGCGATTCGCTTCGCAGGCCAGTACAAATCTTTTACCGCCAGTTTCATGCAGAACGTGCTTGGGCGTGAGGTTTTTGGTCGCGGGTATACTCCGGCAGGGCTCGGTGAATCGAAAACCACCTCGCTTACCAATGCGTTGATGAGGAACGGCAATGGCGCTTTCATGGGAGCCGCGAATCTATTCGTCTGGGCGACCATGTTCGGTTATGTCTCAATGCAGGCTAAGCTGATGCTGAAAGGTCAGACGCCGCGACCGGCGGATGCAAAAACATTTCTGGCAGCTGCGGCACAGGGTGGCGGGCTCGGCATTCTCGGAGATTTTATGTTCGGCGAGGTAAACCGAATGGGGGCGGGGCCGGTGACGTCTCTGATGGGGCCGGCGGCGTCTAACGCTGACAGCATTATCACGCTGCTGCAGCAGACGACGCGCGGGGAGGCGGATTTGGGCGACTGGTATCGGACGACGCTTGACAACACGCCATTTCTTAACATTTTCTGGCTGCGCACGGCGATGAACGGTTTGATCCTAAACCGGGTTCAGGACTCGCTGGACCCCGGATCGCTTGAGCGTTATCAGCGCCGAGTAGAGCGGGAGCAGGGCAACGAGTTTCTGGTGCCGCCGTCACAATTCATGATAGGTAAGTAAGCGATGGAAAGAATTAAGTTTTTGGCTGTGTATCTGTTCATGGTGACGTTTTTCCTTTACCCGAGCGTAACCATGTTGTTTTTCGATAAGTCAAAAATTACTGCAATAGATTTTCTGTTGATCCTCTTCTTTTTCTTATGCGGCATCGGGTTAGTGGTTATGGGATTCGCAAGGCTGAGAGAGTTAATCAAAAAACAGTGACATGTCACGGGCCGCAATGGCGGCCCAAGTATTACCAAAAATTATTACCCAATGCTCCTTTTCAGGCTCAGTACGCAGTAGTCAAGATGGGTCTGAATATCGCTCAGGGAAACCTGCATACTGGTGACGTAGTTGACCAAGGCGACGAGTTCCGCCGCAGCTCCGCTTACGTCATGACCGTCCTTTTCAAGCTCTCTGATCAGCTCCATTAGGTGAGATTTTTCAACCAGTTCCATTACACCTTTCGGGCTATTCAGCGCTCCCAACCTTCCCTCATCAAGAGGGTGATGATACTGCGACATGCCACCTCCTTCATCTTAATACTGTATATATATACATATATCAGAAGACCTGATTTTACTCCAGAAAAATCACCTTACCTATATGGTAATTTGTTTCATTTATAAAGGTAATGATAATTCATAATAGAGTTGGCAGGCTATAGAATGCTCATAAGCATAGCGCGCAGGGCGCGGCCATACTGGAGCTGATGACATGACCGTTTCAACCGAAGTGGACCACAATGACTACACCGGCAATGGGGTAACCACGGCCTTTGACTATAATTTTCGCATCTTCAAGAAGAGCGATCTGACAGTAACTGTCGTCGACCTGAACGAGAACATTACAACCCTTGCGCTGGATACCGACTACACGGTCACCGGAGCGGGAACATATTTCGGAGGCAAGGTGAACCTTGCTACTCCCCTGCAGAATGGTTGGAAAATCTCCATTGAGCGCAGCCTGCCTGTAACTCAAGACACCGATCTGAGAAACCAGGGCAGCTTCTTCCCCGAAATTCACGAGGCTGCATTTGATAAGCTGACCATGCTCATTCAGCAGGCGTTCAATGCGTTCAGGTTGTCTCTGCGAAAACCGTCATCAGTAGCGAACTGGTACGACGCTCTAAGCAATTACATCCGCAACATTAAAGATCCCCGTGACCCACAGGATGCTGCAACAAAAAATTATGTCGACACACTATCTGCAGGAAATTTTAACCGCACTCTGCGCGTGCCGGATTCGTTTGTGTCGCAACTGCCACCCATTAGTGATCTGGAAGGCAAGGTAATCGGTTTTGTTGGGGGGCAGCCGGTAGGGTTGGTTCCTTCTTCCGGTTCTGCAACTGATGTGCTCATTGAGTTGGCGAAGCAGGGTGGTGACAAAAGGTTAGGTTCGTCTTATGGTGGAACTGTCTATACGGACTATCAACCCGCGCAGCTTCGAAAAAAGTATCAGTTTGGCATCCCTGGTAGCGTCAACTCACAGCGCGAAGCTGTTTTTTATCCGGCTGAAAATCTCTGGTACATCAGCAAGTCAACCGCCTTTCCTGCAACAATACCATCATCACCTGATAGCAACTGGCGATGCGTAGGCATGCTTAACGGCTACCCGATTTACGACGTGCGAAACTGGGGATTGGTAGGAGATGATTCTACTGACAATACTGTGAATTTTATTCGAATGCTGAATAAAATTAATACCGACTATGTGACTATTGATTTCCCAGCAGGAATTTTCCGTTACACAGACTTAGGCAAAATAACTAAGAACAGAATCACACTGGCTGGGAAAGGAAGCATGCAGACGGTACTGAAATGCACCAACACTACCGATGATCACATCGCGTTAGACATCGACGCATGGCCAGACCCTGTCAATCCCAATCAACCATATCTTGATGCTGTCAACCTTGTAGGGTTACACGTTGAGGGAAATGCAAATTCGGCAATCGCAATTTCAACGCAAGGTATAGCGCGCTCTATCTGGAGTGATGTTACTGCCTGGGGGGCCAAATCAACTGGTACTGTTATCGTGCATAAGAGTTTACAGCTAAGCACGATGTACAATGTTATGGCGTCTAAGTATCGAAATCTTGCTGGTCTTACTACGAATGTCGCTCAGCTTGGGATGCTTCTTACGGTCGGCACCAGAGCCGGGGCGGGCCAGGGGAGTCCGTCTAATAATACTTTCATAAATTTTTATGCAGAAGGATTAACCCGTGGTCTTAACATGACTTGGGGCGACCAGAATACATTCATTAATGGTTCGTGCGAAGCCAATACTGACTACGGCCTGAACATAAATTCAAACTGCCGTTACAATACATTTATCGGTATGGGCAATGAAAACCTCAACGCATCAACTGGCGATTTCGTAGACCGAGGAAGATATACAAAGTTTCTTAACTGTTATTCAAGCCAGCGATTTGTTGCGCAGGGGTTTAATGGACTTATCGACGGCGGGTATTTTGAGTTAATAGAGGTTCAATCAGTAGCAATAGGTTACGAAGTTAAAAATGTGGCGGTAAAAAACTGGAATACTGGTTCCGGTGGTTTTACAGACTCAGGGTCAGGAACCAGAAAAAGAAGCATATATGACATAAAGTTATCAAGCTTTGTCAATACAACTGATGTAAGGACAGCTGTTACAATGAGCCTCACTTCTGTATCCGGCGGAACGAGAGGAACCTGGGTTAATGATACCAGGCTACCATGCACTGTATATGTCCAAGGCACAGCTTCAATAACGCAGGCTACGGTATCTCGCGATGGCGACGCGGTTAGTATCCCTACATTATCCGTACAGGCAGTCAGGCTTGAGGCTGGTGATACTTTAAGCCTAACGTGGTCATCAACAGGACCTGGGCCAACTATATCCAGAAGGGCTCACACTGAAGGATAAATAAAGGCCCCAAAAGGGGCCTTTACTCTCTGGTTTTACTATTTAACTTCAGTTAAACGCAACTTCCCATCTTTATCATAATCAGCTTTGTATATAGCAAGCTCGTCCTTTCCCTCACCATCTTTAAAGTGAGAAGAAAATAAATCCCAGAACTGCTTGTCTGCTTTATAAATCGCCAGATATTTATAGCCTTTCATGACTTCCGAAAGACTCTGGTCGCAAGTCCATACATCGCTGTCATAGTATTTCTTCCCTAAAGTCCAGCACCAGTTATTTGCCTTAAATGGCTGCATTTCATAGGTGAAAGCTAGCTTTTCAAGGCCCTTAGTGTTTTGGGCGATAAAGTATACTGAGTCACCAGGCTTGAGCTTCTTCCAGATCATGTCAGACAAGCGAGAAACATCCTTCCTGAGGACGGCTTTTTTCTGTTCCGGGCGAATCTTCTGCATGTCCAGCCGATAATACCCAGTAACGCCATAGACTGGCAGAGCAACAGCAAGGATGGCAACGAGCGAGTACGCGCTTCTGAATCCTCTCCAGCTCAGATCGACAATCTTGTATAGCAAAAAGGATGCCCAGGCTATCAAGAAGGTGCCAGCATATCTTTCAAAGGAAGCAAGCCTTTTAGACTCGAACTCTGAAAAGTATGCAATATAGCAGTAGACAAGGAAGGCTATATAAGCTGCGCACATCAAAGGCAGTATTGCTGCGATAGCAGTTTCCTGAAATCTTCGGCCCTTACTCATAATCGAGATGGGAGCAATCATTGCTACACCAATTAAGAAAATGGTTAACGGACGAAAGTGAAGAGTCGCATAACTAAAATAGAGCGGATTTAAAATACGCACATTAAGCTCTGCAAGCGTCACCGATATTTTGTTTTGCATTGCAGCGGACGCCCAATTTATTGGGCCAGAAGCGCTAAAAGCTGGAGTTACATCAACACTGCTTAGATATAAAGACCATGATTTAAAGGATACCAGCAGAACAGCAAGACATAACGCTGATAGTTTAAAAGCATTTGCAATCCTGCTCTTAAAGCCGTCACCTTTTCCAAGCGCAATATGGACGAAGGCGCAGGCTATCGCGAACAATCCAAATACCAATCCGATCTGCTTAATCAATGGAAGGATGAAGACAACCAGGGGAAGCAGGTATTTTCTGTCGTTCTCTTTTGCGGAAACAGCAACGCAGAGCGCAGATAAAAAAACAACGCCCAGGAGCTGATCTACAAGAACATGTCCAATGTCATATTTGAAAAAGTATATGAATGTTGTTGATGCTGCAAATGCTATGGCGGCCAGCAACGCGTCATTTCTGATGACCGTAGCGGAAGCAAATAGCATCGCTGAATATATATAAACGTTATGCGCCTTGAGTACAGCCGATTCGCTCCATCCTGCCGGATATACAAACAGATATTGAGCAAGCTGCTGGAACGGTGGGTAAGCCTTAAATGTGTTAGACAATGACGAACCACCATCGTAGATAGCGTTAGTCACAGTCATAATTTTTATACTCGAACCCCAAAAAGAAAATTCATCCCAATCCGTGAATAAATAATCGTTTTTAACTGCAAGAAAAGAAAATACAAAAGGCGCTACGCTGACCAAAGTTGCAAGAATGCCATTCCATGTAATAGCAATGACAGGCTTCTCTTTGTAAATCGCGTAAGCTCCGAGTACGAATCCAAGCGATACCGCTATACCCCAGCCTTGCTCAAGGAAGCCAAGTATTCCACTAACATAAAGTATGCAAGTGCAAATGCTAAGAGCAATGAATGGAGCTTGCTGCCACTTAAGTTTAGCAATGAATACCAGGTAGAGAAAATATCCAAAAATGGATGCCAAAGCCCAATACATCATGACGCTGACCTTAATGTTATGATGATGCCGACCATTATTAATGCAACACCCAAAAAGTATGAAAGGTTAAACTTCTCACCAAGCAAAAAGTGACTACCAACCGGCACCAAGACAAAGGCAAGTGCCATAAAAGGATATGCTTTGCCGAGCTCTATCTTCTGAAGAACCCATATCCATGCCAGTGTTGTAACGCCATACAAAGCAAGGGCAGGCACAAGAATTACAAGCGTGTCAAATGAGAATAAGCTTCCGCTCTTGCTTAATGCAGAAGATGACAACTTAAATAGTATCTGGCCTACAGCTATACCAATGACGCAGGCTATAGTTATAAGGTAAATCATTTTTTATACCTGTTATGAAATGTTCTTCTAGGGGTGTTAGCTATGTCGTGGCCGAAGAATGCTAATATCAACTGTAACCCAATAATAACCGGCAAGGCGGCGAGCATGACCGTACCTGATGTGTTTGGGATGTCGGTTATGATAGCATCGGCCCAATTTACAACGCCTACGACAACGCCAAAAAATAACATAGCAACCCCAAGAGGAAGCTCGATTGATGCGATAGACATATCCCTCAAGTAGTAGTTATAGAACACGCGTTTGAAAAAGTTTCTTCCATGCTTATAAAGAAAATCACCAATTATTTTTGAAATCTTAAGGTTACTTTCCTCATCCTCATACTTGGCATCCATTGGCACGTCAACTACAACAGCTCTCAGTGTGTTCAGTCTGAATAAAATATCTGACTCAAAAAAGTACCTTTTAGATATTTTGTTTAGTGGAAGGTGCTTAATCGCGTCTGTATGAATTGCTGTATAGCCATTGGTTGGGTCGAAGATATCCCAATAACCCGATGAAAATTTTGTCATAAACGACAATACAGCATTACCAAAAATTCTTATTTTAGGCATGGCGCTTATATTGTCCAGATTGAAAAAGCGGTTCCCTTTGGTGTAATCAGCTTCACCGGCAATGATCGGAGCAATGAAATCAGATATCAGCGAGGGTTCCATCTGATCATCGCCATCAATTTTCACGACGATATCGATACCGTCATTAACAGCCGCCTGGTAGCCTGTCATCACCGCGCCGCCAACCCCCTGGTTAACCTCATGCTTTATAACGGACACCCTATCATCCGTGTTGTTCTCCAGGACAAAATCTCCAGTTTCTTCCGGGCAGCAATCGTCAATTACATAAATTTTATGAACCGACGGGCCGATTTTACTTATTACATTCAAAATGTGTTTTTTCACTTTGTACGAAGGTATTACCACCGCAACTCTCATTTTATTTCCCTATGTAATATGCATTACATCCATTTTATACCTTAAAGGTAACTTTGTTAAGACCAATCCGAGGTAATATTATCCGGATGTGGTTTATTGTGTATTATGGACTCACTAACTAAGGGGGTTCTTATGCACATTAAACGGTGGTTACAATGTCAACCACGATGACAGCAGACACGCTAAATCAGAGTCTTAGCATGGGCGCGCTGGCTTCAGTGTTGGCAGGGGTTCCTCCGGAGGTGGCGTTGGGGGCGCTGGCCGGCGCGGTAATATTTGTGACATCGGCGGTTGAATACCCTATCAAAAGGCGCGTCTTCCTGGCGGTTCTCAGCTTCCTCTGCGGCCTTCTCTTTTACAAAGCGACAGCGGCCATCCTCATTGGCATAGCCAGCCTTATTCCGACGATTACGCAGGACTCGTTTGAAAAAGGGATAGTGTTTGCCGCTGGCGCTTTCGTCTCGTCCATTGTGGCTGTACGCATTGGCATCTGGCTCTATCACCGTTCTGAAAATCCACGCGACCTGATCCCGGGGAGAAAAGACGATGACCAGCCCTGAAATGCTGCTCCTGATTAACGCCATCATCTGCGCAGGGATCGCAATCCGCGTCCTGCTTTTCCGCCGGGAAGGCGCCCGCCATCGCTGGTGGGGTGGCTGGCTGGCTTACATCGTAATCGTTGTGGCCGCCAGCGTTCCTGTGCGCACGTTCTACGGCTATTACATCCTCCCTGACTGGTCTGACGTAATTATCAAAGCCGTTTTTCTGGCTGCCCTGATAAAGACGAAAGGCAATGTCGTCCAGATTTTCAAAATATCGAGGTCCCAACATGGACATTAAAACGTTTCAGAAAGCTGCTGGCATTTCCCCGGAGCTGGCCGCCCGCTGGCAACCGCACATCGTTGCAGCAATGGCTGAATTTGGCATTAAAAAGACAGTCGATCAGGCGATGTTCATTGCGCAGGTAGGGCATGAGTCGGCCGGCTTCTCTTCGCTGGTGGAAAGCTTCAACTACAGCGTTGCTGCCTTGAGGATCACCTTTTCCAATCGCCTGTCGACGGATCAGATCAACGCGCTCGGGCGCAAGCCTTACGAGAAGTCTCTGCCGCTGGAACGCCAGCGCGCTATCGCAAATCTGGTGTACAGCAAGCGCATGGGAAATAACGGTCCTGGCGATGGCTGGAATTACCGCGGTCGCGGCCTGATCCAAATCACCGGGCTGACAAATTACCGCGACTGCGGCAACGGCCTCAAAGTTGATCTGGTGTCTCAGCCGGAGCTACTGGCGCAGGACGATTACGCCGCGCGCAGCGCTGCCTGGTTTTTCGTGAGTAAAGGGTGCCTGAACTACCCGGGCGATGTTACGCGCGTAACGCAGATCATTAACGGCGGCCAGAACGGTATCGACGACCGGCGCGCGCGGTTTAACGCAGCATGTAAGGTGCTCTGATGGCGGCGCTATGGGTTTTTGTCAAAGCATGGTGGAAGCCGCTGATTTTGTTGGCGCTGGTGGCGGCAATCGGCATCGGCGCCCGCATGGCATGGGTGAACCACGGAAAGGCTCAGTATAGCTCCGGCTATGCAAAGGCTAAGGAAGACCAGAAGAATGCTGATGATGAGGCTAAAGCAAAACGTGATCAGGAGAAAACAGAAATTGAACGTGAAGCGCAATCCCGTATTGATGCTGCGCGTGCTGATGCTGAGCTTGCTAATTCCGCTGCTGGCAGCCTGCGCGCCGAGATTGACAAAACCAAGCGACTTGCCGAACACTATACCGGCGCTTTCCCCACTGGCACGCCAGCCAGCAAGGTCATCAGTGTGCTTGCCGACATGCTTGAAGAAAGCAACCGAGCTTACGTCGCAACAGCAGAAGAAGCTGAGCGATACCGTGACGCCGGAGAGACCTGCGAGAGACAGTATGACTCGCTGACGAAGCGGGGTAGTTTTTCTCCGTAACGGTATTGCTGACGGTATTAAAATTTAACTTCCAAATTATTTTCTTTATAAACAAGCAGTTACCCATCGCATCACTAATCACGACTCTATCGTTTATAACTCTGTAGTGTATTACCCGGCGCCGAAACCGACCGGGCAGATAACCCAGCCGGTGCTGGACGGCCTGCTGAAATATACCAACGACAAGCTGAAAACCGCGGCGGCGAGCCGTAAGCCGCTGGTGACGACGCCTGGGCCGCGCAGCGTGATTTTCCGGGGAGCTATCACCGCCGTCGACAGCAGCAAAGAGGGGCTGCAATTCTATGAAGTGCTGCCGATTGCGCTGGTGGTGGCCGGCACCCAGGTCGCGACAGGGCATCGCACCATGGACACCAGCCTGTTTTTTGAAGGCGAGCTGATTGACGCGGCGACGCAAAAAACGGTCGTCAAAGTAGTGCGTAAAGGCGAGGGGAAAGATCTCAGCAACGAAAAAACGCCGCTGACGGTCGACAACCTCAAACAGGTGATCGACGACATGGCGACCGATGCGCGCATGTTCGATCCCGCGCCGAAATAAACCGAGCAGAGGGAGCCTGGCTCCCTCTTTTTTATCCCGCCCGGCGCGCCAGCAGCGCGTAGCTTATCCCGCCCGCTATCAGCCCCCAGAACGCCGACCCGACGCCCAGCAGCGTGACGCCGGACGCCGTCACCAGAAACGTAATCAGCGCCGCGTCGCGGGCGCGTTCATTCGCCAGCGCCTGATGCAGGCTGCCGCCAATGGTGCCGAGCAGCGCCAGCCCGGCGAGCGTTTGCAGCCACGGCAGCGGCAGGGCGGTCATCAGCGCGCCGACGGAGCCGCCGCACACGCCCGCCAGCAGATAAAACACGCCCGCCATCGCCGCCGCCATCCAGCGTTTGTCGCGGTCCGGGTGCGCCTCCGGGCTCTGGCAGATGGCTGCGGTGATGGCAGCGATGCAGATGGAAAAGACCCCGAAGGGCGCAAGAATAAGCGCCAGCAGGCCGGTCGCCACCATCAGCGGCGAGACCGGCACCCGGTAGCCGGAAGCCTGCAGCGTGGCGACGCCCGGCGCGTTCTGCGAGGCCATCGTCACCAGAAAGAAGGGCAGGCCGACGCCGAGCAGCGAAGAGAGGCTGAATGTGGGCGAGACAAACTCCGGCGGCGCGAGGCGAAAATGCAGCGCCGCCGTATTCACTTCGCCCTGTAACAGACAGACCGCCACACCCGCCAGCAGCGCGGCCACCACGGCGTAGCGCGGCGCGAAGACTTTACAGAGCAGCCAGGCGCCCGTCATGGCGGCACACAACGCAAAATGCCCCTCCAGCGTGCCGAACGCCTGTAGCCCGAAGCGCAGCAGAATGCCCGCCAGCATCGCGGCGGCAAGGCCCGGCGGGATAATTTTCATCAGGCGGGCGAACAGCCCGGTAGCGCCGCAGATGACGATAAGCGCCGATGCGAAAATAAAAATGCCGACCGCCTCATGCAGATTGCTTCCCGCAAGCCCTGTCGCCAGCAGCGCCGCGCCGGGCGTCGACCAGGCGGTCAGCACCGGCGCGCGATACCACAGGCTTAACGCGAGGCTGCTGACGCCCATGCCGATGCCGAGCATGGTCATCCAGCCCGCCGTTTGCGCGGGCGTGGCGCCTGCCGCCGCGGCGGCCTGCCAGATAATAGCGGCAGAGCTGGCGTAGCCCACCAGCACCGCCACAAAGCCCGCAATGACGGCAGGCGCCGGAGGAAGAGAAAAACGCATAAAAACTCCGCTGTGCGTTATAACGTCCGCAGACTCTATCATCGTGCGCTATAACGCACAAGGCGCTATACTGGCCGCGATAAAAGGAGAGCGTATGGACATTACCGCCCATCTCGCGCAGACGCTGAAAGCGCTGCGCCAGCAGAAAAACTGGAGCCTGACCCAGGCGGCGCAGGAAACCGGCGTGTCGAAAGCGATGCTCGGCCAGATAGAGCGCAACGAATCGAGCCCGACGGTCGCGACGCTGTGGAAAATCGCCACCGGTTTTAACGTGCCGTTTTCAGCGTTTATCACGCCGCCTGCGCCGGGGGCGCGCACGGTGTTTGACGCCCAACAGACGATGATCGTGGAGCCGCTCTTTCCGTGGGATGAACAGTTGCGCTTCGATATGCTCGCCGTCACGCTCGCGCCCGGCGCGCAGAGCGACTCCACGCCGCATGAAAACGGCGTGACGGAGCATGTGGTGGTGATTGAGGGCGAGCTGGAACTGCAGACGGACGGCGTCTGGCGGCGGCTCGGCCCCGGCGAAGGGCTGAAGTTTGCCGGCGACAGGCCGCACGCCTATCGCAACGCGACGCCGCTGCCGGTGCGCTTTCATTCGCTGATCCACTACCCGGCGCCATAAAAAAAACCGCAAGCGAGCTTGCGGCCAACGACAATCTACAACGACACGATGAAACTGAGGTGATAAGTCAGGAATACCGCCCCAGCGTATCCCTTGCCGCGCGCCGCGTGAAATAAACCTTTGTGCAATACTTTCCCGTAAAACGGCAAACCCGCGGCGGCGCCGTGAAAGAGTTTCCGAACGCCCGGAATGTGACTACAATAGCCGCCTTTCAAATAACGGATAACGACGAATTATGCGCCTGCAATCGCATCACCTTGAACTGCTCAGCCCCGCCCGCGATACCGCTATCGCCCGCGAAGCCATTCTGCACGGCGCAGATGCAGTCTATATCGGCGGCCCCGGTTTCGGCGCCCGCCATAACGCCAGCAACAGCCTCCAGGACATCGCAGACCTGGTGCCGTTCGCCCATCGCTTCGGCGCGAAGGTGTTTATCACCCTCAACACCATTCTGCATGACGACGAGCTGGAGCCGGCCCGTAAGCTTATCGGCCAGCTTTATGACGCGGGCGTCGACGCCCTGATCGTGCAGGACATGGGTATTATGGAGCTGGATATTCCGCCCATCGAGCTGCATGCCAGCACCCAGTGCGATATCCGCAGCGTCGAGAAAGCGAAGTTCCTCTCCGACGCCGGTTTCTCGCAAATCGTGCTGGCGCGCGAGCTGAACCTCAACCAGATCCGCGCCATTCATGAAAATACCGACGCCACCATCGAATTCTTTATTCATGGCGCGCTATGCGTGGCCTATTCAGGCCAGTGCAATATCTCCCACGCCCAGACCGGACGCAGCGCCAACCGCGGCGACTGCTCGCAGGCTTGCCGTCTGCCGTACACCCTGAAAGACGATCAGGGCCGCGTGGTGGCGTATGAGAAACACTTGCTGTCGATGAAAGACAACGATCAGACCGCCAACCTGGCGGCGCTGATCGACGCAGGCGTGCGCTCCTTCAAGATTGAAGGGCGCTACAAAGACATGAGCTACGTGAAAAACATCACGGCGCACTACCGTCAGATGCTCGATGCGATTATTGAGGATCGCGGCGATCTGGCGCGTTCTTCCGCGGGCAACACGGCGCACTATTTCGTGCCGTCCACCGAGAAGACCTTCCACCGCGGCAGCACCGATTACTTCGTTAACGCCCGTAAGATAGATATCGGCGCGTTCGACACCCCGACGTTTGTCGGACTGCCGGTCGGCGAAGTGCTGAGCGTCGGCAAAGAGCATCTGGATGTGGAAGCCACCGAGCCGCTGGCGAACGGCGACGGGCTGAACGTCATGATCAAACGCGAAGTCGTGGGCTTTCGCGTCAATGTGGCGGAAAAAACCGGTGAAAACCGCTACCGCATCTTCCCGAACGAGATGCCGTCGGCGCTGAAAACCCTGCGCCCGCGCCACAAGCTCAACCGCAACCTCGATCACAACTGGCAGCAGGCGCTGCTGAAAACCTCCAGCGAGCGCCGCATCGGGGTGGATATTGAACTGGGCGGCTGGCAGGAACAGCTGATCCTGACGTTGACCAGCGAAGACGGCGTCAGCGTGACGCATACGCTCGACGGACAGTTCGACGAAGCCAATAACCCGGAAAAAGCGCTGACCAGCCTGAAAGAGGGCCTGGCGAAACTGGGGCAGACTATCTATTTCGCCCGCGACGTACAGATTACGCTGCCGGGCGCGCTGTTTGTGCCTAACAGCCAGCTCAACGCGTTCCGTCGTGAAGCGGTCGAGGCGCTGGATGCCGCGCGCCTGGCGAATTACCAGCGCGGCGCGCGCAAACCGGTCTCCGTGCCGCCGCCGGTCTACCCGGAAACGCACCTGAGCTTCCTTGCGAACGTCTACAACCATAAGGCGCGTGAATTTTACCAGCGCTATGGCGTGCAGCTTATCGACGCCGCGTATGAGGCGCACGAGGAAAAAGGCGACGTGCCGGTGATGATCACCAAGCACTGCCTGCGCTTTGCCTTTAACCTCTGCCCGAAACAGGCGAAGGGCAACATCAAGAGCTGGAAGGCGACGCCGATGCAGCTGGTGCACGGCGACGAAGTGTTAACGCTGCGTTTTGACTGCAAACCCTGTGAAATGCACGTGGTCGGCAAAATCAAAAACCATATCCTGAAAATGCCGCAGCCGGGCAGCGTGGTCGCTTCCATCAGCCCGGAAGATCTGCTGAAAACCCTGCCGAAACGCAAAAACGCCTGATAGCCCGTCCCTGAAAGCCAGAGCTTACGCTCTGGCTTTTTTTATCTTCATTCCATACCGCTCAACAAACCCGCACAAACTGGCCGTTCTCCAGGCAAATGCGCCGCTTCGCTTAAAAATAGGGTTGTCAGAACAGTACAAATCAAACTACTGTATATAAACACAGTAAATAACAACATAATGAATGGATGGAGCACGCCATGTTAATGATGCGTCTCTTGCCACAACCTGATGCCGAGGGGTTGCCGCTGTTCCTTGAGAAAGTGGCCTGCGGATTTCCGTCGCCCGCTCAGGATTACGTCGAAAAGCGCGTGAGCCTTGACGCGCACTGCATTGTGCACCCGAACGCCACCTATTTTTTGCGGGCGTCCGGGGAGTCGATGAACGGCGCCGGGATCGAGGATGGCGATCTGCTGGTGGTGGACAGCGCTCTGAAGCCGCAGGAAAACGACATTGTCGTGGCCGCGCTGGAAGGGGAGTTCACCGTCAAAACCCTGCGGCTGCACCCGGTGGCGCAACTGGTGCCGATGAACCCGGATTTCGCGCCGATCCCGCTCGTCGGCGATGCCGAAGTGGTGATTTTCGGCGTGGTGACCTGGGTGCTGAAGAAGAGGCGCTGAGATGTACGCGCTGGTCGACGTGAACAGTTTTTACGCCTCCTGCGAGACGGTGTTTCGCCCGGATCTGCGGGATAAACCGGTCGTGGTGCTGAGCAATAACGACGGCTGCGTCATTGCGCGCAGCCGTCAGGCCAAAGCGCTCGGCATCACCATGGCGGAGCCGTATTTCAAACAGCGCGCGCGCTTTGAGCGTCACCGCGTGGCGGTCTTCAGCTCCAATTATGCGTTTTACGCCGACATGAGCAAACGCGTGATGGATATTCTCGAAGAGATGGCGCCGCAGGTGGAGATCTACTCGATCGACGAGGCGTTTATCGATCTGCGCGGCGTCAGTAACGTGATGTCGCTGACCACGTTTGCTCAGGAGATCCGCGACCGCCTCTGGCGCGAAACCCATCTGCCGGTCGGCGTGGGCATTGCGCCGACCAAAACGCTCGCCAAGCTTGCCAATCTCGCCGCCAAAAGGTGGCCGAAGTCGGGCGCGGTGGTCGATCTCTCCGATCCGGCCCGGCTGCGCAGGGCGCTGGCGCATTTTAAGGTGGAGGACGTCTGGGGCGTCGGGCGCAGGCTCAGCAAAAAGCTGACGGCGATGGGCATTGAGACCGCGTTTGATCTCGCCAACAGCCCGGCGTGGGTGATCCGCAAAAATTTCAACGTGGTGCTGGAGCGCACCGTGCGGGAACTGCGCGGCGAGCCCTGTCTGGCGATGGATGAATTTGTCGCGGCGAAACAGCAGATCGTGTGCAGCCGTTCGTTTGGCTACCGGGTCACGGATTATCAGGATATGCGTCAGGCCGTCTGCGCCTGGGCCGAGCGGGCCGCGGAAAAGCTGCGTCAGGAGCATCAGTTCTGCCGCCAGGTGGCGGTGTTTATCCGCACCAGCCCGCATGACGAGCCGGATGACCGCTACAGCAATCAGGCGCTCTGCCAGGCGCTGACGCCCACCAACGACACCCGCGAGATCGTGCGGCTGGCGGTGAGCGCGCTGGACGCCATCTGGCGCGAAGGGTATCGCTACATCAAAGCGGGCGTCATGCTGGGGGATTTTTTCAGTCAGGGCGTGGCGCAGCTTAATCTTTTCGACGAGCATCCGCCGCAGCCCAACAGCGCGCCGCTGATGCATCTGCTGGATGAATATAATCGCTCAGGCCGGGGAAAGCTCTGGTTCGCAGGCCAGGGGATCGTAAAACCCTGGGCGATGAAGCGCGATTTTCTCTCGCCCGGCTACACCACACGTTTCAGCGAGCTGCCGCGCGCGAGTTTGTGGTGAGGCGGGCTAAAACATTTACGATGTTTTTACGCCTTCACTGCGCGTCTGGCTAAACCAGTCCATAAAACGCTGCACTGCCTCAATAAAAGCATCAGGCGCGTCGGCGGGCTCCCGGCTTTCGCGCAAAAAGTAATTTATCTCGGCCGCTCTTAGCGGGTATGTGGCAGCGAATTTTGCCTGATATTCTTCAAGCGTATCAGGCCAGTCGGTGTCATCGTCAGCGCGTAACAGATTCGTTGCGCGTAATAGTTTTCTCGATGCCGCTCGCTGTGTCTGCCTGCGGCTATGTTCATCGGGCGCGTTGGCCAGCGTTTTTATAGCGTCGTTAATAACGCGCGCCACATCGCCATTAACGGCTTCTGCAATCGCGCGGGACGGCCTGAAACGCTCAAAGCGAGAAGAGAGATCGTCGCCATAAATACAGCGGCAGTGATGTTTTAACCAGTAGCCCCAGCTATACAGATTATCCGCAGAGAGCACCTCTGCGACGGTACCGATATCAACATCTATTTTGCTGATAACAGGATAATCTGCCGCCGCCTGCTTTTTGATAGCAGCTAACCGTGTGGTTTCAGCGTCGGTTGCTGCGCGCGTAAGTATAAGGCAGAGGTCGAGATCGGAAACGCCCTTAACGGCTTCGCCTCGCGCGACGCTGCCATATAAATAGCCGCTGTGCAGCGCTTCGCCCAGTTCACGCACCAGCGTATTTATCACCGTATCCACGACTTCCCGGAAATCGGGCTGAAGCGCAGCATCCGGCACAACGCGTATAAATCCGTCAGCATCCGTCATGGTAAGGCTCACAGGTTAAGGTGTTTCTGAACGGTGTAATACACTCAGCACCGTTCTGTCAGTTCGAACTCCTCAAACATCAGCGGCATGTCGGGAGAGAAACAGCCGGCGCGGGTGAAAAACGCTTCATGCTCATTGCGCCAGTAAGCGAGGCTTAAATCGCCTTCGCCTTCCAGGGCGGCGAGCTGTTCGGTGACGTCGCAGAAGTTCACCAGCCGCAGCGTGTGAGTGCGGATAACGCACAGCGGCTCGCCCGCGCCGTTGAGAATAATATGGTAATCGCCCGGCAGGGTCGGGTCGGCGTCCTGCCGCCAGGCGTGATAATCGCTGCAGCTGGCGCGTTTGGCGCCGTGCGCCACCAGCGCGCCCAGCTCGTCCGCCATGTGCGGTGAATCGCCAAAGCCCCAGGCCCGCGCGCCGGGATATTTCTGTTGCAGTTCGTCTACGGTCATTCTGATACTTCCCTGTTAAATTAATGTAAGAAAATAGCATATCGTGAAAATACAACGCCAGCTAATGATTATTTAATCGCCTGACGTGATTAATTAAACTGGCCGATAAAATAAGTCGCTGTTTTTGCCCCATTAAAACAGTCAGTCGTGCCGTAAAGTAGTGTAAACGAGTTGAGAAAAGTCTAACGGCATGGTTTAATTCGGGCGTGTTTGACTACCGAGGCCAATTTTTTTCCGCAACGACGAGAAGCAAGACCGCGGATAAATTGAAAGATTATGGACAACCTGTTCAATTGTTTTATTGCACTGTTTTACGTTTTTTCCAGCCCTTTCCCATCTACCCTTCTTTGCGGTGAACAGCACTGGCGCACAGCGCTTTAGTCAGCCTCTCTCTTTAATTTCGTTTCAGGCCGTCCTTGTACGCCTGTCGCTATTTTAGTCATTTTTAATGTCGCGTATTTACGCGCCATCAAACAGGCCTATGTATTTTTTCAGGCGGGAGAGAGACCATGTTTTACTGGATTTTATTAGCATTAGCGATCGTGTCGGAAATTACCGGGACGCTGGCATTAAAATGGGCAAGCGTAGGCGGTGGCCACGCCGGATTTATTTTAATGCTGGTGATGATTTCCCTGTCATATATTTTGCTGTCTTTTTCGATTAAGCGCATTGCGCTGGGCGTGGCATACGCGCTGTGGGAAGGGGTCGGGATTGTTTTAATTACGCTCTTTAGCGTGCTGCTGTTTAACGAAACCCTGACGCTGCAAAAAGCGCTGGGTCTGCTGGTGTTAATTGCCGGGATTTTGCTTATCAAAACCGGCACCCGCACCGTAACCCGCAAAGCGGAGGTGCGTCATGTCGCAGGTTGAGTTACAGCATATTCTCTGGCTGCTGCTGGCTATTGTCCTCGAAATTATCGCCAATATCTGGCTGAAGTTTTCTGACGGTTTTCGCCGCCCGCTGTATGGCGTGGCGTCGCTCGCGGCCGTACTGGCCGCCTTCAGCGCGCTGGGGCAGGCGGTGGAAGGCATCGACCTGGCGGTGGCGTACGCGCTGTGGGGCGGTTTCGGGATCGCCGCGACGGTAGCGGCAGGCTGGATAATGTTCGGCCAGCGTCTTAATCGCAAAGGCTGGGCGGGGCTTGGACTGCTGCTGGTGGGGATGGTGATCATCAAGCTGGCGTAAGCCGCAAAGAAAGAGAGAGGGGCGCTGAGCGCCCCTTTTTTTATTCGCTCGCCAGCGCTTCGAGCCGCTCGCGGAAACCGGTCACGGAAATCGCGCGGTTATCGGCGCGCCAGCGGTCTTTGGCGGCGGGAGCCGAGCTCTGCACGCCAATCAGCTGCCAGCCGGTGTCGGTGCGCAGCATCAGCGGCGAGCCGCTGTCGCCGGGCAGCGTGTCGCACTGGTGCGCCAGCACGTTGCGCTGCGCCCAGCCGGTGATAAGACAGTCCTGATGGCTGTAGAGCGCGTCGAGATGATCTTCCGGGTAGCCGGACTGCGTCACACGCCGTCCGGTGGCCTTCAGCGCGCGGTTCAGGGCCGCGCGATCGCCTTCGAACAGCGGCAGCGGCGTCAGGCCCGAGGGCGGATTACGCAGGATAATCAACCCGAAATCTTCAGGCGCGGCGGAAGACGGCACAATCCAGCCTTCGCCGTCGGCTTTCAGCTTATGTCCGAGCGACGGCGACACGCGTCCTTCAATGCTGTGAATTTCGTAGCGCCACTTACCTTTTTGGGCAACAAAACGCAGCGCGACCGCGCGATCGGGCGTGCCGTCCGGCGGTGAGAGCAGACAGTGCCCGGCGGTCAGCGCCAGATGCGGGGAGATAAGCGTGGCGGTACACAGGTTGCCGCTCTCGGTTTCGAGCTGCCCGATGGCGTCCCAGGGAGAAGAGGCGGCGTCCGGTACGGGCGTGCGGTCATCGTGGCCAAAAAAGAGAGTCTGGACGTCACTGGCCGCTTCGGCCGCGTCATCGCCCTCGTCGGCGTGCGTAATAAAAGCAGGTAATAATAGCGATCCCAGTAACAAGAAAACGGTTTTGCGCATATCACTCTCTGGTGGGGCAATTATGATTATTAAAGTAACCCTGTGAGGTAACTATAGACGTGACGCGAGCAAAGTGAGAATAAAATCAGCGTGCTAGCGACGTTTACCAGTAAAAAAAGATCGTCAGCGCGCCACATAACAGCAGCAGCGTCAGGATTATCTCAAACTGATAACGGCGGATCATGTCGGGCCTCCGGAAACGCAGCCCGCGCGTCCGGCGCAACGGCGACGCGCGTGCCTGAGCGCGCAGGCCTGACAAAAGCGGCGAAGAAAAACGGCGGGGCGTGAAGAGACTATAACGGCGCGACGGGGCGGGCGTCCGTAGGTGATTAGTATCGGCGTGTAACGGAATGTACACACCGGGCGCGCGGCCCGGTATGTACAACGGCGTCAGAGGTAGCGCGCCGTCAGGTGATCGCGGAAATAACGCGGGTTGAGATCGTCGCCGGTGGCGTTAATCATCAGCTGCGAGGTGGTAAAGCGGCTGCCGTGCTGCCATACCGACTGGCGCAGCCAGTCGAACAGCGCGCGCAGATCGCCCGCGGCAATCGAGGCATCCAGGTTCGGCAGCGCCTGGCGCGCAGCGTGGAAAAGCTGAGCGGCATACATCGCGCCGAGCGTGTACGACGGGAAGTAGCCAAAGCCGCCATCCGTCCAGTGGATATCCTGCATACAGCCGTCGCGGTAGTTGCCGGTGGTGGAAATCCCCAGCCACTGCTGCATTTTCTCATCCCACAGGGCCGGGATGTCGTCCACCTCGATATCGCCGTCGATCAGCGCCCGCTCAATCTCATAGCGCAGCACCACGTGGGCCGGGTAGCTCACCTCATCAGCATCGACGCGGATAAAACCTGGCTTCACGCGCTGATTCCAGGCCAGATAGTTCTCTTCCTCAAACGCCGGTTGCTGACCGAAACGCGAAACCACCTGCGGCAGCAACAGCTTCAGGAACGGACGGCTGCGCCCGAGCTGCATCTCGAAAAACAGGCTCTGGGATTCATGGATCGCGGTAGAGCGCGCCAGCGCCACCGGCTGGCCCGGCCATTCCCGCGGCAGGTTTTGCTCATAACGGGCGTGGCCGGTTTCGTGGATCACGCCAAACAGCGCGCTGAAGAGTTCGTTTTCATCATAGCGCGTGGTGATGCGCACATCTTCCGGCACGCCGCCGCAGAACGGGTGCGCGCTGACGTCCAGCCTGCCGCCGTCGAAATCAAAGCCGAGCAGGCGCATGGCTTCAAGCCCCAGCTCGCGCTGCTGCGCCACCGGGAACGGCCCCTGCGGCGCGGTGAGTTCGGTGCGCTCTTGTTTTTCCACCGCGCGGGCGAGGAGATCCGGCAGCCAGCTGCGCAGATCGCCAAACAGCGTATTGAGGCGCGCGCTGGTCATGTCTGGTTCAAAGATATCGAGCAGCGCATCGTAGCGCGAACAGCCTTTGGCTTCCGCGCGGATGGCGGCCTCTTCACGGCTCAGCTTTACCACCTCTTTGAGGTTTTCCGAGAAGCCGTCCCAGTCGTTGGCCGGACGCTGGCTGCGCCAGGCGTGTTCGCAGCGGCTGCCCGCGAGCGATTTGGCCTCGACCAGCGCTTCCGGCAGCAAGGCGGCCTGCTGGTAATGGCGCTGCATTTCGCGCAGGTTCGCCTGTTCGAGATCGTTTAAGTCTTCCTGCTCCGCGCCGCGCAGCCACTCAGCCATTTTTTTATCGGTCAGGATCTGATGCTGCAGCACGCTCAGCTCCGCCAGGGCTTCGCCGCGCGCGCGGCTGCCGCCCGGCGGCATCATGGCGAACATATCCCAGCTTGCGATAGCCGAGAGATGAGAGAAGCGGGAAAGCCGCAGGAACGTGCGGCTAAGCTGTTGATAGTTTTTGTTTTCCATAAGGCCTCGTGACGTTGTCGGCAAGCTGAAAAGGTAGCACTAACCCTGACGAAACACGAGGCCTGGCGGGCGATTAGCGGACGCGGCGGTGCAGACCGCTGCCGACCAGCAGCGCCAGCACCAGCAGCAGCGCGATAAACCCGCCGACGCCGTTCCAGCCGTAGCGGTGCCAGAACAGCCCGCCGAGCGTGCCCGCAACGCTTGAGCCTAAGTAATAGCTGAACAGATAGAGCGAGGACGCCTGGCCTTTGGCGCGCCGCGCCCGCGGGCCAATCCAGCTGCTGGCGACCGAGTGGGCGGCGAAGAATCCGGCGGAGAAAAGCAGCATACCCGCGAAAATCAGCCACAGAGACGAGAACAGCGTGAGCAGCAAGCCGCACAGCATGATGGCGGTAAAGCCGAGCATCACCGGGCCGCGCCCGAAGCGCGCGGTCATCGCGCCCGCTTTCGGCGAACTCCAGGTGCCGGTGAGGTAAGCCACCGACAGCAGGCCCACTGCCGCCTGGCTTAAGTGCCAGGGCGAGAGCATCAGCCGGTAGCCGATGTAGTTAAACAGCGTCACAAACGCGCCCATCAGCAGAAAACCTTCGGCGAACAGCAGCGGCAGGCCGTCGTCGCGCCAGTGCAGGCGAAAGTTAATCAGCAGCGTGCGCGGGCGCAGCGACGAGGCGCGAAAATGACGCGAGGCCGGGAGGATTTTCCAGAACATCAGCGCCGCCGCCAGCGCAAAGCAGCCGATAAACGCCATCGCCACGCGCCAGCTAAAGAAATCGGTGATAACCCCGGTCAGCAGACGGCCGCTCATCCCGCCAATCGAGTTGCCGCTGATATAGAGACCCATTGAGAACGCCACCATGCTGGGGTGGATCTCTTCGGAAAGATAGGTCATGCCGACGGCGGCCACGCCGCTTAGCGACAGCCCAATCAGCGCGCGCATTAGCAGAATGCCGTGCCAGCTGTGCATCATGGTGGCGAGCAGGGTGCAGATGGAAGCCAGCAGCAGGGCGGTGACCATCACATTTTTGCGCCCGATGGCGTCGGAGAGCGGCCCGGTGAACAGCAGCCCGACGGCCAGCATCCCCGTTGAAACCGAAAGCGAAATACTGCTGGCGGCAGGCGTGACGCCAAATTCCTGCGACAGCACCGGGAGAATGGGCTGTACGCAATACAGCAGCGCGAAAGTGGCGAGACCGGCGGAGAACAGCGCGAGCGTGACGCGCATAAAAGCGGGCGTGCCGCGTTTGATGTACGTTACCGGCGCGGCAATCACAGCATCGTCAGCGGCCTGCGCCGGGGCGGCGCTGACGGTAGTGGTACGACTCACAGCATATCCTTACGTAATATCCCCGCGATTGCTGGCTGCGGGTGAAGCACACACGAAGAGTAGAAAGCGGCGAATCATCTGTCTAATATATTAATAATCTCAAATAATACGTATTAAATATGAATATCGAACTGCGTCATCTTCGCTACTTCGTGGCGGTGGCCGAGGAGCTGCATTTTGGCCGCGCCGCCGCCCGGCTGAATATCTCCCAGCCGCCGTTAAGCCAGCAGATCCAGGCGCTGGAAGCCCAGACCGGCGCGCGGCTGCTGGCCCGCACCAACCGCAGCGTCAGCCTCACGGCGGCGGGCCGGCAGTTTCTCGCCGACAGCCGCCAGATTTTAAGCGAGGTCGAGGCCGCGGCGGTGCGCGCCGCGCGGCTGCATAACGGCGAGACCGGCGAACTGCGCATCGGTTTTACCTCGTCGGCGCCGTTTATCCGCGCCATTTCCGACACGCTTTCCGTGTTTCGCCGTCGCTACCCGGATGTGCATTTGCAGACGCTTGAGATTAACACCCGCTCGCAGATAGCCCCGCTGACCGAAGGGCGGCTCAATGTCGGGCTGTTGCGCAATACGCCGCTGCCGGAGACGCTCGCCTGGCAACTGGTGCTGCGCGAGCCGCTGCTGGCGCTGATCCCCTGCGATCATCCGCTCGCCGCGCGCGAGGCGGTGTCGCTAAGCGAGCTGACGGGCGAGCCGTTCGTCTTCTTTGATCCTCACGTCGGCACCGGGCTGTACGACGATATTCTCGGGCTGCTGCATCGTTACGGCGTACAGCCGCGCATCACGCAGGAGGTGGGCGAGGCGATGACGATTATCGGGCTGGTGGCGGCGGGGCTTGGCGTGTCGATTCTTCCGGCGTCGTTTCAGCGCGTGCGGCTGGAGGAGATGCGCTGGGTCAGGCTGCAGGAACCAGACGCGATTTCGGAAATGTGGCTGGTCTGGGCGCGCCATCGGGAGCAAAGCGCCGCGGCACAACGTTTCATTTCTCTGCTTAATGGGGCGGCGCAGCGGCCGGAAACAGCGGCGAATCCCCGTAAAAATGTGCGGTAAATCACAAGGCTAAGTAAAAATTTGACGCGCCCTGGCGAAGTGATTCACCATAGCCGAATGTTTATTTCGAAGCGCGAAAATAAGGGAGTGGGACGTGGTTGCTGACAGTCAACCGGGCCATATCGATCAGATAAAACAGACCAATGCGGGCGCCGTGTATCGCCTGATTGATCAGCTTGGCCCGGTATCACGTATCGATCTTTCCAGACTGGCGCAACTCGCCCCGGCCAGCATTACCAAAATCGTGCGCGAAATGCTTGAGGCGCATCTGGTTCAGGAGACGGAAATCCAGGAGCCGGGCAGCCGTGGGCGGCCGGCGGTAGGGCTGGCGGTGGAAACCGACGCCTGGCACTACCTGTCGGTGCGCATTAACCGCGGCGAAATCAACCTGGCGCTGCGCGATCTCAGCAGCAAACTGGTGGTGGAAGAGCAGCTCGACCTGCCGTTGCAGGACGTCCGCCCGCTGCTCGATCGCATTATCGACCATATCGATCGCTTTTTTATCCGCCATCAGCGCCAGCTGGAGCGGCTGACCGCCATCGCCATTACGCTGCCTGGCGTGATTGATACCGAACACGGGCTGGTGCGCCAGATGCCGTTTTACGAGATTACGGATATGCCGCTCGGCGCGGCGCTGGAGGCTCATACCGGCGTGCCGGTGTTCGTCCAGCACGACATCAGCGCCTGGACGATGGCAGAAGGGCTGTTCGGCGCCTCGCGCGGGGCGCGCGACGTGATTCAGGTGGTTATCGATCATAACGTCGGCGCGGGCGTCATCACCGATGGCCGCCTGCTGCACGCGGGCAGCAGCAGCCTGGTGGAGATTGGCCACACCCAGGTCGATCCTTACGGTAAGCGCTGCTACTGCGGCAATCACGGCTGTCTGGAAACCATCGCCAGCATCGACAGCGTGCTGGAGCTTGCCCAGCAGCGAATGAACCAGTCGATGGGCTCGATGCTGCACGGCCAGCCGCTCGGCGTGGAGTCGCTGTGCGACGCGGCGCTGGCGGGCGATCTGCTGGCGCGCGACATTATTCTCGGCGTCGGCGTTAACGTCGGGCGCATCCTCGCCATTATGGTCAATCTGTTTAATCCACAAAAAATTCTGATTGGTTCGCCGCTTAACCGGGCGTCCGATATTCTCTTCCCGGCGATTGCTGACGCCGTTCGCCAGCAGTCGCTGCCCGCCTACAGCCGGAACATCAGCGTGGAAAGCACCCAGTTCTCAAACCGCGGCACGATGGCCGGGGCGGCGCTGGTGAAAGACGCGATGTATAACGGTTCGTTGTTGATTCGCCTGTTGCAAGGGTGACAACTTTTCCCTGATCCACTAAAAATTGCGCTATCTCAAGCTGACCCTGAAAGTCTTCTTTTAGACTTTTGCCACTGGATCATTCTCTTTAACACAATGGCAGATGGAGTCAGCGATGCTTAAGCGCGTCTTTATTACCGGTACAGATACCGCCGTCGGAAAAACGGTGGTGTCCCGCGCCCTGTTACAGGCGCTGGCCGCCACCGGCAAGCGCGTGGTGGGCTATAAGCCGGTGGCGAAAGGAAGCAAAATCACGCCGGAGGGGCTGCGGAACAAAGATGCCCTGGTGCTGCAAAGCGTGTCCACCCTGACGCTGCCGTATGAGGCTATCAATCCCATCGCATTCAGCGAAGAAGAGAGCAGCGTGGCGCACAGCTGCGCCATTAACTATTCGCTGCTGTCGAACGGCCTCGCGCAGCTGTGTGAACAGGCGGATCACGTCGTGGTGGAAGGCACCGGCGGCTGGCGCAGCCTGATGAACGATTTACGCCCGCTCTCCGACTGGGTGGTGCAGGAACAATTACCAGTGCTGATGGTGGTCGGCATTCAGGAAGGTTGCCTGAACCATGCGCTGTTAACCGCACAGGCGATTGCGAGCGACGGCCTGCCGCTGGTGGGTTGGGTGGCGAACCGTATCAATCCTGGGCTGGCGCATTACGCCGAAATTATCGAGGTGTTAAGCCAGAAATTGCCTGCGCCGCTTATCGGCGAATTACCGTATCTGCCGCGCGCCGAGCAGCGCGAGCTGGCGAAGTGGGTGGATGTGACGCGGCTTGGCGCGCCCGATCCGTTGCGCGCCGCGGTGTGAGTGGTTTTATGGCGGGTGCGCTGCGCTTACCCACCCTACGGAAAAGGCGGCAGAGTGAATGGTAGGGCGGGTAAGCGCAGCGCACCCGCCTTATGGAACCGACGGTGAGGGAATAATGTAGGGCGGGTAAGCGGAGCGCACCCGCCTTATGGAACCGACGGTGAGGGAATAATGTAGGACGGGTAAGCGCAGCGCACCCGCCTTATGGAACCGATGGTGAGGGAATAATGTAGGGCGGGTAAGCGCAGCGCACCCGCCTTATGGAACCGACGGTGAGGGAATAATGTCGGGCGGGTAAGCGGAGCGCACCCGCCTTATGGAACAGACGGTGGGGGAAAATAATGTAGGGCGGGTAAGCGGAGCGCACCCGCCCTACGGAACCGACGGTGAGGGAATAATGTAGGGCGGGTAAGCGTAGCGCACCCGCCTTATGGAACCGACGGTGAGGGAATAATGTAGGGCGGGTAAGCGCAGCGCACCCGCCTTATGGAGCCGACGGTGAGGGAATAATGTCGGGCGGGTAAGCGTAGCGCACCCGCCGTTTTACATACGAATTCGCCGTTTTATATGCGCACCCGCCGTGTTACTCATCCCTCGTGAATATTGAGCGCCCGCCGCGTGCGGCCGGAGCTGAGATAATCGGCGATGTAATCCTGCGAAATCTCGCCGCTGTAGCGGCCCTCTTCATCCACGATCGGCATCCAGACCGTGTTGTGCTCGTAAAGGCGCGATAACACCACGCGCAGATTATCTTCCGCTTTGCCGGTCACCCGGAAAGGATGGGCGATATCGGCGCAAACCCCTGTCGCGCCGCGCGCTTCGCGCCGTTTTACAAACCCCAGCGGCTTCTCGTTTTCATCCACCACCGTCACGGAACGCATATCGTTGTCGTCCATCAGCGCGAACGCCTGTGCAAGCGGCGTCGAGGTTCGTACCGTAATGGTCGGCTGTTTGTCGGTCACATCGCCCGCCTGGATCAGCAGCAGGCGTTTCAGCGTGCGATCCTGGCCCACGAAAGAGCCGACAAACTCATTGGCCGGTTTCGCAAGCAGCTCGTCGGGGCTGGCGCACTGAATGATTTTCCCCTGGCGGAACACCGCGATGCGATCGCCAAGCTTCAGGGCTTCGTCGATGTCGTGGCTCACCAGCATTACCGTTTTCTTCAGCTGACGCTGCATCTCCAGGAACTGGTTCTGGATAACCTCGCGGTTAATCGGGTCGACCGCGCCGAACGGTTCATCCATCAGCAGCACCGGCGGATCCGCCGCCAGCGCGCGGATAACGCCGATACGCTGCTGCTGACCGCCGGACATCTCTTTCGGGTAGCGGTTCAGAAAGCGTTTCGGATCCAGCGCCACCATCGCCATCAGCTCGGTCGCGCGTTCCTTGCAGCGCGCTTTATCCCAGCCCAGCATCCGCGGCACCACGGTGATGTTCTCTTCGATGGTCATATTGGGGAAAAGACCAATCTGCTGGATGACGTAGCCGATATTGCGGCGCAGCGTGACGGTATCGAGATCGGTCGTGTCTTCGCCGTTAATGAAAATCTTGCCGCCGGAGGGCGCTATCAGCCGGTTAATCATCTTCAGCGTCGTGGTCTTGCCGCAGCCCGACGGGCCGAGCAGCACGCACATTTCGCCTTCCGGCACGTTCAGGTTCACGTTATCGACGGCGTTAAACGTCTGGCCGTTCTTCTGCACAAACTGTTTGGTGAGGTTTTCAAGTTTAATCATTAGCGGATCCCCTTAGGCGTCAGCACAACCTGCAAGCGGTGCAGTAACCAGTCCAGAATAATGGCCAGTAAACAGATCATCAGCGCACCGGCGATAAGCATACGAATGTCGCTCCCGCCGATGCCGTTAAGCAGCAGTAACCCCAGACCGCCCGCGCCGATAACGGCGGCGATCGCCATCACGCCGATATTCATTACGACGGCAGTGCGGATGCCGCCGAAAATCACCGGCAGCGCCATCGGGATTTCCACCCAGCGCAGGCGCTGCCAGAACGTCATGCCGATACCGCGACCGGCTTCGCGAAGCCCAGGCGGCAGGCTGTCGAGCGCGGTGTGGGTGTTACGCACAATCGGCAGCAGCGAATAGAGAAATACGGCGGTGATGGCGGGCAGGGCGCCGATGCCCTGGCCTATCAGCGAGAAAAGCGGGATCATCAGCCCGAACAGGGCGATGGACGGAATGGTCAGCACCAGCGTCGCCAGCCCCAGCACCGGCGTGGCGAGCCATTTGTGGCGCACAATCAGAATGCCGAGCGGCACGCCGATAACAATCGCCAGGCCCACCGCCAGCAGCACCAGCCACAGGTGCTGGAACGTGAGGCTCGCCAGGAAACCGGCGTTATCGATCATATAGTGAATGGTATCCATCATCCCTCCTTAAAGCAGGCCTTTGTCGCGCAGGAAGTCGCGGGCGACCTGCTGCGGCGTCTGGTGATCGATATCCACCTTCGCATTAAGCGTGGTGATGGTGTCGTTATCCATCAGGCCAGAGATCGTATTCAGCGCGTCCTCAAGCCCCGGATTCGCCGCCAGCGTATCCTTGCGCACCACCGGCGTGACGGCATAGCTCGGGAAAAAGCCCTTGTCATCTTCCAGCACTTTTAAATCGAACCCTTTCACGCGCCCGTCGGTGGCGTAAACCAGCCCCGCGTCCACAAAGCCATCGCGGATAGCGTTATAGACCAGCCCAGGATCCATCTGACGGATCTGCGGGCGGTCGAGCGGCATGTTGTACGCCTGTTGCAGCGGCTTCATGCCGTCGCTGCGTCCGTAAAACTCCAGATCGAGCGCCAGCATCCAGTTCTTGTCCGGGTCGGTTTTACGCACCTGTTCGATTTTCTCCGCCAGTTGCGACATCGTCGAAATATGCTCCGCTTCGGCGCGCTTACGCTGCATCGCGAACGCATAGGTGTTATTCATGCTGGCGGGTTTCAGCCACACCAGCCCGAGCTTCGCGTCGAGTTGTTTCACCGTGTTATAGGTTTCCTCGGGCGTCATCCGCTTGTTGATATGGTTGAAGATAATCAGCGACGTGCCGGTGTACTCCCAGGTCATGTCCACCTGTTTGTTGATCATGGCGTTGCGTGAAATCACCGTGGCGATATTGGTGCGCGGCTCCACCTGGAAACCTTTTTTTTGCAGGTACAGCACCGTCATGGCGGAGAGAATATGTTGCTCGGTAAAGCTCTTGGTGGTGAGCACCAGCGGCGCGGCGCGAGCGGCGGTTGTTGCCAGCAGCAGGCCTGCGGCGGCAATGGTCAGCCAGCGATTCAGCAGGGTCATCGGAAGCTCCTTATCATCAGGCGGTATGCGGACTGAGCACGCGGCCAAGTGCTGCGAGCGCCATATCCAGAATCAGCGCGAATAACGCCGTCGCGGCGGCGCCAAGAATGAGCGTCGGGAAGTCGTTCAGGTAGATGCCCGGGAAAATCAGTTCGCCGAAGCTGCTGGCGCCGATAAGAAAGGCCAGCGGCGCGGTGCCGACGTTAATGGCGGTGGCGATGCGAATGCCTGAGAGCATCACCGGCCAGGCGTTCGGCAGCTCCACCTGCCACAGCCGCTGGCCTTTGGTCATGCCAATGCCGTTGGCCGCTTCAATCAGCGAGCCCGGCACCGAGCAGAGCCCGGCGTAGGTGTTACGCACAATCGGCAGCAGGGAGGCGAGGAACAGCGCCACGATAGCCGGTTTATCGCCGATGCCAACCACCACCATCGCCAGCGCCAGTACCGCCAGCGGCGGCAGGGTATTGCCGACGTTAAAGATCTGCATCGCGTATTCCGCAAAGCGGCGCGCAGCCGGGCGGCTTAAGAGAATGCCGCTCGGGATACCGACGGCGAGCGCCAGCGCCATGGAGCTGAACACCAGAATCAGATGCTGTTTACCCAGATAAAGCAGGTCTTCGCGGCGGGCAGCGATGGTTTGAGGGCCGATGCCCCAGACCAGCAATCCGATGACCACCGCGAGTCCGGCCAGCGCCCCGATGGCGCGTAAAGTCAGTGAGGCTTTCTGCATGAGGCGTTGTCTCCCTGGTGCACGTTTTATGGCGATGAGGATCGCCTGTTGTTATGCCGTGTGTCGGCAGGGTGTATTGAGCTATAGCAACCGGGCGGGAAGGATTCCACATGAGGTAACATTTAGCCGATCAATGATTTACCCCGGCAATTAACGGTTTTCCCTTATCCCGCCTCGCTTGAGCGGCTCGACAGAGAATTATCTTAAAAGCGAAGAACAATAAGTGACGCCGTAACAAAAGAGGGCGCTGGGGTGAAAAAATCCCGGCATGGCGCGCAGTTATGGTAGGGTCGGAAAAAACTGAAACCAGAAGACGGAACGTAAAACGATGGGGCTGTTGATAAAAGCGCTGCTCGGCGCGGCGGTCGTGGTGCTGATAGGGATGCTGTCGAAAACGAAAAACTATTACCTCGCCGGGCTGATCCCGCTCTTTCCGACCTTCGCACTGATTGCCCACTATATCGTCGTCACCGGCCGCGGCGTGGAGGCGCTGCGCACGACGGTGATTTTCGGGATGTGGGCCATCATTCCTTACTTTGTTTATCTGGCCTCGCTGTGGGTGCTAAGCGGGATGATCAAAGTGCCCCTGGCGCTCGGCGGCGCGGTGGCGTGCTGGTGCCTGAGCGCCTGGCTGTTAATCGCGTTGTGGGGCCGCTTTCACTAACGGTAGAGCGGTTTTTGCGAAACCGGCATCAACAGCCCGCTGCGCCAGTGGGCAAGCGTCGCGCAGGTCAGCTCGCCCAGCGCCACGTAAAACGGATGCTGCGCCTGCGCGCAGAAGACCTCCAGAAAACGCGGCGCGAACGGCAGCAGATGCCAGGCCAGCAGCTCGTCCAGCTCACGGGTTTTTCCCTGCTCCGCGAGCCAGGCGGCCAGCAGCAACAGCAGACCGATATGATCCGCAGGCTCCTGAAGCGGCGTTTCAAAAGCGATGGCGTTCTCGCGCAGCCAGCTCTGTAACGCAAGCGTGGAGTCGCCAAACAGGACCGACTCGCGATCGAGCCAGACCGATCCCCACGGCGGCGCGGGCAGCGCGTGCGGGCCAATGAAAAGCCGCTGCCACGCCTGCGCCAGCGTTTCGTCCCCGGCGTTGTGCGCGCGAAACCCCGCCACGCATGCGGCATCGAACGCACAGGGCCATTCCCGCTCCCAGCCTGGCGCGCGCAGCGCGTCAACAATGGCGTGCGCCTCGGGCGCCTCCGGCGAGTAATAAAAGAGCGCCCCCAGAATGCGGGCACTACAGGCGATATCCGTTAATTTTTGTTCCACTGCGTCACTGTCCTGAAAAAGCCGGGCGGCGGGGCCGCCCGGAGATTATCCCGCAACGGCCATGCCGACCGTCATATGCAGACCATAAAAGAGGCCGCGGCCGATAAGCTCGCCCACCGCCACCAGCGCAAACCCTGCCGCCAGCCCCCACGGGCGCGGCGGGACGCGACGCGCCAGCGGGCAGAGCCAGCAGCCAATGCCGAGCGCCAGCAGCGCCATGCGCCACGCCTGCCAGAAGCCGTAATCCGGCAGCAGGGCGCTCGCCTGTTGGACGGAGCTGTGAATGCCCGCAAGACCCGCGCTCTGCATCAACGCCGCCGCCAGGCTTACCGCCAGCGCGAGCACGCACACCACCGCGAACGCCCGCGGGCCAGCAACGCCCACGACGGCCAGCAGGAGCGCGCCGAGCAGCGGCCCGCCGAGGAACGCCGTCAGGAAAAAGCCGAGCGTGGTGTAGCCGTTATGCCAGGTCGGCACCGTGTTTATCTGATACACGCGGGTCATCGCGAAGATAAACAGCACGCCGAGCGCCATCGCCACGATGAGCCAGATTTTCCCGAGCGTCTGCGGCATTTTCCCGAGCACCGCCACCAGCCACCACAGTCCGCCCACCGCGAAAAACAGCGATCCGCTGGCGATTTCATTACTGAGCGGCGAGTGGCCGAGACGGTTTAACGAATTAAACGCGCGCAGCGGCGAGCCGAGATGCATCACCGAGGCGAGAAAGGCGATGCCCATTAATACCCAGAGAAAAAACATGGCGCGCACAATGCGCGTGCGTTCATCCTGACTGCCAGCAAACCACGCCAGCCCGGTGACGATAAGCCCGCCCGCCACGCACTGGCCGAGCACGGTGAATAACACCAGCGGCCATTCATGCCATCCGCTTCCCATTTCAGACCTCCTTCGGATTCGCCAGTTTGCCGGTGGTGTCACCGGTCGGGCGGCTGTTTGCATTGGGTTTAATCACGATATTCGGGCGGGTAAAGTGCGCGGCGGGCAGCGGGGCGACCTGCGCCAGCGAACCGTACTTTTTACGCAGCTCCTCAATGGGCGCCATATCCAGCGCGCGCAGCGGGCAGGATTCGACGCAAATCGGTTTTTTGCCCTCAGCGATGCGTTCATAGCAGCCGTCGCATTTGGTCATATGCCCTTTGGCCGCGTTGTATTGCGGCGCGCCGTACGGACAGGCCATATGGCAGTAGCGACAGCCGATACAGACGTCTTCATTCACCACCACAAAGCCGTCCTCGCGCTTGTGCATCGCGCCGCTCGGGCACACCTTGGTGCAGGCCGGGTCCTCACAGTGGTTACAGGCTATTGAGAGGTAATAGGCAAAGACGTTTTGATGCCAGACGCCGTTATCTTCCTGCCAGTCGCCGCCCGCGTATTCATAGATGCGGCGAAAGCTGACATCAGGGGTGAGATCTTTGTAATCCTTGCACGCCAGCTCGCAGGTTTTACACCCGGTGCAGCGGCTGGAATCGATATAAAAGCCATATTGTGTGGTCATCAGGACTCCTTAAACCCTGGCAAGCTGAACTAAATTGCTGTGAGACGGATTACCTTTCGCCAGCGGCGACGGCCGTTGGGTGGTCAGTACATTGATAGAGCCGGCGTGATCGACGCCCTGCGCGTCAGGCTGGTACCACGCGCCTTCGCCCAGCGCCACGACGCCCGGCATAATGCGCGGCGTCACTTTCGCCTCGATGCGCGCTTCGCCGCGCGCGTTCCAGACCCGCACCGGGTCGCCATCGTTGATGCCGCGCGCCTGCGCATCCTGCGGGTTGATCCAGATCTGCTGGCGACACGCGGCCTGTAAAACGTCGACGTTGCCGTAAGTCGAGTGAGTGCGGGATTTGTAGTGAAAACCGGTGAGCTGGAGCGGGTACTGCGCGCGCAACGGATCGCTGACCTGTTCAAAACCGGGGCTGTAGACCGGCAGAGGGTGGATGACATCGCCTTCCGGCAGCTGCCAGTGCGCGGCGATATCGGCAAGCGCCGACGAGTAGATCTCGATTTTGCCGGAGGGCGTGTCGAGCGGGTTCGCGGCCGGCTTTTCCCGGAAAGCCTGATAGGCGACGTGATGGCCCTGCGGATCCCGAAGCTTAAAGATCCCCTGTTTGCGGAACGTGTCGAAATCCGGCAGTTCCGGGATCGCGCGCTGTGACTCCGCGTAAAGATGGCGCAGCCAGCCTTCCTGCGTGCGGCCTTCGGTAAATTGTTCGCCGACGCCCATGCGCACCGCGAGCGCGCTGGTGATGTCATAGATAGTGCGACATTCAAAGCGCGGCGCAATCACCTGGTCGGCGAAAATCACGTAGGCCATGTCGCCGCAGGAGGCGTCGAGCGCGAAATCCATTTGCTCAGACGCGGTGCAGTCCGGCAGCAGAATATCGGCATAGCGCGCCGAGGCGGTCATATGGCAGTCGATCACCACGATCAGCTCGCACTTTTTATCGTCCTGCAAAATTTCGTGGGTGCGGTTAATGTGCGAGTGCTGGTTGATAAGACAATTACCGGCGTAGTTCCAGATCATCTTAATCGGCACGTCGAGCTTCTCTTTGCCGCGCACGCCGTCGGCGGTGGCGGTCATCGACGGGCCGCGCTCGATGGCGTCGGTCCAGGTAAACATCGAGATACTGGTCTGTACCGGGTTTTCCAGCGTCGGCATCCGCTCGAAGGGGAGTGAGAATGAACCTTCGCGCGCGCCGCTGTTGCCGCCGGGAATGCCCACGTTCCCCGTGAGAATAGGGAGCATCGCTATCGCACGGCAGGCCAGTTCGCCGTTGGAATGGCGTTGCGGCCCCCAGCCCTGCGCGATAAACGCCGGTTTGGCCTCGCCGATCTCGCGGGCGAGTTTGATAATGCGCGCTTCGGGAATACCGGTAATGGGCGCGGCCCAGGCGGGCGTTTTGGCGGTATTGTCTGGCCCGTCGCCAAGGATATAGGCTTTATAGTGACCATTAGCCGGCGCGCCGGGCGGCAGGGTTTTCTCGTCATAGCCGACGCAGTAGTTATCCAGAAACGGCTGATCGACATAGTTTTCGGTGATCAACACCCAGGCGATCGCGGCGGCCAGCGCGGCATCGGTGCCGGGGCGGATCGGGATCCACTCATCCTCGCGCCCGGCGGCGGTGTCGGTATAGCGCGGATCGATGACTATCATTCGCGCCTGCGATTTCGCGCGCGCCTGCTCAAGGTAGTACGTCACGCCGCCGCCGCTCATGCGGGTTTCGCCGGGGTTATTGCCAAACAGCACCACCAGCTTGCTGTTTGCTATATCAGACGGGCTGTTGCCGTCGGCCCAGCCGCCGTAGGTGTAGTTCAGGCCCGCGGCGATCTGCGCGCTGGAGTAATCGCCGTAGTGGTTAAGATAACCGCCGCAGCAGTTCATCAGGCGGGCAATCAGCGTTTTCCCGGGCGGCCAGGAGCGGGTCAGGGTGCCGCCGAGCGTGCCGGTGCCGTAGTTGAGATAAATCGCCTCGTTGCCATATTCGCTGATAATGCGCTTCATGCCCTGGGCGATAGTATCCAGCGCCTCTTCCCAGCTGATGCGCGCGAATTTGCCTTCGCCGCGTTTGCCGACGCGCTTCATGGGATATTTCAGACGATCCGGGTTGTAGACGCGCCGCCGCATGGAGCGCCCGCGCAGGCAGGCGCGGACCTGGTGCAGTCCGTCATAGTCATCGGTACCGGTGTTATCGGTTTCGACATAGCGGATCTCGCCCTCCGCCACATGCATACGCAGCGGACAGCGACTGCCGCAGTTGACGGTGCAGGCGCTCCAGACGACGCGTTCATCTGGCGCAATGGCGCGTCCCACCGCAGCCGCCGCAGGCCGGAGCCCGAAGGGCAGGGAGATGCCGCCTGCCGCGAGCGCCAGGCCGCCCAGCGCGGTGGATTTCACCAGCGTGCGGCGGCTGATCCCGACCGGACTATCGGTATTTGACATTACTCACTCCTTGTCTCCAGAACGGAGAGTCAATGTGGTTCCTGTTGTTATGATTTTTGTATTCAGCCCGCGTCAGATCTTCGCTATCTGCACCAGGTTGGTGTGCTGCGGGTTGCCTTTGGCGAGCGGCGACGGGCGCTGCGTCGTCAGAACATTGACGCAGCCGCCGTGATCGATGCGGTCGCCGTTCATATCGGCATGGTGCCACGCGCCCTGGCCCATGGCGCTCACGCCGGGCATGATGCGCGGTGTCACTTTCGCCTCCAGCCGCACTTCGCCGCGCGCGTTAAACACGCGCACCCGATCGCCGTTTTCAATGCCGCGAGCGCGGGCGTCGACCGGGTTGATCCAGACTTCCTGACGACAGGCCGCCTGTAAGACGTCGATGTTGCCGTAGGTGGAGTGGGTGCGGGCTTTGTAGTGGAAGCCGAAGAGTTGCAGCGGGTAATCGCGGCGCCCCGGGGAATCCCAGCCTTCGAATGTCGAGGCGTAAACGGGCAGAGGGCTGATGGTTTCATCCTCGCGAAGCCGCCAGGTCTGCGCGATGCGGGCAAGCGCGGCGGAGTAAATCTCGATTTTGCCGGAAGGGGTTTTCAGCGGATGCGCGTCGGGATCGTCGCGAAAGTCTTTATAAGCGACGTAATGTCCGTCCGGATCCTGGCGCTTGTAAATGCCCTGCTGTTTGAGCGCCTCATAGTCGGGCAGTTGCGGATCGCGGGCGCGCATTTTCGCATACAGGTACTGCAGCCACTGCGCCTGGGTGCGCCCTTCGGTAAAACGCTGGTGGATCTCAGGCCCAAGGCGTTTCGCCACTTCGCTCATCATCCAGTAAATCGGCCTGCGCTCGAATTTCGCAGAGGTGGCGGGCTGGGTGAAGATCAGATAGCCCATGTTGCCCGCGTAGTCGTTGGGGATGATGTCCTCCTGTTCAACGGTCATTAAGTCCGGCAGGAGGATGTCGGCGTAGCGCGCCGATGAGGTCATGAAGTTTTCAATTACCACGATGGTTTCGCACTGGGTGTCGTCCTGCAAAATCTCATGCGTGCGGTTGATATCGGAATGCTGATTAGTGATGGTATTGCCCGCGTAATTCCAGATGAACTTGATGGGCACGTCGAGCTTATCTTTGCCCCGCACGCCGTCGGCGAGCGCGGTCATCTGCGGGCCGCGGGCGATGGCGTCGGTCCAGCTGAAGCAGGAGATCTGCGTTTTCACCGGGTTTTCCAGTACCGGCATACGCTCAATGGTGATGGTGTAGGTTGATTCACGCGCGCCGCTGTTGCCGCCGTGAATGCCGACATTGCCGGTAAGGATGGGTAGCATCGCGATGGCGCGCGACGTCAGCTCGCCGTTCGCCTGGCGCTGCGGCCCCCAGCCCTGGCAGATATACGCCGGTCTGGCGCCCGCGATTTCACGGGCCAGCTTCACGATGCGTTCTTGTGGAATACCCGTGATGTGCGCCGCCCAGGCGGGGGTTTTGGCAATGCCGTCTTCGCCCTGGCCGAGAATATACGCTTTGTAATGGCCGTTCGCGGGCGCGCCTGCCGGAAGCGTTTTCTCGTCATAGCCCACGCAATAACGATCGAGAAACGGTTGATCGACTAAATCTTCATCGATCATCACCCACGCGAGCGCGGAGACCAGCGCGGCGTCGGTGCCGGGGCGGATCGGGATCCACTCATCTTCACGTCCGGCGGCGGTATCGGTGTAGCGTGGATCGATAACAATCATACGCGCCTGCGACCGTTCGCGGGCCTGTTCAAGGTGATACGTGATCCCGCCGCCGCTCATGCGGGTTTCCGCCGGGTTGTTGCCAAACATCACCACCAGCTTGCTGTTAACGATATCCGACGTGCTGTTGCCTTCGTTCGAGCCGTAGGTGTAGGGCATGGCGGCCGCGATTTGCGCGGTGCTGTAGGTGCCGTAATGGCTGAGAAAGCCGCCGTAGCAGTTCATCAGCCGCGCCACCAGCGAGGCGTAAGGCGAGGAGCGGGTGATATTGCCGCCCACGACGCCGGAGGTGTAGTTGATATACACGGCCTCATTGCCGTACTGCGCGACGATGCGCTTCAGGCTCTCCGTAAGGGTGTCCAGCGCCTCGTCCCAGCTGATGCGCTTAAACTTTCCTTCGCCGCGTTTGCCGACGCGCTTCATGGGGTAGTTCAGACGATCGGGGTGGTTGATGCGCCGCCGGATCGATCGTCCGCGCAGACAGGCGCGAACCTGATGATCGCCGTACATGTCGAGGCCCGTATTGTCAGTTTCGACGCGCCAGACGGTGTCGTTGCGCACATGCAGGCGCAGCGCGCAGCGGCTGCCGCAGTTCACCGAGCAGGCGCCCCAGACAATCTTATCGTCAGGCGGAGTAACGGAGGTGTTGACGGCGGCGGCAATGCGGCTGAAACCGAAAGGCAGCGTGACGCCGCCCGCCGCCAGCGCCAGGCCGCCCAGTGAAGTGGTCGTAAGAAAATGACGACGGCTGATGCCCTCTTGCTGTTGTGACATAACGCGCTCCCTGGCGGGCCGCTGAAAACACCGGGCGGCCATGAGGTAAGAAACTCAGACGATTAGAGCGCTAATGATTAGCGCAAAAAGAGTTTTACCCAGAATGGAGTAGAAAACGTTAACGAGGGTCAATAGATGGGGCATAAACGAATGAGGGATAAAAAAAAGGGGCCGAAGCCCCTTATGCGATTATTGCGGCTCGCTGGCCGCGCCCTGCGACGTTGCGCCGCCTGCGGCATTGCCGCTTTGGGTGCGGGTATAGAGAATTTTTTGCGTATCGTTGGCGCAATGCCCGACAACCTGCGCATCCGGCTGGTCAGCCTGGTCGTTAGGAACGATAGTTAACGTAAACCCGTTCTCCGGTACGCCATTATTAATGATGCGCTGTTCAATATCGGCTTTGACTCGTTCACAGGAGTTTTGCGCAGCGCTGACCGGTAATGTCGCGGCCAGCAGCAGGGCGCCTGCCCAGTAACGTTTTTTCATTAACGGCTCCTTATTGACGTAAAACAGATGTAGTAAGCATAGCAGTTGTTATATATATCACTGACTTTTCAGATATCATGCCGCTTTTGGCGAGGCCGCAGAAGGATAATAAAGACGTGAAAAAATACGTGACGGTAATGATGGTATCGCTGGTGCTCACGGGGTGCGATAAGCCAGACGCGCTGGCGCCGTTCAGCCCGGAGATGGCGAGTTTCTCCAGCGAGTTTAATTTCGATCCGCTGCGCGGCCCGGTAAAAAATTTCACCCAGAAGCTGATTAACGACAGCGGCGAGGTGGAGACGGAAGTGAACGGCACGCTCTCCGAGGAGGGGTGCTTCGAGACGCTGAACTACGTTGATAAACCGAGCAACAGCCATATGTCGCTGGTGCTGGACGCCAACTACTACCTCGACGCGCTAAGCCGCGAAAAACGTATTCGTTTACAGGGCAAATGCCAGCTGGCCGAGCTGCCTTCGGTAGGCATGGTGTATGAAACTAACGATCGCGAATTTGTGGTGAAGGGCCACACGCCGGATGTCACCGTGAACTACCGTTACGATGAAGAAGGTTATCCGCTCGGCAAAACCAGCAAAGCGAAAGACGCCGAGCTCTTAACCGTCGCCACGCCCAGCGATAAGCGAAAAAAACACGATTACACCTCGGTGACAAAGCTTAACGATAAAGTGATCGATACGGCAAAGCAGAGCTGCGAATATGACCGTCACCTCAACCCGTCAAGCTGCGTACTGGAAATTACCGATGCCAGCGTGACGCCGCCTGTGCTGCACAAATTCACCATTCAGAACGAAATCAACTACTACTGACAGGCTGTTACAAGAGATTGTGTAAGCGCAGGCACGCCTGCGCTTACACGTTATTGCGCGGTCGGTTTCAACAGCGTCGTCCCGGCGGGTTTGAGATGCGTCAGGTACTGATGCTGGAAAATACACATGCGGATGGTGTTGCGATACTCGCCATTAATGAAAAATTCATGAACCAGTTCGCCTTCCACCATAAAGCCCAGCTTGCGGTAAATATGAATCGCTTTGGCGTTTTCTTTATCCACGATGAGATAGAGCTTATAGAGATTCAGTACCGTAAAGCCGTAATCCATCGCCAGCTTTGCCGCGCGGCTGGCAAGGCCTTTGCCCTGATGCTCCGGTGAAATAATTATCTGAAACTCGGCGCGGCGGTGGACGTGGTTAATTTCCACCAGCTCCACCAGGCCTGCTTTATCGCCGTCACACTCCACGACAAAGCGGCGTTCGCTCTGGTCGTGAATATGTTTATCGTAGAGATCGGAGAGTTCGACGAACGCTTCATAGGGCTCTTCAAACCAGTAACGCATGACGCTGGCGTTATTGTCGAGCTGGTGCACGAAACGCAAATCTTCACGTTCGAGCGGGCGCAGTTTGACATCAACGTAATCTGACATCGTTCATCCTTTATATGCGCGGGAAAAACCAGCCCCCGCGGCGCGGGAGCCGTGATGCAAACGGGGGTTACGGATTAATGACGCGGCCGGTGCGGCGGTCAAGGCAGCGCAGGGTATTGGGTTCCCAGTAAGCGTTGAGGTTCGCGCTTTTCTCGCAGTTATCCTGAGCGTCGAACGCGACATCCGCTTTATCCCACTCTTTTTCGGCGCGTTTGTTCACTTTCTGACGTAAAGAACGGGTGTCATTCCATTGCTCTTTATCCATCGCAGCATCCTGGCGGGTCCGCGCGTTGTCGCCGGACTCAATAATCAGTTTATCGGTTTGCGCGTGGGCAACGCCTGACAGCGCGCCGGTCAGCAACGCCAGCAGCAGTGAGTGGCGAAGGAATTTATTCATGGCGATATCCTTAATGAAGCTGTTCTTGTCGTGAAGCCGACACGCTTTACTATATCATCGTGCGCGAATCGCGCACAGCGGCAGCGATGACCGATATTACTTCAAAGAGTCTCAATATGATTAAAACCACTTTGCTGTTTTTTGCCACCGCGCTTGCGGAAATTATTGGCTGTTTTCTGCCGTGGCTATGGCTGCGCAAGGGGGCGAGCGTGCTTTTGCTGCTGCCGGCGGCGCTATCGCTGATGCTTTTTGTCTGGCTGTTAACGCTGCACCCGGCGGCGAGCGGGCGGGTGTACGCCGCTTACGGCGGCGTCTACGTGATGACCGCGCTGCTGTGGTTGCGGGTGGTGGATGGCGTGCGCCTGAGTCTCTACGACTGGGCAGGGGCCGCCGTGGCGCTCTGCGGTATGCTGATTATTGTCGCAGGCTGGGGCCGCGCCTGACGTTCTTCCTGATGTCTTCCCTTTTTTGCCACTGACAGCGCTTCACGCTTTGTGAAGCGTCGCGCATTTTTCCGCTCAATCAACTTGTATGGTAGTTAAGTCAGTTGATCGCAATGTGTACAGCATGACGCATTGCCGTTTCTAAAAGGAAAGATGCATGAAGATCAGTAAAGCGGAAGTGTTTGTCACCTGCCCGGGGCGCAACTTCGTGACGCTTAAAATCACCAGCGACGAGGGCCTGACCGGGCTTGGCGACGCCACGCTAAACGGGCGCGAGCTTTCTGTCGCCAGCTACCTGCGCGATCACCTCTGCCCGCAGCTGGTGGGTCGCGACGCGCAGCGCATCGAAGATATCTGGCAGTTTTTTTACAAAGGCGCTTACTGGCGTCGCGGGCCGGTGACGATGTCGGCGATTTCCGCTATCGACACGGCGCTGTGGGATATCAAAGCCAAAGCCGCCGGAATGCCGCTTTATCAACTGCTCGGCGGGGCGTCGCGCGACGGCGTGATGGTTTACTGCCACACCACGGGCCACACCATCGATGAGGTGCTGGAAGACTATGCCCGGCACAAAGAAATGGGCTTTAAGGCGATTCGCGTGCAGTGCGGCGTGCCCGGCATGAAAACCACTTACGGCATGGCGAAGGGCAAAGGACTGGCGTATGAGCCCGCCACCAAAGGCCAGTGGCCGGAGGAGCAGCTCTGGTCCACCGAAAAATATCTCGATTTCACGCCGAAACTTTTCGAGGCGGTACGTGAGAAATTCGGCTTTAACGAACATCTGCTGCACGACATGCATCACCGCCTGACGCCCATCGAGGCGGCGCGTTTCGGTAAAAGCATTGAGGATTACCGCCTCTTCTGGATGGAAGATCCGACGCCTGCCGAAAACCAGGCCTGCTTTCGCCTCATCCGCCAGCACACCGTGACGCCCGTCGCGGTCGGAGAAGTGTTTAACAGCATCTGGGACTGTAAACAGCTTATCGAAGAGCAGTTGATTGACTACATCCGCACCACGGTGACCCACGCAGGCGGTATTACCGGCATGCGCCGCATTGCGGATTTCGCGGCGCTGTATCAGGTGCGCACCGGCTCGCACGGGCCGTCGGATCTCTCCCCGGTCTGTCACGCCGCCGCGCTGCATTTCGATCTCTGGGTGCCGAACTTCGGCGTGCAGGAATACATGGGCTATTCAGAGCAGATGCTGGAGGTCTTCCCGCACAGCTGGACATTCGACAACGGCTATATGCATCCGGGCGAGAAGCCGGGGCTGGGCATCGGGTTCGATGAAAAGCTGGCGGCGAAATATCCCTACGATCCGGCTTACCTGCCGGTGGCCCGGCTTGAAGACGGCACGCTGTGGAACTGGTAATCCCGCATCGCCGCAGCGCGCTGCGGCGACAATAATAAAAACCTCCGGACCCTACCCATGAAAATTAAACACTTACGCTGGTATATGATAGGCCTGGTGTCACTGGGCACGATTATTAACGCGCTGGCGCGCAGCTCGCTGAGCGTCTCGGCGCCCACGCTTTTTACCGAACTGCATATTAATGAACAACAATACTCCTGGATCTTAAGCGCCTTTCAGTTCGCCTACACGATTGCGCAGCCCATCTGCGGGTTCTTTATCGATGTGGTGGGATTAAAGCTCGGCTTTTTCATTATGATTATCGCCTGGTCGTTGACCAACATGGCCCATGCGGCGTGTCATTCGTGGGGAGGACTGGCCTTTTTGCGCGGGCTGATGGGGCTGAGCGAAGCCTCGGCGATCCCGGCGGGCGTCAAGTGCAACTCTGAATGGTTTCCGGCGAAAGAGCGCGGCATTGCGGGCGGTGTGGCGAATATCGGCACGTCGATAGGCGCGATGCTGGCGCCGCCGCTCGTGGTGTGGGCCATCATGGCCTACAACTGGGAAATGGCGTTTGTGATAACCGGCGCGCTCGGGCTGGTGTTCGCGGTGATCTGGTGGTTTGGCTATGAGTCGCCCGCGCGCCATCGCGCGCTCAGCGCAGAGGAAGCGCAGCTCATTGAAGACGGGCAGGAGAAACATCTGGAAGCCGACGGCACCAAACCGTCAGTGATGCAGATCCTGCGCCAGCGTAACTTCTGGGGCATCGCGCTGCCGCGCTTTCTGGCCGACCCCGCCTGGGGCACGATCAACTTCTGGCTGCCGGTCTATCTGATGACGGTGCGGCATATGCCGCTTAAGGATATCGCGCTGTTCGCCTGGCTGCCGTTTCTGGCGGCGGATTTCGGCGGCATGGCGGGCGGCTTTTTGAATAATTTCATGATGAAGCGCTGGAACCTCTCGACCATCAACGCGCGGCGTATCGGGTTTAGCGCGGGCGCAGTGCTGATGCTGCCGCTTTCGCTGGTCGGGTTTGTGGAAAGCGCCTATGTGGCGATAGGGCTGGTCTCGGTGTGCGCGTTTGCCCATCAAATGCTCTCCACCCAGGTCATTACCATGGCCACCGATCTCTTCCGGCGTAACGAAACCTCCACCGTCAGCGGTTTCGCCGGTACGGCGGGCTGGACGGGCATTTTTATCTGCACGCTTATCATGGGCGGGTTGGTGAAAACCGTCGGCTATAATCCGTTCTTTATTATTCTGAGTATGATGGATATCGTCGGGGCGATTATCCTCTGGACGTTCGTCAAAGCGCGCGTGGCGGATAATCTGGCCGCGAAACCCGTCACTGTCTGATCCCTGTTATCACTTCTCTTAACACGTAAAGCGTGATGAACGTCACGCTTTACTACCATTCTAGTTAATGTAGTCATCAAAAGCTGTCGCAAATCATAAATCCTGCCGCTGCGACGCGTAGGCTTCATACAAATTACTTTATTTATCAAACGAGTCCCGACCATGGAAAATACGCTGCTTCACGCCCACGCCACGCTCCCTGCCTATCACCGCGACGCGCTGGTCGCCCGCATTGTGCATCTCGGTTTTGGCGCGTTTCACCGCGCGCACCAGGGCGTCTATACCGATATCCTTGCCGCCGAACACGGCAGCGACTGGGGGTATTGTGAAATCAATCTGATCGGCGGCGAGCAGCAAATCGCCGATATCCGCCGTCAGGATAATCTCTACACCGTGGCTGAAATGTCCGCCGACGCCTGGCGCGCCCGCGTGGTGGGCGTGGTGAAAAACGCGCTCCATGCGCAGGTGGATGGCCTGGAAGCCGTCTTCGCCGCGCTGTGCGAGCCGCAGGTGGCGATTGTTTCGCTGACCATCACCGAAAAAGGCTACTGCCATTCGCCCGCCACCGGTGAACTGGCGCTGGATAATCCGCTGATCGCCGCCGATCTCGCGCACCCCACAGCGCCATCTTCCGCCGTTGGGGTGATTGTGGAGGCGCTGGCGCGCCGTAAAGCCGCCGGGCTTGCGGGCTTCAGCGTGATGTCCTGCGATAATATGCCGGAAAACGGGCATGTGGCGCGCAACGTCGTGATGGCGTTCGCCCGCGCGCTGGACGCCAGCCTGGCGGCGTGGATCGAGGAGCACGTGACGTTCCCGTCCACCATGGTGGACCGTATCGTGCCGGCGGTGACGCCGGAAACGCTCGATAAAATCGAGCAGCTGACCGGCGTGCGCGACCCGGCGGGTGTCGCCTGCGAGCCGTTCCGCCAGTGGGTGATTGAGGATAATTTTGTCGCGGGCCGCCCGGCGTGGGAAAAGGCGGGCGCGCAGCTGGTTCACGATGTGGTGCCGTTCGAGGAGATGAAGCTGCGTATGCTTAACGGCAGCCACTCGTTCCTGGCGTATCTCGGCTATCTGGCGGGGTACCAGCACATCAACGACTGCATGGACGATGCGAATTACCGCCATGCCGCGCATGCGCTGATGCTTAACGAACAGGCCCCGACGCTGAGTGTGCAAGGCGTTGATCTGGCGCGTTACGCGGATCTGCTGATTGAGCGCTACAGCAACCCGGCGCTGCGTCACCGCACCTGGCAAATCGCGATGGACGGGAGCCAGAAACTGCCGCAGCGCTGGCTGGATTCTCTGCGCTGGCATCAGGCGCACGGCAGCGCGGCGCCGCTGTTGACGCTCGGCGTGGCGGGCTGGATGCGCTACGTGAGCGGCGTCGATGAGCAGGGCAATACGATTGAGGTGTGCGATCCGCTGCTGAATGTTATTCAGGAGACGGTACGCACAAGCGAAGAGGGCGATGCGCGGGTGAAAGCGCTGCTCAGCATTCGCGCGATTTTTGGCGAGGATCTGGCGACGCGGACAGAATTTGTGGCGCAGGTAACGGAGGCCTATAAGCTTTTGCGGGAGAACGGCGCCAGAGCGACCGTGGCGCAGTATGTGAAAGCAGGGTGTTGATAGCGCGAGTGGGTTGATTCTGAGGGTGGGTTTTTTAATGTGGTGGGTGCGCTGCGCACCCGCCTTGTGGAAACCTTAACGCTTTGTAGGGCGGGTAAGCGCAGCGCACCCGCCATCTCACAATATCAACCCCGCCCGCCAGACGATTAATGCATCCCCAGACGAATCAACTCGATCGGCTCGAATTTCCCTTCGCAACCTTCCACTTCAACGGTACGGCCACGGCGGATCTGCTCCGGCGTCATGCCGTCGCCGTGAATCGCTTTAATCACGCCGGTCTGCCCGGTGGTGCTAATCATTACGCGGCTGCCGGTAGTGATGGAATTACGGTTGCGATCGTAGGTCATCATGGTGTTATCTCCTCTGAATAGTTGGGAAAGATCCAGACGAGCCCCATTTTAAAAATCACTCCCGGAAAAACGTTAATCTCGATCAAAAACGAGGCAATTGTGTGATGAATGTCACGGCCCGTAACTACTCGCCCGCGGGCGCGTTACGCACAATGTTTCCGCTCGCGATATCGATATCATTAGTCGCCACGACAGGCGCCACTTCAGGGTCAGCGCCTCCACGGCAGTCTTCGCGGGTATGATTTTCGCGCACCAGCAAACGGAAAATGCCGCCGTCCTGCGCATTCTCATAGAAAATGCACTGGCCGTGGGGGTTGAGTTGCAACGAGACGGTGCGGGTCACCCGGGCAAGCGGGCTGGCGCTGATATCCTCACGCCACGTCTCGCCCGCGCCGGTGGCGTGAAGCGCCGCCGATTCCAGCCAGCCTTTCACGATGCGCCCGTCCTTGCCGTACCATGTCGCCTCGCTAAAGCCCGGCCGCGTGCGGCTCACGCTCACCGTATCGCCCGCCACCAGATACACCTGCTGGCTGCGGCACTGCGCGTCGGGCGCGGTGTAAAAGAAATGACGGCCGCTGCCGGTGACTTCGTAGCGGTTCGCGGTTTCCGGCGTGTCCTGCGCATCGTCCAGCTCCCGCAGGCGAGCGGCGCAGGCGCCTTCAGGCTTGAGCGCGTCCGGCTGCGCCTTAAGCGCGGCGGTTTCCATCCAGCCGGTCGCAACGCGGCCCTGATTGTCGCGATAGCTCACCCAGGCGAACGGGCGCGCCTTTTCATCGGCGCCCAGGGCGTCGCTACGGGAAAGGCGATAAACCTGTACGGCATCGCCCGGCACCAGAAAAGCCCCAAGGCGGCATTCCGGTGACGGCGCGGAGTAAAAATGCGCGCGGGGCGTAGCGGTGACGGTACTCGCCGACCACGTAAAATCCGCGGCGGCCGCGGCGTTCGCCTCGCTCTGAAGACAGTCAGCCAGCAGCGGCGAAGAGAAAAGGGCACAGCCCACGAGCAGTAATGCGCGCATCACCTGTCCATCCTGAGTTGTTTAATTGCGCTGCGCGGTTACTCTTCAGTAAACCACTCGCGGTTTTCCTGGCGGATCAGCAATACCGATTCGCTGATCTCCTGCAAATGCAGGCGCATGGTGTTGTCGGCCGCCTGCGGGTCGCGGCGCTCCAGCGCGTGAAAAATATCGTTATGCTGGCGCAGCAGCATTTCCGGCGGGGAGACGTGGTCGAGGCTCATATAGCGCACCCGGTCGATGGTCGCTTTGATATTCTCCACGGTATCCCAGGCAAGCTGGCAGTCGGCGACCTGCGTCAGGCGGTAGTGAAATTCGTCGTCGAGCTGAAAAAAATCGCTCAGCTGTTTGCGATCGATGGCCGTGCGCTGCTGGTTAAGGTTTTGCTCAAGCTGGTAGAGATCGGCATCGGTCACCATCGTGGCGGCGCGCTGCACCACCGCGCGCTCAATCGCCTGGCGGACAAAACAGCCGTTGCGCACCTGGCGCAGCGAAATCTTATTCACAAAACTGCCGCGCTGCGGGCGGATCTGAATCAATCCGTTCTCCGCCAGCTTGATGAACGCCTCACGCACCGGCTGGCGCGACACGTCAAAACGCACCGAGACTTCCTTTTCAGAAAGCGGCGTGCCCGGCGGGATCAAACAGTGCACGATATCGCGGCGCAGGATGCGGTAAATCTGTTGACTCACCGGCTGGGTCGGGTTGAGCGGAGTTTCAGCGGCCATTCTATTGTCTTAATTTGCGGGTAACTGCGGCAATTTAACATTAATTGCCCACCCCGCCCAGCATGGACGGGCAGCGGGCATAAGGGAATTACTGCCGATGTACGCTAAGCCCGGCGAAGCTCTGACTGACCGGCATCATCTCCACGGTGTTGATATTGACGTGCGCCGGGAGCGTCGCCACCCACCAGACCGCTTCGGTCACATCGTCCGGCGAGAGCGCGGTCGTATTCTCGTAAGTTTTACCGGCTTTATCGTCGTCGCCTTTAAAACGCACGTTAGAGAATTCGGTGCCGCCGACCAGGCCCGGCTCGATATCCGTCACGCGGACCGCGGTGCCGTGCAGATCGGTGCGCAGGTTAAGGCTGAACTGACGCACAAACGCTTTGGTCGCGCCGTATACGTTGCCGCCCGCGTAAGGCCAGCTGCCCGCCGTGGAGCCGATGTTAATCACGTGGCCGCGGTTACGCTCGACCATGCCCGGCAGCACTGCACGGGTCATATACACCAGACCTTTATTATTGGTGTCTATCATATTCTCCCAGTCTTCGACGCTCGCTTTATGCGCAGGCTCCATGCCCAGCGCCAGTCCGGCGTTATTGACCAGCACGTCGATATCGCGCCACTCCAGCGGCAGGCTGCTGATGGCTTCTTCAATCGCCGCGCGGTTGCGCACGTCCAGTTGCAGCGTCAGCACGCTCTCGCCAAGCTCATCCTTTAGCGCGTCGAGGCGCGCCTGGCGGCGGCCTGTCGCGATGACTTTATGACCGTTCTTCACAAAACGACGAGTAATGGCCTCGCCAAAACCTGCCGTCGCACCGGTAACCAGAATAATCATCTCGCTGTTCCTCAAGGCTTTTTCAGAGCTGTTACCTTAGCACGCCCGACGCGCCCTGTGGAATATCACTTCCTGATGCCAGGCGGCGTTAAGCATTGCCGTTTGCGGCGAGGGTGCATAAGCTGTGTTTTTACCATCACGCCTTTGCGGGAGATCCTCATGTCGGTAACCACCCCTTTTTCTTCAGTCAGTACGCTACCTTACGAGGCGCCGCCGTTCGACGCGATAACCGATAACGACTATCGCCCAGCCTTTGATGAGGCGGTGCGCCAGAAGCGCGAAGAGGTGGAGGCGATCGCCGCCGACCCCGCCGCGCCGACGTTTGAAAACACGTATCTGGCGCTGGAGCGCAGCGGGGCGATGCTTACGCGCGTCACCCACGTCTTTTTCGCGATGACGTCAGCGCACACCAATGATTATCTGCAAACGCTGGATGAAGAATTTTCCACGGAGCTTGCGGCGCTGGCCGACGACATTCACTTCAACGATACGCTGTTCGCGCGCCTCAATACCGTGTATGAACAGCGCGACGCGCTCGGGCTGGATGACGAGTCGCGGCGGCTGGTGGAGGTCGTCTGGCAGCAATTTATGCTCGCGGGCGCGACGCTCGGCGCGGAGCAAAAAGCGCAGCTTAAAGCGCTTAACCGCGAAGCCGCGCAGCTTACCAGCCAGTTTAACCAGCGTCTGCTGGCGGCGGATAAAGCGGGCGGGCTGCTGGTATCGTCCCGCGAGGCGCTGGCCGGGCTGAGCGAGGCGGAAATCGCCGCCGCCGCGCAGGCCGCGCGTGAAAAAGGGCAGGAAGGACGCTGGCTTATCGCGCTGCTCAACACCACGCAGCAGCCTGCGCTCCAGGCGCTTGAGCGTCGCGAAACGCGCGAGGCGCTCTTTAAGGCGGGCTGGCACCGCACCGAAAAAGGCGACGCCAACGATACCCGCGCGCTGGTATTGCGTCTGGCGCAGTTACGCGCGCAGCAGGCGGCGCTGCTCGGCTTTAAGGATTTCGCCTCCTGGACCATCGCCGATCAAATGGCCAAAACGCCAGAGGCGGCGCTGCGCTTTATGCGCGATATCGTGCCGGCGGCGACGGCGCGCGCGAATCGGGAGCTTGCGGATATTCAGCAGGTGATTGACCGCCAGAACGGCGGTTTTCAGGCCGAGGCCTGGGACTGGGCGTTTTACGCCGAACAGGTGCGGCGCGAAAAATACGCGCTCGACGACGCGCAGATCAAACCGTATTTTGAACTCGACAATGTGCTCATCCACGGCGTCTTCCACGCCGCCAGCACGCTGTTCGGCCTCCGTTTTCAGGCGCGCACCGATATCCCGGTCTACCACCCGGATGTCCGCGTCTGGGAGATTTTCGATAAAGACGGCAGCGGTCTGGCGCTGTTTTACGGCGATTTCTTCGCGCGCGACAGCAAAAGCGGCGGCGCCTGGATGGGGAATTTTGTTGACCAGTCGACGCTCGCAGGCCACAAACCGGTCATTTACAACGTCTGTAACTACCTGAAGCCCGCCGCCGGTCAGCCTGCGCTCATCTCCTGGGATGACGTTATCACGCTGTTCCATGAGTTTGGCCATACGCTGCACGGTCTCTTTGCCAGCCAGCGCTACGCCACGCTCTCCGGCACCAACACGCCGCGCGATTTCGTGGAGTTCCCGTCGCAAATCAACGAACACTGGGCGAGCCATCCGGATGTGTTCGCGAACTTTGCGCGCCATTATCAGACCGGCGAGCCGATGCCGGACGCGCTTCGTGAAAAACTCTTCCGCGCGGCGCGCTTTAACAAAGGCTACGACATGACCGAACTGCTGGCCGCAGCGCTGCTTGATCAGCACTGGCACAGTCTGACGCCGCAATCGTCGCCAGAAGAGGTGTCCGCGTTTGAGGCTGCGGCGCTGGCGCTGGAAAACATCGCGCTGCGGGCCGTACCGCCGCGCTACAGAAGCAGTTATTTCGCCCATATTTTTGGCGGCGGCTATGCGGCGGGCTATTACGCCTATCTCTGGACGCAGATGCTTGCCGACGACGGCTATCAATGGTTTGTGGAGCAGGGCGGGTTAACGGCGCAAAACGGCGCGCGCTTTCGCGAGGCGATTCTTTCCCGCGGCAACAGCAGCGATCTCGAAGCGTTGTGGCTCGCGTGGCGCGGCCATGCTCCGCGCATTGAGCCGATGCTGAAAAACCGCGGGTTAAGCGAATAAGCCCACGTTTAGGTGACGTTGAACCTGCGCGTGGCATGATGCAGAAATAAGCGTGTTGTTGAGCGCAGGACAATAACAATCCATGCAAGCCTTACCGTCAGACTCGTCTGGCGGTATTTTTTTTCTGACGTTCAGTCATCCCATTTGTTGCTGCAATACGCGGCAAGAAACCCCGCCAGTAATACAATTCCCGGCATACAGATAAAAAGATCCGCGGCACCCGGCATCGCCACTCCCGCCCTGAGTCACACCATCCTTTATGAAAGACCTTCACGTGTGACGTTAAGACGACAGTCCGATAACCGTTTTGCGACAGACGCGCTCAGCGCGCTTCTTCGCGGAGCGGCTCGTCAGGAAGATTGGCCGCATCCGGCAGTTCAGGCGCGGCCGCGAAACCAGCCCCGGCGCTGAACAGCGGCATACCGTCAAGCTGCCATTGTTGCCAGAGCGCAAGCTGGGCGGGGGTCAGCGGCACATCGCTATACACCAGATAGTGATCGGCGGCGAACTGCGTGAGATCGGGCAACGGCACCGGCTGATGCATCACATCAATGCGAAACCCTTCGCCGGAGAAGCGAATCGCCTCCAGCCAGACGTTCAGCGGATCGTGGCTGTTCATCGCCATCACCACCAGCCCGGACGCCGGACGCTTGCGCAGCGCCTGCATCAGAAAGGTGGCGTACTCAATAATCAGCGTGTCAAAGCGCGCGCGACGGGTCAGCTGCGCGCTGGTATGGCCGTGGTTCAGCCACAGGCGTAGCGGCTGGACGACTTTATCGAGCAGCATCGCGGCGGGCAGTTCGCGACCCATTTTACGCAGGAGCGCGCGGCCTTTCTCCATGCTGGTTTTCTCAAGCGTCGCGAGCAGTTGTTCCTGCCACACTTCCCACTGGCTCACCAGCGCGCTTTTTTCACCCTTCAGGATACGGGAGATTTCATCCAGCGGCAGGCCGCGATCGAGCCATTTCAGGATGGCGTGAATGCGCATCAGATGGCTGTAGTCAAAATAGCGTCGACCGCTGTCGTCGCGCATGGGCTGCAGTAATCCTGACCGCTGCCACGCGCGTAAATTAGGCATGCTAACTCCGCACTGATCGGAGAGCATTTCGATCGTGAAATGAGACATGGCGAATCCTTAAATGCCAGCTGCTATACAAAACAGGAGAGGAGTGGCCCTTTCAGCAGAAGAAACGAAAGGAAGAAGAGAACAGGGTCTACGCTAACATACTTCGTCTACCCTGCTAATCATTTACTGCGCATTATTCATTATTCGTAGTGAATATGAATATTCATTAGGTGAGCTGATAATGCCGGTTCGGCAATAATTTCACCGGTTTCTGCGGCTCGTCATTCATTTCACGCAAGTCTATTTCAATATTATTACAAAGCGCGTCCAGCGGCAGATCGTTATCTTCGGTGCCAAACGGATCTTCCAGCTCCTCCGCCAGCGTATCCAGCGCAATAAACGTGTACGAAATAAATACTGACAAAAATGGCGTCATAAAATGCAGATCGGTCACCAGCGCGAAAGGCAACATAATGCAGAAGCAATAAACCGTGCGGTGCAGCATCAGTGAATACGCGAAAGGCGGCGGGGTATTGGCGATGCGCTCGCAGCCCGCCAGTACTGCCGAAAGCTGGTTAATATGCTGGTCGAGCGTCTGGAACAGAATATCGGAAAGTCCGTTGCGCCGCGCGGCGAGCCATTCGCCCATAATAAGTAAAATCGTATTACAGGGCGAATTACTGTGCATCACGCGCGCCATTTCGCTACGGGTGAGATAGCGGTCAAGCACGTTATCGAGCTTTTTGCGGCGCAGCGTCAGGCGCAGGCAGTGGCAGAACGCCACTTCTAAATTCACCAGATGGTGCAGCTCCTGGGCATTATCAGGCATCAGGGTGCGAGCGGTGCGCAGCAGCGAGCGACAGTGGATAACCAACTGGCCCCATATCTGACGCGCCTCATTAAAACGCGCGAAACAGGTGCTATTACGAAAGCCGAGAAAAATCGCAATCGCCACGCCGAGAATACTGAATGGCGCGGTGGTGAGCTTTATTCCCAGCGCCTCATACCACGGTAAGAAGAAAATTACCGTCACTGAAAGCAGGAAATTAAGGAGTAGACGCGTAGAGATTTTGGCTAATACGGAGCCATGCCAGACAAAAAGTCGGGCAAACCAGTGCTGTGGGGGACGAACAATCATGATACTCACAAGGGGTTAACAAAAGCGCTACATATTAAACGAGATAGCGCTTTCGTCTGCAACCAGAAAAACGCAGCGTCTTACCCTAAAGGAATAAAATTGGCCTTTTCACGTGCCAGCCAGTCGCGGGATTTTCTCAGCGAACCGCCTTTACGGAACAGCAGAAACACATCCTGTCCCATAATGAGCACCATAAACCGGTCTTTTAACTTCATGGTGGGGCAGCAGTACCATTTCTGTTTCATTAATCACTCCTCGGCGGAAATTAAATCAACGAACGACACTTCGCAGATAAATAATAGTCCTGACAGCGGCACTAAAATAATTAACGCTTTCTTTTAAGATTTTTCTTATTAAGCGAAGGCGCTGGAACAGAAAATCCTTTGCTATTCAGGAGATAAAAGCGCAACACGGGATATATCGTACAGAACGTAACGGCAAAATACTTGCTGGTGGCTAATGTGACTTGCGAAACGGGGATGCCTGCCTATAGTTACTTCTGCGTTCGCACTGTGAGGACGCGGTTTAAATTATCTCTGCTTATCCGAGGAGAATATTATGGCTCAACATCGTGGTGGTTCAGGTAATTTTGCTGAGGATCGTGAACGCGCTTCTGAAGCCGGCCGTAAAGGCGGTCAGAACAGCGGCGGGAATTTTAAAAATGACCGCGAGCGCGCAGCAGAAGCTGGCCGTAAAGGCGGCAAAAGCAGCAGCCGTTCGTCTTCCTGACGGACCGGCGGGCCGCATGCGCCCGACATAACGTCTCTCCGGTATGGGTTAATGCTCATACCGGAGGTCGTTGCGCATGACGTAAATACCTCTTATTTATTTAATTACATTATGAAATTACAACGCGCATTAAAAATAACGTTGCTGCCGCTTCTTTCTGTCGCCTTTTTAGCGCAGGCAGAAAAAGATACGCCGCCGGGTGCTGATAAAAGCACGACGACCAATTTACTGGAAACCGGCTCGGCGGTATTGCAAAGCAACGCCCCGTTAAAAGGATTTGATATATATCTGGTAGGCTTTCATCCGATGAAAGAGATCCCGGAAAAACAGATGGAAGCGCATCATTATTGCCATCAGGTTAATCAGGATTTCGCTCAGTGCGTCTTATTTGACGGTAATTCTAAAGATGCCAGAATGAATGGCTTAGAATATATCATCTCTGAAAAACTCTTTAATGAACTGCCGGAGCAGGAAAAACAGTACTGGCATCCACACAACGGCGAAATCCTCAGCGGGCAGCTTATCGCACCGGGTATTCCGGCGCCGGTGGAGCACCGCCTGATGCAGGATAAAATGAACAGCTATGGCAAAACCTGGCACGTCTGGCATACCGGCGGACTGGGTGATAAAGGCGACGCGCTGCCGCTCGGCCCGCCGATGCTCGCCTGGTCGTTTAACCGCGACGGCGAGGCGAAGCCGGAGATGGTGTCCGAGCGGGATAAAAAGCTGGGCGTGAATACTGAAGAGATCCGCCGCTCGCGCGCCGATCTTGAAAAAATCGCGAAGCCGCAGAGCGGCGTCGATGCCCTGAAGGGGCAGTTCAAAGGCGACATCAAAGACATTCCTGGCGTTGTAGACAGCAATACCGCGTCTGAGAAAAAATAACCCTTGTTTGTGCCTTTCGTTTTCCCCACCCCGGTGGGGATTTTTTATTCCTGCATGAATTTTTTTCAACACCCATGAAATTTCCTCGTTTGCCAGAGGCAGGGCGACGTGCGACTCTCTGGACATATAGCCATCCAGACGGCCAAAAATTCAAATTTTGAACTATCACCTGACGTGACCATCACGGCAGGCTACGAGGAGAATCCCATGCAACGTCAACATGCCCCGTTTCGAGCCGATATCGTCGGCAGCTTTTTACGCCCGGATGCCATTAAGCAGGCCCGCCAGCAGTTTGCGGCAGGGGAGATAGATGCTGCGCATCTGCGCAACATCGAAAATGACGCCATTCGCCATGCGGTCGAGCAGCAGTGCGCCTGCGGCCTGCATGTGGTGACCGACGGCGAATTCCGCCGCGCCTGGTGGCATCTCGATTTCTTCGGCGCGCTGCAGGGCGTGGAGCTGGTGGAAGTGAATCAGGGGATTCAGTTCAACGGCATTCAGACCAAAGCGCAGAGCGTGCGCGTGACCGGCAAAGTGGCGTTTGGCGACCACCCGATGCTTGAAGATTTCCGCTTCCTGAAAAGCGTCAGCGGCAATGCTGAGCCGAAAATGACCATCCCGAGCCCGAGCGTGCTGCATTTTCGCGGCGGCGCAGCGGCCATCGACCGTAACGTCTATCCGGATCTGAAAGACTATTTCGACGATCTCGCCACGACCTGGCGCGACGCCATCCGCGCCTTTTACGACGCAGGCTGCCGCTACCTGCAACTGGATGATACCGTCTGGGCGTACCTGTGCTCTGACGAGCAGCGTCGTCAAATCCGTGAGCGCGGCGACGATCCGGACGAGCTGGCGCGCATTTATGCCCGCGTGCTGAACCAGGCGCTGGAAGGCAAGCCGGAGGATTTAACCATCGGGCTGCATGTCTGCCGCGGTAATTTCCGTTCCAGCTGGATAGCCGAAGGCGGCTATGAGCCGGTGGCCGAAGTGCTGTTCGGCACCGTCAACATTGATGCGTTTTTCCTGGAATATGATAACGATCGTTCCGGCGACTTCGCGCCGCTGCGCTTTATCCGTCCGGGCAAACAGCAGGTGGTGCTGGGGCTAATCACCACCAAAAACGGCGAGCTGGAGAACCCGGAGCTGATTAAAGCGCGGCTGGAAGAGGCGGCGAAATATGTCGATATCAGCCAGATCTGCTTAAGCCCGCAGTGCGGTTTTGCCTCGACCGAAGAGGGCAACAGCATTACGCCAGCCGAGCAGTGGGAAAAAGTGCGCCTCGTGACGAAGGTTGCCAGCGAAGTGTGGTAAGGCGGGGTTTTTGATGTAAACGGCGGGTGCGCTTTGCTTACCCGCCCTACAAAAATTCACCGTCATCCTGTGGCGGGTGCGCTTTGCTTACCCGCCCTACAGAAATTCACCCTCATCCTGTGGCGGTACCCGCCCAACAAAACGCCATCCTCATCGTAGGGTGGGTAAGCGTAGCGCACCCACCATTCCTACCCCACCATTAAAACCCGCCCACTGAAACCATCGCAAAAAATGATGCCTGCTCTCTTTCATCATCATCTTTAATTATTTCCCCCTCATTGCACATTTATGACGCACCGTTGCACCATCGCGATCGTGGTTATTATCGAAAACCCCGTCCTGTTAATTAAACTCACTCTCCATATTCAATAAAATATTTTCAATAGATTGAAATATAAGGAATTTTAAAAACTGGCATTCCCTTTGCTAAATAACTCCCATCTTGTATACCAGATGGGATGCCAGTTATGTCACCGAGTTCACCGCTGTTTACGCCTCTGACGCTTGCTGAGTGGCGCAGGGAATATCAGGACGATCCGACGCGCATTACGGAAATTTATTCCGCGGCTTTTACTGATGAAGAGAATAACGATCCGGCGTGGATCACCCGCGCCAGCGCGGCGCATCTTGAGGCGCAAATCGCGCCGCTGCTCGCCGCGTTGACGGCGGGCAAAAGCCTTGCGGATTTTCCTCTCTTCGGCGTGCCGTTTGCGGTGAAAGACAATATCGACGTCGCCGGGCTGCCCACCACCGCCGCGTGCCCGGCGTTTGCGTACACGCCGCAGGAGGACGCCACCGTGGTGGCGAAACTCAAAGCCGCAGGCGCTATCGTGCTGGGTAAAACCAATCTGGATCAGTTCGCGACAGGGCTGGTCGGCACCCGGTCGCCGTACGGCGCGGTGCCCAATACCTTTAACCCGGCGTATGTCAGCGGCGGCTCCAGCGCCGGTTCGGCCTCAACCGTGGCGCGCGGGCTGGTCGCTTTCGCGCTCGGCACCGACACCGCGGGCTCCGGGCGCGTCCCGGCCGGTTTTAATAACATTGTCGGCCTCAAACCCACCAAAGGCTGGCTGTCGAATCACGGCGTAGTGCCCGCGTGCCGCCTGAACGACTGCGTCTCCATCTTCGCGCTTAGCGCCGCCGATGCCCTCCAGGTGGCATGCCTTGCGGGCGGTTATGACGCCACCGATGCCTACTCGCGCACCAACCCGCGCACCGCGCCCGCGCGACTGCCCGCTCAACCGCGTTTTGCCGTGCCCGACGCGCCTGAATTTTATGGCGACACCCGCAGCGAGGCGGCGTACCGCCAGAGCCTGACGCGCCTTGAGGCGCTCGGCGTCACGCTGGTGCCGGTCGATTTCACGCCGTTTCGCCAGCTTGCGGAGCAGCTCTATCAGGGCGCGTGGGTGGCGGAACGCACCGTGGCGGTGGGCGAGATGCTCAACCAGCCGCCGGAGGTGATGGACCCGACCGTGCGCGGCATCGTGGAGGGCGGCCTGAAATATACGGCCTGCGACGCCTGGCAGGCGGAATACACCCGCGCCGCGCTCGCCCGCCAGATTGCGCAGGTGCTGGAGACCGTGGACGCGCTGGTCGTCCCGACCTCGCCGACCATTCATACGCTTGAAGAAATGAACGCGGAGCCGGTGCGCTACAACTCGCACTTCGGCTACTACACCAATTTCACCAACCTGGCGGATCTCTGCGCGCTGGCGCTGCCCGGCGATTTCCGCGCCGATGGCCTGCCAGCGGGCATCACGCTTATCGCGCCCGCCTGGCATGACGCCGCGCTGGCGCATTTCGGCGCGCGCTGGCAGCAGGCAGTGCCGCTGCCGCTCGGCGCGACCTCTAAAGCGCTGCCGGTGGCCGAACCCTTTGCGCCGTCGCCGCACCATGTGCGCCTCGCGGTCGTTGGCGCGCACCTGCGCGGCATGCCGCTCAATCATCAGCTTACGACCCGCAACGCCGTGTTTATCGAAGAAACCACCACGGCGGCGGACTATCGCCTCTATGCGCTCGCCAACACCACGCCGCCAAAGCCGGGGCTGGCGCGCGCCAGCGCCGGGCAACCCATCGCGGTGGAGCTGTGGGATATCCCGCTGGCACGCTTTGGTGAGTTTGTCGCAGAGATCCCGGCGCCGCTCGGTATCGGCACGCTGACGCTTGCCGACGGCCGTGCCGTAAAAGGCTTTATCTGCGAACCGCAGGCGCTTGCGAGCGCCACGGACATCACCGAATGGGGCGGCTGGAAAGCCTGGCTTGCCCGCCACCAGAGCGCCTGAGGAGAAAACCATGTTCAGCAAAGTGCTTATCGCTAACCGTGGCGAGATCGCCTGTCGCGCCATTCGTACCCTGAAGAAAATGGGCATTGCCAGCGTCGCGGTTTATTCCGGGCCGGATCGTAACGCGCAGCACGTGCTCGACGCCGATATCGCCATTGCGCTCGACGGCGACGCGGCGCGCGACACCTACCTTAACGTCGATAAAATTCTCGCAGCGGCCAAAGCGAGCGGGGCGCAGGCTATCTTCCCCGGCTACGGCTTTCTTTCCGAGCGGGCTGAATTCGCTGCGGCGTGCGAAGCCGCGGGGCTGGTGTTTATCGGCCCGACGCCGCAGCAGATTGGCGATTTTGGCCTGAAGCACCGCGCCCGTACGCTGGCGGCACAGGCGGGCGTGCCGATGACGCCGGGCAGCGGGCTGCTGCGCTCGCTTGAGGAAGCAACCCAGGCGGCAGAGGAGATTGGTTACCCGGTGATGCTGAAAACCACCGCGGGCGGCGGCGGCATCGGGCTGACGCGCTGCGACGACGCGCCTTCGCTGGCGCAGGCCTGGGAGAGCGTGAGGCGCCAGGGCCAGCAGTTTTTCAGCGACGACGGCGTGTTCATCGAGAAATTCATCAGCCGCGCCCGTCATCTGGAAGTTCAGATTCTCGGCGATGGCGAAGGCTACGTGGCGGCGCTCGGCGAGCGCGACTGTTCGCTCCAGCGCCGCAATCAAAAAGTGGTGGAAGAGACGCCTGCGCCGGGGCTGCCGCAGGCGACCCGCGAAGCGCTGCACGCCGCCGCGGTGGCGCTTGGCGAATCGGTCAATTACCGCAGCGCCGGCACCGTGGAGTTTATCTATGACGCCGGGAGCGATCGTTTCTGGTTTCTGGAGGTCAACACCCGTTTGCAGGTGGAGCACCCGGTAACCGAGGCCGTGACGGGGCTGGATCTGATTGCATGCATGATAAACATCGCCGCGGGCGAGCCGCTGGACAGGGCGCGGCTGGCGCAGACGCCGCAGGGGGCCGCCATTGAAGTGCGCCTCTATGCCGAAGATCCGCTGAAACATTTCCAGCCGTCGCCGGGGCAGCTTACCGATGTGTACTTTCCCGACGGCGTGCGGGTGGACGGCTGGGTCAGCACCGGCGCGGAGGTGAGCGCGTTTTACGATCCGATGATCGCCAAAATCATCGTCCACGGCGACGACCGCCCGCAGGCGCTGGCGACACTGCGCCTGGCGCTGGACGCCACGCGCCTGCACGGCATCGCCACCAATCTCGATTATCTGCGCCAGATTATCCGTCTTGAGGCGTTTGAAAACGCCACCATGTGGACGCGGCTGCTGGATGAAGTGAGCTACCGCGCCCACGCCATTGAAGTGCTGGAGCCGGGCACCTGGAGCAGCGTGCAGGATTATCCGGGCCGCCCTGGCTACTGGGATATCGGCGTGCCGCCGTCCGGGCCGATGGACGATTACGCCTTCCGGCTGGCGAACCGCATCGTCGGGAACGCGCCGGAGGCCGCCGGGCTTGAGTTCACGCTCCAGGGACCGACGCTGCGCTTTCACAGCGACGCCATATTCGCGCTCACCGGCGCGGACTGCGACGCTGAACTTGATGGCGAGCCAGTCGCGTACTGGCAGCCGGTCACCGCCCGCGCCGGACAGACGCTGACGCTGGGCCGTGCCCGTACAGGCTGTCGCAGTTATCTGGCGGTGCGTAACGGCATCGATGTGCCGCAATATCTCGGCAGCCGTTCCACCTTCGCGCTCGGGCAGTTCGGCGGCCACGCCGGACGCACGCTGCGCCCCGGCGACGTGCTGGCGATTTCGCGCCCGGCGCTCGCCGCCTGCACCACGCCTGCGCCCATCTCGCCGCCTCAGACGCCGGAGCCGGGGCTTATCCCGCGCTATGGCGAGGTGTGGGATATCGGCGTGCTTTATGGCCCGCACGGCGCGCCCGATTTCTTCACCCCCGCGTCGATGGATGCGTTCTTCGCCGCCGAGTGGCAGGTGCATTACAACTCCAACCGGCTCGGCGTGCGGCTGGTGGGCCCGAAACCGGAGTGGAGCCGCGCCGACGGCGGCGAGGCGGGCCTGCATCCGTCTAACATCCACGACTGCGAATACGCCATCGGGGCGATTAACTTTACCGGCGATTTCCCGGTGATCCTCACCCGCGACGGGCCGAGCCTCGGCGGTTTTGTCTGTCCGGTCACCATTGCCCGCGCGGAGCTGTGGAAAGTCGGCCAGGTGAAGCCCGGCGACCGCATTCGTTTTCATCCGATAAGCATCGAACACGCGCAGTCGCTGGAGCTGGCGCAGGAGGTGGCTTGCAACCATCTGCGCGCGGTCAGCGCCCGCCCGGACGAGACGCCGTCGCTGCTGCCAGGCGCGACCGGGAGTGCGGCGATCCTCGCGCAGCTGCCAGCGCAAAACGGGCTGCCCGCTGTGGTGTGGCGGCAGGCGGGCGACAGCTACATTCTCATCGAATATGGCGACAACGTACTGGATCTGGCGCTGCGCCTGCGGGTGCATCTGCTGATGAACGCGATCCGCGAGAGCGGCGTCGCGGGCATCGAGGAGCTTTCGCCCGGCGTGCGGTCGTTGCAGGTGCGTTACGACAGCCAGCGCCTCGGGCAGCGGCCCTTGCTGACGCTGCTGATGAACCTTGAGAAGCAGCTCGGCGATGTGGAATCGCTGAAGATCCCGTCCCGGATCGTCTGGCTGCCGATGGCCTTTGAGGACAGCGCGACGCTTGGCGCGGTGGAGCGGTATCAGCAAACCGTGCGCGCCCAGGCGCCGTGGCTGCCGAATAACGTCGATTTTATCTGTCGCGCGAACGGGCTGTCGCACCGCGACGAGGTGAAAAACATCGTATTCGACGCGAGCTACCTGATCCTCGGGCTGGGGGACGTCTATCTCGGCGCGCCGTGCGCGGTGCCGGTGGATCCGCGCCACCGTCTGCTGAGTTCCAAATATAACCCGGCGCGTACCTGGACTGCCGAAGGCACCGTCGGTATCGGCGGGATGTATATGTGCATCTACGGCATGGATTCGCCCGGCGGCTATCAGCTGGTGGGGCGCACGCTGCCCGTCTGGAACAAATTCCTTAAAAACCCGCAGTTCGGCGATGAGCCGTGGTTGCTGAAATTTTTCGATCAGGTGCGCTTTTACCCGGTGAGCGAAGCAGAGCTGCACGATCTGCGCGACGCCTTCCGCGAGGGCCGCGCGTCGATTCGTATTGAAGAGAGCGAATTCGATTTTGCGGCCTACCGCGCCTTTTTAGCGGCCAACGAACAGGACATTGCCGCGTTCCGCGAGCGTCAGCAGGCCGCCTTCAGCGCCGAAGTGGCGCACTGGCACACCCAGGAGCCGGAAAGCGACGCGTATGAGCCTGACGCTGAAGACGAGACAGAAAGCGAGGGGCGGCTGGTGAGCGCCGATCTCAACGGCAACATCTGGAAGATCCTGGTTGAGCCAGGCCAGCGGGTGAAGCAGGGCGAGCCGTTGATCGTGGTGGAGGCGATGAAGATGGAGCTGATGGTGCATGCCCCGGTAGACGGTGTGGTGGCGCGCATTCGTTGCCAGCAGGGGCGGCCCGTCGCGCCCGGCGATGCCCTTTTGTGGCTGGGTTGAGCGGGCTTGTTATGCCTGGCGGCGGGTGCGCTGACGCTTACCCGCCAGTCAGACGGAACAATTGCTACGTAGGGCGGGTAAGCGAAGCGCACCCGCCACGTCAAACCGGGTAACGGAAAAACGCAACAAGGAGGCGCTATGCCATTCACCGCCCGACAACGCGAGGCGCCCCCGGAGGCGCAGGGCGATCGCATCTACCGGCTGATGAAACAGGAGATCTTCGATTTCCGGCTGCTGCCCGGCGATCGCTTCAGCGAAAACGACGTCGCCGCACGCATGGGCGCAAGCCGCACGCCGGTACGCCAGGCGCTGCACCGGCTTGAACAAGAAGGCTATCTCGACGTTCAGCCGCGTAGCGGCTGGCAGGTCCGGCAGATCGACTTCGACCACCTGGAGGCGCTCTACGATCTGCGCATTGTGCTGGAAACGGAAGCCGTCGCGCGGCTCTGCGCCTTGCCGGCGCACGTCACGCCGCTGCCGCTGTGCGAGCTGCGCGAATTCTGGATAGCGTCGCCGCCGCTTGCCGAAGGCGGCGATGTCGCGCCGCACGATGAGGCGTTTCACATGACGCTCGTCGGCACCGCGGGCAACCCTGAGATGGCGCGCGTGCATCGCGAGGTCACGGAAAAAATCCGCATTGTGCGACGCATGGATTTCACCCAGGCGTCACGCATCAGCGCGACCTACGCCGAGCACGGCCAGATCCTGCTCGCCATTTTTGAACGCAACCTGAAGGAGGCCAGGACCCGACTGCACGACCATATTGCCCAAAGCCAGAAAGAGGTTCGCAAGATTACGCTTCACGCCCTGCAACAGGCGCGGCGTGGAACGCCAGATTAACCGTACACACAGCATCCATTATCAGGAGTCACCCTTATGCATCGTCGTACTCTGTTAAAAGCTTTCGCCCTTTCCGCCTCGGTCATCAGCATGGGGTTCGCCTTCAGCGCCCAGGCCGCCGACACCATTAAAGTGGGCATCATGCACTCGCTCTCCGGCACGATGGCGATTTCCGAAACGCCGCTCAAAGACGTGGCGCTGATGACCATTGATGAGATCAACGCCAAAGGCGGCGTTCTCGGTAAAAAGCTGGAGCCGGTGGTGGTCGATCCGGCTTCCAACTGGCCGCTGTTCGCCGAGAAAGCCCGCCAGTTGCTGAGCCAGGATAAGGTCGCCGCCGTCTTTGGCTGCTGGACGTCGGTCTCGCGCAAATCCGTGCTGCCGGTCTTTGAAGAACTCAACGGGCTGCTCTTCTACCCGGTGCAGTACGAAGGCGAAGAGATGTCGCCGAACGTCTTCTATACGGGCGCCGCGCCCAATCAGCAGGCGATCCCGGCAGTGGAATATTTGATGAGCGAAGACGGCGGCGGCGCGAAGCGCTTCTTCCTGCTCGGCACCGATTATGTTTACCCGCGCACCACCAACAAAATCCTGCGCGCGTTCCTGCATGCTAAAGGCGTGCAGGACAAAGACATCGAAGAGGTCTACACCCCGTTTGGCTACAGCGACTACCAGACCATTGTCGCCAATATCAAGAAATTCTCCGCAGGCGGTAAAACCGCCGTCGTTTCCACCATTAACGGCGATTCCAACGTGCCGTTCTATAAAGAGCTGGCGAACCAGGGGCTGAAGGCGACCGACGTGCCGGTGGTGGCGTTCTCGGTGGGCGAAGAGGAACTGCGCGGTATCGATGCCAAACCGCTGGTGGGCAACCTGGCCGCATGGAACTACTTCGAGTCGGTCGATAACCCGGTGAACCAGAAATTCGTCGCGGATTACCGCGCTTACGCCAAAGCGCACAAGCTGCCGAACGCCGGTACGGTGGTCACCAACGATCCGATGGAAGCGACCTATGTCGGCATTCATATGTGGGCGCAGGCGGTAGAGAAGGCGGGCACGACGGATGTCGATAAAGTGCGCGCGGCGATGGCAGGGCAATCGTTCAAGGCGCCGTCCGGCTTTACGCTGACAATGGACAACACCAACCACCATCTGCATAAGCCGGTGATGATTGGCGAAATCGAGGGCAATGGTCAGTTCAACGTGGTGTGGCAGACCGAAGCGCCCGTGCGTGCGCAGCCGTGGAGCCCGTATATCGCCGGGAACGACAAAAAAGCCGATACGCCGGTGAAAACCGCCAGCAATTAAGGGGCGTTGAGCCAGGCGTGGTTCAGGTTGCGCGGTTGAACGGTTGAAACGGCGGGTGCGCAAGCTTACCCGCCCTACAAAACACGTTTATTCCTTGTAGGGCGGGTAAGCTTGCGCACCCGCCATAAATGCCGCCCGACACCGTTGCATGTTCTTTGTAGGGCGGGTAAGCGAAGCGCACCCGCAAAAATGCCGCCCGACACCACCGAGGCATAACGGTTGCAAAGGAGATACCCATGACATTATTCCGCTGGCTGATGATCGCCGCCTTGCTGACGCCGTGGCTCGCCCGCGCCGGTGACGCCGACGACTTCGCGGCCGCCAGCCGCAGCCAACAGGCGACGCTGCTGCAAACCTGGGCGACAGCCCCGGACGCCGCGCGTCTGCCGCTGCTGGTGGCGCTCGGCCAGGAAAATCTGGTCGTCGATACGCAAAAGCATCCGTTCGCACAGCGTCCCGATGGCCTGACCGCGCTCGGTCGCGCCGCCACGCCGGAAGGGGCGGTGAAACCGCTGCGGCTGACCAACCGCCTGCGCAATCTGGCCGCCGCGGCGCTGGCGACCCATCGTCTGGTGAGTGACAACGTCACGGAGCGCCTTGATGCCGCCCGGTCTTTACAGCGCGACGGCGACCCGCTCATGGCGCCATTACTGTCCCAGCGCCTGGCCGTCGAAAAAGAAGCTACCGTGCGCGAGGCACTCTCCACTGCGCTCGCCACGCTTCAGCTGACAAGCCCCGATGCCGCCGTGCGCCTGAACGCCGTCACGCGGCTTGGCGAATCCGGCGAGCCGCAAACGCGCGCGCGGCTGCAGCCTTTTACCGACGCCGCCAGCGAGCCTGACGCCCGCGTGCGTGAGGCCGCCACCGCCAGCGTTCGCGCCATTGACAGCCGCCTGAAGGTGGGTGAGCTGCTCGGCCAGGCGTTTATGGGGCTGTCGCTCGGCTCGATTCTGCTGCTGGCCGCGCTGGGGCTGGCGATTACCTATGGCCTGCTCGGCGTCATCAATATGGCTCACGGCGAAATGCTGATGCTTGGCGCTTACGCCACCTGGTGCGTGCAGAACGCGCTGGCGGCCTTCGCGCCGCAGTGGCTGGCGTTCTATCCGGTGTTAGCGCTGCCGGTAGCGTTTATGGTCACGGCCTGCGCGGGGATGACGCTTGAGCGCGCCATTATTCGCCATCTCTATGGCCGCCCGCTGGAGACGCTGCTCGCCACCTGGGGGATCAGTCTGATGCTTATCCAGCTGGTGCGCATGGCGTTTGGCGCGCAAAACGTCGAGGTGGCGAACCCGGCCTGGCTCTCCGGCGGCGTCCAGGTGCTGCCAAACCTGATCCTGCCGTGGAACCGTCTGGTGGTGATGGGCTTTGTGCTGCTGGTGCTGTTTTTTACCTGGCTTGTGCTGACTAAAACCCGGCTTGGCATGAACGTACGCGCGGTCACGCAGAACCGCGCGATGGCGGCCTGCTGCGGCGTACCGACCGGACGCGTCGATATGCTGGCCTTCGGACTCGGCTCTGGTATCGCGGGCCTCGGCGGCGTGGCGCTCTCCCAGCTTGGCAATGTCGGGCCGGAGCTCGGCCAGGGCTACATCATCGATTCCTTCTTAGTGGTGGTGCTGGGCGGCGTTGGACAGCTGGCGGGCAGCGTGGCGGCGGCGTTCGGTCTGGGTATTTTCAATAAACTCCTCGAACCGCAGGTCGGTGCGGTGCTTGGCAAAATCGCCATCCTGGTGATGGTTATCCTGTTTATCCAGAAACGCCCGCAGGGGTTGTTCGCACTCAAAGGGAGGGCCGTGGAATGACGCAGCCGATCGCCTTAACGCTGGTTCAAAAAGCGCCGCGCCTGAGCCGTATCGCAGGCGGGCTGGCGCTGGCGGCGCTCTTCGCGCTGCCGTTTCTCACGCTGTTACCCGCAAGCCACCCGCTGGCGGTCTCGACCTGGACGCTGACGCTGATGGGCAAAATCCTCTGCTACGCGATTGTCGCCGTGGCGCTGGATCTGGTCTGGGGCTACGCCGGGCTGCTGTCGCTCGGCCACGGGATTTTCTTCGCGCTCGGCGGCTACGCGATGGGCATGTACCTGATGCGCCAGGCGGCAGGCGACGGGCTGCCCGCGTTTATGTCGTTTCTCTCCTGGAGCGAGCTGCCGTGGTACTGGTGGGGCACCTCGAATTTTATCTGGGCGCTGCTGCTGGTGGTGCTGGTGCCGGGGCTGCTGGCGCTGGTCTTCGGCTTCTTTGCGTTCCGCTCGAAAATCAAGGGCGTCTATTTCTCCATCATTACCCAGGCGCTGACCTTCGCCGGGATGCTGCTCTTTTTTCGCAATGAAACCGGCTTTGGCGGCAACAACGGCTTTACCGGCTTTACCACGCTGCTCGGGTTTTCGCTCACCGCGACCGGCACCCGCATCGCGCTCTTTATCGCCACGCTCGGCTTGCTGCTGGCCTGCCTCGCCGTCGGGCTGTGGCTCGCGCGCAGCAAGTTTGGCCGGGTGCTGACGGCGGTGCGCGACGCCGAAAGCCGCCTGATGTTCTGCGGCTACGATCCGCGCGGCTTCAAGCTGCTGGTCTGGACGATTTCGGCCGTGATGTGCGGCCTTGCCGGCGCGCTCTATGTACCGCAGGTCGGCATCATTAACCCGGGCGAGATGTCGCCGACCAACTCCATCGAAGCCGCCATCTGGGTGGCGCTCGGCGGACGCGGCACGCTGGTGGGGCCGGTTTTCGGGGCGCTGCTGGTTAACGGGGCTAAAAGTCTCTTCACCGTGGTGATGCCGGAGTACTGGCAGCTCTTTTTAGGGCTGATATTTATCCTCATCACCCTGTTTTTGCCGCGCGGCGTGGCGGGGCTTCTGCGCAGAGGAGAGAAATAATGCACGCTACGGATACGCTCTATACCCGGCAGTATGAGACCGATCGCTTTCGCGCGCAGACCGATCCGGTGCTGCAACTGGAGAAAATCAACGTCAGTTTCGACGGCTTTCAGGCGCTCAACGATCTGACGCTCTCCACCGGCGTCGGCGAACTGCGCTGCATTATCGGCCCCAATGGCGCGGGCAAAACCACGCTGATGGATGTCATAACCGGCAAAACCCGGCCTCAGAGCGGGCGGGCGATTTACGATCAGCAAACCGACCTCACGCGTCTTGATCCGGTGGAGATCGCCCGGCGCGGCATCGGGCGCAAGTTCCAGAAGCCGACGGTGTTTGAGGCGCTGACGGTGTTTGAGAATCTGGAGCTGGCGCAAAAGGGCGATAAAACGGTACGCGGGACGCTGCGCGCGCGGCTGAACAGCGAGCAGGCGGACCGCATCGACGCGATGCTGGCGACGCTGCGCTTAGGGGCTGAGCGCCAGCGTCTGGCCGGTGCGCTCTCGCACGGCCAGAAGCAGTTTCTGGAAATCGGCATGCTGCTGGTGCAGGAGCCGCATCTGCTGCTGCTCGACGAGCCTGCGGCGGGCATGACCGACGCGGAAACCGACTATGCCGCCGAGCTGTTTCGCGCGCTGGCGGGCAAACATTCCCTGATGGTGGTGGAGCACGATATGGGCTTTGTGGAAACCATCGCCGACAAAGTGACGGTACTGCATCAGGGCCAGGTGCTGGCGGAAGGGTCGCTGGCGGACGTTCAGGCCAACGAGCAGGTGATCGACGTCTATCTCGGGCGTTAAGGAACAGCGATGTTAAACGTAAACGAACTGCATCAATACTACGGCGGCAGCCATATTCTGCGCGGCGTGTCGCTTGAGGCGCGCCCTGGCGAAGTGACCTGTCTGCTCGGGCGCAACGGCGTCGGCAAAAGCACGCTGCTGAAATGCCTGATGGGGCTGATCCCGGCGAAAACCGGTTCGGTGACCTGGCAGGGCGACGTCATCACCCGGTATAAACCGCACCAGCGCGTGGCGGCGGGCATCGCGTATGTGCCGCAGGGGCGCGAGATTTTCCCGCGACTGACGGTGGAGGAAAACCTGCTGATGGGGCTGTCGCGCTTTCGCGGCGCCGACGCCAGAAGCGTGCCCGAGGAGATCTACACGCTGTTTCCGGTGCTGAAATCGATGCGCCAGCGGCGTGGCGGCGATCTCTCCGGCGGGCAGCAACAGCAGCTCGCCATCGGGCGGGCGCTCGCCAGCCGTCCGCAGTTACTGATCCTCGACGAACCTACCGAGGGCATTCAGCCGTCGGTTATCAAAGAGATAGGCGCGGTTATCCAGGCGCTGGCCGCGCGCGGCGATATGACTATTCTGCTGGTGGAGCAGTTTTACGATTTCGCCGCCGGACTGGCGGATAACTATCTGGTGATGTCGCGCGGCGCTATCGTCCAGCGCGGTCTCGGCGCAGAGATGGAAGCTGACGGTGTGCGGGGGTTGGTGGCGATTTAATGGCGGTGATGAAAGGCTGGCGGGAGGCTGGCCTTTATTTTTAGATAACAGACACTGAGATAAATATTTTCCGATAAAAATAATAGATTTACTCATTGTGAGTATGACTGGCGTAAAGTGTTGAGATTGCCGCAACAAAAGGAATGGTCATGAAAAAATCTCAACACATTATCAATGGGCGAGCCTACGATTTCCAGACGGATAATGGCGAAACACATCTTGTCTACTATTCACATACCCGGCCAGTTACGGAAAATCACGTCGAAACAGTTTGCATCCCTTCCTGTAAAATTATCACACGATCTAACGGCGATATTTTGTTTGCGCTCGGCTTAAAAGATGGCGAAATGTTTGAGATACTTACAGCGAAATCACTATACGATCGCTATGCCTGGCAATGGTTTGAACCCCTGGCGGATAATTATCATCCGTTGATATATTTTAATCATGAGCAAGAAGTTCAGAACGCCTATAAGCATTTCAGCTGGCAGGATATCGTCGATTTCGCTGAAACAGATCGACCTTCATTATCATTCGCTTCGGGAATGCCGGGAGACTGGAAAGCCAGTGCGCAAGGTGCTGACGGATATCTTTTGGTACTCATTAATGGCTTACCGTATTGGGCTGACGCGGTCGGACAGATTCCTTATGCCGTCGACACCTATCGGGCTACGCATTCTGTGGAGCAAACGCTGGAGATCGCAAGGCGTTGGGCGGACGGAACGTTTACCAGTCGTTATGATGGCTCCAATACCTATGATAATTTCTTTGTCCTACGCGGCGCGCTTTATGCCAGTAAGCGATTCACTTATAACGTCTTGACTAACAATCAGGATTATCCTCGTGTGCGAGTATATGAAAATACTTTTCCTGTTAAAAGTGAGGTACTTGCTGAACCCATCGAAGAAGCAGATTTAAAGCGTTATAACAAGAAAGGATAAAAGATCATGGATAACGATTTCAGGCGATTCTTCTGTGAGATAATTTTCCGCCCCCTGATGGTACTCTTCTCAATGGTTTTCGTGCTCATACTGCACGAAGCGATCTATTACTCTTTTTATCAGGTATTTTACGGCGCTTATAGCGTTCGGGTAGCGGCTTCGCTTAATTTAGCCTTGTGGTATGGCATGTTCCCGGCATTTGTTGTAATGGATTTATTACCGCTTCACTTAATTAAGGGGCATTTCTTTCTGATGTTTTTAATACCGACGCTGCTTTTTGGTTTCGGTGGCTCAACACATTTCATGCTCTGCGTACTGTTAAGCTTTTACTGGCTTCTCGGCTGTGGGCTGATGCTTTTCATAAAGTATGTAGCCTATCGCAGAGTCACTGTATTACTAAAAATCTCTCCGTTTTAAAAAATGCGGGCGGCGTATTCCCCCGGCCCGCATTCCATTCACTCTGGCTGCATCACGCCGACGGTTTTAACGCGCATGCCTTTCACCATCATCAGATACGCCGTGGCGGCGAAGACCATGAGCGACGCGAACAGCGACCAGGAAGGCAGCGTGGTCAGTACAAAGCCGCTGTACATCGGGTTGAACGCCGCGCCCAGCCAGCCGAGCGACTGTACGGAAAAGTAGCCCGCTTTCAGGCCCGGCGGGGCGATGTTGTCGATCAGCATATATTCGCCAGGCGCGTAGATGATTTCGCCAAGCGTAAAGACCGCCGCCGCCGCGCCCCACATCCAGAGATTGGTGCCTGACATCAGGAAACCGCCGAGGCCGAGAATAAAGCAGACGGTGCCGAAGAGCATCAGGCGGCTTAAGTTCTCGGCGCGCAGTTTTCGGCCCACCAGATATTGCAGCGAAACCACAAGAACGGCGTTGACCGGCAGCACTACCGCGACAATCTGCTGCGCCAGCGCGCTGTCGGAGAAGGTCAGCACATATTGTGAGATGCAGATGGCAAAGGAACCTGCCACCAGTGAGCCGAGAAACGCCGATCCCGTAAACCACAGCAGACGCTGATCGCGCCACAGCAGCGAGAGCGGCGGCGGGCCTGCGGGCGAATCGGCCTGCTCATGGGCGGGTGCCACGCGCTGTACAAAAACGCTTATCACCATAAAGGTCATGCCGGAGGTCACCGCTGAGAGCCAGAACGGCATATTCAGGCCATACACCATCAGCAGCGTGCCGACCGGCGGGCCGACCGTCCAGCCGATATTCAGAAAGGTGTAGTTGAGCGAGAAAATACGCGCTTTGGCCGCCACGCCCAGCGTGTCGGCGAAATAACTCTTCAGAACGGTAGAAAACACGGAATACGCGCAGTTGATGATGGCGAAAAAGAGGATCACCAACAGGGCGTTATGCGCCAGCGGGATCGCCACAAAACCCGCCACAAACACCGCGATAGCGATGAGCATGTAGCGCTTTTTGTCGAAGCGGTCAGCGAGCACGCTGAACGCCAGGCTGAAAAAGACGCCTGCGGTCATGGCGCTGGTGAGCGCGACGCCGATTTCATCGACCGACATCGCGAAGCGTTTCGCGAGATAAATCGCCATAAACGGCAGCGTGGCGCCGCGGCCGATGGTCAGCATTAACGACGAGCCCAGCAGCGCGACGGTGGAACGCGTTTTCTTTGATAACATTTTCTTATCTTTTTTATGGGGTGAGCGGGAGCGAGCGCCTGATTCAGGTCTCTTTTACAGCAATAACACGCCATTTGGGCGCTGTACACCCTGCCAGGGGTTCAGAAGTGCTTTACTTTCCCCCCATAAATTAGTGATCTGTCTCTCACCGGAAGATTCCGGTATGGTGAAGCATTAACATAATTTTAATAAATAACAGGGGCAGGGGATGACGCGTAAAGACGGGCTGCTGGCACTACTGGTCGTGCTGGCCTGGGGGTTGAATTTCGTCGTAATCAAAGTCGGGTTACACGCCATGCCGCCGCTGTTGCTGGCAGGACTGCGTTTTTTGCTGGTCGCCTTTCCCGCGCTGTTATTTATTGCCCGCCCGAAAGTCCCGTTTCGCCTGCTGCTGGGCTACGGACTGACGATTAGCTTCGGGCAGTTCGCGTTTCTCTTCACCGCTATTAAGTTCGGGATGCCCGCGGGGCTCGCTTCGCTGGTGCTTCAGGCGCAGGCGTTTTTCACGATCGTGCTCGGCGTGTTTGCGTTTCGCGAACGTCTCCAGGCCAAACAGCTGACCGGCATTGCGCTCGCCATCGGCGGGATGCTGGTGCTGATTGAGGGCAGCCTTAACGGCCAGCATGTGGCGCTGACCGGCTTTATGTTGACGCTCGCCGCGGCGCTGAGCTGGGCCTGCGGCAATATCTTCAATAAAAAAATCATGCAACTGCCGACGCCGCCGGCGGTGATGTCGCTGGTGGTGTGGAGCGCGCTGATCCCGGTGCTGCCGTTTTTTGCGGCGAGCCTGATGTTCGACGGCGTGGATGCCGTGGTGCAGAGCCTGGTGAATATCGATAGCGTGACGGTGCTTTCACTGGTCTATCTGGCGTTTATCGCGACGATTTTGGGCTACGGCATCTGGGGGACGCTGCTTGGGCGTTACGAGACCTGGCGCGTGGCGCCGCTGTCGCTGCTGGTGCCGGTGGTAGGGCTTGCCAGCGCTGCGCTGCTGCTCGATGAGCGGCTTTCGGTGTTACAGATTATCGGCGCGCTGCTGGTGATGGCGGGGCTGTATATCAATGTGTTTGGCTGGCGGGTACGGCGGGCGGTGCGCAGCGCATGAAAAAACCGGGCTGAGCCCGGTTTTTTTAACGCGACTGGTTGTAGTACGGCACACCCAGCTCGTCTGATTTATCGCTGCCCGCGCTGCGATGGCTGAGATCCAGCGACTCGTGATGCTCAATCGGCACCATCATCGTGCTGTGGTCCCCGGCGCACGCGTCGGTTTTGGAGCTGCCTGCCAGCGCGTAGCCGGAGGTCAGCGCCAGCAACAGCGCTGCGGCGCACGTTATGGATTTCATCATATCCTCGGTTATCTCCCAAAGGAGAGGTGTAACGGCGGAGTGCCGCCGTCGGCGTTCTTTGCTGCTCAGTGATTCAGCGGATGAAGGTACTTGCCTTCGCCCGGCATCCGCGTCACGCGATATTTATGCGGCGGCACGGAGAAATAGTTCTTAAACGTGCGGGTCAGCGTCTGCTGGGATTCAAACCCATAGCGCTCGGCCAGATAAAGAATCGGTTCATCGCTCTCTTTGAGCTTGAGCGCAATCTCAGTCAGTTTCCGGTTGCGGATATACTGGCCCAGCGAGTGACCGGTCTCTTTTTTGAACATACGTTGCAGGTGCCATTTCGAGTAACCCGAACGCGCCGACACTTTCTCAAGAGAAAGGGGGGATTCCAGGTTATCTTCAATCCAGTCCAAAATGCTATGAATAGTAATGGCATCATTGTTGCGTCTGGACATCGTCTTACCTCTTTGCTGTTACGGCAGCACCCTTTTAAGCAGGTATTCGAGGGTCGCCACTTCGTCTGCCGTCAGGTTTTTTGTTAATTCTTGATGCAGGTTTTGTCCTACCAGCTGGTGGCCCTGTTCACACAGCGCCGCGCCTTCTTCCGTGAGCACAACCAGTACGCCCCGTTTATCATTCGGGTTGGGCAACCGCGCCACCCAGCCCTTGCACACCAGACGATCCAGCATGCGCGTCAGGGCGCCTAAATCCACTGAGAGCACTTTTTTCAGCTCCCCCGGCGTGATGCGGCCAGGACAGCGAATGGAACAGAGCACCTTAAACTGCGCCGCGGTGATATCGAGCGGGGCGAGGTACTCATTGAGCAGGCGATCCTTTTTCTGATTCACCAAATGAATCAGCCGTCCTAAAGGAATAATCTCGTTAAACAGATCGCTGTTATTTTCCAACATAGTTGCCCAGGCAAGTAGATTAGTCACGCGAGATATTATTGCCCAGGCAAACATAAGTCAACCGAATGATTTTTGAGATCACACGATCTGCTAAAACGCGTCAAAAATCCTTCGAAATCAAAAGGTAGGCGTTGTCTATCAGTGCGATAGCTGTCGCCTGTTAATGGCAGGAAGGTGTAATGCAGCGCAGGCAAAACCGGTAAAAAGAGGTAAAAACGCCGCCTGAAAAGGCGGCGTTAAGGTTAACCGTGGTGCGGCTGCTCCTCCGGGAGCTGAACCGGCCAGCGCCGGAAAATCACAATCGCCCAGACAAACGCGGCGAGCGCCGGGATAGCGCCCATATAACCGATGGAAGACATAGAAAGCTGCAGGCTCACCTGATTGCCCACCAGCGCGCCCGCGCCGATACCGATGTTAAAGATGCCGGAGAAAAGCGACATCGCGACATCGGTGGCGTCCGGCGCCAGCGCCAGCACTTTCACCTGCATCCCAAGGCCGATAAGCATAATCGCGATGCCCCAGAAGGCACAGAGAACCGTCAGGTTAACAGCGCTGTGCGACGCCGGCAGCAACAGCAGCAGGCAGATAACCAGCACGCCGATGGCGCTGCTGATAAGCCCGGACGCGTGCAGGTTGCCGAGCTTGCCGAAAATCACGCTGCCGATAATCCCGGCGGTGCCGAGCACCAGCAGCAGGAAGGTGGCGAAGTTTTCACTCATGCCCGCGACGTTCTGCACAAACGGCTCAATATAGCTATAAGCGGTGAAGTGCGCGGTCACCACCACGGCGGTCAGCACGTAAATGCACAGCAAGGCCGGGCGGCGGAACAGCGCCGGCAGGCTCGCGAGCGAGCCGGAGTGTTCGCTCGGGATTTTCGGCAGCAGTTTCACCAGGCAGGCGAGCGTAATCAGCGCGCCGATGCCAATGGCGAAAAACGTGGTGCGCCAGCCGAAATATTGCCCGACGATGCGCCCGATAGGGAGACCGAGTACGGACGCCAGCGCGGTGCCGGTCGCAATCAGGCTCAGCGCCTGGGCGCGTTTGCCAGGCGGCGCCAGGCGAATGGCCAGCGAGGCGGTAATCGACCAGAAAATCGCATGGGCGAAGGCGATGCCGATACGGCTAATCACCAGCACCTCAAAGCTCCACGCCATAAAGGACAGCATGTGGCTGGCGACGAAGACGACAAACAGCGCAATCAGGAGCTTGCGGCGCTCCACCTGGCTTGTCAGCAGCATAAACGGCAGCGACATCAGCGCCACCACCCAGGCGTAGATGGTCAGCATGATGCCCGCCTGCGCGGATTCCATATGGAAACTCGCGGCGATATCGGAGAGCAGACCCACCGGCACAAACTCGGTGGTATTAAAAATAAATGCCGCGACCGCAAGCGTAACTACCCGCAGCCACGCCGTTTTGCGAGAGACTGTATTCATCGTCATAAAAAAGATTCGCGCTGGTCAGAAGTGAATAAGAAGCAAGCGATCTTAAAACGTTCGCCTGTCGGGATACAACTATTTTGTGACGCAAATCTCATTTTTACGCCCTTTGTGAAACAGGCGAAACGGCAGCAAAGCAAATGTCGTCACGGTTTTCAGCACGCGTGATAGTCTGAAAAAAAGAGGCCACAGAGAACAGGGCGGAAATAACAATGCAACCAATTGATTTTTATCTGGTGGACGCGTTTGCTGAGAAAACCTACGGCGGCAATGCGGCGGCGGTCTGTCCGTTAAGCGAATGGCTGCCGGATGAGACGCTGCTTTCGATGGCGCAGCAGCATAACCAGTCGGAGACCGCCTTTTTCGTGCGCACCGACGACGGTTTCGAACTGCGCTGGTTTACCACGCGCTATGAAATCAACCTCTGCGGCCACGCCACGATTGCCGCCGCGCATGTGATTTTCGAGCATCTCGATTACCCGCACAGCGAAATCCGTTTCTCGACGCGCTTTGTCGGGGAGGTGTCCGTTACGCGCAGCGGCGACTGGCTGACGCTGAACTTCCCGGCGTGGCAGGCGCAGCCGGTGGAGGCGCCCGCGCTGCTGCTGAGCGCGCTGGGGATTGACGCCGCGGTGTCGGTCGCGCTTTTCCGCGACTATCTGGTGGAACTCCCAACCCAGGCGCAGGTGGAGGCGCTGACGCCGGATATCCAGGCGCTGCTGCCGCTCGGCAAGCAGGTTTGCGTGACCGCGCCCGGCACGCCTGGCGGCCCGTATGATTTCGTCAGCCGCTTTTTCTGCCCCGGCGAAAGCGTGGCGGAAGATCCGGTGACCGGCTCGGCGCACAGTATGCTGATCCCGTTCTGGGGCGCAAAGCTTGGCAAAACGTCAATGATGGCGCGCCAGGTGTCGGCGCGGGGCGGCGATTTACGCTGTGAATGGCAGGGCGATCGCGTGCTGATTGGCGGGCAGGCGGTCACCTATCTTATCGGCCAGGTATTGCTGCGCTGATGATTCGGCGCCCGTTGCGGGCGCCATTATTATTTTCAGGGCAGGCGGGCGATGTTCGCTTTAATCACCGCCACGGAATGCTGAAATTTGGCCTGCTCTTCGCCTTCCAGTTGCAGTTCAATAATTTGCTGCACACCGTTTTGCGCCAGCACCGCCGGGACGCCAATGGCCACATTGTCTACGCCATATTCGCCATCAAGAATGCACGATACCGCCAGCGCCCGGTGGCTGCCAGTGAAGATATTGCGGCAGATCTCCGCGATAGTGCCCGCGATACCATATTCCGTACAGCCTTTACGGGCGTAAATTTCAAAGCCCAGTTTGCGCACTCTGTCGGCGAGCGCCGCGGTGTCGAGCGGCTTACCCGTTTTGCGCTCATAAACCTGCGCCACCGGCGAGCCATACACCGAGGAGTGCGACCAGACCGGGAACTGGGTGTCGCCATGTTCGCCCAGAATAAAGGCGTCGATGCTTTGCGGGCCGATCTCCAGCGCTTCCGCCAGCGTGCGGCGCAGGCGGGTGGTGTCGAGCCAGACGCCGGTGCCGATCACCTGATTGCGCGGCAGGCCGGAGAGTTTCCATACCTGCCAGGTGATGATATCGCACGGGTTAGTCGCCACGAGGAAAATGCCGTTAAAGCCGCCCGCCATCATCTGCGGAACAATCTGGCCGACGATGCGCGCGGTATTGGTCAGCTCGTCCAGCCGCGTCTGGCCCGGTTTCAGCGCGCCGCCGGAGACAGTTATCACCGCGATATCGACATCCGCGCACTCCTTTGCCTGGCGGGTGGAGATGGTAATCATCCCCGGCATATACGCGGCGGCGTCGCGCAGATCCTGACAGTGTCCTTCAACGCGCGCGGCGTCGAGATCCACCAGAATCAGCTCCTCGCCGATATTCTGGTTCAGCAGGGCCCAGGCGGCGGCGGTGCCGACGTTGCCCGCGCCGATAATCATCACTTTTCGTGCTCTGTTATTCATGGCGTCATTCCTTGTTAACCCATTTCGCCGCACAGAGTACCTGCACAACCCGGTGCCGGGAAATCCCCTTTGCGTATTAAAGGGCATATCATAAGACAATCCTCTGACAACCCGGTTGCATGCGCGGCGCGCAGCCGGTAAAGCTAGTAAAAAACACGGAGGAGCCGCTATGTACCCGATATCCATCGAAACGCCAGGCAGCGCAGAAAGCCGGGCGCTGATCGCCGCGCTGGACGCTTACCAGAGCACGCTGTATCCCGCAGAAAGTAACCATCTGGTGGACCTCGCCGGACTCCCGGATGACGCCATGATTTTTATGGTGATCCGCCATCAGGACGTGGCCGTCGGTTGCGGGGCGGTCATGCTGACCGGCGACGGCTGCGGGGAAATCAAACGGGTGTATATTGATGAGCGCCACCGCGGGCAGCGGCTGGGCGAAAAACTGATGGCGGCGCTGGAAGCCGCCGCGCAGTCACGCGGTTGCCACACGTTGCAGCTGGAAACCGGCATTCACCAGCAGGCGGCGGTGAAACTTTATGAGCGCTGCGGCTATACGCAGACCGGGCCGTTTGCGCCTTACCAGCCCGATCCGCTGAGCCTGTTTATGCAAAAGCGGGTGCCGGACACGGCGGCAGCAGTGCTGTAAAAGCCTCAATCTGGCGGGTTTTCGCGCCGCGCCGCCAGATAAGCCAGGTATCAATGTAGCGCCATTTATCGGCCAGCGGCCACGCCTGCACCTGATGGCTGCCCGGCATACTCTCCAGCATGCTGCGCGGGATCATCGCCACACCCGCCCCGGCCACCACGCACGCCAGCATACCGTGGTAAGACTCCATCTCGTGGATCTTGCCCGGCATCGCCTGGTCCTCTTTAAACCAGCTCTCGAAATGCCGCCGGTAGGAGCAGTTCGCGCGAAAGGCGTAAATGCTGGCGCCGTTGATCTCCTGCGCGCGCGTCACGGTCGGATGATTCGCGTGCGCCACCAGCATCATCTCTTCCTGGTAGACCGGCATCCCTTCCAGATTCGGATGCAGGACCGGACCGTCGACAAACGCCGCGCTGAGTTCGCCCGCCAGCACGCCGTCAATCATGGTGCCTGACGGGCCGGTCGCCAGATCGAACTGAATTTTCGGGTAGCGCTGGTTAAAGGTAGCGAGCACGGCGGGGATGCGCACCGCCGCGGTGCTCTCAAGCGATCCGAGTGAGAAAATCCCCTGCGGCTCGTCGCCGGAGACCACTTCGCGCGCCTCCTGCACCAGCGCCAGAATACGTTTGCTGTAGGCGAGAAAACTGTGCCCGGCGGGCGCAAGCCTGAGGCGCTGGTTCTCACGGATAAACAGATCCACGCCTAAATCGTCTTCGAGCTGGCGGATGCGGGTGGTCAGGTTTGACGGCACCCGGTGGACACGCTGGGCGGCGGCCGTGATGCTGCCGGTTTCGGCCACGGCGTTAAACATCTCAAGCTGGGTTAAATCCATCGCATTCTCTCCGGGTGAATGGAATCGTCATTATTATTCACTTTTCAGAAATACCAGAGCAGGCCAGGCTATGGCAATAGCGTTGACGATGTGCTGTGAAAAATCGTCGCCCATAACCACTCATAAGAGAGAGGCCCATTGATGAGCATTTCCCCTGCAACCCATGCGATTTCCGTAAACCCGGCCACCGGCGAAACCCTGGCGGCATACCCGCTGGCGAGCGCTGAAGAGGTTGAACTGTCGATAACCCGCGTAAGCCAAGGCTTTCGCCGCTGGCGCGCCGCCAGTATGGATGAGCGCGCGCAGACGCTGCGTAAGATCGGTGACGCGCTGCGCGCGCGCAGTGAAGCGCTGGCGCAGATGATCACCGCCGAAATGGGTAAACCTATTCTTCAGGCGCGCGGCGAAGTGGCGAAATCCGCCGCGCTGTGCGACTGGTATGCCGAACACGGCCCGGCGATGCTCGCGACAGAACCGACCCAGGTGGAAAACCAGCAGGCCGTGATTGAATACCGCCCGCTCGGGCCAATCCTCGCCGTAATGCCGTGGAACTTCCCGCTGTGGCAGGTGATGCGCGGCGCGGTGCCCATTCTGCTCGCAGGCAACACCTATCTGCTCAAACACGCGCCGAACGTGATGGGCTGCGCGCTGCTGATTAATGAGATTTTTGAAGAGGCGGGCGTGCCGGATGGCGTGTTCGAGGTCATTAACGCGACCAACGACGGCGTCAGCCAGGCGATTAACGATCCGCGTATCGCCGCCGTCACCGTCACCGGCAGCGTGCGCGCGGGTGCCGCTATCGGCGCGCAGGCGGGCGCAGCGCTGAAAAAATGCGTGCTGGAGCTGGGCGGCTCCGATCCCTTTATCGTGCTGGCGGACGCCGATCTCGACGAGGCCGTGAAAGCGGCGGTGGCCGGACGCTACCAGAACACCGGACAAGTCTGCGCCGCCTCCAAGCGTTTTATCGTCGAAGCCAGCATCGCCGATGCCTTTAGCGAAAAATTCGTCGCCGCCGCGCAGCAGCTGAAAATGGGGGCGCCTACTGACGAATCCACTTTCCTCGGCCCGATGGCGCGCTACGATCTGCGCGACGAGCTGCATGGGCAGGTGACGGCGACGCTCAGCGAAGGCGCGACGCTGCTGCTGGGCGGTGAGAAGGTAGCCGGTGCGGCGAATTACTACGCGCCGACAGTGCTGGGCAACGTGACGCGCGAGATGACCGCGTTTCGCCAGGAGCTGTTCGGGCCGGTGGCGACTATCAGCGTGGCGCGAGACGCCGAACAGGCGCTGGAGCTGGCGAACGAGAGCGAATTTGGTCTGTGCGCCACGGTCTGGACCGCCGATGACGACCGCGCCAATGATTTCGCGGCGCGTCTGGAGTGCGGCGGCGTCTTTATTAACGGCTACTGCGCGAGCGACGCCCGCGTGGCGTTCGGCGGCGTGAAGAAGAGCGGTTTTGGCCGCGAATTGTCGCACTTTGGCCTGCATGAGTTCTGCAACATCCAGACCGTCTGGAAAAACCGTCGCTAAACGCTACGGCGAATAAAAGCGTTATCCCGCACGGCGCGTAGTGGGTCAGTCTGATCGGCGGGTGCGCTTTGCTTACCCACCCTACGAGTGCTTACCCACCTACGGGGCAGTGGTTCCGTCTGCCTGGCGGTGCGCTTTGCTTACCCGCCCTACGGGGCAGTGGTTCCGTCTGCCTGGCGGGAGCGCTTCACTTACTCAGGGGCCGCCTGCGCGGCCCTTTGTCATATCCGTGACATGGTTCTGTCATTTTTGCTTTGTAGACTCGCGGTGGTTTTCGCTGTTTAACGAAGAAAAACATGAACCTAACTAAAATTTACCGCGCCATCCGGCGCGTCGTACCGCGCACTCGCTTCGGGCTGATGGCCGGTATTCTGTGTGTTATTACGCTTTTTTCCGCACTGCAAATTCTCTCAACGGTAATGCTCTCGTCACTCCTTGGCGACACGCAACAGCAGGTCCAGCACCGCGAGGCGCAACGTCAGCAACAGTCGGCGATGGATGACGCTCGCGTTACGCTCCTGATGGCAAGCGATTTGCTGAACCGCGCAGGCATCTACTTTATGCAGGATAAAGAAACCGGCTCGGTGGGGAGCTGGAACAGCCTGATGGATGAGGCGCAGGCCGCGCTGAAACGTTCCCATACCGCGTTTGAGCGCTACAACACGCTTAACCCTGCAAAAGACGATCCGCTGAAAGCGAGCTACCAGAATTTCTACGGCGCGCTGAAAGAGCAGGCGGACGGGCTGGTCACCACCAATAGCATTGACGCCTTTTTCGCGGTGCCGGTGCAGGCGTTCCAGGCCGATTTTAACGACAACTTCGCCCGCTACCAGAGCGCGAATGCGCAGCGTGCGGATCGCGACAGCCGCACGCTGCTGGGTGGGCTGGAGCAGGCGCAACGGCTCTTTATCATGGCGCTTGGCGTACTGCTGATTATCGCGCTGCTGGTGTGGCGCAGTATGGCCGTCTGGGTTATCCGCCCGCTCACGCGGCTTATCGCGCATATCAACCGGCTGGCGGCGGGCGATCTCTGCGCGCCGCTGCCCGCGGGCAGGCTGGTGAACCGGGAGATGGCTGAACTGAGCCAGAGCATCGGCCAGATGCAGGGCGGGCTGCAACAGCTGGTCAACGAGGTGCGCGAGGCGACGTCTGCAATTGTCGCGAATATCGGCGAGCTGGCCGTGGGCAACGAGCAGCTTTTCAGCCATTCGGCGCTGCAGGCGGAGGAGCTGCGCAAAGTGACCGCGCATATTGAAACGCTCGAAGCGCATGTGGAAGAGAACAGCGAATATGCCCGCGTGGCGAACGCCCGCGCCGATGAAGCGCGCGGTATTGCCGCCGGCGGCGATGAAATGATGCAGACGGTGAACCACTCGATGCAGGATATTGTGTCGCGCTCCTCCGAAATGCGCGGGATCGTGGCGATGATCGACAGCGTCGCCTTCCAGACCAATATTCTCGCGCTGAACGCCGCCATTGAAGCGGCGCACGCCGGGAATCACGGACGCGGTTTCGCCGTGGTGGCGAAAGAGGTCGGGCTGCTGGCGCGTAAGAGCAGCCATTCGACCCAGACCATTCAGGAGCTCATCCATCACTCTTTACAGGGTATCGAGAAGGGTTCGGAGGCGGTGTCGAAGCTCGAAGAAAATCTGGGGCGGGTGATGGCGCTGGTCAGTCATCTGACGGGCCTGCTCGGGGAGATCGCCGTGGCGACCATGAATCAGGGCGACAGCATTCATCAGGTGACGCAGCGCATCGGCGCGCTCAACCAGGTGGCGGGGGAAACCGGATCGCTGGTGCAGCACACCACGCACGCGTCGCTGCGCCTGCGCGATGAGTCGCGTCGCCTCACGGATGCCGTCTCGCGCTTTCGTCTCCCTGCCTGAGATTGCTATACTCCCGGCCCGAACGATCGTCCTTCGCGCCGGGAGTCTCTGGTGACCCACACGCTTAATAACGAATTACTGGCTTCAATTCTTGAACAGGTGCGCCCGCTCGCGGTACAGGGCAAGGTGGCTGACTATATTCCGGCGCTGGCCGATGTGCCCGCCGACCGGCTTGGCATCGCCGTCTGCACCGTGGCGGGCGACTGCTTCAGCGCAGGCGACGCCGACGAGCGCTTCTCCATTCAGTCGATCTCTAAAGTCCTGAGCCTGGTCCTCGCCATGGGCCGCTATGACGATCGCGAGATCTGGGAGCGGGTAGGGAAAGACCCCTCCGGGCAGCCCTTTAACTCGCTGGTGCAGCTGGAGCTGGAGCAGGGCAAACCGCGCAACCCGTTTATTAACGCGGGCGCGCTGGTGGTCTGCGATATGCTGCAAAGCCGTCTCAGCGCCCCGAAACAGCGGATGCTGGAAGTGGTGCGCAGCCTTTGCGGCGCGCCGGATATCACCTACGACACCGCCGTGGCGCGCTCTGAGTTTGAACACTCGGCCCGTAACGCCGCCATCGCGTATCTGATGAAATCCTTCGGCAATTTCCATAACGATGTCATCACGGTGCTGCAAAACTATTTTCACTACTGCGCGCTGAAGATGAGCTGCGCGGAGCTGGCGCGCGCCTTTCTGTTTCTGGCGAATCAGGGACGGGCGCCGCATCTCGATACGCCGGTGATAAGCCCGGTGCAGGCCCGTCAGGTTAATGCGCTGATGGCGACGAGCGGGATGTATGAAAGCTCCGGCGAATTTGCCTGGCGCGTGGGGATGCCGGGGAAATCGGGCGTCGGCGGGGGGATTATCGCCGTGGTGCCGCATGAGATGTCTATCGCGGTCTGGAGTCCGGCGCTCGATCACGCCGGAAATTCACTGGCAGGCATCGCGGCGCTGGAAATTCTTGCGCGCGAGATTGGCCGTTCAATTTTCTGAGGAGGCCGTATGGATGCGCTGTTTGCGCGACTGAATCGCTCCGCCTTTCGCCGCCGTTTTCATCTCGGCGTGAAAGAGCGGCAATATTGCATGGATAAAGGCCCGGAGGTGATTGACCAGCACGCCGCGGACTTTATCGCGAAACGGCTGGCGCCCGCCGAGCCCGCTAATGATGGCAAGCAGACGCCGATGCGCGGGCATCCGGTTTTTATCGCCCAGCACGCTACCGCCACCTGTTGCCGGGGGTGTCTTGCGAAATGGCATAATCTGCCTGCGGGCGTCGCGCTCAGCGCCGCGCAGCAGGCCTATATCGTTGCTGTTATCCATCGCTGGCTGGTGCAGGAGATGAACCGCTAAACGACGGCGTGATTTTCCACCCGCGCGCTCAAACACCGCCAAATTTGTGTTTAAAACGTGTTAAGCTTATTGCCATTCCGTTATCCCGGCGCCGTCTCTCAGCCGCCGCCCGCAGCCGTAAGCGATAGATTATGTTTAACCAGGCGAAGTTGGCTGGTTTTCGCGAAGAAAACATGTTGCTCAACGCATCCCTCCTTTTTCTTCTGACCACGCTGTTTTATTTCGTGGGCGCGATGATGCGCCTGATTGAGCCGCTGTCGCTGTTCTGGCCGCTGAACGCGGTTATGGCGGCGGTCTTCGCGCGTTACCCGTTCCTGAATCGCACTGGGTATTACGCCATCTGCTATGTGGCGATGCTGGCCTATGATGCGATGACCACCAACTGGGGCGCGGCTTCGCTGCTTATTAACTTCTCCAATATGGTGTTTATCATCACCGTGGCGCTGCTGCTGGTGCGTGATAAACGGCGCGGACCCGCATTCGCAAGGCCCGTTAACGCGCTGCGGCTCTTTAACTATTGTCTGCTGGCGGCGCTACTCTGCGGCTTTTTTGGCGCGATGGGGAGCCTCAGGATTAACGATCAGGGCTTTCTGCCGCTCCTGTGCGACTGGTTTAGCGAGCAGTTCTCGACGGGCGTCCTCCTGATGCCGTGGATCTTAACGCTGGCGCGCCCGTCGTGGCCTGCGCGCGTGAAGCCGGAAGCCCTCTGGCCGCTGCTGGCACTGGTGGCGTCGCTTGCGGCCTCGGTAGTGATTGGCGGCGCGGGCTGTCTGGCGTTTCCGGTCGCGGCGCTTATCTGGTGTGCGGTGCGCTACCCGCTCAACGTCACCTGTTTCTTAACGCTCTGCACCGGCGTGCTGCAAATTATTCTCGTGAGCTATGGGATCATTGAAATCAGCTCCGCGAAGCTTTCTGTCGGCAGCCAGATGTTTTCGACGCGCCTGGGCGTGGCGACCATCGCTATCTGCCCGGCGATTGTGGCGGTGAGCGTCAGCGCCATTAACTCGCTGCTGGCGCAGATCTCCCGGCGCGCCAATTACGACCATCTCACCGGCGTTTATTCCCGCTCAGGGCTTTTCGAGGCGCTGGCGCGCGATGATAACAATCCAGCGCTCGCCGGGCGGCCGCTGTGCGTGATGCTGATGGATCTCGATCATTTCAAAAGCATTAATGATAACTATGGTCATGAGTGCGGCGATGCGGTGCTGGCGACCTTCGGGGAGAAACTACGCGAGCTGACGGGCGACGCCGGGCGCGTGGCGCGTATGGGCGGCGAAGAGTTCGTGGTGGTTTGCCCGGATATGACGCTCGACCGCGCCTGCCAACTGGCCGAGACCATTCGCCAGCAGGTGGCCGGTGAGCCCGTTGTCTGTGAAGGGCAGACGCTTTCTTTCAGCGTCAGTATCGGCCTTGGCTATGAAGCCGCGCCGCAGGATCGCGTAAGCGACACGTTTACGCGCCTGATGCGCGAGGCGGACAGTTTGCTGTATCAGTCCAAACGAGAGGGGCGCAACCGGACATCGGTACACGATGAGCATCAGCCGACGCTGCGTCTGGCGCAACATTTGTCATAACGTTATCGTAACGATCCCGTGACCATGTCGCGTGAATAACATATTGAACTGCCGTTTCTTTTCAGAATGTGAGCGATTGTTTCCGCGAGCGCTTTAAAGTACTTGCCGCCAGGATCCTGGGTTACTAAGATGGCTGGGTTTCGTCACCGGATACTGGTATGAAGAGCGCATCTGAGCAGCTAAACCGTCATCAGCATTCCTCCGCGCTCAGGTTCGTCAGGCGCATGTTTTTTATGCGCCAGCTGGGCACCACGCTCTGCTTCATCCCGCTGTTCGCGCTATTACTGGAGCTTCAGCGCCCGTTATGGGCGCAGGCGCTGCTGGCCGCGAACGCGTTTCTCTGGCCCTGGGCCGCGCGTTACCGCGCGCGCCGCAGCCGTCACCCCGCGCGCACCGAACTGCAAAACCTGCTGGCGGACGCGGCGGCGGGGGGGTTCTGGATAGCCCAGACGGCGCTCTCGCCGCTCACTTCTGTTGCGATCGCCACCATTTTGCTCTCCGACAGGCTCGCGGCGGGCGGTTTCCCGCTGATGCGCCAGGCGGCGGGCGTCATGACGCTAATGTTCGGCGCCACCTGGTTTGCGCTCGGGTTGCCGGTGCACCTGGCCGTCTCTTCCCGCACGCTTTACGCCACGCTGCCGCTGATCTCCATTTATGTGCTGGCGCTCAGTATGGTAAGCCATGCGCTCTCCGCGCACCTGAGGGAGAAAACCCGTGAGCTTGAGCGTTACGCCAATACCGATCCGCTGCTCAATATTGCTAACCGGCGCAGGCTTGAACACGACATTGATGCGGCGCTGCAACGTTTTCACAAACATGAACAGCCCGCGGCGCTTATGTTTATTGATATTGATGATTTTAAAGCCGCGAACGATCGCTATGGTCATGAGGCGGGAGATCAGCTGCTGGTGACGTTTTCTGAGATCCTGCGCGAGGCGACGCGGGCGGGCGATACGGTGGCGCGCTTTGGCGGCGATGAATTTGTGGTGCTGCTGCCTGATACTTCCTTTGGCCGCGCCTGTGCGATAGCCGATCGCATCATGGCGCAGGCCGCGCAGATGAACGTTTTCCCGGACAGCGCGTTGCGCTGCACGCTCAGTATTGGTATCGCGCGCGCCACGGCGGACATGCGCGGCGCGGCGCAGTGGCTGAAAGCGGCGGACGACGCGCTTTACAGCGCCAAGCGCGAAGGTAAAAATCGTATTTACGCGCTTTGACGGCGGCGGTCTCTTTGCCTGATGCCGGATACGCTATGCTTCAATTAAACAGTGCTTACAGGTTGCGCAATGAAAACACCCGATATCCCGGTTAATGAGCAGGCGCGTCTTCAGTCCCTGCATGATTCTGGCCTGCTTGATGCGGCGCCGACAGAGCGTTTTGACCGTCTTACCCGGCTTGCGAAGCGCCTTTTTAACGCCCCGGTGGCGTTGATCAGTCTCGTCGATCAGGAGCAGCTCTGGTTCGCCTCCTGCGATGGCGTCGAGCCCAAGCCTATTCCCCGCAACGTCTCGTTCTGCGGCCATACGATTTTAAACAACGCGCCGCTGATTATCACGGATGCGCTGAGCGATGAACGGTTTCACGATAATGCGCTGGTAAACGGCCCGCCGCATATTCGTTTTTATGCCGGTTGCCCGGTGCAACTGCCCGATGGCGCCACGGCGGGTTCGCTGTGCATTATCGACACCGAACCACGCGAATTCAGCGAGGCTGACACGCTGCTGCTGCGCGATCTGGCGGCGATTGTCGAAGATGAGTTTATGGTGCTGAGTGTGGCGACCATCGACGATCTCACCGGGCTGCTGAACCGTCGCGGCTTTACCTCGCTTGCCGGGTACGCCTTCTCTACCCACCGGCGTCGCAGCGAGCCGATGTCGCTCGGCTTTATCGATCTCGACCATTTCAAAGAGATTAACGATACCTGGGGGCACGCGGCCGGGGATGAAGCGTTAAACGCGATGGCGATGCTGATGAAAAACGCGTTCCGCGACAGCGATCTCCTGGCGCGGCTCGGCGGCGATGAATTTGTGGTGCTGTTTAACGATACCGACGATAAAGGCGCGTGGATTGCGATGCAGTATCTGGTCGAGCAGACCGACGCCTTTAACCGCGAGAGCGGCAAACCGTGGCGGCTCGGCCTTTCCTGGGGCGTGGTGCAGTTTGATGAAGACAAGCATCGCGATCTTGCCGGGCTGCTGAAAGGGGCCGATAACGAGATGTACCAGATGAAAACCACCCACAAGCGCGCCGCAGGATAAGATTTTCCTCTGACGCGTTGCGGCCTTTCTCCGCCATGATAGGGAATATCTGATAACCCTTTGATAAATCCCCATGGCGGAGTACCAATGACCCTGGCGTATACCGTTCGTCGCCTCAGCGCGGCGGAGATCCCCACCCATCTTGATTCCCTGAGCGATGTGCTGACCGACTGCGTGGAAGGCGGCGCGTCCGTCAGTTTCATGCTGCCATTCAGCCCCGAGAAAGCGCGCGCGTTCTGGCTTGATGTCGCGCAAAGCGCGGCCCGTGATGATCGCCTTGTGCTGGCGGCGTTCGATGAAGAAGGTAAGCCTGTCGGCACCGTACAACTGATCCTGAGCCAGCCGGAAAACCAGCCGCACCGCGCGGATGTCTCGAAACTGCTGGTCCATCGCCGCGCGCGTCGCGCCGGTATCGCCCAGGCGCTGATGGAAACGCTGGAAAGCGAGGCGCGTAAAGCCGGTAAAACGGTGCTGGTGCTGGATACCTCCACCGGCAGCGATGCCGAACGATTTTATTCACGCCATCAATGGGAAAAGGCTGGCGTGATCCCGAATTACGCCCTGTTGCCGGACGGCAGTCCCTGCGGCACAACTCTTTTTTTTAAGCAGCTATAAAATTTTTTAATAAATCAGCTCAGTTTGATCGAAACGGGGTTTCATTAATGGTTGTTCTGATAGCGTGGAGGGCAGTTTCAGTCAGCGTTCTGCTGTTAATCCATCAAGGAACCCATTGTGAAAACATTGAATCGTCGTGATTTTCCCGGCGCGCTCTATCCGGAGCGCATCATCCAGTTCGGTGAAGGGAACTTCCTGCGGGCTTTTGTCGACTGGCAGATTGATCTTCTCAATGAACATACCGATCTGAACGCCGGGGTGGTCGTGGTGCGTCCTATCGCCAGCGATTTCCCGCCGTCGCTCAGCACGCAGGAGGGTCTGTATACCACGATTATTCGCGGTCTGAATGAGAAGGGCGAGGCGGTGAGCGAGTCGCGACTTATTCGCTCCGTGAATCGTGAGATTGCCGTTTACGGTCAGTACGACGAGTTCCTGAAGCTCGCGCATAACCCGGATATCCGTTTTGTGTTCTCCAATACCACCGAGGCGGGCATTAGCTATCATGCGGGCGATAAATTCGAAGACGCTCCGGCGGTAAGTTACCCGGCGAAACTCACACGCCTGCTGTTCGAGCGTTTCAGCCACTTTAACGGCGCGCAGGATAAAGGCTGGGTGCTTATTCCGTGCGAGCTTATCGACTATAACGGCGAGGCGCTGCGTGAGCTGGTGCTGCGCTATGCCCGCGAATGGGCGCTGCCTGCCGCCTTTACCGCCTGGCTTGAGAGCGCCAATACTTTTTGCTCGACGCTGGTTGACCGTATCGTTACCGGCTATCCGCGCGATGAAGTGGCGCAGCTTGAGGAGAGCCTCGGCTATCACGACGCGTTTCTGGATACCGCCGAACATTTCTACCTGTTTGTGATACAGGGGCCGCAGTGGCTCGCCCGCGAGCTGCGTCTCGATAAACTCCCGCTCAACGTGCTGATTGTCGATGACATCAAGCCGTATAAAGCGCGTAAGGTGGCGATTCTGAATGGCGCGCATACCGCGCTGGTGCCGGTCGCTTTCCAGGCCGGGCTCAATACGGTGGGCGAGGCGATGGATGACGCGCAGATTTGCGCGTTCGTTGAGAAGGCCATCCATAACGAGATTATCCCGGTGCTGGATCTGCCGCGCGACGAGCTGGAATCCTTTGCCGATGCGGTGGTGAGCCGTTTCCGCAACCCGTATATCAAACATCAACTGCTCTCTATCGCGCTCAACGGCATGACCAAATTCCGCACCCGTATTTTGCCGCAGCTGCTGGCGGGGCAGGCGCAGAAGGGCACGCTGCCGCCGCGTCTGACGTTTGCGCTGGCGTCGCTTATCGCGTTTTATCGCGGCGAGCGCAATGGCGAACGCTATCCGCTGCAGGATGACGCTCACTGGCTGGAGCGCTATCAGCAGCTCTGGACGAAACTCGGCGATAACACCATTACGCTGCGCGAGCTGGTGGACGCGGTGCTGGGAGATAGCGAGCACTGGGAGCAGGATCTGACCACCGTACCGGGGCTGGCGGAGCAGGTGACGCGCGATCTCGACGCTATCCTTACCCAGGGGATGCGTCACGCCGTCGCACCGCTGTGCTGATACGCGAATAATGTCAAAACCGAACCCGGCGGCTGCCGGGTTTTTCATAGATCATTCATTTTAGTTACAACATTCTTTTATTGATTTTAAAAACCTGAACGTAAGCGTCAGCTCTCTGTGCCGTCCGGCAAAATGAAAAGGGCAAACCGTCACATTCTTCGCGCAGACTCTCAATTCCAGGCGTTATCCGGGTGCGCTTGCAGAAACGCTCTACACTCTATAACGCATGACTTTCTTTCGATATTGACCTCTGAAACGCAGGAGCGCGTATGTCTTTTCCACTCTCTGGTCTTTCTCTGCGGGTAGGGCTGGCTCTGGGCTTAGCCTGTGGCGTTGCCGCGCCCGCCGCCGCCTGGGATAACCTCTATGTCTTTGGCGATAGCCTGAGCGATACCGGCAACAATGGCCGCTACACCTTCGACAGCAGCAGCAATTCGCTGTATGACGAAATCCTCGCGAAAAAATATGGCCTCACGCTTTCGCCGTCTGACCAGGGCGGCAATAACTACGCCGCAGGCGGCGGTGTTGCGGTGCCAACGCTAGGCGCAGACAACACGCAGGATCAGGTGCAGCGCTATCTAAGCCAGACCAATGGCCGGGCGGATGGCGACGGGCTGTATATTCACTATGTCGGCGGCAACGACCTCGGCGCCGCGGTATTGCAACCGCTACAGGCGCAGTCCATCGTGACCGGCAGCGCCACGGCGGCGGCCTCACAGGTGCGCACGCTCTTAAACGCGGGCGCCGGTACGGTGATTGTGCCGACGGTGCCGGATGTCTCCGCCACGCCAACGTTAGTCGAAACCGTGATTCAGCTGGGAACCGCCGGTAACAGCGCCGCGTTACAGGCCGCGTTCGCCTCGCTCGGGAGCGCGCAAACCCCGACGCTCGCCGCGCGTCAGGAGGCGATCCGCAACGCATTCTACGCGGCGGCGGGAGAAGTGAGCCCGCTTCCGGCGCTGCAACAGGCCCTTGGCGATGCGCTTTACGCCGCCTATGAGACAGCCGCCGAACAGGTCTCGGCGTTAAGCCAGCTCTATAACACCACCGAAGAGCAGGCTCTGGTTGCGAACGGCGGCGGCAATATCGTGCGCGCCGACATCAACAAAATCTTCAATGAAATTCTCGCAAACCCGGCGCAGTTCGGTATTACCAATACTGCGGGTATGGCCTGTCCGCCGGGGCTTTCCTCCGCTGACTGTACCTCATCGAGCGCCGGGTTTAACGCCAGTCAGGCGTGGCTGTTTGCCGATCACCTGCATCCAAGCCCGCAGGTGCACCGCCTGATGGCGGATTATATCCAGTCGATCCTCGCCGCGCCGTCACAGGTCGCGCTGCTTAACAAGGCGACAGCCGCGCAGGTGCAGAACAGCCGCGCCACGCTCGACAGCCGTTATCAGCAACGCCGTAGCGAACAGGCGGAACAGGGCAGCGCTGGCGTCTTTGGCGGCTACAGCGGCGAATATGCCCGCTACACGAAGAACGAGACCGGCGACGGCAGCGCCAATACCAATAATCTGACGATCGGCGCGGATTACCGGGTGACGGAAAACTGGCTGGTCGGCGCGCTGATTGCAGGCTCGCTCGATGACCAGCGCCCGACCGATAACCTGAGCTTTGACGCGCGCGGTTATCAGGCGGCGCTTTTTACCGCGGTCGATTTCGGGCCGGGATGGGTTAATGCCGACGTCCACTGGCTGAAGGGCGAATACCGCAATATTCAGCGCCGCGTGGAGCTCGGGCCGCTGACGCGCGTCGAGACGGGTGAAACCGACGCTAAACTCTGGGGCGCGCGCCTGACCGCCGGGCTGGATCTGCCGGTGACCCGCGCGCTGACGACCGGGCCGGTGGTGCAGTACGCGTGGGATTACAGCCATGTGGATGGTTACAGCGAAGCGGGCGACGACAGCACCGCGATGCGCTTTCGCGATCAGAACTTCCATTCGCAAATCGGCAGCGTCGGCTGGCGTCTGGATGCCGATCTCGGCATGGTGAAACCTTACGCGCAGGTCGATTACAAGCATCAGTTCGGCGATTCCGTTTGGCGCGGACAGGGCGGGCTGAAGTCCACGTCGCTCACCTTCAGCCGCGACGGCGCGGAAGATGACAAAAACTGGATGGATATCACCGCAGGGGCCAGCGTCGCGCTGAGCAGCAACGTGTCGGCGTTTGCGGCGCTGTCGCAAACCGCCGGGCTTAGCAGCGGCGAGCAGACGCGCTATAACATCGGCGTCAGCGCGTCGTTCTGAGTCGATTCACGCCATAAAAAAGGGCAGCCGTCGGGCTGCCCTCTGTTTTTTACCCAATAAGCCGGTTACGGCTCGCCATACAGCGAAATCAGGCGGCGCGTTACGCCGTTAGTCCAGCCGAAGCCGTCCTGCAACGGGTATTCGCCACCGCCACCAGGGCGCGGCGAATAATCGGCGATATGGTACTTCTCAATGAGTTTGTGGTTCTCGTTGTAGAATCGTTTCACCGTACGCAACCAGTTATTGGCGATAATATCCGCCAGCGCATCGTCGCCATAGTTTTTCAGGCCCTGAATGGCCATCCACTGCAACGGCGCCCAGCCGTTCGGTTTATCCCACTGCTGTTCCGTTTCCACTTCCGTGGTCAGAATACCGCCCGGCGAGAGCAGGCGTTCACGCAGGTTCACCGCGATGCGTTCCGCCTGCGCATAGCTGGCAAGGCCGACGTAGAGCGGCACCACGCAGGCGGCGGAGAAGGACGCCAGCTGACCGCGACGCCAGTCGTAATCGCGGAACGAGCCCATCTCGTTATCCCACAGGTAGCGGTTAACCGCTTCGCGGCGGTCAATGGCCTTTTTACGAAATACCGTCGCGGTCACCGGATCGCCTTTAAGCTGCGCGATATTGGCGATGGCGGTTTCCAGCTTGTAGATAAACGCGTTGAGATCCACCGGCAAAAAGTGCGTGGTGCGAATGCTCGCGAGCCGGTCGGCGTCGCGCAGCCAGCGGGAAGAGTAGTCCCAGCCGGAAGCCGCGCCCGCACGCAGGTCGCGATAGACTTCATTCGCCGGTCGCCCGGAAAGCTTCGCGGTTTCCACATCCTCGCGCCAGGATTCGTCTCGCGGCGTATCGCGGTCATCCCAGTAGCGGTTCAGCAGCGTGCCGTCCGCCATTTTCACCACGTGGCGGAAGGCCTGACCGGGTTCGAGGTTTTCCGCGCCATCCATCCAGAACGCGTATTCCATCAGCAGATGATCGAGATAGCGCCGCGCGCCGCGCACGCCGTCCTCTTCGAACAGTTCGACCATCAGCGCGAACACCGGCGGCTGCGAACGGCTCAGATAATAGGTACGGTTGCCGTTCGGGATATGCCCGTAGTTCTCAATCATCCAGGCGAAGTTATCCGCCATACAGCGCAACATATCGTGGCGGCCGCTTTCGGCAAGGCCGAGCATCGTGAAATAGGAGTCCCAGTAATAGGTCTCCGTAAAGCGCCCGCCCGGCACGATATAGGCCTGGGGCAGGGGCAGCAACGAGGAGTTCTCCAGATGCTCATGGGGCTGGCGCGTCAGGATTGGCCACAGGCTGTCGATATGTTCAGTCAGCGTCCGGTTAGGGTCCGAGACATACGGATTAGTATTGATAACCGGAAAGTAAAAGTGTTCTTCGACAAAACGGCGCAGGTCGAAGCCCGGCAGGCGTTTCGCCTGACGATAGTTCATCAGAATGGTCAGCGGCGATACTTTCGGCGCGCAGTCCGGGAACGTTTTACTGTCCGCAAAAATACGGGAGGCCTGAACATGCTCAAACAGCTCTAAATAGCGGTCTGCCGGCGTCAGCGCGTCCGGGGAGGGCATCCCCTCAATGGATTCAGGCTGCGGCTCGACATCGCGGGTCTCCGGGATGAGTTCACCCGATTCAGGGTCCATGCGCGCCTTTTCAGCTAACTCCTCTGTAAAAGGTAAGCGTGTTGTCTGTTGAAACATGCTAATACGTACCTCCAGAGCGGCTTTCGTTTCAGATTCTGTAAGTTTAGCAAATCGTTATCGCTCTTTAACCGGACGGTAAAGAGTTTAAGAAGAGACTGAACGCCGCAAGGCGTCCAGTTATCCGTACAGTATGCGTAACGCCTCAGGGCGCAATAGTGGTCTCGTAAAAGTTACGACCCACCATTTTGCCTTGCGCATCAAGGATTTCGTACTCAATGCGCAGCGCGCCAGGGGCGGAGGGAGTGAACGTCAACCGGGCAACCTGGCGGCCACTGTCAGGCGGGAGGGTCATCGGTTTGCTCTCTTGCTGCCCGGTATTGCCGGGCGTTTTCACGCGCCAGCGCAGTGTACACCCGTCGCAGGCTGAAAAACTATCATTTATCGCCCACAAATTAACCACTCCGGGGGCACCGGCGCGCCAGTTTAGGGTTACCGGCTCGATAGACGGCAGAAGCGGCTGATACGCGCGTTGCAGCGCGTAGTAACCGGCTTTTGGCTGGCGCAGATAATCCACCACGCCCCAGTTAATTGACGGCCAGGTTTCGACAAACATAAAGTGGAACAGGGCGGTCACCGGTTGATACCGCTGGCGACGATAGCTTTCCGCCGCCATACCCACCAGATCGGCCTGGTATTTCTGGGTGTTATGGATGAATTCTTCCATATTCTCACCACGTGGGATCTTCGCAAACCCAAAGGTCTGGAACGGCTGGAAGTTATGGTATTTCCAGACGGTCCAGTCCGGATCGTCCGCTTTTGTCGTGGCGGGCCAGAGTTTGTCGGCGGGGATAATCGTTTTGAGCGTGGAGAGTTTCGGCAGCGCCTGCGCGCCGAACTCGGTGATGATGCCAGTCTTTGCTGGTTGCAGCACATCTGTCATTACGCCGAAATACCAGCCCTGCCAGTAGTGTTCTTCCACCGCCGAGAAACGATGCACGATGCGGCTGCTATCCTTTGCGAGCGCGTCGGCCACGCGTTCCGTCAGCACGCGGTTGAGATCTTTATGCCAGTCCGGGAAGCGCTTTTCCATCCACGGCGAGTTCCACGGCGGCTCATTATGACCACCCCAGGCGATAATCGCAGGCGAGTTACCGATCTGCTCGGTCATCTCCAGACTCTGACGCGCGGCGTTATCGGCGAATTCGGCGCTGTCGTTATAGCCCCACTGGAGCGGCACGTCCTGCCAGATCATTAACCCCATTTCGTCGGCCATGCGATAGAGCGGGCGGCCCGCCACGTGACCGTGCACGCGAATGGCGTTGGCGTTCATTTTCAGCGCCAGACTGATATCGCGGCGGTATTTTTTCTCATCCATTTCGCTCAGCCACGGCGAGCCGATATAGTTGCTGCCCTTGATAAAAATCCGCTTGCCGTTCAGCATCCAGCCCCGGTTATCCGGCTGCTCGATAATCTGACGCAGGCCGGTGCGGCTTGTGATGCGCTCCATCTCGCCCTGGTCATCGCTGAACGTGGCGCTGACGCGATAAAGGTGCGGAAAGCCGTAGCCATTGGGCCACCAGAGCTGCGCGTTTTCCATCGGCAACGTGAACGTCAGGCGCTGCGGCGTGGCGCCGGTCGCCTCCAGACGCACTTTCTGCTTCTGCGTAAAGTGCGCGCCTGCAAAATTCGCCGGGCGGGCGCGCAGGGTTAACTCAGCCTCGCGCGCCGTAGGAGCGCGATAGACCAGCTCGACACGCAGCTGCGGTTTATCTAGCCCGTGTTGCCAGTCGGGGCGCAGGATAAGGTTATCGACCGTGACGCCGCGGCTTAAATGCAGCCGCACCGGCGCCCAGATCCCGCCGGAGTTAGCGTCCTGGCCGCGCGGCGACCACGCGCCGCCGGGGCGGGTATCGTGCTGATTCAGTACGCCTTTCACCATCGTTTTGTGCAGCGGCCAGATAGTCTTCGGATCTTCAAAGGGGCTGTCGACGCGCACCGCCAGCTTATTGTGACGTTGTAACTTATCGGTAATGTCATACGCGAAACGCTGGAAGTAGCCTTCATGCCTGCCGAGCGGCTGTTGGTTGAGCCAGGCGTCGGCGTAGTAGTCGACGCCGTCAAACACCAGCGTCGCCATGGTGTCCTGCGGTAACGGCGGCAGGGTGAATTCATGGCGATACCAGAGCACGCCCTGATGATCCCAGCCTGCGGTATACCAGTTTGACGGCACCTTTAACGTGCGCCAGTCGCGCACCGGCCCTTGTTGCCCCATAAACGCGGCATCATTGCCGTCATGGGCGCGCCAGTTGCCCGCGAGCGACCAGTTGGCAGGCACCGGCACCGACGGCGCCGGATTGGCGATGACCGCGCCGCTTGTCAGCATCAATAACGCACAGGCCAGACGTTTCATGAGCCCTCCAGCAGTTGAATCAGGAATTCACGCACGCGGCGCTGCTGCGTCCCGAGCGCCTGACGCCATGGCTCGCGCCGCGCCGACGGCGCGCCAGGCTCCTGGCTTTCTATCTCCAGTAAAAGCTCGGTCAGCCCGGTAAAGCCGAACGTCGCCGCTTCGCCGCGCAGCTTATGCGCCAGCCGGTGAGCCTGATCGCCGTCGCCTGCGGCAAGGGCGGCATCGAGCAGCGCCGCCAGCTCGTCAAAGCCTTCCGCAAACAGCCCAAGCAGCTCTTTTAACAGCCCCATATCGCCGTCAAAGGCGGCCAGCAGCTGCGCGCTGTCCGGCAGGCCTTCGGGCGGCGGCGGGGCGCTTTGCGGGGCGAAGCGCGACAGTTCGTCGGCAAGCGAGACCAGGGCCACCGGTTTTGAGAGATAGCCATCAAAGCCCATCGCGAGACAACGCTCTTTGTCGCCCTGCATGGCGTGAGCGGTCATCACAATCGCTATCTGATGCCCGCCGCGCAGCGCCTCTTCCTGACGCAACGCGCGGATCGCCGCCTCGCCATCCATGACCGGCATCTGCAAATCCATCAACAGAATATCCCAGCCGCCACGGCGCCACGCCTCCAGCGCCAGCAGCCCGTTATCAACCGTGACGCACTCATGGCCGAGTTTCTCCAGCAGGCGCACCGCCAGTAGCTGATTCACGGGGTTATCTTCGGCCAGCAGAATGCGCATCGGCGCGCTGTGCGCCAGTTCCGCGACCACGGAGGCCGCCGTTTTCACCGGCGCGGGTTTGGCCGGATCCGGGCGCAATGCCTCGCCAAGGGCGCGCGCCAGCTCCTGCTGATCGACCGGTTTATTGAGGTACCAGGCGATCCCGGTACGGCGTAGCGTCGAGAGATCGAGATCGCGGCTCATCGAGCTGAGCATAATGATTTTGCTGCGCGAGGCCTGCGGGAGGACGGAGATCTCCAGCGCCAGCGAAATGCCGTCCATTTCCGGCATCTGGGCGTCGAGAACGATCACCGGGAAATCGCTGTCGTTTTCCAGCAGCGCCAGCGCCCCGGCGGCGCCGGAGACGCAAACCGGGTTTAAGCCGAGCTGATTGAGCATCGCCTGCATCAGACGGCGGTTCGTGGCGTTGTCATCGACCACCAGCACCCGCTCGCCGTTGAAGTGCGTCAGCGGCTGGACTTCCGGCGTCGCCTGTTCGGCGCTGTGCAGCGGCAGGGTAAAGCTAAATTCGCTGCCCTGATTCGCCTCGCTCGCCACCGTCAGCTGGCCGCCCATCATCGCCACCAGTCGCGCGGAGATCGTGAGTCCAAGCCCCGTGCCGCCGTAGCGGCGTGTGGTGGACGTGTCCGCCTGGCTAAAGGCCTCAAAGATCACCTGCTGTTTTTCCGGCGGAATGCCGATACCGCTGTCGCGTACCCGAAAGCGCCATTCGCCGTCCTGCGCGGCCGGGGCGACGGCGAGCAGAATTTCGCCCTGCGGCGTAAATTTGAGCGCATTGCTGAGCAGGTTGGTCAGTACCTGGCGCAGGCGCACCACATCGACGCGCATCATCTCCGGCACGCGTTCATCCACCTCGACCAGCAGCTCTATCTGTTTTTCGCTCGCGAGCGGCATCAACGGGCGCACCAGCGACTGAATAAACGGCCGCAGCGCCACGTACTCCTCATGCAGCACAATTTTGCCCGCCTCGATTTTCGAAAAATCGAGAATGTCGTCGATGATATGCAGCAGCGACTGCGCCGAGCTCATCACCAGCGACAGGTATTCGCGTTGCTCGCCGTTCAGCTCGGTATCCAGGCAGAGCTGCGTCATGCCGAGAATGCCGTTCATGGGCGTGCGGATCTCATGGCTCATATTGGCGAGAAACGCGCTTTTGGCCTCATTCGCGGCGCGCGCGGCATTGGCCGCATCGCGTGAAATCAGCTCTGCCTCTTTACGGCGGGTGATGTCCTGAAGGGTGCCTATCAACCGCTCGATTTCGCCGGTCACCGTCAGCGCGATGATCTGCCCGGAGAGCAGCATCCAGAGCCACTTGCCGCTGCGGTGCTGCACGCGGATCTCGCATTCAAAGACCGGCATCTGATGTTCGCTGGCGCGCTGCATGGCGTTTTTCAGCAGATCCCGATCTTCCGGGTGGATCAACGACAGTAAAAAACGGCTGGTATGTTGCAGCTGGCCGCGCGGCTCGCCCAGCAGATTCAGAAACGCGTCGTTCAGGTGCAGGACATCGGTAGTGACCTGCCAGTCCCAGATGCCGATATGAATCGATTCGGCGGCCAGCAGGAAATCGTCATGCAGCAGCTGGCGCGAGCTCTGAACGGTATCGAGCGCGGTGATGTCAGTATGCAGGCTGATGATGCCGCCATCGGCGGTTCGCTGATGCTGGATAAAGAGCCGCCGTTCGTGTAGCTGGCGCACTTCACAGTGGCCATCGTGGCGGCAGTTGGCGAGCAGCGAGGCGATAAGCGTGTCGCGGCTGCGGCTGTCGGTCTGAAAACCTGTATTGATAAATTCCACCGCCAGCTCGCTTAAGGCCGCGCCCGGTACAAGATGCGGCCCGATGCCTGGATAAAAGCGGCTGACCTGAGCATTCCAGGCGACCAGCCGCTCGTTTTTATCGTAAAACAGCAGGGCGGCGGGCAGCGCATCAAGCGCGTCCGCGAAGGCGGCGCGGTTCATAACGGCGCCCCGGGCTGATAGTTCAGCTCTGCCTGGCGGCGCATATACTCAAGCCCCGGCGCTATCGTCATCGCCCAGGCGGTCAGTACCTCTTCATCGCAGTCAGGATCAAGCTCCGCCACGGTGTCGAGGATCGCGCGTCGCCAGTGCGCGAAAAAGTTGGGCGGCAGGCGTACGCCGTTGCTCTCCTGCTGGCGCGCCAGCCGTTCCAGAAAATCGGGCACCATCAGCACGCCGTCGACCATCAGCATCGCGAAAAAGCTTTTATAGACGAAATTACGCAGCAGCCGCGGCTCGACGGCCGCGAAGTGGTGCTCGGTTTCCGGCGTCATATGAATGAAGCGGGTAAAAAAGCGTTCAAAAAATGGCTGTTTGTCGTCGTCGGGAAACAGACGGCTGTAGCTTTCATCAAACAGATCCCGATAGAGCATCATGGGCGAACCTCCGGGCGGCTTTCGCCAGGCAGACACTGGCGCAGGGGGTTGAACACATCGCTCAGGCGGCGGCTGAAGTAGCTGCCGGGGGCGGGGGCGTCGCTTGTCAGCAGCGGTCCGCCGTTGGCTTTATAAAACAGCGCTTCCAGTACCGTCGCGTTGGTCGAGAGCGTCAGCGCCCGGTTATAGTCGCCGGTCGCCTCGACGCGGCCTTCATACCAGCCGCGTTTTTCGTCATACATCAGTCGGGTTGTCTGCATCAGCGCGTCGGTGTAAGGGGTATCCCACAAGACCCAGAGCGAAAACACCGCCTTGGTAGAGACCTGCGCGAGGCGTGGATACTCTTTGCCGTCGTCGCCAAGCGTGTTCCAGGGGTAGCCGTTGGCCCAGATGGTATCGGCGGCGTGCCACGGCGCATTGGCGAGATTGAAATCGGCGCGAGCGGTGAGAATGTTTTCCTGCTGCCAGCGGCTCTCCTGCGAGAGATAAACCAGCTTCGCGCGCTCGCGCAGGTTGTCGATTTTCTCACGATCGACGCCCGGCACTTCCCAACCAAACTCCAGCCCCGGCAGCGTGTACGGGAGGGTGGTGATAAGCGATGGCTGCCAGGTCGTGCGCGGGTCGCGGGCGTCCACCGGCAATGCGCGGTCGTATAAAATAACGTTCTGCGACGGCGGGCCCCAGGCTTTCGCGGGCTGGAATCCCCACAGGCTGAAGCCCGCGGCGGCGTATTCGCTTTCGCCCAGACGGATTTCATCGCGCGGGGCCAGTTGCCCGTTTTGCATCTGGGCGGCGTAAAGCGTGCCGTCTTTATCGATGACCGGGCAGAAATTCCAGCGCATCACCACGCGTTCCAGATATTCGCTGTACTGTGGGTGATATTGCGCCACCAGGCGCAGCGCCAGCATCAGACGCGCCATATCGCGCGCCGACCAGCCCATGACGCCCGGTTTGCCGGTAAAATCCACCATGGTGGGCGACCAGGTGGAATAGAGCCGGTTCGGCGTCTGACGGGCGGTGAGCGGCAGACGGTTCAGCGTGCCGAGAATGCGGGTTAGCCGGTCGTCGAACGTTTTTTCATCCACCAGCGCCAGCTCGCGCGCGGCGGTTAACGCAATCAGGGAGTCGCCTATCTGCCAGAGCGAGGCGACAGGGCGTTTATCGCTGCCGTTCACGAGGCCCGTCGCCTCCTGGGTGTTATTTTCAAAATAACGCCAGGCGATGGCGGCCCATTCGCGCTCCTGCGGGGTCAGCGCGCTGATGCGCGCCGAGGTGTGCCAGCCCCCGTGCGAGAGCCAGCGCCATCCCGCGCGGTCATCACGTAGCAGAAGCCAGGCAATCACCGCGCCCAGCACGGCGAGGATAAGTAGCAGGCGGCTTACTGTTTTAAGCATGTCGCGGTGACCGGTGGCAGTTTCACAGGTTCGTCCTCTTTACAGGTCGCGCACTGGCAGGCCTGACAGGTCGGCTTGCTGCGTATCGCCGTGCCGCTCTGCTGGCACCAGTTCTGGATGCCCGGCGTCATGTTGAGGAACGGACGGTTACGGCGGCTATTGTTATCCTCGAAGAGATCGACCAGCTTTTTCTCCCACAGAGACGGCGCGTAATTTTTATTTTTCGGATCGTCGGTATTAAAGCGCAGCAGCTTGCCCTGTTTTTTATAGAGCAACGCTTCGAGCATGATGCCGTTATTGTTGCCGGTAAACGCGTTGATTGGCCCGTCGCCATTCTCATAGATGCCTTCGTAAAAGCCCTGCTTCGGATCGTTGGCGTTCTCAATGGTTGTGAAAAGACGGTCAGTGTAAGGCGAATCCCACAGCACCCACATGCCGAGCGCCGCCTTGAGCGATACCGCCGCGACCTGTGGCACGTACTGGCCTTTGTCGGTGATGGTGTTCCAGTTAAAGCCATCGCTAAAGACGGTGTCGTAAACGAAGTACGGCGACTTATCGAGCTGATGCTCGGAGCGGGCGGTGAGCACGCCGGTGATGGTGTAGCGGTTCTCCTGCGCCTGATAAACGCGGTCGGCGAAGTTTTTCATCCACGGGTGCGAATAGTTGTTCGGACTGTCTTCGCGATCTTTAGCGGTATCCCAGCCCATCTCCAGCCCGTAGAGCAGGTATGACTCGGTCACGACGTAGTTATGCTGGCTGGTACGGCGCGGGTCGCGGGAGTCATACGGCACCAGCACACAGTAGATATCCGCCAGCGCGTAAGGCTCCGGGCGGCTCGCCTGACAGGTATTAAAGCCCCAGAGCTGATAGCCCGCCGCGCCATACTCCTCATACCCCAGTCGGCCCTCCTGGACATATTTGGGCTGGTTATTTTCCAGATAAGCGCCATACATGGTGCCGCAGGGATCTATGACGTTGGTGAAATCCCAGCCCAGCACGATGTTATCGACGCTGTTGCCATACTCCGGGTAGCGCTCTTTGACGTTTTTAAGCCAGATCAGCATGCGGCCGATATCCAGCGCCGAAAAGCCGATTTCGCCCGGTTTGTTCAGGTAGTTCACTTTCTGCGCGGTGATGGTGTTATAGGCTTTGTTGGGCACCTGGCTGCGGAAGAGATCGAGTTTATTCAGCGTGCCGAGCAGTTTAAGCATGCGGCGATCGAATTCCGCTTTATCAATAATCCCCAGTTCACGGGCGGCCACCATCGCGCCGATATAGGATCCGGTATCCCACATGGTGGTGGAGGGATATTGGTTGACGGCGTTGACCAGCCCGGTCGTCGGCTGATAGTTGACCACGAAATATTGCCAGGCGTTTTTCGCCATTTTCATTTCGCGATCGGTCAGCTCGCCATGACGCGCCGGATAGTCGTTCGCGGGCAGTTCGCCCCGGCCCTGCGCCGTCACCGTGCAGCCCAGCAGCAAAAAGAGGCAGGCGCAGAAGCGAATAAACAGGGGCAAAGATTTCAGACTCATGGCGTAACTCCCGCAGAAGCAGTGGCGGTGGAAGGCGTGTACTGGCATCCCAGACAGAGCAGTTGCCCACCCGTGATATAGGCAAGGCTCTCCAGTACCACCGCGTTGGTGTCGGCATCAATCACAGTATTCACGCTGTTATTTAAATTCAGACCGCGCTGCCAGCCTTTTCCCGGCACCAGGAGCGGCTGCACCTGCTGGCGCAACGCTTCGCTCCAGCCGTTGCGAAACAGCGCATACCAGGCAAAGGCCGAGCGGGTCGAGGTAATGGCCGTACGCTCCGGCGCGGTTTTGTCGTACGCGGTCTCGCCCGGTTCGCGCTGCGGCTGGCGCTCTGGAATCGCGGCGGCGTAATCAGGTGCCTGTTCGGCGTAATCGGTACTGATAGGCGGCTTGCGCACCCGCAGGCTGTGACGGCGTTGCTGGATCTGCATGATGCGCCACGCCACTTCACCGCTTTGGGCGTCAAAGCCCAGCTCAAGGCCGGTCAACAGCCAGGGGAGGCTCACCAGCGACGGCTGTTTGCCCCACGGGGTGCGCAGCCCTTCATCCGGCACCATGATCCCGTCGATATCGATCATGCTCTGGCCTTCCGGCGGCTGCGTGACGGCAAGCCCGGCCGTGGTGTTAATCAGGCGCAGGGTGTGGCTGGCGTAGGTGCGGTAACCAAAGCTGTCGCGCGGCTCGTCGGTCGGGATCACCCAGTGGCGTACCGCAAGCGCGGCGCTGGTATTTTTCGCCTGCACAAACAGCGCGTCGAGATCCCAGCGCGCCAGCAGCGCCTGGACGGCAGGCGCATGTTGCGGGTAGTGCCACAGCAACACCTGGAGCGCCATCAGCAGCCGTCCGGCGCCGACCGCGCTGCTTTCAGGCTTGCCCAGAATCTCCTGTTTATCGCCACGGTAGTAAGCGGCGGGCAGGCCGTTCGGCGTCAACGGCAACTCGCCCAGCGCAAACAGCGCCTGCGCCACGCGCTCGTCAAATTCATCGCGGGTAATGACATCCAGCCGGTAGGCAGAAACGGTCGCCAGCAGATAACTGCCGGTGCTCCAGAGGCTGAACCACGGCGCGCCGTCCTGGGCATTGACCAGCCCGTCGGGGCGCGTGTTATTGACGAAATATTGCCAGGCCACGCGCGCCCAGATGGCTTCATCAAAGGTGAGCGGGCGGGCATCGGGCAGCGGCGGGAAATCTGCGCTTAACGTAATGCCGCTGCTGCTCTCTACGCGCGTCGGCATCTGGCGTTCAACCCAGACCACTACCGCAAAGCCAATCAGAAACCCCACCAGAATGGTGATATAGCTGCGCGCGCTCAGCAGGGCGTCGGTCACTTTCATGCGCCGCTCTCCTCATCCGCCGGTTGCCACATGGCGGCCATGATCATGGGCAGCATGGCGGCGATATTCACCGCGCCCCAGAAGATATTAATCACATAGCCGGAAGGGTCATCCACCGCGCCGCGCGCCACCTGAATGCCGCCCCAGATAAGCCCGATTAACGTGAGCGCCACAATGGCTATCTGCGGCTTCACCAGGTAGAGAAACCGCCCGGTCTGACGCTCTTTAGGCGTCACGTGAAACTTAATCTGTTCGCCGCGCAGCACGGTATCGAGCGCTTTCAGGTTCATTGAGAAAAACGCCAGATACGAGGCGCGGCCATCCCACGCCGAAATCCCCCAGGTACCGAACATAAACGCCAGCTCCGAGACAATAAAAAAGGGCAAAAAGTGCAGATAGAAGGGCGTCGACCAGGCGGAGACGGGAGGGATGCCGGTGAAGAGATAAATCAGCGGCGAGATCAAAAACACCGTATTCCAGACGCAGGCCAGATAAGACCAGAACGTTGTGGCGTACATCAGCGTCTGGGGCAGCGAGAGCTTAAAGCGGCGGCGGCTGAAGATATTGTCGTGAAAGAGAATATCGAGGGAGCCCGCGGCATATTTAAAGCGCTGGATAATCCAGGTGAGCATATCCTGCGGCGAGAGCATTTTCGATTCGATACGCGGATGCATCACCGAGCGCCAGCGGCGCGCGCTGTCGCCATGCAGCACGATGGAGGTGTAGATATCTTCTGAAACGTGGAATTTATAAGGCGTCAGCTCGGTGTCATAGAGCACATGCGGGCGCATGGCGTCCTGGAGCGCTTCACGCATCGACGGGTCGCTGATATCGCGCGTGTGGCGGTCAATCTCTTCTTCCACCGTCCAGACATAACTGCGCAGCGCCGCCTGCATAATCGCTTCACGGCGGTGCACCGAGGCCGCGCCGCAGCAGAATGCCGCGTTCGCCCAGTTGCGGCGGCGCAGGATCACATCATAAAACATGCGCGGATCGTTAAAGAACGGATCGCGCCCGATAGTCACCGGGCCGACGATTTTCTCCGACAGCCAGCCGAGCGCGTAGCCCGGTTTACCCGCCTTACGCGACAGCCAGCGCGGCAGCCGCTCGCCTTCGGGTAAATCGAAAAACCATTGCGGCGTCTGCACCCAGGCGACATCCGGGTCGCGGAAATAACCGAGCGTATGCTCAAGCAGCGTAGGAAAGACGCGGGTGTCGGCGTCGCAAATCACGATAAAATCGCCGTCGGTCTGCTCAAGGCCGTTACGCAGGTTGCCCGCCTTAAAGCCGATATTGGTTTCGCGAGTAATGTAATTGACGCCTTCTTCCTCGCAGACCGCGCGCATCGCGGGCCTGCGCCCGTCATCCAGCACGTGAATACGGTAATCGAGCGGGCCGGGATAGCGCATCTTCAGCGCATCCTGAATGGAGAGCCGCACCAGCTCGACATCTTCGGAATAGGTGGCGATGAAAAGGTCGACGCGCACCGGTCGCGGCTCGGCCTGGTCTTGCGCATTCAGGCAGTCGTTAATATCCAGCGGCGCGGGTTGCTGGGGCGGATCGTCTTCACGCCACAGGTTGATAGTGAACAGCACCGTGCCAATCCAGGCGCAGGTTTCCGCAATGACCAGCGGCAGGGCGTACCACAGCGCATCCATGTTCAGCGATTCCATCCAGCGCCAGCGAATATAATTCGCGCCCAGCACTAATGCCGCGACGGACATTACCTGCCAGAGAATCTTCACCACGCGGGGCGTTTTTAACGGCTCCGGCGGTTTACGGTCTTCAAAACGGGAGAAATAAAAACCCATAGCGGCATCATCATCCAGACACAACAAAGACAGTGGCGGGAAATAATTATCAAAGGCAACTATTCACCGTCAGCGAAATATCTCTGGCATAGCAGTGCATTCGTTTTAAGTTTATGAAGTGATTGTAGATGCCCGCGCTAAACTTTCCAGCAGGATAAATTCACATGAGAATTTGCGCCGCTTCGTCTTTTCGTTTACCCGCCGGGGAAAATATATTTTCCGCGAAACGCTGACAGCCGCTTATTGCCGTATACACTTTCCTGATAATACTCAGAATATATTGCGCCGCCGGGAACAGGCGGCCCCAGCCGATAAGAAACCATGCCGATGAGCGATTCTGCAAGCGTAGCTTCAACCCGCGACATGCCGCGCGCGCGCGTCTCCTGGCGCTACGTAGCGGCCGACCGGCGCGATCTGCGTATCGACCTGATGCGTGGCATCGCGCTCGTGATGATGGTGGTCGCCCATACGGAAGTGATGTCGATATTTAATATATTGACGTGGGAGCGATTCGGATTAACGACAGGGGCCGAAGGCTTTGTGATCCTGGCGGGATTTATGCTCGGCATGCTCAATCGTCAGCGCCTGCAAAAGGCTGTTTTACTGACCGTCGGCTGGACCCTCTGGCGGCGCGCGTGGAAGATCTATCTGGTTAATATCATTATTATCCTGAGCGTACTGCTGCTATCAAAAATACCTCTTATTAATACGTTTGAAATAACCCATTTTGTCGATCGTTTCTCCGGGAATAGCTGGTCGCTGTTTCCGACTACGCCGCAAATTAAAGAAACCTGGTTCAACATTATTTTGTTTTTGCAAATTGGCCCACACCAGACGCAAATTCTGGGTCTCTACGTCTTTCTCCTGTTAATGAGCCCGTTTTTTCTGGCGCTGCTGCATTATCGTAAAACGTTGTGGCTGATTGCCGGGTCGGCGCTGGTTTATGGCCTGTATCAGGTGACGCCGTTTCGTCTGACCGCCAGCGAGTTTGAGTTTGCGTTCCCGCTGATGGCATGGCAGTTCATCTACGTGCTGGGGATGTCCTGCGGCTGGTACAAAGAGGAGCTGTTGTCGCTCGCTCGCACCGGTCCCGGCAAGGTGACGGTCACCTTTATGGTTATCTGCGCGCTGGTCATGATGTTTATCGCCCAGAACCATACCAACCCCTTTATGCCGCCAGGCCTGCTGATGCATGTGATTTCACCGGCGGATTTCAACATGATTTACCACACCTGGGCGGCCAAAAACGGCCTCGGGCCGCTGCGGGTGCTGAATGATTTCTGTCTGATGGTCACGGTCTATCTGCTGCTGACCTGGTGCTGGACGCCGCTCTACCGCCTGACCGGCTGGTTTCTGATCCCGCTCGGCCAGCACTCGCTTTACACCTTTATTCTGCATGTCTATGTGGTGCTGCTGGTCAGTCAGGTCGTGCATTTCGATTTATGGCATCAGGCCTGGCTTGTGAATACGCTGGTTCACAGCGTGGCGCTGGGCATTCTCTGGCTGATGGCGAAATATGATGTCGCCGGACGCTGGATCCCCAATTAAGGAACGACACGGGTATGACGAGGATATATCACTGCTTCGGTCTGGCAACGCTCGCGCTGGCGGCGCAGCCGGGTTTTGCCGCACAGACGCCTGCGAGCGCGCAGAGCGGGGCCAGCGCCGATAACGAATCCGAACCTATCCAGGCAGGCGTGTTCACGAGCCGCTGGGGACGGCTGTTTTCGGGTAACGATAAGAAATTTTCCGGCGCGCTGAGCTTTAACAGCGGGCTGAAAGAGCAATACGTCACGATCCCGAACAGTAGCGATACGGCGTCGCAGACCAACAAAATTAACCAGACGCTCAACCTGAGCCTGCAATATTCGCCGTGGAGTTATCTCTTCGCCAACGTCACGCTGCGCGCGCCGGTGCGCGACTTAAACCGCTATACCACGGATTTCCGTTACAGCTTTGGCTACGATGACTGGCACGCCAACACCTTCAGCCTCGTCTACAGCAACTATGGCGATAACCACATCTGGCCATCGGGCAACAAACGTCACAGCTATTTTGAACAGGGCGGCGTGACGGCGGCGTATAAATTCTCGCTGCCGAAACCGCTGGAGAAACATCTGCTGATTAACAAAGACGATTCGATTATCTGCCAGGTGGGCTATACGTGGGTGCCGCGCTATTACGATCTCAACAGTAATGACATCCGCAGCAATAAGAATGTGGTGCTGGGCGGTTGCGGCTATACCCTGAAACAACATTTCTTCGTGCGCGCCACCGCGTTCTGGTATCCGGACAGCAGCCAGCAGCAGCCGTGGAACGGCGACTACAGCTACAGCTTCGGCTATGCAGGCTATAAACCGGGCACGTTCTCGCTTCAGTATGCCAACTACAGCGGCACGCGGTATCCGGGCCATGCAAGCGGCAACGGCAAGTTCCGCGAGGGCACCGTCAGCCTTATCTGGTATTTACCCCTCTGAGGAGCTTCGATGCCGGACAGACAGCGGATTTTGATTGTTGATGACTCTACCGTTTACCGGCGGCTGATCGGCAGCATGCTGGGAAAGTGGGGCTACGAGGTGCTGGAAGCCGTTAACGGCGTCGCGGCGCTGGACGTGCTGGCCACACAGCCGGTCAATATGGTGCTGAGCGACTGGGAGATGCCTGTGATGGATGGCCTGACGCTCTGCCAGGAGATCCGCGCGCGCTTCCAGGAACACTACATCTACCTGATTTTATTAACCGCGCGTGAGAGTGTGGACGATCTGGCGCTCGGCTTTCAGGCGGGCGCCGATGATTTTCTCAGTAAGCCCGTCAACCAGAGCGAGCTGCGCGCCAGACTGCATGCGGGCGAGCGAATTCTGGAGCTGGAAGCGACGCTCGCGGCCCGTAACGCGCGGCTGCGCGAGGCGCTGACGCAAATCGAAAGCGATCTCCAGGCTGCGGCGCAGTTACAGCGTTCGGTGCTGCCAGGGCGGCGCATGCAGTACGACAGCTTCTTCGCCGACTGGCTGTTTGTGCCATCGGCATATGTCTCTGGCGATATCTTTAATCTTTTCCCGCTCGACCGTCATCTTGGTTTTTATTGCGTGGATGTGGCGGGCCACGGCGTGGGCGCGGCGATGATGTCGCTTGCCGTGGCGCGCCAGTTCCTGCACGGACGCGCGGTAGAGCGGTTTCTGTTCGACGGCGACGGCGTGACCGCGCCGCATGAGGTTATCCGCATTCTGAACGAGCGTTTCTGCCATGACGATACGGAAATCGTCAGTTACTTCACGATGATATACGGCGTTATCGACATCGAAACCGGCGAGGGGAAACTCTGTCAGGCCGGGCATCCGACGCCGTTTATCACACACCCAGACGGTTCTATTACCCGTGTCGGCAGCGGCGGGGCGCCGGTGGGCTTACTGGAAAGCTTAAGCTGGGAAGAGGCTTCGTTTACGCTGCGCCCCGGCGACCGGTTATGCCTCTACAGCGACGGCATCACGGAGTGTGAGAACCCACAGCAGGAGCAGTTTGGTCACGAGCGGCTGGAACAGTGGTTACAACGTCACGTTTCCAGCCCGCTGGACGCCATTTTCCCCGCGCTGCACGAGAAGCTGGCTGACTGGCGCGCCAGAAAGCAGGGCGATCAGGTGGCGATGGCCGACGACGTATCGCTGTTAATTATTGAACGAAGCCTTAAGGGAGTGCGCGATGAATCTTGAAACTGAACATCTTGATGGCGTGAACGTGATAACGCCGGTGGTGAGACGGCTTGACGCCTCGGTCGCCGCCGCGTTTCGCCAGGGCGTAAGTGAAGAGATAAGCCGGACTACGGGCGGGTTGATTATCGATTTCTCGCGCGTGGATTTTATCGACAGTAGCTGCCTCGGCACCCTGATTGCGCTCTTTAAACAGATGAACGGCAAAGGGGAAATGGCGCTCTGTTCGCTGAACAGCAACATCATGAATATGTTTAAGCTGACCCGCATGGACAGGGTGTTTATCCTCTGCCCGGACCGCGCCGCTGCGCTGGCCCGGTTGCAAAAAGGATGAGCCGATGAGCGCCGTCCTGACGCTTCCCGCGCGGCTCGATGCGCTGGGCCCGCTCGCCGACGCGCTGGCGCACTTTATGGCGTCGCTGCCGGTGGATGACGACTGGCGTTTCGCGTTCGATTTAGCGGTGTGCGAAGCGGCGGCAAACGTCATCCGCCATGCGCTGGAAGAGACGCCGACGCGTGAATTTACCGTTGAGTTTCAGCACGACGACGCGGGCGCATGCGTGACGTTCACCGATAACGGTAATGCTATTCCCGATGGAAAACTGGATGCCGCGCGCGATTGCGCGCAGGACGACGACACGGCGCTGATGAGTGAAGGCGGGCGAGGGTTGATGCTGATTTTCGCCTGTGTCGATGAAGTGGAGTATGACGCGGGAACCGTTAACCGCCTGACGCTGAGTAAGCGGTTTTAGGTGACGTTGTCACGTAATAGTGCCTGTTAATGCGGTTCGTAGACCGTCATGGTGAAGATTAGCGTCGTTTGCTGTTCATTGGCGTAACCGTGCGGCGCGTCAGTGCGGGCGATAGCGGAGGCACCCGCGTTAATGTGCAAACGTTCGTCATTGACGGAAAGCGTGAGAATGCCTTGCTCAACGTGCAGCAGCTCCGCCGTGCCCTGAGGGTGTCCCGGCGAGGTAAACCGCTCGCCCGGGCGCATCTCCCAGCGCCACAGTTCCACCATATTCGGCCCGCTGGTTCCGGCCAGCAGACGTGCCTTACCGCCATAATCCCCCGTCCACAGCACCGGGATTTGCGAGGCCGCAATCAGGCGCGCCGCGGGCTGACTCGCCACATCCAGTAAATCCGCGACCGACAGACCCAGCGCGGCGGCAATCTTACAGAGGATCGCAATGCTCGGGTTAGCGGCGGCCTTTTCAAGCTCGACCAGCATGCCTTTACTGACGCCCGCGCGACGCGAAAGCGTGTCCAGTGTGACATTGTGTTCTTTGCGCCAGCTTTTCAGCCGCTGCGCCAGGGCCACGCTGAGCGAGTCAATATCGGCGCCTGGTTCAGTCATTATATTGACTTTTTGGGTCACTGGTCATTACCATGAAATAAAATAGTCATTACAGGATTATCCGATGAAACCCTTAAGACCGTCAATTGCCCCGGAAATCGCGCAGCTCGCGCCGGGTTTCCGCGCCATTAGCATTAATGTCATCGCCGCGCCGCTGGCTGATGAAACCGTCGGAAGAAGGGCGCTGGAAGTCGCGTGCCGCCACGTGCAAGAGAACGATTTTCCATGGGCGCAGGCCCATCTTGCCGCCTGGGACGCCGTTTTTCAGGCGTTCGGCGCGAAGCCAAAACGCACGCCGTGTTCCGCGCAGGCGCTGCGCAAACGGGTTGCGCGTGACGGCACCATGGCGTCGCTCGATCCGGTCGTTGATCTCTATAACGCCGTGAGTATCAAATACGCCGTGCCGATCGGCGGGGAGAACCGCGCGGCGTACCAGGGCGAGCCGCGGCTGGTGATCGCCTGCGGCAGCGAAGTATTCGATACCTTTAAAGACGGCGAACCGGTGAATGAATCGCCGGATCCCGGCGAACCCGTCTGGCGCGACGATGCGGGCGTCACTTGTCGCCGCTGGAACTGGCGTCAGGGCGTGCGCACACGGCTGGATTCGCAGGCGCAGGCGATGTGGTTTATTCTGGAATGCTTACCCGAAATGCCGGTGGAGGCCGCAGAAGCCGCCGCCCGCGAACTCGCTGACGGTTTAACCGCGATGATGCCGGGTGCCGAAATCACCACAGAAACGATTCAGCCAGCCTGAATCAATAAAGGAGAACAGGATGGCCGGACGACAGATTACGCTGGAACCCTACAATCCGGCATGGCCTGCGCAATTTTCTGAGGAAGAGAAAAGGGTGCGCGAAGCGCTCGGCGACGTTGCGCTGGCCGTTCATCATATTGGCAGTACGTCGGTGCCGGGGCTTGCGGCCAAACCGGTTATCGACATGCTGATTGAAGTTACCGGTCTTGCTGAGCTTGACGCCCGTAATGACGCGATGCGGGCGCTGGGCTACACGCCGCGCGGTGAATATGGTATTCCGGGCAGGCGTTATTTCATCAAAGGCGACGTTGTGCGCACACATCATCTCCACGCGTTCGTCGCCGCAAGCGAGCACGTGACGCGCCACCTGGCGTTTCGCGATTATCTGCGCCGTCACGATGTTGTTATGCAGGAATATGCGCAGGTCAAATTCGCCGCCGCCCGCGACAGCGGCTTTCAGTCCGACATTTACAGCCAACTGAAGAACGATTTTATCGCGCGGGTTGAACGCCAGGCGCTGGCGCAGCGATAAGCGCTGAGGAAATGATGACAACCGACAGCCTGAAAGCGCGAGTCTTTGCACACGTTCGCAAGCACGACGGCTTTTACCTGTTCGGGAAACCTGAACTGACCGAACAGACCGATCTGGATTTTGATCTGCAACTGGACGATGACGAAGCGCTGGCGCTGATGGAGGATTTCTTTACGACGTTTGGCGTGGCGCGCGGCAATTTCTCCATTACCACTTATTATCCGCCCGATCCGCCGCTGAGCGTCATGCTCAATCCATTGCGCAAACGCGAAATCCCCCAGGTGCCGTTTTTCACGATCGGCATGCTTATTGACTCCGCGCGGGCCGGGCGCTGGCTTTATGACTGACAGCGCGTTTAGCCAGTTTCTTCTGCAGTATGACGACCATTACCGGAAATCCCGCGGCGCTTAACGCACTTATCACCAGTAGCCTGTTCAGGTCATGCGGGCTTATGGCGTGGTCAGGAAGTAATAAGGAAGACAGAAAGAAGGCGAGTGAGGTTATCAGATACATCAGTGCTGTCTGAAGTGAAGAAAAACTGGCCCGTTGCGCATCCGCAGGATAGTGGACCACCACAGCTGATGCGCAAACCAGTCGGCTGTATGAGGCGCCAAGAAACAGGATAATAAAGACAAATACGTTCTGATAGCCCATCACAGGAATGAGCAAACTCGCTACCAGTAACAGCGTTGAAAGGGATGACAGCGCCACGGCAGATATACGCGACGTGAGGATGCCTGTTATTTTTGTAGAGATATAACCTGCAACGCCTCCACTTAAAAATAATAACGGCAACAGGCTTTCCTGCGCTCCCATAGAGTGAATCATTAGCGGCGTCAGAATGGGTATAATAAGCATGGGACTGAACTGCACCAGTGCATTACAGGAAGCGAAAAATAAGGTTAGCGTATCAAAAGAGAGTTTGGCCTTTACGCCCGATGAAACCGCATCACGGGGAAGGATAAATATGATCAGCGGTAAGCAAACCAGACATAACACACTGATTAACCACAATGAAGTCCGCCAGTCATAATGCGTACATAAAAACATGACCGCTGGCATGCCGACAATGCTTACCATCGAAAATGAGGCAATTACCGTTGCCAGCATTTTTCCGCGTGATTGTGCAGGAGCATAATTTATCAAAATACTCATGCCGACGCCCATTGTCGTACCACCCACCAGGCCAGCGCAAAATCGTATTGCCAGCAGCGTATAAAAATATGTGGTTACCGTGCACAAAAACGTAAGCACTCCCAGCAGCAGCATATTCCTGAACAAGAATTGCTTTTTATTAAACCGCTCAACCCAATAAAACGCCGCTATTCCAGAAATAACCGCACCCAGCGTGTAAATGCCAGAGACATAGCCCGAAAACGATACAGGAACCGAAAATTCGTCAGCCATAAAGGTAAAAACGGGCGTTAACGCCATATATTCCAGAGCATTTGTGAACTGGATAAAAGCCACGACAAGGGCTATCCGCATTAAAGAGTTATGATTAAAGATTGGTGTATTCTGTGGCATAGCAAGCAACCCGACGATAAAAGATACCTGATTGTAACTGCTATCAATGCTGATTATTATATGGTAGAAATGGTAATCATTATTATCATATATGGGATAATCGATGCGCCCGGTTCTGGATTTTAAAACCCTGAATGTGTTCATTGCGGTAGTAGAAAAAGAGAGTTTCGTCGGGGCATCGAAACTTCTTCAAATGCCGACATCCAATATCAGCCGCTGCATGGCTCAGTTAGAAGAAAAGCTGAATCTGCAACTCATTGAACGCAGCACCCGACACATGAAACTGACTCAGGCGGGACACCTGCTTTATAGCCGGGCGAAGCCATTACTGGAGGCGCTTGAGCAAACGGAGACAGAATTAATGTTGCGTCAAATGCAACTCAAGGGACCGCTGCGTATCTGTATTCCAAATGAATCAGGCCCGGCATTACTCGGGTCTGCTATTGCCGATTTCGCCTGCCAAAACCCTGACCTGGAAATCAGTTGCATCACCAATTTGTCAGGTTTTGAATCCCTGCGGGACGATCTTGATGTAGCCATCATTATCACCCGAGGGCAGATGGATGACAGTGATTATATCGCCCGACATCTGATGACCATTCCTTGCACCATTGTCGCCGCGCCCTCGGTGATCCAGCGCTATGGTACGCCTTCTGAAATACGGCAGTTTGAAGAACTGCCTTGTATTACAACGGTAAGCGCGCTGAAAGGCGCTCCCTGGCAGTTTGTGAACAGAAAAGGGGAGTTCGAGACGATAAAGGTTAAAGGGCATTATCGCGTCAATAGCGGAGAGATGGCGGGACGCGCGGCCATCGCCGGCGTCGGCTTTGCCATTCTGGCGAAACAAGCCTGCCAGCCTTACATTCGTGATGGACAGCTCATCGAAGTTGAGTTTGAACAAGCGGCAGCGCCGTTGCAACTATTCGCGGTGTATTCAAACCGGCGTTTTTTGCCCGCGAAAACAAGAGCGTTTATCGATTTCGTGCATCAGCGATTGAACCCGTAGCGCGGGTAAGCAAAGCGCACCCGCAGAGGGCAATTAATTCAACGTGACATGCGAAGTATCAAGGCCGCTCGCAGGCAGCGGCGCATGGCGCCGGGTCCGATTGCTGCGAGCATCCGGTTGTTAACGGAATAAGTTTTCTCTCCACGTTATGTCCGGCGTTTCGGTCTCGCCATCAACGTCTCTGGATATGGAACGCGGTTGTGTTCAGGCGTCATGCGCACCTGTAGAACCTTATAGCGGCGCGAGGGATTTCAGCCAGAATTTACTGAACATCGCCGGGAGCCTCCTTTAGTACGCATAATGTATATTATGTTAAATTGAATCTGGCATCGGAACCACGCGTATCGCCCTGGCCGCCTGACGCTACTGTTGCCTGCCCTGCATGTCTGCGCCCGCTTAAGACATAAACCTCTCAATCTCTCCCGGTGCGCTACGCGAAATCTGCTGGCCTGAGCCTCACAACTTTTCTCAGATTTCACGTAGCGCACCGTTTTTATATTATTTTCCGCAGGTGCACTTCGCTTACCCGCGCTACGGCGTTATCAGCGAATTGTGCCAGTTGCGCGTTAACCCGCGCGGCGTCTTCTGTAAACGGCGCATGTCCTGAGCGTGCATACAATTCTGACTGTATGCGCGGATTGATCGCTTTCGCTCTTTTCAGCAACCGACCGCGATACTTTTAACATCTGCTGACGACACACGTAGCGCGGGTAAGCGCAGCGCACCCGCAGACGTCATACTGGACACAGGCATCCAGGGTGACTTAATTATGTTCGGGGATAATTACGGCGTGTTATTTATTAAGCCATAATTAGCGTAATAACCTACTGTAAAGCCTTTATTTCGGGTTAAGTTGTTTCTGAATATGAATACCTACGCCAAAATACCTCTCGCGAGAAATATTATTGCCGCTTAATGTCAATAAGTGTAAAGGATGAGAAAGCGCTGGCGATGAGCCACGTTTTTAGTAAAAATTCCGGCACCCAATATATAAAACCGCTTGTCAGTGAGACGATATGGATTTCCGCGCCAAACCTTTATTCGCCCTTTTATTTTGTGTTTACCTGACAGGATGCGCTCACCAGTCGCCAGAACCGAAAACCAACGCTCCGCTCCCTGATACCACCGCAAACCAACACCGGCCGGATTTGATCCCCGTTATCGCCGCCCTTCATGACCAGATGAACACCTGGCGCGACACGCCTTATCAGTGGGGCGGCACAGAGCGTGACGGGATCGACTGCTCGGGTTTTGTCTGGCGTACCCTGCATGACAGATTTAATCTGCCGATGGCGCGCGTCACTACGCGGGAATTAATTCAGATGGGGAAAGGCGTTGATAAAAATAAGCTGCGTCCGGGCGATCTGGTGTTCTTCCGTATTAAGGGCGCGCTGCATGTCGGCTTTTATGACTCTGACGGCGAATTTATTCATGCCTCAACCAGTAAAGGCGTCACCCGCTCCTCATTAGATAATCCTTACTGGCAAACCGTATATTTAGAAGCGCGTCGACTGCCGGATAATATCAGTCAGGTGGTGACGATGAATCATAATTCCACTCCCGATCTCGCCAGCAACCGCGGGTAATCCTGAGGCCACCGTCTTCTGTGGCCTCGCTGTCCCCTGCCCTGCGCGGGCCTTATACCGCTGGCGGGTTATCGTCGCCGCCTTTGTCACTCAGTTCATTAAGCACAATCTCTTTAGCGGGCGCGTCATCAAGCCTGCCTGCGTAGTCGCCAGAGACATCCGGCAGGCTGGTAAATTGCCCGTCGATAAACAGAAACTCCAGATGTGCGGCGATATCGTCCAGCACCGCGGAGGCGCTCTTCAGGCCTTCGCCATGCTCATCGTTGCCATCAAGCCGCCAGGCGAACGTGCCATTCTCGTCGCGGGCTTCGCCCAGGTCGATAATCCGGCCGTCAATGTTTTGCGCCAGCACGCGGCCGTCGCAGAGAAACAGAAAATAGGGCATCCCGTCGCGTTGGGTGGATTCCGGCATCGTGAACTCCTTGCTGATGAATGAATTAAAAGTATAGCAGGCGTAAATGCGCCCTCTTCGGAAGGGAAAAAGGCCGCCCGACGGCGGCCTGTTTTTACTTCGCTGCGCTGACGCGCCAGATAGCGTTACCGGCGTCGTCGGCAATCAGCAGCGCGCCGCTGTTATCCTGCGTCACGCCGACTGGCAACCCGCGCACCTGTTTCTGATCGTCCGTCAGGAAACCGGTCACGACCGGCTGCGGCATCCCGACCGGTTTACCGTTTTCAAATTTCACCCACACCACCTGATAGCCGTTGAGCGGCGAGCGGTTCCAGCTGCCGTGTTCGCTCACAAACGCCCCGCCGCGATACTGCGGCATGTTATCGCCGGTGTAAAAATGCAGGCCAAGCGGCGCCACGTGCGAGCCGAGCGCGTAATCCGGCTTGATCGCTTTTGCCACCAGATCCGGGCGCTGTGGTTCAGCGCGTTTATCGACGTGGTTGCCAAAATAGCTGTACGGCCAGCCGTAGAAGCCCTTCTCCTGTACCGACGTCATATAATCGGGCACCAGATCGGAGCCGATTTCATCGCGCTCGTTAACAATCGCCCACAGCTTGCCGCTCTCAGGCTCCCACTGGAGGCCGGTCGGGTTGCGCAGGCCGCTCGCATAGATACGGCTGGCGCCGGTGGCGGCGTCCACTTCGAGCACCGCCGCGCGGCGATATTCCGCGCCGATGCCGTTTTCCGTGATATTGCTGTTAGACCCGACGCCCACATAGAGCTTGCTGCCGTCCGGGCTTGCCAGCAGCGATTTGGTCCAGTGATGGTTAATCGGCCCGCCCGGCAGTTCAGTCACTTCCTCGCCCGGCGTGCGGATCGCCGTTTGCCCTTCCTGATACGGGAATTTCACCAGGCTGTCGGCGTTCGCCACCCACAGCGTATTGCCGGTGAGCTGAATGCCAAACGGCGCGTTAAGGTTTTCAATAAAGGTATGCTTTTCCCATTTACCGTTAACGTTACGCAGCAGCGTGATGCGATTGCCGCCCGGCCCGCCCTTGCCCGATGCCTTTTGCACCACGCCCATGATCAACTGTTTAGGGCGCGTGGTCGGTTTCGGCGTGCCGTTGGATTCGGCAATCAGGATATCGTTATTGGGCAGCACATAAACCTGACGCGGGTGCATCAGCCCATCGGCGATTTTTTCAATCTTCAGACCCTGCGCCACTTTCGGCATTTCGCCCTCTTTCCACGCCACGCCTTCCGGCACCTGCATCGGCGGCAGCAGGAAGTTTTTCGCTTGCGGGAGTTCCGGATTGGGCCCGACCTGTTTTTGCGGATCGAGCGTGGCGCTGTTATCACAGCCGCTAAGCAGAACGCCCAGCGAGACGGCCAGCGCGAGACGATGAATGTTGTTCATGCGGGCTTCTCCTTAAGCAGCGCGTTGGCGTAACGCGAGTTGAACGTTGGCCAGCAGCATCAGCGCCACAACCAGCGTTGAGAGAATGACGCCCGCAGGCACCACGGCGTAAGCATCACGGCTGTGAATAAAGGCATTGAATATCGCCAGCACGATCGCCACCAGATTCAGCCAGAAGTGCAGCCGCTGCGCCGGGCCATGCAGATGGCGACGTCCCGGCAAGATCTGCCCGAGGCTGATTAAGCGCGGAATAATGGCGATCACAAGGCCGATAGCGATAAGCCAGCTGGCGGCATCGGTCCACATCTGCACGTAGCTTTTCATATAGAGGATGTCGAAAATCCAGGCGGCCGTGAAGAAGCCTAAAGGAATGGGATTGAGCAGTTCATAAAGCGCCACGGCGGCTGCCGGGGATCGTGCGGTCGTGTGCGGGTGCATGTCCGTCTCCTGAAGTCATCCAGAACCAGCGACGGCAGCGCCCAGGCGCCGCACGTCAGCGTGCCTGTAAAAGCGTAGTCAAGATGCGCGAGAATGACGGAATAATCGAAACCGTGTTTTAGCCAGATGGCGCGCAGGCGGCGCCAGCCGGGCCGCCTGCGTCAAAAATATCAGATGATGGCATCACCCCATTTCACCGCTTCATGCGTCATATCGATGATATCCCGCTCGGTAAGATTCAGCTCATGCGCCACATTCACCACCTCCGGCCAGTCGGCGCACTCGAACGCCTCGCACAGCCGAACCAGCGCGCCCGGCACGCCTTCCCGGTTAAGCAACGCTTTTTTGACTTCCTTCGAGACGTAAATCTGCTCAAGCAACGTCTCCATCGGGATATCCATAATCGCATCGAGGCGCGAGAACAGCCCGGTGATAAATGCGTCATCCTCGCTCACGCCGCCGATGCGGTGCGCCGCCAGTTCGCAAAAGCGCCCGTACACCAGACTGACGTTATACAGCTCGCTCACCGAGGTATCGCTAATGTGCGTGACCGCGAGGATCGTAATGAACCTTTTCAGTTCATAGAGCCCAAGAAACGCGAAAATGCTGCGAAACGGCAGCGATTCGGCATTCGCGTGATAGTTATGCTGATACTTGATGTTATTGACGTAGCGCATCAGCTTATAGGTGATCGCCACATCGCGGCTGATCAGTTTTTCGATCTTCGCCATATCCGGGCGGGCCGCGTTCACCTCGCGGATAAGCTCCAGGATAAAGACTTTTTGTTCAGGAAGCTTTTTCGTCTTGATGAGTTCCGGCTTGCTGTAGAAATAGCCCTGGAAAAGATGAAAGCCCAGCTGCAGATACTGATCAAACTCCTCGCGCTGCTCGACTTTTTCAGCCAGCAGTTTACAGCGCAGATTCGGGTGCGCTTTCAGGAACGCTTTGATCTGTTCAACGCTTGTGGACTGAATATCAAACTTAATGACGCTGATATAGGGTAAAAAACGGCTCCACTCGCTCTCCAGCGTGAAATCATCCAGCGCGAAGCAGTAGCCCTGCTCGTACATCTCGCGCACGGTAGTAAACAGCGCGTTATCCGGCACGCTGTTCTCAAGAATCTCTATCACGACATTCTGACGCGGCAGTGACTGCGCCAGCCCGTTGACGATCATTTCATACGGAAAATTGATAAATGACGTATGTCTCCCGGACAAGCGCTGTAACGGCGTGACCAGAAAATGATCGGCAAGCAGCTGGCTGGTGGCGAACTCGGCGGTAACAGACGGAAAGGCGTTGGTCAGCCCGTCCCGGTAGAGTAACTCGTAAGCCACCGTGTTCAGCGACGCGTCAAAGATAGGCTGCCGCGCTATGAAGGAATACATTTCAACCTCCGGTTTCGTTTTTTCGACGTCCATTACAGCGATGCGCTGCTTGTTCGACCGGCACTAAAACATTCCTGAATACACTCTTCCGGCACTCCGCCGGCAGAACCGCAAGCCATGCGTAAGCTCCCGAGGTATAACGCTTACGCCCTGTGCGCCATTAAGGCGCGGCTTTATAAGATGTTTATCGGCGTGCGGCTCGCTTTCTTGAGCATATATCCGGGTTACGCGCTGGCGTTTGCTCAGCGGGTAAACAGAGCGCGAGTAACGCCAGCGCCCCGAAAATGCCGAGCGCAGGTACGGCGCTTAATGTGTCCAGCAGCGCGCCAAAGAGCGCGGAGCCCGCCATCTGGCCGGTCGCCAGCAGCAGAAATACCGCGCCGAGGCCCGCCGCCGGAAACTCTCCTGTCGCCGCCACCCCGCTGACCAGCAGTACGCCGGAGAGCGTGATATAGGCAAAACCATAGAGCGCCGCCACGCCCCAGCACAGCCAGGGGTGTGAGACGCAGAGCGCCAGCAGGCCGAACGCGGCCACGGTAAGCAATTGCATCAGGCGGTGCGCGTGATTAATGCCAACGCGGGCAATCAGCACGCCCGTCAATACGCCAAAGCAACCCGCCACGCCGGTGACAAGCCAGAGCAGCGTGATATCGCGGCCTTCCATTCCCGCCTGCGACTGAAACATCAGCGGCCCGAAGGACCAGTACGCCGCGCTCACCACGCCGCTTAACAGGGCGATAATCAGCGGTGGGCGCAGTGCGGGCCGCCGTAGCGCCGCCAGTTGGGTTTTCAGCGAGAGGCGTTCACCCACCGCCCCGGCGGGCATAGCGCGCCAGGCAATCAGCGTCGGAATAAGCGCGAGTGCGGCGAAGACCAGCCAGATCTCACGCCATTGCCCCGGCATCAGCAGCACGGCCAGCGCGGATAAAATGATGCCCCCGCCCGTTCCGGCATTGATAACCGTATTAACGCCAGGGCGCTGCGCCGGTGTCACCTCGCGGTTGACCGCTTCGGCCATCGGCGGCGAGACCAGCCCGGAGCTAATCCCGGCGCAGATCACCCCTATCGCCAGCCAGAGCGGCTCTGTCGCCTGGGCGAGCACGATCAACCCAATAATCGCGAACAGGCCCGCGAGCAGCGCAGGCAGCCTCGGCCCGGTGCGGGCAGTGCAAAAGGATGACGCCACGCTCGCCACGCCATAGGCCGCGAACGACGCCGCCGAGAGCGCGCCGACCCGCGTCGGGGACATCGGGATATCCCGGATAACATCAGGTAACTGTAATCCCCAGGAGAAACGCGCCAGTCCGTAGGCGGCGGCAATAAGCGAAAACCCGCTCAGGGCGAGAAATTTATGTCCGGACAGCAAGGCGACCTCAGCGAAGTAAATATCCTCCACTGAGTGTAGCCGCCCGTTGGCGCATGATCAGCGCATCAGGTGAGCAAGTTGTTCGCCGCAGGTTTGCGGCGCGGCGATAAGCGCAGCGCGTTTCGCGTCATCCAGCCCCTGCCAGGTGCTGATGACCTCACGACCAAGCGCGGCGGAATAGTGCTGGCGTTGCAGCGCGTAATCGTTGTTGCTGCCTTCAATCACGTTTTCCATCGCCGCCGCCCAGTCATCAGGGCGTTGATGCTGGTTCTGCACCGTACAAAACACCGAGGCGTAATACGCTTTATCTTCATCGTTGAAGTGCGGCGTCAGCCACCAGTACGCCAGCGCCGCGCAGGCGATAACCGGAAGAACAACGCGCCAGGAAAGTAATTTCATAAGTCGTTTCTGATAAGTCCGTGAAAACGCGGCATGTCCGCCGCAAACGGACAGTATAACGGTTTTGCTTAAACTCAGGCTCTACAGCCTGACGAAACGCCCGGTTTACAGCCTGCTACACTGAAATCACAGACAACCGGAGGGTGCATGAAATTAGGTTTCGCATGTAAGTTTTTAGATTCAGGGCTCAAACAGGAATTCCCGTTTAAATCGACCACCCGCACCCGCTTTTTAAGTCTCGATCATGCGCCGCGTCTGGCGCTGTTATCTCAGCTCGCGCAGACGAATCTCAATAACCTTTATCTGACGCTGGAGCAGCTTGCGCAGCTACCCCCCGCTTTAAGGATGATGCGCATCGGCAGCGATCTCCTGCCGCTCTATACCGTGCCGGAGGCAGGCCCGGTCTATCAGGAATTTTTCACCGAGCTGGCGCCGTTATTTACCCGCTGTGGTGAATTTGCGCGCGCGCATGATATTCGCCTCTCCTTTCATCCCGGCCAGTATTCGGTTTTAGCGTCAGATAATCCTGACGTTGTCGATCGCGCGCTTGAGGATGTGGAATATCACGCCCTCTGCGCGGTAATGATGGGGTACGGCCAGCAGTTTCAGGATTTTAAAATCAATATTCATATGAACGGCAAACGCGGTTTCGCGGGTTTTCATGAGGCGTTTAGCCGGTTAAGCCCGCAGGCGCAGCGGATGCTGACGGTGGAAAACGACGAAATATCCTGCTCGCTGGATGATGTACTCCAGGCGCAGGCGCTGTGCCCGATAGTGCTGGATATTCACCACTACTGGGTAAAAGAGAATGCGTTTATTACACCGGACGATCCGCGCATCGCGCAAATAAAAGCCTCATGGCGCGGCGTGCGGCCGGTTCTGCATTATTCCATCTCTCAGGAAGGGCTTATCCCTGAACAGGGATTTCCTGAGCAGTCGCAACTCGGCGTCCCGAAAACCAAACTGCGCGCGCATTCCGATTATTATTTCAACAGCACGCTGAACGACTGGGCGCTCTCGTTTACCGATTTCGACATTATGTGCGAAGTGAAGATGAAAAATATCGCCCGCGACCGGCTTTATGATTATGCGCTTTTAAAAGGGGTGGTATGGGATTAAACCTGGCCGGTGTATTTGTAGGGCGGGTCAGCGAAGCGCACCCGCCGGTTTGGCCTGATGGTGGGTGCGCAGGCTTACCCACCCTACGGAAACGACATAACAAATATACCGTGTAGCGCGGGTAAGCGAAGTGCACCCGCGGTTTTAACCTGATCGGTGGGTGCGCTTCGCTTACCCACCCTACGGAAATGACATAACAAATATACCGTGTAGCGCGGGTAAGCGAAGCGCACCCGCGGAGGGCAAATTCTCAATGAAGGATAATTGTACGATAAGCAATCACCCTACAAAAAATTCATGAAAAATATATATCAAGAATGTCGTAGTCAGAAGGGTTCACCTCGCTCCTGGCCTTTTTAAAAGGATTTCCACAATTCACCACCACGAGGTTTTTAATGTTTCGGTTAGCTAACAGCGCAGCGGGATTCGCCATTTTCTTGCTATTAATAACTTCCACTTCTTTGATTTTTGGCATTTTATCAAAAACGCTACAATCAATTTCGCATTTTGCGCCATTGATGAAAATAGCTTCCAGATTGCTCAGGCCTTCGAGTGAATGAAGATCTATGGATTTATCTACGCCGATCAAACTTAGCCCGGTGGCATTCCTTACCGCGTTTGAACTTATTTCATCTGTGGTTATGTTATCAATACTGATTAACTCGAAACATTTATTGTTATCAATCAGCGTGACAAGCTTCCCGTTTTTAGCAGAATCATAAGACAGTAACGATAAATTCAGCATCTGAAAGTCACTGGCATAAGTAAAAGCAGCGCACGATTCTGAACCGAAATCATTTTGTAATGTTAACGCCTCTAATGCAGTCGATTCAGCAAGCACACGCCATGCAATGGGACCGGAATAAACACTTGTTTCAGAGTGAACTAACATTAAACTTTTAAGCCCGACGGGAAGATCACCCGGCTCTATATTCACCATTAATTCAAGCGGCATTTGTAGAAACGTCAGATTAGATAAGCCTGACAGCCACTGAGGTGGCTTACCCTTCAGCGATTTCACATTTTTGTCGGTAAGCACCAGACGAAGAGAGACGACGCCATCATCAAATTCAGGGTCTTTAGACCAGGGAATAATTTTTGCGCCCTCTTCAGCGAAATGCTGGCAGGCGCCTTTATTCCCCACGCAATAATACCCCTCATTCTTATCGGGTAAATAATAATACGTGATAGCGCTAAGTTTACTCTGTTGCATTTTGCTCCCTCGTCCTAACTTTTTTTACAAGTGGTACGTCTGCTTGAAGCACGAACTTTATTTTTCGAAATTAATGACAGCGCATAAGATCTTTTTCCTTCAGCCTGAATCCTCGAATGAGGATCATTAAGCATATTGGTTATCCCTACTCGCTTGACTTCTTTATCAAACTCACGCTGTTCAAAATATCGTAAAATATTATTCCTTTCACTTTCAGTGAGAGAATCACTGAGGCGAACACGAACATACTGAATCTTAACATCAGGTTGAGAAAGCAACCTTTGCGCGTGGGCGTGTTCAGGGCTTGATACACGTGAAAGCATACCTTGTTGTTTAATGCCTGCCGAGCCTACATAAGATTTTCCGCCGGCATGAATGATATAAATACCTGGTTCGTCGGGTAAGGAAACCGGACCGCGAATCAACCCCAACGGATCAATCCACATCAACGCATTAGGTGCGTAGCGATAAGGATTGCCCCCGCCCAGCATCCCTATCGGGTCCTGGCTGATATAGGCCGCGATAGCCGGATCATAGTAACGATAGCGGTTGTAATGTAAACCCGTTTCGGGGTCGAAATACTGGCCCTGGAAGCGCAGCGGGTTATCGATGCGGCTGGCGTAAACCGGGCCTTTTTCACCCCATGCGCCGGCGCGTTCTGACCAGACTATCTCCCCCTCAACCGACGTGATGCGCACCGGCGCGCCGTTCGGATCGCAGTGATAGTGCCAGCTCTCGCGCACGCCTGCCTCCTGCGTCAGGAGCGCCAGCGGGCGGAAGGTGCCGGGGTAATAGACATATTCACGCATCTGATGAAAAAGCGTTGCCTGCGCCTGCTCGCGTTTGATGCGCCCGCCGGTGTCGAAGAGGCTTAATGGGGCAAGCGGCGCGGCCGTGCGTGTGACCGTTTCGCCAGCCAGCGCGTCGCCCTGCCAGTAAAACCAGCGCGTCTCTTCCGGCGTCTCTTTGAAAACGCGCCGCCCGAGCGCGTCATAGCCGTAGCGCACCTGACGTTCGCCCTTACGCACCGCGATAAGCTGGCGGTTCTCATCCCACAGAAAATCCTCTTTCGCCTCGCCGGTTTGCAGATGACGGCGCTGGCGCAGTTCGCCTGCGCGGTCGAAGACGTAACGCACGCCCTCGTGAACGCCTTCACGAAACCAGCCGCCCGGTGAATCATCCACCGCCTGAATGCGTGTTGGCAGATGGTTGCCTGCGGCATCATGCACAAACTGACGCAGCGCGCCGTCGGGTTCGCTGTGCGCGACCAGGCGGCCCACCGGATCGTAACGGTAGCGGTCATCGCCCCACTGACTGTCCTGGCGCAGCGTCATGTTACCGGCACGATCGTAGGCGAAACCGCTCGCGAAGAGCGGCAGATCGCCCTGGGTCACTTCCTGCGCCGTCAGCCGTCCCTGCGCGTCATACTGCATTGCGCGCAGGATGGACGGCGAGAGCTGCTCGTTCGCGAGTCTGCCCGTCTCGTCATAACGCAGCTCAATGGGCGCGTCGTCGTTGAGCTGCACCCGAATGAGCCGGTCATTTTCGTTCCACGCATAACCCACACGGTGCCCGGCGTCGCTCTCGCGATAATCCGGCAGGCCGCGCGCGGTATAGCCGTAACGGAGCTGGAAACCGTCCTGATCTTCGCACAACACACGGCCTGCGCGGTCATAGCGCCAGGCGAGACGCCGCCAGGGGTTTTCGCAGAGTGTCAGGCGGCCGCCGTCGTCATAATGGTAGCGGGCGGTTAAGGTGTCGCCTGAGCGCCGCTCACGCACGCGGCCCGCGCGGTCATAGCCGTAGCGCACTTCACGCCCCAGCGGATCAAGGCGGCTGACCAGCTGGTCGCCTCTATCCCACTGGTAGCGCGTCGCCTGGCCCCAGTAGTCGGTTTCTGTCACCACGCGCCCCAGCGCGTCGCGCGAAAGCGTCCAGCGTTCGCCGTTCTGGTTGATAACGGCATGAAGGCGGTCTTCGGGATCGTATTCATAGCCCGTCTGCGCGCCGTCCGCCGTGTGGCAGGCGGTGACCATTCCCGTGGCGTTATAGTCAAAGCGCGTTTCCCGGCCCGCTTCATCGGTATAACGCACCGGCTCATCTTCGCGATTGTACTCGATGCGGATCTCCTGGCCGACGGAGGTCTGCATGGCGGCAAGGCGGTCTTTCATATCCCAGAAATACCGGGTGATGTCGCCGCTGGCGTCGCGTTTGTCGAGAAGCGTGCCGCGCGGCGAATGGTGCAGCCGGGTCTCGCCCGCGCCCGCTTCCTGGATGACCGCAAGAAACCCGTAATGGTCATAGTCGTAGCGCGTGAGCCCGCGGCCCGGCACGTCGGCTTCGCGCAGTTGCCCGAGCGTATCGTAAATGTAATGCGCACAAACGCCGGTCGGGTCGCACCCTTCGGTGAGGTTGCCCGCCGCGTCATACGAAGAGACCCACTGCGCCCCGCTTTCATCCGTGACGCACAGCGGCTGGCCATCGTCGTTAAACGTGGCGCGCACCACGCCGCCGCCTGGCAAATGCTCCGCCGTCATACGCCCCTGCTCGTCATACTCCCAGCGATGCTGGCGGCCGTCGGGCTCCGTCACTTCCACCGTGCGGCCCACATCGTCATAGCGAAACACGGTGTTGCCGCCGAGGGGGTCAATCTCCGACACCGGCAGGCCGTTCTCATCAAAGGTAATGCGCGACACATGGCCGAGCGAATCGGTGACCGCCACTTCATTTAGCAGCGTGTGATACTCGAAATGATAATCCCAGACGCCGCCGTCGCCCCACGCGTGCACCACGCGCCAGGCGTCGTCATACGCGTAATGAAACCCCTGCCCGTTGCGATCGACGTGGCTGACCATCCGCCGTTGCCGGTAATGAAAACGGCGCGGATGCGACAGCGCGTCGATCTCCGCGCAGAGCTGGCCCGTGTCGTCATACTCATAGCGGGTGAGCGGCGTGACTTCGCCGCCTTGCGCGATGCGCAACTGCATCGTCTGCAACCTGCCGTGATGGCAGGTCACCAGGATTTCGCGGCCCGTGGCGCCGTCGGCGCTGTGTTCACACAGGCGCGTTAACTGCCCGCCGTCGCGCTCAAACTGCCAGCGGTTGTGGTGGCGATCGGCGATAGCGGTCACGTTGAGCAGGCCGTCGCGCCCGCCGGCAAAACGCCAGATAAGCGCGCTCTCCTGAGAGACCTGCCAGCAGCGCTCGCCGCCCTGTTCCTCATACCAGAGACGGCTGCCGTCAGGCAGGCCGAACACCGCGTGTTCGCGGCCCGGCGACGCAGGCAGCCCGGCGAACAGCGTTACGCCTTCCGGCTGGGTGAGCAGCGCCACGCCTTCGTCGCGCAGTACCTCAAGCGTGGTATCGGCAGGCGTCAGCCAACCGAAGCCGCACAACCCTTCCTGGTCGATATCCGCCGAGGAGTAGAAACGCCCCCAGTCGAGCGGCAGCCGCCCCGGCAACAGGAAATCGCGATGCTCCAGATGCACGCTGCCGTCGCGGATATCTACCGGCTCGGCGCGCAGTACCCGGCATTTGAGAAAACCGGGATCCATATTGCGAAACAGTTTCTGGCGAAACGTCGCAAAGCGGCGCATAAAGAGCCGCCACTGCGGCGTCGCCTTCAGCTTCTTAAGCCCTTTGCCGAGCCCGCTTAAGCCCGCGCGCATCAGCAGCGCCATCAGGTTAACGGTCGGCGGCCCGCCGACGATGACATTATTCGGCAGCGCCAGGTTGAATGTGAGCGGCAGCGTCAGCGATGGCAGCTTCGGTTTGGCGGCGCGCTTTGGCCGGAACGGCGGCATCATGCCGACAATATTGCAGCTCAGTACCGGCATCCCGATGCGCGAGAACGGCTCGCCGTCCACCGCCACGGTTTTACTGCCCATAAAGAGCTCATCATCAAGCTGCGGGCCACCTGGCATGCGCAGCGGCGGCACCCACGCCCCGCCGGTAGGGATATGGATAGCGATGCCCCCGGTGCCTGCGCTGGCGCGACGGATGCCGTTCACATGTACCGTCGTGCCGATAAACGGCAGGTAGTCGAACACGTCAAACACCAGGCCGATATGCGGCGTCGGCAACGGCCACGGATAAAGATGAATATCCAGGCCGAGCTGCGGGTCGAAGTGGGCGCCGGAGTGCATCGGGTTAGCGTCAGAACAGCGCGCGCAGCAGGGCACGCAGGAAGGTCCGGATCTCTGTCGCGAGCGCGCTGTCAGAGACGCTTAAAAACAGGATGGCGAGCAGCGTCACGGCGACGATGATGCCCGCTTTCATCGCAAAATGGCTGTTGTTTTTTGAACGATCGTTGCGTTGTCTCATGCGTTGGCGCTTCCTGCTGATTCAGATATCGGGGCCGCGGGCGCGTTTTCGCTCCAGGCGGGAAGGGACTGCCACTCGCCCGGCGGGGCGTCGAACGGGTGCGCGACATCCGGCAGGCCGTTCCAGTGAGGGTGGAGCATGTCGCGGGCGAGGCGAACCGTCTGGCGAACGCTGTCGTCGCCCTGTTCTATCAGCGCTTCACGCTGCTGGCGCAGCGCCAGAAACGCGGCTTCGAGACGCAGTTGCAGGCGGCGGTCCGCCGCGTTAACCGCCTCCGCGCCAGGCGCGGCGTGCTGGCTGACGGCCGCTTCCGCTTCCAGAATTAACTGCTGACACGTCTGCTGGTAACGCGTGGCGGCGGTCTCCAGCGCCTCGCTGCGGCGTTTATCGTGCATACGCAGCAGATCGCCGAAAACCAGCGGCAGCGTGGTCTGCGCCCTCTCTTCGGGCGCTATGGCCTTCGCGGCACGCAGCGCCGCGGCGTAATCGTCCATCGCCACGGTGCGATGCCCCGCCTGCCAGAGCGCGAAACCGGCCATCCGATGGCCTTCCAGCTCAAACAGCGGGTGAGGGATCGCGCGCGCCAGCGTGGCGGCACGGCGGTAATGTTTCGCCGCCTCGGTATAGTTTTTATCGGCAAACCACGCGCCCGCCTCGCCAAACGCCCCCTGTACGGCGAGCTGGCCGCGCGCCGGGTTATCGGCGACGCGGGTCGCGGCGGTCTGCGCCTGTTGGTAATGCGCGACGGCCTGCGGCGTGTTTTTCTCTTTAAGCCAGGCGCCCGCCGTCAGGTGATGCAGCACGGCCTCCTGATCGGCCCAGCCGCGACGCTGCGCGATGGGCATGGCAAGGGCCACCCGGCTCGCCACCTGCGCGGCGCTGCCTCTTTCGAGCAATAGCATGGCGTCGGCGAGATAACGCCGAAACAGCAGGCGATCGATGTCCGGATCGCTCTGCTGGCGGGCGGTCTGCTGCATTACCTGCATCCCGTCGGGCTCATCGACCAGTAGCCGCACCTGTGACGCATGTGCCTTAACCAGCGGCTGCCAGAGCGGCTGTTCGGTGGTGTCGGTGAGCAGCAGACGCACACGCTGCGCTGGCGCGGCAAGCCACTGCGTCAGCCAGCGGTTGAACGCGGCGATATCGCTCACCGCGCAGGGGTTAAGGATCACAACCGCATGGCGAAAGTCGTCCTGATGCGCGCGCGCGAAATCTTCCAGCAGCGCGCAGAGCGCCCCGGCGTGGTAACACGGCAAAAAATGCTCGCCGTCCCAGGGCCGCGCGTCCGGCGTCGCCTCCAGGCTTTCGAGAAAATCGCGCGCCAGCGCCTGGCTGTAGCCATAGCCGGTATCGAAAGGCGTATCGAGCGTCACGAAGAGATCCGGCACGCTCCGCCCCTCCGGGTGCTGTTGCAGCGCGAAAAATGCGTTCAGTAAACGTTCGCCGTTCGCCGGCACCCGCCAGACGATCAGTTTTATACCGGGATCTTCCGTCTGATCGAGCCAGCTAAGCTCCAGTTTGCTGATGGCGTGTTCGGTCGGGTTTTTTGCAGTCATGGGGGCGTCCTGTCAGGCGTTAAGTTCGATTTTCTTACCGTTGACCATGACGCCTGCGGCATTAATGGTAATGCTGGCGCCGCCTGCGGTTATTTCGATGCTGCCGTTGCTGATAAGAATGCCGCTCTCGCCGACGTTTATCTGAAAGGTGGTGGTGGCGCTGTCGGCCACGCTGCCTTCGGTAAATCGCGTATCGCCGCCGGTGATGGTCAGCGTGCGTCCGGCACCAATGGATACCACCTGTTTCTGGCTGACCACGCGGTTTTCATTGCTGCTGACCGTCACGTCGCGGTTGCCGGTGACGTTCAGCGTCTGGTTGCCCGTGACCGCGACGGTGCGGTTCTGCTGCACCTGCACCTTTTCATTGCCGTTGACGGTGCGCGTGCGATCCTGATTCACCGTCAGTATCTGATTGCCGTCGACAATGCCGGTCTGGTTGCTTTTCACCGTCGCCGTGTGGTTGCCGGTGATGGTTTCATCGCGGTTCTGTTCAACGCTCAGGGTTTCATTGCCTTTGACGGTTTCGGTGCGGTGCTGGTTGACCGTCGTGGTTTCACTGCCCTGAATGGTTTTGGTGCGATTCTGGCCTACCGTCACCGTTTCGTTGCCATCCACGGTGCGGGTACGGTTTTGCTTAATATGGCTGGTTTCATCTTTACCGACGGTTTTGGTGCGGTTGCTGCCGACCGAGTGGCTTTCATCCTGCTCCACTTCGGTATCCATATTGCGCTCGGCGTGCAGCCAGAACTGCTCCTGGCCCGGTTTATCCTCAAAACGCAGGGCGTTGGCGTTGTCGGGCGATCCGTCTTTGGATCGGCTCATAAAACCCATCTGCGTGGCGGCGGCGGGCAGCTCCCACGGCGGCATCCGCGCCTCGTTATAGACGCGCCCGATGATAATCGGCCGGTCCGGCTCGCCGTTGATGAAATCGACCACCACTTCATCGCCCACGCGCGGGATCTGTATGCCGCCAAAGCCCTGGCCTGCCCAGGCGCTGGAGACGCGTACCCAGCAGGAGCTGTTTTCATCGCCCTGGCTGAACCGGTCCCAGTGGAATTTTACCTTCACGCGGCCATAGCGATCGGTCCAGATAGATTCCCCCTTCGGCCCCACCACGCGGGCGGTTTGCGGGCCATAGGTGCGCGGCCATGGCGTGACGAGCGCCGGGCGAAACGGCGTTTGCGCCGGGATCACCGTGAAATCGATCCGCTGGCGGCCTTCGCCCAGCCCGCCGGAGGTATAGGGGTTTTCTTCAAATTCATACTGCGCGCCGACAACCAGCCAGTCGGCGTTATCCGCCACATGCGGCGCTTTGATAAGCCGAAAGGTATGCCCCGGCGCGATGCCGCTGGCGGTGCCGGAGCCGCGGGTTTGCTGCTGCTGCGCCTGCCAGGCCTGCTGGCGGATGCGCGCGTAGGCTTCGCCGTCGCCGTGCTCTACAAAACGCCCCGGCCAGTCGTACACGTCTATTTTGCCGGGGCTGGGCGACACCGGGTTTTGCATCGTCTGCAACATCCAGGCGTGCGGTTTGCGGAAATCGTAGTCGTCGGTGCTGTAGAGACCAGGCGTCACCACATGGCTTGCGGTGAGCTGGCTGACGCCCTCTTCTTTCACCACGCCGCCGCCGCTGGTGGCGTGCCAGGCGATAACGTCGTAACCGGGGAACGGTTTGGCGCGGGTGTAGTCGTCCATGAGCACCAGAGTGTGGCCTTCTTTGTCGTGGCGAAACAGATAGCTGATGCCTTCAAGCTCCAGCAGGCGGCTGATGAAATCGAAGCTGCTTTCGGCGTACTGCACGCAGTAATCCCACTGGCGATAGTTGCGGGTAAGCTGGTCTTCGACGTTGACGTTGTGTTCAGAAAAGAGGGTCTTGACGATATCCGGCACGCGCTGCTGCTGGAAAATGCGGAAATTACGATCGCGCGTCATCGGCCAGAAATCGGGCTCCAGCGTCAGCTGATAAACGGCATAGCGCTTGCTGTCGAGCTCCTCGCTGCGCACCGTGACGCAGGTAATGTTGCCGGTCAGATAGCGCGGGTTCAGCGTCTGGGTCGGGATCGTGACGGTCATCGGCTGGCCGAGCAGTTGCTGGCGGTTAATCGTGAAATCGTCGCTTAGCAGATCGACGTCAAAGCGAAACGGCGTTGAGAGTTTTTCTTCGCCTTTCAGCGCCCAGAATAACAGCGAGCCGGGCGCGCCCGGTGATGTCGCGGTAATACGGTTAACCATGACGACGCCCCTTGATGTTATCCATCAGAATGTCCGCATGACAAAATTTGGTTAATCGCATGGTGATATTCCCGTAATGGCACGCCAGCGCGTCTCCTCTTTTCAAAAGAAAAAAGGAGAGAACTTGCATGGAATAATCGATATCGGGCGAAGAAGATATCCTCATATTATCGGCAAGCGCGCCGTCGCCAAGTGGGAATATTCCCATTCGGCGCGGCCTGCGCGCAAAGCGAGAGGCGCGTCACAGGGTGCGGCGGATTAAATGAAAGCCAAAAGAATAAAACCGGTAACGCGAGTAATTAATGCATTTCGCGTCTTTTAAACCGGCGCGCTAAATATATTCTGCGACTGGCGCTGGCCTTAAATGAAATATTTCCGTCAAAAACCCGCGTCTGAAAATACCGGCGGAAATATCCATTGGCCGTTAATGATTCGCCGTCATCGCCTCGAACTGGGTCGGCGGCAGCAGCGCAAAAGACTGTTTCATTTCACGGGTTTCCGCCCCCGGCGTGCGACCAAACAGACGGCGAAACTCCCGGTTAAACTGCGACGGACTTTCATAGCCGACGCGCAGCGCCGCCGTGGCGGCGCTGAGATTATCGCGGATCATCAGCAGACGCGCCTGGTGTAGCCGCACGGCTTTGATGTACTGCACCGGCGAATTGCGGGTCACCGCTTTGAAATGCGCATGGAAAGCAGGCGCGCTCATGCCCGCTTCGGCGGCAAGCGTCGCGACATCCAGCCGCCCGGCGTAGTCGGCGTGAATGCGTTGCAGCACGCGGGAGATGCGGCTGAACTTGCCAAAACTCGCCAGCGCCGCGCGGATGGCGCCGCCCTGCTCGCCAATCAGGACGCGGTAGTAGAGCTCTTTGACAATGGCCGGGCCCAGGATCTGCGCCTCCTGCGGGTGGCTTAACGCGCGCAGCAGCCGCAGCGTGGTATCGGCAAGCGGCGCGTCCAGCGGCGTTGAGAGAATACCTTCCGGCGGCGCGGCGTCCGCCCCCCGTTCGCCATCAAGCGCCAGCACCAGTTCGGCAATCACGGTCATCTCCAGCCGCACCGCCACGGCCAGCAGCGGCTCCTGCGGTGTGGCGTCGGTTTCGGTTGAGAACGGCAACGGCACCGAGAGCACCAGATAGTGACTGGCATTGTAGGTGTAGATCTTATCGGCGAGATAACCGCGCTTGCAGCCCTGGCAGACGATAACAATACATGGCTCATACAGCACCGGCGTACGTGCCAGCGCGCGGTTGGAGCGCATAAAACGCACGGCATCGAGCTGTGATCGGGTATAGCCCTCCTGCGGGGCCAGCTGTTCCAGCAGCGCTATCGTTTCACGCTGGACGGGCGGCATCGTCATCGCGGCATCTCCGTTATATTTTCCAGCAATGATTGTGGCACGTTGCGCGCAAAGCTTCACCAGGGTTAATAGGATCAGGCAATACAGCGAGAGGAATGGCGCTACTGAAGGATGCCTCACGGGCGTAGGCTTTAGACATACGGCACCGGCAGCCCGCCGGGCCTTCCTGTGAAGGAGTAAGCACCATGACGATGACCGAAGAACGCAAAGTTATCCTGCTCACCGGCGCCAGCAGCGGTATCGGCGAAGCGACGGCGCGCCTGCTGGCCGCCCAAGGCTACCGTTTACTGATTGGCGCGCGCCGCACTGACCGCCTCGCGGCGCTGTGCGAAGAATTGCGCTTTAACGGCGCGCAGATAGATTACGCGGCGCTGGACGTGACGAAACTCGACAGCATGGAGGCCTTTGTGCAGGCCGGGCTGGATAAATATGGCCAGATTGACGCCTTTATCAATAACGCGGGCGTGATGCCGCTCTCGCCGCTGGCCTCTCTTAAAGTGGACGAGTGGAATCAGATGCTCGATGTCAACGTGCGCGGCGTGCTGCACGGCATCGCCGCCGTGTTGCCGGTGATGCAGGCACGAAACCGTGGGCAGATTATTAATATCGCCTCCATCGGCGCGTATCGTGTTTCCCCGACGGCCGCCGTTTACTGCGCCACCAAATATGCGGTGCGCGCCATTACCGACGGGCTGCGCCAGGAGAATGAAACGATCCGCGTGACGTTAATCAGCCCCGGCGTGGTGGAATCTGAACTGGCGACGCATATCACCGATGAAACCGCCCGTGTGGCGATGGACGATTTTCGCCGCATCGCGCTGCCCGCCGATGCCATTGCGCGCGCCATTGCCTACGCCATCGAACAGCCCGATAACGTCGACGTGAGCGAAATCGTGGTGCGTCCGACCGCCAGCCCGTATTAATCGTTTCAGGCCGGGGTTCGCCCCGGCTTTTTGCCTGCGCACGTTCTTTGCGTTTTTTTACAGGCCCGTTTACCCGGCGCGGCGCGCCCGTTGGCTATAGTCAAAAACGAGTGCTGATAAAACCGTTACGGAGAACCGCCTGTGTCTTTACGCCTTTCCTGCGCGGCGCTGCTTTGCGCCCTCGCCGTCCCTGCGCTTGCTGAAACGCCCGCTTATGGCCCGGAACTTGAAGGTTTCGATTACGGCTGGCCGGTCGCGCGCTTTAATTTTGACTCCCAGCGCCAGCCGATGCAGATGGCGTATATCGACGTTAAACCGGATAAACCCAACGGCCGCACCGTGGTGCTGATGCACGGCAAAAATTTCTGCGCCGGGACCTGGGATACGACGCTTCGCACGCTGCGCGACGCCGGGTATCGCGTTATCGCGCCGGATCAGATTGGCTTTTGTAAATCCACTAAACCCGAGCGCTACCAGTACAGCTTTCAGCAACTGGCGCAGAATACCCACGCGCTGCTGCAAAAACTCGGCGTGAAAAAGGCAACCCTTATTGGCCACTCAACCGGCGGGATGCTGGCTGCGCGCTACGCGCTCATGTACCCGGATGAAACAGAACAGCTGGTGATGATTAACCCGATAGGCCTTGAGGACTGGAAAGCCAAAGGCGTGCCGGCGCAGTCGGTGGAGGCGTGGTATCAGCGCGAGCTGAAAACCAGCGCGCAGAGTATTCGGCACTATGAACAGAGCACCTATTACGCCGGGCAGTGGAAACCGGAATATGATCGCTGGGTCACGATGCTGGCTGGCATGTATCAGGGCGCGGGCAAAGAGAAAGTGGCGTGGAACTCCGCGCTGCTCTACGACATGATCTACACCCAGCCGGTGGTCTATGAATTCGGGCAGCTGAAAATGCCGACGCTGCTGTTGATTGGCAATCAAGACACGACCGCGCCGGGCAAAGACGCCGCGCCGCCAGAGGTGCAAAAGACGCTTGGCGACTATCCGGCGCTTGGCAAAGCGGCGGCGCGCGCCATTCCACGCGCGACGCTCGTGACCTTTGACGATCTCGGCCATGCCCCGCAAATCCAGGCGCCGGAGCGACTCCATAAAGCGCTGCTGGAGGGTCTGAATACGCTGAAATAATCAACTGCCCGCTGCGCAGGCGGGCCTTTTTCATCAGATAAAACCGTAAAACCCCTTTCTTTCTCCCTGCATCCACCAGGCTTTCTATACTGTTGGCCGGGAGGTTTTACATGCTAAGAATATTACGCTCGCTTTTTACCAGCCCGGAAAAGCTGGTTCATGCCGTTCATCCGGCGCATATCCAGGACGCCATTGACGAAGGAGAACGCATTATCATCGATGAGGACGGCAACGCCTCGGTTAACGTTGCGTGTCTCGCCGTACAGGAAGATTTCGCCCGTCATGTTGAAATGCTGAAGAGGGCTTAAGATGGGAACGGCGATATTTATGGTGCTGATGGTGTGCGGCTACTGGTATACCAGCCGCGACCTCTCCACCCGTTTTAAATTTATGCGCACCTCAGGGTGGGATGTCTATTTCCTGGTGGCACTCTACGGCTGTATTTTCGTGTTGCAGGGCATTATCGCGACCGGTCTGTTATGGCTGGGGCTGCTTGGAGTCTCCACGCTGCTGAACGCGTTCCCGGCATGGTCCGGCAGCGACGACTATCACTACCAGATGGCGTTTATGAACTGGAGCTTTCTCGGCATCCAGGCGCCGGTTGTGCTGATGCTGGGTTTTGCCATTCTCTTTTGTCTCTACCGCGCGAACTGGTCGCCGACGGCAAAGCTCGACAACAGCGGGCGTCGCTCGCTCTACCGCACGCTGTCGCGCGCGAACGGCATCGAAGGGCTGCTTTATGAATGTATGGAAGAGGGCGAACTCATCTGGATAACGATGAAATCCCAGCGCGTTTACATCGGGATGATCCACAGCGCGACCTTCGACAGCACCCGCAGCGACATCAGCAATCTGGTCTTAATCCCGATGCTGAGCGGCTACCGCGACCGTGAAACGCTGGATTTGCGCGTCGAGCATAACTACAGCGCCTGGTATGACAGCCACGACATCACCCTTCAGGCCGGGGAGAAATCGGCGCTCGCTTATCGCAAAGTCATTCTGCTGAACCAGATTGAGAGCCTGTCGCTGTTCGATCCGGCGCAGTCTCTCGCGCTCGGTATGCGCGACACGTAGCGCAAAACGCCTTGCGGGCGGGTGTGTTACCCTGCCCGCTTACGTCAACACAGGGTTATGCGTATGAATGACAGTCACTCCTTTATGGCACCGGTGCCGCTCGATAAAGCGTACCGGTTAATCAACCACGGACCGACGGTGCTGGTTTCTGCCCGCCATGACGGCGTGGAAAACGTCATGGCGGCGGCCTGGGCCTGCGGGCTCGATTTCTCGCCGCCGAAAGTGACGGTGGTTATCGATAAAATCGCCCGCACCCGTGAATTGCTGGAGCGCAGCGGCACTTTTGTGTTGCAGGTGCCGACCGTCGCGCAGCGTGAAATGACGTATGAGTTAGGCACGCTGAGCCTGCATAACGAACCTGAAAAACTGAAACTCGCCGGTGCGGCGCTGTTTCGGATGGAGGGCGTTGAGGCGCCGCTCGTAGCGGGCTGTTCGGCGTGGCTCGCCTGCGAACTGATTCCCGAGCCGCATAATCAGCAGCGATATGATTTGTTTATCGGCCAGGTGACTGCCGCCTGGGCCGATACCCGCGTATTTCACGATGGCCGCTGGCATTTCGAAGAGGCGCCGCCGGAGCTGCGTAGTCTTCATCACGTGGCGGGCGGGCATTTCTACGCCATCGGCGAGGCGTTCGCCCGCCCCGGCAGCGAGATTTAAACGCCCTTCTTTCCCCTTTAAAGCCAGCGTGTCTGGCTTTTTTTATGCCTGTTTTCCACGCGCCGCCCCTGCTGTTTGCTGCCTTTTTTACCTTGCGAAGCTATTGAGGCGGCGCTGACGTTACAGCACAATATTTGGATCGTTTTAAGTATGTTGTAACTAAAGTAGCCAATTATCGTTCGCTTAGGGCGGTACGCCATTTTATCGCGAAGTTTTACGCGGTTTTTTCTCTGGCGCACGCCTCGCGGCGGCAAGCCCTTCGCGCGCCCAGCGTAATAATTCCGCGCTATCCTCCACCAGCTCCTCTGATATGTGGTAATAACCAAGCGCCACTGCCTTTTGGCCGCCGCTACGGCGCGTAGTGAGATAGGTAAAAGGAAGGAACCCCTGCGCGATAAACAGCTCGCGGTTCTGCGCGTCCGCTTTGATATACACCTGCGCATCGCCGTCCACCAGCGCAAACATCAGCCCCGCCTGAAACAGCGCCACACAGCCAAACATGCGGCGGGTGTCAACCGCACCGAGGGGCGCCAGCTGATCTAACAGGAAAGTCACATATTCACGGGAAACGCTCATTGCTCTCCTCCGCCCGGCTCAGGGCATGGAAATTAACGCCAGCTTAAAAAGGTCGGGATCGAAATTAAGATCAACTTAATCTCAAAAGGATCCTTAAAAGTGACAGGGTTGATGGCTCTGCATGCAGCGGGATCGAATGGGATCACCACTCAGGATATTTTTTGTTCACTTTGCACATGTTATCCACAGGTAAGCGGAGCCGCACAATAATATCTTTATGATAAATGAGTAAGCCTTTGATACGCAAAGCTAAAGCCCCACTCTTCTGACCCCGGTTAATTTGCAGCGCGAAAGTTTGGGTTACGTCACATTTTTTAATGACTTTTTATTTGAACGAAAACAGGCAGTTACGTGGATTCTGACAGCATCGACTTGCGAAGCGCGCAATGAATGCCAGAGTTAACAAGGACTTGATGATTAAGCACAGCATTGTGCCAGACACTGGAAAGGAGGATGTATGAACCGTTTTCAAGAAAAAGTCGTGGTCGTGACGGGTGCAGGATCAGGGATTGGCGCGGCGGCGGCACGTCGTTTTGCCCGTGAAGGCGCAAGCGTCGTGCTGGTTGGCCGGACCAAAGAGAAACTCGATAAAGTGGCGGCGACGCTTGCGCAAGGCAAACATCTGGTAGTGCCCTGCGACGTCTCCGATGCGGCACAGGTGCAGGCGCTTGCTCAGCGCGTCGCGGATGAGTTTGGTCGCGTTGATGTGTTAGTGAATAACGCCGGCGTGATTGTGCAGGGCAAAATTCATGAGATTTCGCTTGAGGACTGGGAAACGCTGATGGGCACCGATCTCAACGGCGTTTTCTATTGTCTGCACGCATTTATGCCGGGCCTGCTGAAGACCAAAGGCAACGTGATTAATATTTCTTCCGTCTCGGGGCTTGGCGGCGACTGGGGGATGAGCGTCTATAACGCGGCGAAAGGCGCGGTCACGAACTTTACCCGATCGCTGGCGATGGATTACGGCGCTGACGGCGTGCGCGTGAATGCTATCTGTCCGGGCTTTACCTTTACCGAGCTCACGGAAGATATGAAGCAGGATGAAGCGCTGCTGCAAAAGTTCTACGAGCGTATCCCGCTGCAACGCGCGGGCGAGCCGGAAGATATCGCCGATGCGATTGCGTTTCTCGCGAGCGACGATGCCCGTTATATCACTGGCGTGAATCTGCCGGTGGATGGCGGCCTGACGGCGTCGAACGGCCAGCCGAAACAGGCGTAAAAAAAGCGGGCCATCAGGCCCGCTGTTGCTTTTGTATTACAGCAGTAACGTTAAGCGGCCGTCACTGGCGCCAGACGCGCGCCCTGCTGGAGCGACGCCATATCGATGACAAAGCGATATTTCACGTCGCTTTTCAGCATCCTTTCCCACGCTTCATTGATTTCCTGAATGTTGATAACTTCCACATCGGCGGAAATATTGTGTTTCGCGCAGAAGTCGAGCATCTCCTGCGTCTCCGCGATCCCGCCAATGCATGAACCCGCCACGCTGCGCCGCCCCATAATCATCGGTACCGTATTGACTGCGGGCTGCACTTCTCCGAGCAGGCCGACAAAGACCAATGTGCCGTCGATTTTAAGCGTGGACAGATACGGGTTGATATCATGCGCATAAGGCACCGTGTCGATGATCAAATCGAAATGTCCGGCGACCTGCTGCATCTGACTTTGTTCTTCAGAGAGCACCACATGATGCGCGCCGAGGCGGCGGGCGTCCTCTTCTTTACCCGGTGAGCGGGTGAACAGCGTGACATCCGCACCGAGCGCATGGGCAAGCTTGATAGCCATATGCCCGAGACCGCCAAGACCAACCACCGCGACACGGCTGCCTTTGCCGACATTCCAGTGGCGCAGCGGCGACCAGGTGGTGATCCCGGCGCAGAGCAGCGGCGCGGCGCCTTTGAGATCTAACCCTTCCGGGAGACGCAGCACGAAATCCTGCGAGGCGAGGATGATTTGCGAATAGCCGCCGAACGTCAGTTCGCCGTCGTGACGATCAATGCCGTTATAGGTCTGGATGCAGCCTTCGAGACAGTATTGTTCAAGCCCTTCGCGACAGGGAGGACAACTGCGACACGAATCGACCATACAGCCGATGCCCGCGAGATCGCCGGGTTTGAATTTTTTCACGTCGCTGCCGACCGCCGTGACGCGGCCAATGATTTCATGGCCCGGCACGATGGGATACTGGCTAAAGCCCCAGTCGTTGCGCGCCTGATGGAGATCGGAATGGCAAACGCCGCAGTAGAGAATCTCCAGCACCACATCATCAGGGCGCGGGGCGCGGCGGGTAAACTCAAAGGGAGCCAGCGGCGCTTCGGCGCTCTGCGCGGCATAGCCCAGCACTTTCATAGTCATTATCATCTCCGGTTACGCGTATCAGCGGTGTTTACTTCTTATACTGCGCATCGGTGACTTTTGCCAGGCGCCGGGCAAAGACGGTTTAGAGCATTGCGGGAGAGCGACGCGCTAACGCATTGATATCGTTATTACCGCTCCCCTCCCCCGCCGTCTGCGGATTATTCTGCTTTCGGAAAATCCACCACGGTGTCATTCACCCGGTTCACCATATTGGTAAACAGGATGGCGCTGATGGCGCTCAGGATCTCAATGACCTGACGGTCGTCGAAACCGGCAGCGCGCAGCGCAGTCACGTCGCTTTCCGGCAGCGTGCCGCGGGTCGTGATGACGGTTTTCACAAAGCGCAGCAGCGCGTCGATATGCGAATCCTGCGCGAATTGTCCGGCACGCAACGCTCGCGTCTCTTCGGCGCTGTAGCCCGCTTTTTTCGCCATCAGAGTATGCGCGGCAAGGCAGTAATCACAGCCAGTGGTCTCGCTCACCACCAGATTAATGGCTTCCAGCTCGCGGGCGCTCAGCGCGCCTTTTTTCAGCGCCATATTATGTTGCAGCGCCTGTGAGAGCATCTCCGGGGCGTTGCTGCCAATCGTGGCATACGCATTCGGGACTTTACCCATCGCGCTTTTCAGCGTATCAAACAGCTGGGCGGTTTTACCGGTGGCGGTGTCTGTCGCAATGGTCTGTAAACGGCTCATAATGCACTCCTTCATGAATGAATGCCCGTCTGCGGGCGTTCCGTGCATAGTACGCATGACGCCCGGCGTTATCTGCCGTCCGGCGTCCCGGATTTTTGTCTTATCGTCTCAGGAGTTCTATGGACAGCCTCAGCCAGCTTATCGCCCTCCTCGCGCCGGAAAGCTCCATTGATTTACACTGCCGTTTCGCCGGGCGCTGGGCGTCGGATCATGCGCAAAGCCCGGCTGGTCATATCCCGTGGCATGCGATCCTCTCCGGCAACGCGCGTCTGGTGCTCAATGGCGAGGCTATCACTGCGCAGGCGGGCGATATTTTTCTGCTGCCGCATGGCGCGCCGCACCGTCTGGAAAGCCATAAGCAGGACGGCGCCAGCGCGCCCGTGCAGCGGCACGAGAATGCGGTCATCACCGAGGTCGTCACCGAAGGCGACGATGCGCCGCTGGTCATGCTGTGCGGTGAATTTCGTACCGGCGTCAGCGGCGCGCTGCTGTTCAGCGGGCAGCCTGCGGTGCAACGGATCGCCACAGGTGCGCGGGATGACTGCCGCTCGCTGGCGGCGTTGTTAACGATGTTGTCGGATGAGAGCCTGAGCGAGCGCCCGGGCGCGGCGGCAATCGTGCGCGAACTTTCCTCAACCTTACTGACACTGGTGCTGCGCGCGCTGTTAAGCGAGGAGAACGGCGCGCCGGGCATGCTGCCGCTGCTTGCGGATCAACGGCTGGCGCCCGCCGTCAGCGCGGTGCTGGCGAACCCCGAGCAGCCGTGGACGCTGGAGAGCATGGCGGCGCGCTGCTTTCTCTCCCGGTCCACCTTTGCGAGACACTTCGCAAGCCGTTACCCGCTTACCCCGCAAAGCTGGCTGAACCAGGTGCGCATGGCGCGCGCGGCCCGGCTGCTGGAGCGCGAACAACGCGCTATCGGGCGGGTGGCCGAGGCGTGCGGCTATCTGACCCAGGCCGCGTTCAGCAAAGCGTTTAAAAGCGCCTGGGGCGTTACGCCCGGTCAGTTTCGCCAGCAGCACGCCCGCATTTAGGGGTTATCGCGACGCAGCCGCGCCATCATCGCGCAGAATGCCTCGCGGGTGACGCCGTGTTTCGGGTGGTCGAAGCGCATCCCGAAATCCCGTTGCAGGCAGTCATACACCGCGTCATCATCCGCCAGCGTCTGGCGATCGCCATCCACAGTAAGATATTGATTGAGCAGTTTTAACGGTTTCTGGCCTGGCGGATGCAGTGCCGCCAGCAGATGATGGCGGAAATGGGAATCGGGCCAGTGGGCGATAAAGTGATTGGCCATCAGGTAATCTGCGGGGTACTGACGCGCCTGGTCAAAGCGGTAAAGCGCGTGCCAGTCGTCGCCCTCTTCTTTCAACAGCAAGAATTCGCTCTGCTGGCTCTCAATACGAAACCGTCCTTCGGGGCCGGTTATCTCAGCGCCATGCGCGAGCGGGATCGGCGCGCTGAGCGTCGCGCCGCCAAAGCCGACATCGGCAATCCACGGTTCATCATCAAGCATGACCTGCACCAGCCGGTGGGTGCGCGGCGGCATGTCATTGGGATCGGCTATCAATACCCGCGCGGCAAGCGCCTCCACGGCAAACCCGCATTCCGCCAGCGCCCGGGCGAAGAGCGCATTTTGCTCAAAACAGTAGCCACCGCGCCCCGCCTCCACCAGCTTGATGAAAATCGCGTCGTCATCGAGCAGGATCTCACGCCCTAACAGCACATCGAGATTTTCAAAGGGAATGGCGGAGGTGTGATGCCTGTGTAGCGCGTTCAGCGTCTCAAGCGTCGGGCGCGACTCGCCGGTGTAGCCGATACGGCTGTAATAATCCTGTCGTCTGAATGCCATGAGGGTTCCTTATTCTGCGTCCTTAGCCTGTCTGATAATAGCTGCTTTACCATGAAGCGATGTGGCACGGCGTGTTCAGGTCGTTGAATCATAACCGTATGCGCGAGAGCTATTCCCGCACGTTGAGGCTATTACCACGTCAACGATAAAACCCGCAGCGCTTTTTACCGCTTCGCTTAGTGGAATGATTTTCCTTTATTTCCCTTTATGTAAAGGCAATGTAAAAATAAAATTCAATTGCAATTATTTATTTGTTGAAGTTATACAACACGCGGCTGGGCGTACATATTTACGATGCAAGTGAATAATTATTATCCAGTTAATTTAACTTAGGATTACTCTCAAAAAACAGAATATCCCGGATTGCCGCCCCCTTTCGAAAATATCTGCTACGCTTTTTAGTGCGTATCAAATTTATAAATTCTGTAGAGGACGCATAAATATTTCTTTACAGGTAACTGTATATTTCGGAAGAGGTGATTTATGACGACATACGAAGAAAATTATCATGACTGGCTGCGTGACGCTCATGCGATGGAGAAACAAGCGGAACAGATGCTGGAGTCAATGGCCTCCCGTATTGAGCACTATCCTGACCTGAAATCCCGTCTTGAGCAGCATCTGGAAGAGACGCGCCACCAGCAACAACTGATTAATTCTGTTATTGAAAGAAATAACGTATCGACCTCTGTTGTAAAAGACACCATGAGCAAGATGTCCGCGATGGGCCAGGCCGTTGGCGGCATGTTTGCCTCTGACGAAGTGGTTAAAGGCGCTATCAGCGGCTATGTCTTCGAACAGTTTGAAATTGCCTGCTACACCTCGCTGATTGCTGCGGCAAAAGCCGTGGGTGACGAACAGGGCGTAGTGGTATTTAAACAAATCCTTGAGCAGGAAATTGCGATGGCCGAATGGTGTCTGAACCATTTACCGGATGTCACTCAGCAATTCCTTAATCGCGCCGCCGCCCCTGGCGTTGAAGCGAAAAAATAAATTCTTGATTAATTTGCCTGTCTTTTTGCTGGCAGGCACAAATTGAGCGTTGTCGTGTAAAACAGGAGAACCTGATGTTCCGACATGTAAAACAATTGCAATATACGGTCCGCGTCGCGGCACCGAATCCGGGCCTGGCAAATTTATTGCTGGAGCAATTTGGTGGGCCGCAGGGCGAACTTGCCGCCGCCACCCGCTACTTCACCCAAGGCCTGGGTGATGAAGATCCGGCACGTAAAGAAATGCTGATGGACATCGCCACAGAAGAACTGAGCCATCTGGAAATTATCGGTTCCCTTGTGGGGATGCTCAACAAAGGCGCAAAAGGCGACCTGGCGGAAGCCACTGAAGCCGAAGGCGAAATTTACCGCTCTATTACCGGCGCGGGCAATGACAGCCATCTGACCCAGGTCCTCTACGGAGGCGGGCCGCCGCTGACTAACTCCGCAGGCGTACCATGGACTGCGGCGTACATTGATACAATCGGCGAAGTGACGGCGGATCTGCGCTCAAACATCGCCGCCGAAGCGCGCGCCAAGATCATCTATGAGCGACTGATTAACCTGACGGACGATCCGGGCGTGAAAGATGCGCTGGGCTTCCTGATGACCCGTGAAGTCGCGCATATGCTGTCGTTTGAAAAAGCGCTCTACTCTATTCGTAATAACTTCCCGCCGGGCAAACTGCCGCCGGTGGAACAATATGCGAATGTTTATTACAACATGTCCAAAGGTGACGACCTGCGCGGTAGCTGGAACAGCGACGAGAACTTCGAGTACGTCGCCGATCCGCAGCCAGCAGTCAATGGAGGCGACGGTATGATTGATATCCAGCTTTCGCCGGAACAGCAGGCGAGCGTACTGACCATGGCACAGCGTTTACAGTCCGATCCGGGCATCAACCCGGTGACCGGCGCGGAAATGGGCGCATCCGTGCCCCCGGTAGAACGCCAGTCGAAAAAGCCGGTTGAGAAAAAATAACCGCGCTTAAACAACAAACCCTGCTACGGCAGGGTTTTTTTATGGCTTACATCTCATAGCCAGGCTTGCGCGCCAGCGTGTCGAGCTGCGGCGCTATCTCTCTGTCCCACACGTCGCTTTTCCACTGCTCCGGCTGCACTTCATTAAGCGCCACCGACACCGAACTCTCTTTGCTTTGCAGATGCTTTACGATGACCTCGGTCAGCTCGTCGGCAAGGGCCTGCTGTTGCGCATCGCTGAGATCGCGCGGAAAGAACTTCACATCAATATGCGGCATAACGGTTCCTTAAACGTGAACGGCCTTTCATCATGCCTGAATCCCCTCGCGGACTTCACGTTTTTTAACGCTGCAAAATGTCCCTTACGTGACATTGTCACGATTTTTGCATTTTTTGCCCTCAACGCGGCTTGCCGCTGGCGGCAGGTTTTTCTGCCGTCTGGTTTAGGCTACTATCCTGCCCTTAATGAAGATAACAATGGTGTAACCTGCCCGCGACCGTCACGAACGGCGCGGCATTCAACCGGGAAAACGTTTATGAACCTTAATGAGATTATCCGTACGCGCCATACCAGCAAAGCCTATGACCACAGCCGCAAGCTGACGGCCGAACAACAACAGGAACTGCTGGATCTGCTGCGCTTTAGCCCCTCTTCCGTCAACTCCCAGCCGTGGCACTTCTTTGCCGTCACCACCGAGGAAGGCAAACAGCAGATCCTGCCGGCCCTGATGGACGCCAACCAGGTGAAGGCGAAGAACGCCGCCATGACCGTGGTCTTCACCATTAAAGAAGAGCTGAACGAAGCGCATCTGCTGCAACTGCTGGAAAAAGAGCAGCAGGATGGCCGTTACGACAGCGACGAAGCGCGCGCCGGTAATGACAAAGGCCGCCGCTTTTTTGTGGGCCTGAACAGCCAGACGCCTGAACAACAGCGCGAATGGATGACCCGTCAGGCTTATCTGGCGCTTGGTTTCCTGCTGCTGGGCGCGGCCGCGATGGGCCTTGACGCGACCCCTATCGAAGGCTTCCATCCGGAGAAAATGGACGAGCTGCTGGGCCTGAAAGAAAAAGGTTTGCGCAGCGTGGTGGTGGCGACAGTTGGTTATCGCAGCGATGCGGATTTCAACGCCACCCTGCCGAAATCCCGTCTGGATCAGGATGTGGTGATCACGCAGCTCTGACAGCGTGATTTCATGAACAGGCCGCCCACGGGCGGCCTTTTTTATACGGCGCTACTTATCGAGTTCCTGAATAATGTCATATGCCGCTTTGACGCGGTCGTCATTCGGGAACCACTTGTTGGCGAGCATAATCAGCGCGATGCGTTTTTCCGGAATAAACACCGCGTAGGTGGAAAACCCATTCGTCGAGCCGGTTTTGTTATACCACGCCGCCTGCGGCGCAGGCTCCGGCGGCACGATAGCGGTCGCCGTCAGCCCTTTCATGATGCGCTGGCTGCTGTTGCCTTCCACAAGTCGTGAGAGCGGCGACGGCCACGGATAATATTCCCACATCATCCCCTGCGTGAATTCGCCGGTGCGGTAGTAGCCGTTGTGCGTGGCGTTAATCGCCTGCCGCCAGCGCGGAGCAACATCATGTTCGCCAAGCTGAATTTGCAGATACCGCAGCAGATCGGCGCTACTGGATTTCAGCCCGTAGGATTCGGCATCCAGCGGGCCGGGCGTGACCCGCACCGGTTTATCGTCTTTATTGTAGCCCTGCGCGTAGTCGTTCATCGCGGCAGCCGGCACGTTGATAAAGGTGTGCGTCATGCCGAAATCCGCGAGCAGCCCCTGCTCCATCGCCTCGCTGAACGGCTTATCGAGCGCCTTCGCGGTGATCATCCCGAGCATCCCAATCCCGAGATTCGAGTAGACGCGCTCAGTCCCCACCGGCTGCGCGGGCTGCCAGGCGCGATACCACGCCATCAGCTGCGCGGTGTTTTTCACGTCATCCGGTACAAACAGCGGCATCCCCGAGGTGTGCGTGGCGAGATTACGCAGCGTCACGCGGTCGAACGCGCTGCCGCGGAGTGCTGGCAGATACTGGCTGGCGGGCGCGCTGAAATCGAGTTTGCCCTCCTGTTGCGCCGCGCTTGCCAGCGTCGCGGTAAAGGTCTTACTGAGCGAGCCGATTTCAAAAAGCGTCTTTTCATCCACCGGTTTGCGCGTCGCTTTCGACGCCACGCCGTAATGCCAGAGATGGGTCTCGCCATTCACCGAAACCGCCACCGCCATACCCGGGATCTGGTAGCGCGCCATCAGCGGGTTAACCACCGCATCCGGGCGCGAAACGGGCGCGGCCTGCGCGGCGCTCCCGAGCACTATCATCATTAACAGCACGCTGACTTTGCGTTTCATCGGCTCTCCTCGCCACATGCTTGCACAGAAAAAGGTCATTATCAGGGTTTCGGATGACAAGACAAGGCGCCAGGCCGCCGCATGTAAAGCGTTGGATTTTGCGCGCGTTATAGACAACAACCCTGAGTGTTTTGCGGGCTAATCCGTTCTGGCTCACACCCTCACTGGTAGGCTTTGCGTAGCCCGAAGTTTGAGGTTAGGATGCTGCGCCATGTTTTGTCTTATCCGTACAACATAATCACAGGAAAGATGAACATTTACCGTACAAAAAACCAGCACAGGCAAACGTTTGGTTGGTTTACGGCGGTCGGTTATTTTGGCTCGTTCAGGTTCAGACAGGATTACAGGAAAACCAATGAAAACAACGAAGCAAAACGCGGCTGAGCATCGCGCCGCGAAACGACGCTGGTTGAACTCTCATGAAGAGGGTTATCACAAAGCGATGGGCAACCGCCAGGTGCAGATGATAGCCATCGGCGGCGCTATCGGCACCGGTCTGTTTTTAGGCGCGGGCGCGCGTCTTCAGGCGGCCGGACCGTCGCTGGCGCTGGTCTATCTGGTGTGCGGTATTTTCTCGTTCTTTATCCTTCGTGCGTTGGGCGAGCTGGTTCTCCACCGCCCGTCGAGCGGCAATTTTGTTTCTTACGCCCGTGAGTTTCTCGGCGAGAAAGCCTCCTACGTGGCAGGCTGGATGTATTTCGTTAACTGGGCGATGACCGGTATTGTCGATATCACCGCCGTGGCGCTCTATATGCACTACTGGGGCGCGTTCGGCGATGTGCCGCAGTGGGTCTTCGCGCTGGGCGCGCTGGCGATTGTCGGCACCATGAACCTGATTGGCGTGAAATGGTTCGCCGAAATGGAGTTCTGGTTTGCGCTTATCAAAGTGCTGGCCATCGTGGTGTTTCTGGTGGTCGGCGTGGTGTTTCTCGGCACCGGTAAACCGCTGGACGGCAACGCCACCGGTTTCCATCTGATAACCGATAACGGCGGCCTGTTCCCGCATGGCCTGCTGCCTGCGCTGGTGCTGGTTCAGGGCGTGATCTTCGCCTTTGCGTCTATCGAGCTGGTCGGTACCGCCGCGGGTGAATGTAAAGACCCCCAGACGATGGTGCCGAAGGCGATTAACAGCGTTATCTGGCGTATCGGTTTGTTCTACGTCGGTTCCGTGGTGCTGCTGGTATTGCTGCTGCCGTGGAACGCCTACCAGGCGGGCCAGAGCCCGTTCGTTACCTTCTTCTCGAAGCTTGGCGTGCCGTATATCGGCGACATCATGAACATGGTGGTGCTGACCGCGGCGCTCTCCAGCCTGAACTCCGGCCTCTATTCCACCGGCCGTATCCTGCGCTCCATGTCGATGGGCGGCTCCGCGCCGAAGTTTATGTCGAAGATGAGCAAATCCCAGGTGCCGTTCGCGGGCATTCTGGTGACCGTGTGCGTCTATATCGTCGGCGTGTTCCTGAACTATCTGGTGCCGTCGCAAGTGTTTGAGATTGTCCTCAACGTTGCATCTATCGGCATCATCTCTTCATGGGCGTTTATCGTGGTCTGCCAGATGCGTCTGCGTAAAGCCATCAAAGAAGGCAAAGCGGACGATGTCTCCTTCAAGCTGCCGGGCGCGCCGTTCACCTCCTGGCTGACGCTGCTGTTCCTGGCCGCCGTCGTCGTACTGATGGCGTTCGACTACCCGAACGGCACCTTTACCGTGGCCTCCATCCCGGTTCTCGCGCTCCTGCTCATTGCGGGCTGGTTTGGCGTGCGTAAGCGCGTGGCGGAGATCCACAGCACCGCGCCGCAACCGCATCAGGAGTAATCGCTTTGCTGTGAAAAAGGAGCCGAAAGGCTCCTTTTTTTATGCGTACTATTACTGGTAGCTTGTCCGAAACGCCGCCGCCCTTCACGCTATGGCGCTGCACTACGTCTACAAGGAACCGTTATGAAATCTGCAACTCTCCGGGCGCTGGCCCTGGCGCCGCTCTGCGTCGCGCTAAGCGTCGCCGCCGCGACGCCAAAGCCGCCTTACTTCAACCATAAAGACTGGAGCATGGTCTGCGATAACACCGGCACCTGCCGCGTGGATGCGTATGAAGCGGATGAAGGCACCGGCGGCTCGCTGCTGCTGACGCGCAAGGCCGGGCCGGACGCGCCGGTCACCGGCCAGATCCGCCTTGGCGATATGAATGACGACGACAAACCGTCGCAGGGGCCGATGCGCCTTGAAATCGATGGTAAAACTCTCGGCACGCTGACCGAAAACCGCAAAGAAGAAACCTGGCAGCTTGATGAGGCGCAGACCGCCGCCGTACTGAAAGCCGTGAAAGGTAAAGGCGGCGTGGTGTTTCACTCTGACAATCGCCGCTTTGCGCTCTCCGCAGCGGGCGCCAGCGCCGTGCTGCTGAAAATGGACGACGTTCAGGGACGTATCGGTACGCCCGGCGCCATCATAAAAAAGGGCGATAAAGCTGAAAGCTCCGTACCGGCGCCGGTCCCCGCCCCGGTTATCCATGCCGCCGCCGTCAGCGACGCGCAACCCACCACGCTCACCGGCGCGGCGCTCGCCACGCTGCTGCCGCGCCTGGAAGCCACGAAACTCGACGGCGACAGCTGCGACGGGCTCACCGATGAAATGCTGCGTAATGAGCCGGTTACCGTCACGCCGCTCGGCAACGGCAAAGCGCTGGTTTCCGCCACCTGCTGGCGCGCCGCCTATAACGAAGGCAATGGCTACTGGGTCATTGATGAATCGCTGAAAGGCAAGCCGACGCTGGTGACGCTTATCGGCAGCGATTATGACAAAGGCGTTATCACCTCCGTACAGCGCGGGCGCGGCATCGGCGACTGCATGAGCATCGCCAGCTGGACCTGGAACGGCGAAGCGTTCGTACAGAGCAACGACGAGAATACCGGCGAGTGCCGGCTGGTGCATTCAGGCGGCGCCTGGGAGATGCCAACGCTGGTCACCGAGGTTATTCCGGCGAAATAATCAGAGCGGGCTGCGGCCCGCTTTTTTTATTTCCGGCAAAGCTTCGCTAAAAAAAGCATTTATTTATTCGCGCTAAGTTATTCCAATAAACACTTTTCATTTTTAATCCCGCCCCTGCACGATAAAAGCCAGAACGATATATCACCCTTCACTTTTATTTTTAGCGGGATAGTCATGAAAAAATTTACCGGGCGCGCCTGGCTGGGCCTGACGTTAATGACGGCTGCCGGACTGGCGCAGGCTGAAGGCAATATCAGTATCGCGCAGCAGTTCGGCATCGGTTATTTACTGCTGGATGTGGTGCGCGACCAGCAGCTTATCGAAAAAGAAGGCAAAAAAGAGGGGCTCGATATTAAGGTGGAGTGGCGCACACTCTCCGGCGCCACCGCCATGAACGAGGCGCTGCTCTCCGGCGCGCTGGACGTCGCCTCGGCGGGCGTGCCGCCGCTCCTTACGCTCTGGGATCGCACCAAAGGCCGCCAGAACGTCAAAGCCATCGCGTCGCTCGGCTCGATGCCTAATTATCTGCTGAGCAACAATCCCGCCGTAAAAAGCGTTCGCGATCTCACCGATAAAGACCGCATCGCCGTACCGGCGGCGGGCGTGGGCTTTCAGTCCCGCACGCTGCAAATCGAAACCGCGCGGCTTTACGGCAACGGCGACTATAAGCGCTTTGATAAACTCAGCGTGAGCCTGCCGCACCCGGACGCCAGCGCGGCGCTTATCGCCGGGAAGTCGGAAATCACCGCGCACTTCTCCAGCCCGCCGTTTCAGTACCAGGCGCTGGAGCACAGCAATGTCCACAAGATCCTGAGCTCCTACGACGTGCTGGGCGGCCCTGCCACTTTCAACGTGCTCTACACCACCCAGAAATTTCACGACGACAACCCGAAAACCTACCGTGCGTTTTACCGCGCCTTAAGCGAAGCGGCGAAAATAATTAACGCCGATAAAAAAGCGGCCGCCGCGGCCTATATCCGCACCGAAAAATCACGCCTGCCGCAAGCGCTGGTCGAAAAAATCGTGAATGACCCGGAAATTGAATTCACCGTCTCGCCGCAACGCACCTTTATTTATGCCGAAAAGCTGCATGAGCTTGGCGTATTAAAAAATAAAGCCGACAGCTGGAAAGATTATTTCTTTAACGAGGCCTGGGAAAATCCCGGCAGTTAATTCACCTGCGACGATAAAGGAAAAACAGATGACCACGACCCTCAACGCCACGCCGGTTGCCGCGCAGCCTTTTACCCTTACGCCCTTCGCGCGTCTCGGCGCGGAAATCACCGGGCTGGATCTGCGCCAGCCCGTTAATAACGCCGACTTCGCGCGCATTCATCAGGCGCACCTCGACCATCACGTGGTGGTCTTTCGCGACCAGAAGCTCACGCCGCGTCAGCAGATCGATTTCAGCCGCCGCTTCGGGCCGCTGCAAATCCATGTGCTGAAGCAGTTCCTGTTGCCTGACCACCCGGAAATTCTCATCGTTTCAAACATTATTGAGAACGGTCAGCCAATTGGTCTTGGCGACGCCGGTAAATTCTGGCACTCCGATCTCTCCTATAAAACGCTGCCAAGTCTCGGCTCCATGCTCTATGCGCAGGAGCTGCCGGAGGAAGGCGGCGACACGCTGTTCGCCGATATGGAACTGGCGTATGAAACGCTGCCCGCCGAACTGCGGCGCGCTATAGAGGGCAAAAAAGCGGTGCACTCTTACACGGCCACTTACAGCCGCCCCAAATTCGGCAGCCACTGGCGACCGCAACTGACGGAACAGCAGCTTGCCGAGGTGCAGGCGGTGTCGCATCCGGTGGTGCGTACCCACCCCGAAACCGGGCGCAAGGCGTTGTTCGTCAGCGAAGGATTCACCACGCATATCGAAGGGCTGCCGGAGACGGAGAGTCGCGACATTCTGGAGGCGCTCTGGGCCCATAGTGTGCGCCCGGAACATATCTACCGCCATCAGTGGCAACCCGGCGATATGGTGTTCTGGGATAACCGTTCGCTGATTCATCTCGCGACCGGCTGCCCGGCGCACCTGCGCCGCAAGCTGTACCGCACCACTATCGAAGGCGATGCGCCCTTTTAACGGAGACAGCCATGCTGAATGTACAGACCGACGGCCCGCTGCTGCGTCTCGACGCGCTGAGCCTGGAGTACCGCACCCGTGACAGCCGAGTACGCGCGGCGCATGAGGTCTCTTTTGACGTCTGGCGCGGCGACCGGTTTATCTTGCTTGGCCCGTCGGGCTGCGGCAAATCGAGCCTGCTGAAAGCCATTGGCGGCTTTCTGACGCCCGTCAGCGGCACCATTCGCCTTGAAGGTGACGTTGTCACGAAGCCTGGCCCGGAGCGCATGATGGTGTTTCAGGAATTTGACCAGCTGCCGCCCTGGAAAACTGTGCTGGAAAACGTCATGTTCCCGCTGATGGCGAGCCGTCAGGCCAGCAAAGCCGACGCGCGCGAGCGGGCGTTGCACTTTCTCGACAAAGTGGGGCTTGCCGCCTTTGCCGACGCGCTGCCGCACATGCTCTCCGGCGGCATGAAACAGCGCGTGGCGATTGCCCGCGCGCTGGCGATGAAGCCGAAAATCCTGCTGATGGATGAACCGTTCGCGGCGCTGGATGCGCTCACGCGCCGGCACATGCAGGAAGAGCTGCTGGAACTCTGGGAGGACGCCGGTTTTACCTTGCTGTTCGTGACCCATTCCATTGAAGAAGCGCTGATGGTCGGCAGCCGCATTCTGGTGCTTTCACCGCATCCGGGCCAGGTACGCGCGGAGATCAACTGTCATCAGTTTGGGATGGATGACGCCGCCAGCCCGGCGTTTGCGCAGGCCGCACGCCACATTCACGACCTGCTGTTCCCCGTTCATACCAGTCAACCGGTGAAGGAGACCCGCTATGGCGCCACTGCCCCCCGTCCGTCCCGAGTATCAGCGTGAAACCGCGCTGCCCGGCGCGCTGCCGCTGGACACGCCGCTGCCGCTAAACACCCGACTGTGGAACCAGGCCTGGGTACGCAAAACGCTGCTGGTCATTTTGCTGCTCGCCCTCTGGGAAGGTGTGGCGCGTATCCAGAATAACGATCTGATGCTGCCGGGGTTTCTGCAAACGCTGCGCGCCTTCAGCGAAGACATGCACAGCGGCGAGTTGCCGGCGAAAATCCTCAACTCGCTCGGCACGCTGTTAAAAGGCTACGCCATTGGCAGTGTGCTGGCGCTGGTGTTCAGTGCGCTGGCGATTTCAACACGGCTCGGGCGGGATCTGCTCAGCACACTGACCGCGATGCTCAACCCGCTGCCCGCGATTGCTCTGCTGCCGCTGGCGCTGCTCTGGTTCGGGCTCGGTCAGGGAAGCCTGATTTTTGTGCTGGTCCACTCGGTGATGTGGCCGATTGCGCTCAATACCTGGTCGGGGTTTCAGAGCGTGCCGGAAACCTTACGGATGGCCGGGCGAAACTACGGGCTGAGCGGCCCGCGTCTGGTGCTCAACATTTTGATCCCGGCGGCGCTGCCGTCCATTATCTCCGGGCTGAAAATCGGCTGGGCGTTCGCCTGGCGCACGCTCATCGCCGCCGAACTGGTGTTTGGCGCGTCGAGCGGCGACGGCGGGCTGGGCTGGTATATTTTCCAGAACCGCAACGAGTTGTTTACGGACAGGGTGTTCGCCGGTCTGGCAACCGTCATTATCATCGGGCTGCTGGTGGAGGGACTGGTGTTCACCACGCTGGAAAAAGCGACCGTGCGGCGCTGGGGCATGCAACGTTAAAAAAAGAAGCCCCGCAGACGCGGGGCTTTTTTTACAGCGCGATGCGGATGACGTCATCCGGACTGGTGGCTTCCTGCTGGCGGCTGGAAGCCTGCTTCACGGTAACAAACAGCGTTTTGCCGTCCGCCGAGAGTGCCAGGCTGTTCGGGTGAACGGGCGTCTGGAAGGTTTTGGTGACAGTGTAACCTTTCGCGTCAATCACACTCACGCTGCCCGCCTCGCGGTGCGTCAGATAGACTTCGTTGCGCGCCGGGTTAAACAATACGGCGAGCGCCTTCGGCGCTTCAACAGTTTTGATAACCTCGCCGGTACGGGTGTCAACAATACGCAGCTGCGGCTGCTTCGAATCCGCCACAAACGCGCGATGGTTAGCGGTATCCAGGCTCAGGTTGATAAAGAAGTGCTCTTTACCGTCGTCGGCCAGTTTCTTGCGCGACAGGATTTTCTGGGTCGCGGTATCGATGGTAATAAATTCGCCGTCGGCGTTAGTGGTATACAGACGTTTCGCGGCGGCGTCGAGCGCCAGCCCCGCGCTGTATTTACCGAGCCCCGTAATGCTGGCGCGCGGTTTCACCGTCTCGCCATCCACCACCCAGATCTCGCTCTCGTCGCCAATGCCGCCGATATACACGGTATTAGTGTTTTCATCGACCACCAGCTCACGCGGCTGCAACGGCTTCACGCTTTCTGAACGCACGCGCCCGTCAAGCACCAGGCGCCCTTTCACGTCGCCCGTTTTCGCATCTACCGCCGTCACCGCGCCATTAACGGTATTGCCGAACCACAGCGTGTTGGTTTTGGTATTGATAGCGGCGCCGAACGGTTTGAGATCGTTATGAATCACCTGAGTGACATCAAGCGTCGTCGGGTCGAGGCGGTAAATCACGCCGCCTTTATCCAGCTTGCGGCTCTGGGAAGTGGCGACAAACAGCGCCTGCTCCGCCGGGCTGTAAGCCATTTCATACGCGCCTTTGCCGACCGGCTTGCGCAGCATCTCATCAGCCGCCTCTGTCGTGAAGGTCGCAAAGGTACCGGCGATGAACAGCGCGCCAAGCAGGGCGCGCGGCATGGAAAGGTGACGTAACGGCATAAGAACTCCCTTTTAAACATACAGAATGGGTTGCATCACACTGGAACCAAAAGCAAAACGTCGCCCGGTCTGGCCGTGGCGTTTTATTATGGATGAGAATAATAATCATTATTTTCGCGAAGGGAAGCCTTTTTACGGCTCGCGAAATGACAGGAGGCCGCTACACTTGCCAGAGTTAACGCAACGTGCCGTTAAATTTTTCAAAAATTTACATAACGTTTAAGATTACGTCACAGAATTTATTATTTTTGTTACTTCCGGGACTTTGTATACCGCATGAAAATCTCCCGCGCTGTCTATGCGCCCTTCGCTTTTTTGCTGCCGGTCGCGTTCACACACGCCCAGGCCGCCGCTGCCGATGAACAAACCATGTTAGTCACCGCCGCCCCCGGCGGGATCTCTGAGCTCGATACGCCCGCGTCTGTCAGCGTCGTGAACGGCGACGATCTGCGCCACGCCGCGCCGCAGGTTAACCTCTCTGAAAACCTGGGCAGCGTGCCGGGCCTGCAAATCCAGAACCGGCAGAACTTCGCCCAGGATTTACAGCTCTCCATGCGCGGTTTCGGCTCGCGTTCCACCTACGGCGTGCGCGGCATCCGGATGTATGTTGATGGTATTCCGGCGACGATGCCGGACGGCCAGGGCTACACCTCGAATTTCGATCTTAATAGCGTTGAGAGTATCGACGTGCTGCGCGGCCCATTCTCGGCGCTTTACGGCAACGCCTCCGGCGGCGTGATAAATGTTAAAACCGAAACCGGCGCGCAACCGCCGAAGATTGAAGCGGGCACGTATTACGGCAGCTATGGCAGCGTGCGCTACGGCCTGAAAGCGTCGGGCGCGACCGGCGACGGCACCCAAGCGGGCGATGTCGATTACACCGTCTCCACCACCCGCTTTACCACCCACGGCTATCGTGATCACAGCGGCGCGCGTAAAAATCTCGCCAATGCGAAGCTCGGCGTGCGCCTCGACGAGGCCAGCAAACTGACGCTGCTCTTTAACAGCGTCGACATCAAAGCCAACGATCCGGGCGGTCTGACCCGCGACGAATGGCGTGAAAACCCGCGCCAGTCGCCGCGCGGCGATGAATTCAACACCCGTAAAACCACGAAACAGACCCAGGCGGGACTGCGCTACGAGCGCGCGCTCACGGCAAATGACGACATCAGCGTCATGGCGTACGCGGGCGAGCGCGAAACCACGCAGTTTCAGTCGTTCAAACAGGGCTTCCAGACCGCCCCTACCAACCCTGGCGGCGTTATCGACCTCACCCGCCACTATCAGGGCATCGACAGCCGCTGGACGCACCGCGACGCGCTGCTCAGCCTGCCGGTGAGCTTTACGCTCGGTCTTGATTACGAAAATATGAGCGAAGACCGCAAGGGCTATGAAAACTTCCGGCTGGTGAACGGCGCGCCGCAGTATGGCGAGAAAGGCAATCTGCGCCGCAACGAGCGCAACCTGATGTGGAACGTCGATCCGTACCTGCAAACCTCGTGGCAGCTTACCGACAGACTGAGCCTCGACGCGGGCGTGCGCTACAGCAATATCTGGTTCGATTCGAACGATTTTTACGTAGTGCCAGGCAATGGCGACGACAGCGGCGAGGCGAATTATCACAAGTGGCTGCCAGCAGGATCGCTGAAATATGCGCTGACCGACGCCTGGAATGTGTATGCCTCCTATGGCCGCGGCTTTGAAACGCCGACCATCAACGAGCTCTCTTACCGTTCTGGTGGTCAGAGCGGCCTGAACTTTGCGCTCAAACCTTCCACCAGCGATACGGTCGAGATCGGCAGCAAAACGCGTATCGGCAATGGTCTGCTGACCGCCGCGCTGTTCCAGACCGATACCGATAACGAAATCGTGGTGGATCAGAGCGTCGGCAGCGGGCGCAGCAGCTATAAAAACGCCGGAAAAACCCGTCGTCAGGGCGTCGAACTGGCGCTTGACCAGCAGTTCGGCGACGCGTGGAAAGTGAAAGCGGCATGGACATACCTTGACGCCACCTACCGCACCAACGTCTGCCGCACCGGCGACTGCAACGGCAACCGGATGCCCGGCATCGCGCGCAATATGCTGTATACCTCGCTCGGTTACGAGCCGGAAACCGGCTGGTACGCGGGCGGCGATGTGCGTTATATGGGCAGCATCATGGCCGATGACGCCAACAGCGCCAAAGCGCCGTCGTATACCACCGTTGGCCTAAACACCGGCTATAAATTCCAGCGCGGCAACTGGCTGCTGGATGTATTTGGCCGCGTCGATAACCTGTTCGATAAATCGTATGTCGGATCGGTCATCGTTAACGAATCCAACGGCCGCTACTACGAACCGGCGCCGGGCCGTAATTACGGCGTCGGCGCAAGCCTCAGCTACCGCTTCGAGTAACGCTGGCGCGAGCTTTCAGCGATGGCGTAATGCAAAAAACGGGCTTCACAGCCCGTTTTTTTATGCCCTCTGCAACCGTTGCAGATGCGAGAAATCAACAGACTGGCGCGCCTGCCAGAGATCGTATTCGTTCTGCAACCCCAGCCAGACATGCGCCGAGCTGCCGAGTACCGCAGAGAGACGCAGCGCCATTTCCGGCGAAACGTCAGATTTACCGACCAGCAGCCGCTGCACCGTCGACGGCGCGACGTCCAGCGCTTTGGCCAGCGCGCGGGCGCTGAGGCCGAGCGCTTCCATTGACTCCTGCACCAGCCTGCCAGGGTGTGGTGGGTTAAACATCGTTGCCATCAGTGGTAGTCCTCATAATTCACGATAAAGACATCGCCATCCCGAAACTCAAACGTGATGCGCCAGTTTCCGCTGACGGTCACAGCCCATATGCCTTTGCGGTTCCCCGTCAGGGGGTGCAGGAAAAAGCCCGGCACGGCTTACGTTTTTCCACTGCGCAGCACATATCAGTACGAGCTTACATCAGAAGCCTGATCGTAGATGGCGGTTAAATGCTTCGGTATCGTTCGCATTTTCATAGGGTTATTCTTACTTCCGCTCAGTCATTTTCCGGTGCGTGAAGGTTCGGGCACGATGCCGGGCACAAGCCATGCCGTCGCGCCTATACTTAACACTCGACGAATTCCGTTTAACCGCCAAAAGGAATCCGCTTATGAGCCGTCTGTGGCACCAGAACGCCGTCATTTACCAGATTGATCCCACCCGCTTTTTTGACAGCAACGCCGACGGCTGGGGAGACCTGCGCGGCATTGTTGAAAAACTCGACTATGTTGAATCGCTTGGCGCGACCGCCATCTGGCTGACCCCGTTTTATCTTTCACCGCGACGCGATAATGGTTATGACGTCGAGAATCACACCGAACCGGATCCGCGGATTGGCACACTGGAGGACGTGGAGTGGCTGATAGCCGAAGCGGGCAACCGCGATATCCGGGTGATCATCGAACTGGTGGCGCAGCACACCTCCGATACGCACGACTGGTTTCAGGAGGCGCGCAAAGGGCGCGACAACCCGTTTCACGATTACTATCTGTGGCGCGACACGCCAGGGCCGGACGAGCCCGCGCCGATGTTTCCGACCGTTGAGCCGCACATCTGGCGACGGGATGACAAGGCGCAGCGCTACTATCGCCACCTTTTCTACCATCACGAGCCGGATCTCAATCTGCGTCATCCGGATGTCATTGGGGCTGTAGATCGCGTGTTGCGCTTCTGGGCGGAGAAAGGCGTCGCGGGCTTTCGCGTCGACGCCGCTTCGCACATGGTGGAGCAGGCCAGCCTGCCGGGCGACCGGGAGAGCGGCTACCGGCTGTTTAACCACTTCTATGACCTGCTGACGGAAGATCACCCGGATATGATCCTGCTCGGCGAAGTGGACGTAAACGTCTCGGAATTTCAGGATTTCTTCGGCGGCGGCGAGCGCCTGACCACGCTGCTGAATTTCTGGATCAACAAAAACACGATTCTGGCGCTGGCGCGCGAAGAGGCGGCGCCGCTGGTCAAAGCGCTTAACGAACTGCCGATGCCGCCCGCGAACGGTGGGTACTGTTTCTGGCTGCGCAACCATGACGAGCTGGACCTTGAAGATCTGGAGCCGGAAGATTACGACTTCGTGATGGAGAAATACGCCCCCGATCCGGACATGCGGATTTACGGGCGCGGCATTCGCCGCCGTCTGGCGCCGATGCTCGACGGCAACGAGCGCCAGCAGGCGATGGCGCATGCCCTGCTCTTTTCGCTGCCCGGCACGCCGGTGGTGCGTTATGGCGCGGAGATCGGCATGGGGGATCTGCTCTCACAACCGGAGCGCGAATCGGTGCGCACGCCGATGCAGTGGCACGCGGGGCCGGGCGCGGGGTTTTCCGCCTGCGATCCGGCACGATTTGTAGAGCCGCTCATTGCCGACGGTCCGTTTCGCTATCAGGCAATTAACGTGGAAGAACAGGAGGCGCGCGACGGCTCGCTGCTCCACCGCATCCGGCAGATTATCGCGGTCTGGCGCACCCTGCCGGAAATCTGCTATCAGCATTTTCACCCGTTCACGGTGCGGGAAAAGAGCGTGTTCGCGGTGCGCTATCAGAACCATAACGTCGCCACGCTGATGCTGACGAACCTGAGCCATGAGGCGGTGACGGTGGATTTAGGCGAACTGGATCTGGAGGACGCCCGCGAAATACTGGCGGATGATGATGATTATCCGCCAGTCGCCTGCGAGCTTCGCATCAACGGTTACGGCTACCGCTGGCTGCGGGTACGGTAAGTTATCGGCGGCGGAACAGGCTTTTTAACAGCAGCCCGGCCACCGCCACCGCCGCCACGCCCATCACACGTGAATCGACGGCCACCGCCTTGTTCTTCGCGTGGCTGTCGAAGCGTCCATGCGCCTGATGGCCGTTCTCCAGCGGCTGAAACAGGTAATCGGGGCGTTGTGTTGGTTCAGCTTCGTCGGTCAGCTGCCCTTCCCAGGTTTTCGTTACGTAGCGGTCCAGCAGCCCCGGGAAAAACATATTGCCGATAATCGACATCACCGTATTTTTGCCCAGCCACACTTCGCGCGGCGGACGGCGCGCCACGGCGGCGTCATAAATGGCTTTGGCGGCGACTTCCGGCTGGTAGATAGGCTCAATCGGCTGCATCCGGTGATGAAACTTATTGCGCGCCCAGTTGAACTGCGTGGTGTTAATGGCGGGTAACTGCACCATTGAGACCCGCACGCCGCTTTTCTGATGCAGCAGTTCGCAGCGCAGGGAATCGGTAAACGCGCGGATCGCCGCTTTCGCGCCGCAATAGGCCGACTGCAACGGGATAGAGCGCCACGCGAGCGCTGAACCCACCTGGATGATGGTGCCGCTGTCGCGCAGCTGCATATAGCGCAGCGCGCTGCGGGTGCCGTTCACCGCGCCGAGATAAGTGACTTCCGTGACGCGGCGGAATTCGTCAAAACTGATATCCTCTACGGGCGCGAGCACGGTCGTCATGGCGCAGTTCACCCAGACCGACATCGGCCCCAGCTCTTCTTCAATACGTTGCGCCGCATTACTGACCTGCTGCGGGTCCGCCACGTCGGCACAGATGCCAAGCACCCGCCCGCCGTAACGCTTTAAATCTTCCGTGGCCTCCGCCACGCCCTGCTCTCCACGGGCAATGATCGCCACATCATAGCCAGAGGCCGCAAAGTAACTGGCTGTCGCGCGCCCGACTCCTGAACTGCCGCCGGTCACGACAGCAACAAAGGCGTTTTTTGTCATGTCGTTATCCTGATTTGCGTTAAGGGTAACGAAAGCTTAGTACAGCGCGGGAAAAGTGGGCGCCCGGCAAGCCGGGCGCGAGAGAAGAAAGTGCGAAAGGCGAAGGCGAAACGTCAGAAGGTCGTCCAGCCCTCTTCCGTGACGGGTTTACGCGCGGCGGCTGGCGCCGGCGCTGCCGGACGGCCTGGCGCGACGTTCGGGCGCAGCGCAGCGGGCTGCGCATTCAGGCGAAACGCGCCCGCCAGCTGGCGCAGACGCGCCGCCTGGGCGTCAAGATCGCTTGCGGCGGTGGAAGACGCGCTGACCAGCGCGGCGTTCTGCTGCGTGGTGGCGTCCAGCTCGCCGACCGCGCGGGCGATTTGCTCAATGCCGCGGCTCTGCTCCTGCGAGGCCGACGAAATCTCTTCCATAATATCGTTCACGCGGGTGACCGAACTCACTACGTCATTCATCGTCTCACCGGCGCGGGTCGCCAGCGTGCTGCCGGTTTTGATGCGATTAACCGAGTCATCAATCAAGACCGCGATATCTTTCGCCGCCTGCGCGCTGCGCTGGGACAGACTGCGCACTTCCGAGGCGACCACCGCGAAGCCGCGGCCGTGTTCGCCCGCGCGCGCCGCTTCCACCGCCGCGTTCAGCGCGAGGATATTGGTCTGGAATGAAATACTGTTAATCACCTCGGTAATGTCGGCGATTTTGCGCGAGCTGGCGGAGATATCCTGCATGGTTTGCACAACGTCGCGCACCACCTCGCCGCCACGTTCGGCAGTCTGCGACGCCTGCGCGGCGATCTGGCTGGCGTGGCGGGCGTTATCGGCATTGTTTTTCACGGTCGCGGTGAGCTGATCCATGCTGGCCGCCGTCTGCACTACCGCCGTGGTCTGCTGTTCGGTACGCGCCGACAGCGCGCTGTTGCCGGAGGCAATTTCGCCCGCCGTATGGGTCAGACGCCCGACGCTTACGCGCAGCTCGCCGGTCATCTCACGAAGCCTGGCGTTCACGCGCGCCATCGCGCCGGTAAGCCTGCCGAACTCGTCATGGCGATCGGTTTCAATCTGCGCGGTTAAATCGCCGTCGGCGATACGCTCGGCGAACGCCAGGTTCATCATCAACGGGCGGATTATCTGACGGCTGATGGCCCAGGCGACGATAACGCCCAGTAAAATCGCAAGCGTTCCCAGGATCAGGGCAAGCGTTGAGGAGCCTGACGCCAGGTCGTCATTCTGCGCTTTGGTGAACGCCACCATCTGTTTAATCGCGCTGCTGCTGCGATCGCCTGCGGTTTTCACCGCGTTTTCCGCGCCTTTGAGCGATTCCCAGGCGGTGTAGTAGTCACGGCTCAGCGTCTGATAGCGCACCGTGTCCTGCCAGAGGCCCGCGAACGGCGGCAACAGCTCCGGCGAAAGACGGCTTACGAGCGCCTGATATTGCCCTTCCACCGCGCTGAAACGGCGCTGGAGCGCCTCGCTTGCCTGCGCTGTGCCGGTAAAGCGCAGCGCATAAGCGTAATCGCGAAGGTCGCTGATGGCGAACAGGAGATCGTAAATCGCAAAGGAGAGTTCGGTGTCGGCCACCGGCGTGCGGATAAGCTGGGTATAGCGCGCGGTTTCATCCTGGCCTGCCAGCGCGTCGAGCTGGCTGCGAAGCTGGCTGAGCGTTGCCGTGGCGTCGCTCATGGTGGTTACGCTGCCCCGAAAACTTTCCAGATAACGCTGGATATCGGCGACGATCGCGCGTTCGTTAGCCGGCCAGTCGAGCGCGCTGGCTTCACCGGTTTTCGCGAGCGCGTCATCGACATAGCGACTCATCAGCACGCGGGCGTCGTCATCGCCGGTATAGAAATATTTGAGCCGGTTAATTTTGGCCTGAAAGACATCGATATTGATGTCGTAGATAAGATTGCTTTTGACGGAAACGTCGTGGATGGCCATAAAACGCGCCACAGAAAGCGCTGTCGCCAGCGCCACCAGCAGCAGCACCACGCCAAATCCGGCGGCGAGCTTGCGGGTTATGCGAACGTTCCGTAATCGGTTTACCAGTACAGCCATCCTGCCTCCTGTTTTACGATAATCGGGCCTTGTTAAAAAGCCCCAGGAGGTTATCGGCTAACCCGTCGATTTTTTTAGCAAAATGTGGAAAAAAACGGCAATAAAAATGGCCTTTTACCCGACAGCCTCGCGGGAAGCTGTCGTGACAAAGGCCATCAGGCGCGTGCATAACTCATTCCAGTAACGCAGCCGGATACCGCGCCGGTATCGGTTAGCGCGGGCGATGCAGGCCCGGATCGACATTGCCGAAATCGAGACCATAGAGATGTCCGTAAGGGATAAAGGATTCCAGCATCAGCGCGCGCGCCTCGGGCGGCTGCGGCTGGAGCCAGGTGCGGAGTATGCGACGAATGCGTGAGCGCGACGCATGACGGCGTACAGGGTTCTGCATGATGATCGCCTCCTCGGCGGTGCGCAGCGTTGTGCTGCCCTGTCAGTAAAGCGCAGGGGAGACGAAAAAGGAAATACGCATTCCGGCAATGTTTTGCCGGTGTGCGGTTTAGCCGAAATATTGTTTCTTCAGTATCAACGCGCCGTCATTAATCGCTTTGTGTATCGCGCGGGCGGCTGCTGCGCCATCGCCTGCCTCAAGCGCTTCCAGCAGATCGTCATAATTATGATGTCCGCGCACAAAATCGTCTGACTGCGGATAGAGATAGTTAAAGCATGGACCAATGCGCATCCAGAGTTGCTCAATCAGCGACACCAGCGTCGGCATCTCTGCCCAGCTGTAGAGCTGAAAACGAAACGCCCGGTTGGCCTGCAAGGCCTGCTCGACGCTGCCGGACATTTTGGCTTCGCGAAACGCGTCGCACAGTTCACGCAGATGAGCCATACGCGCCGGGGTGATATTCTGCGCCGCCGCTTCCGCCGCCATCCCCTCCAGATTTTTGCGGATCTTCGTGACTTCGTCGTAACGCGCCTCGCTGATTTCCGGCACCAGAAAGGCCTGCGCCGGGGTGGCGTTCAGCGCGCCGGAAGAGACCAGTCGCAGCAGCGCTTCGCGTACCGC
>NZ_CAWPHW010000012.1:207701-354737 GCF_963888145.1 Cronobacter sp. EKM101R | reverse complement strand
TCCGGCACCAGAAAGGCCTGCGCCGGGGTGGCGTTCAGCGCGCCGGAAGAGACCAGTCGCAGCAGCGCTTCGCGTACCGGCGTGATGCTGATCCCCAGTTGATCGGCGATTTCCTTCGTGACCAGACGGGCGCCCGGGCGCAGGCTGCCAACGATAAGGGCGTTTTTCAATCTTACTTCCACTTGCATGGTTAAACTTAGGCGTTGCGCTTTTTCCAGATCCAGCATGTTTATTTCCTGTCGTAAAAAATTTACTTTGTATTAGCAGGCGCTTAACTGACGTCTCGTCATCCTGACCAGAGGATATATCTTATATCCTTGATAACACGGTTTTTGTGGTCAGGAAAACCGAAAATAATCAAAACTTTCACTGACCAGTACGACAACCATTAAGGTATTGACCTAATGAAACGACTGTCCCGTAAGCTTCTCTCTCTTTCTGTGGCGCTTTCTTTATTCGCTCCGCTCAGTCAGGCCAGTTCGCTGACCATCGCGCAGCCCACTTCCGCCACCGCCATGGATCCCGGCTTTCTGAAAGAAGCCGCGACGCTGGTGGATAACGTTTTCGATACGCTGGTGCTGCGCGACGCGCAGATGCAACTGAAACCCGGCCTCGCCACCCACTGGGAAGCCATCAATGACACCACCTGGCAGTTCGACCTGCGTAAGGATGTCAAATTTACCAACGGCGAGCCAGTGAATGCCGCGGCGGTCAAATTTTCCATCGACCGCATTCTCGACCCGGCCAACCACGCGCCCACCATTTCTTACATCCGTACCATTAAATCCGTGGACGTTGTCGGCGACTATCAGGTGCGTATTCACACCAACGGCCCCGATCCGCTCCTGCCCACCCGCATGAGTCGTTATCCGGCTTATATCGTGCCGCCTGGTTATGTAAGTAAAGTCGGTGCTGCGGAATTTGCACGAAAACCTGTCGGAAGTGGCGCTTATATCGTCAAAACTTTCATTCCCGATGAGCGTGTTGTGATGGAAGCCAACCCGAACTACTGGCGCGGCAAGCCGTCGATTGACGAAGTGACATGGCGCCCGATCCCCGAGGCGACCGCGCGCATTACCGCGCTGCTGACCGGCGAAGCGCAGCTGGTGGAAGGCGTGCCGGCGGATCTCGCCCCGCTGGTGAAGAGCAAACCCGGCGTGAAGCTTGAGCAGGTGAAAGGCGGCGGGCTGACGATTTATCTCGGCATTAAAAACAGCGAGCCGCCGCTGAATGACGTGCGCGTGCGTCAGGCGCTGTCGTTGGCGCTGAACCGCGATGCCTACACGCAGTCGCTGCTGCACGGTTTCGGCACGCCGACCGGCACGCTGGCAGGCCCGAAAGATTATGGCTATAAAGCCATTTCCGCGCCGAAACAGGACCGGGAAAAAGCCAAAGCGTTGCTAAAAGAAGCCGGCTACGCGCAGGGCTTTACCCTGAAATTCCAGGCCCCGCGCCGTTATATCGCCAGCGCTGACGTAGGCCAGGCGATGGTGGCCGATCTCGCCGCCATCGGCGTGAAAGCGCAGCTCGAAGTGCCGGAATGGTCGGTTTACACCCAACAGGTGGCGTCCGGCAAACAGGCGCCGCTCTATATGCTGGGCTGGGGCTCCACCCAGACGCTGGATGCCGACGCCGCGCTCTATCCGGTGCTGCACGCAGGCGAGCCGTACTCCACGGTGAGCGATCCTACGCTTGATAAGCTGTTAAACGAGAGCCGCGCCACGGTAGATGCCGCGAAGCGTAAAGCATTGCTGGAGCAGATCCAGGACCGCGTCGCCACCGAACAGCCGCTGATCCCGCTCTACCGGGAAGATGCGATTTACGCTTCCAGTGACAACGTCACGTTTAAAGGCCGTGAAGACGCCCGCGTGTCGTTGTTCGATATGAGGGTGAAATGATCTTCCCTGGCCGTTACGCATCCCGTTCACGCCGCCGTCCCCTGCCGGGGGACGGCCTTCTTGGCGGCGCGCTGTTGGCTGTACTCATCCTGGCAGCGCTCCTCGCCCCCTGGCTCCCGTTACCCGACCCGCTGCAAAGCGATCTCGCGGCGGTCTTTCAGGCGCCTGGCCCGCAGCACTGGCTGGGCGCGGATCAACTGGGCCGCGACGTGCTGGCGCGTATTCTCGCGGGTGCCCGTCTCTCGCTGTTCGTGGTGATGATCGCCGCACTCATCGCCGCCACGATGGGCACGCTGATGGGCATGGTCGCGGGCTACTTCGGCGGTTGGGTCGACGCGCTTATCATGCGGCTTATCGATATTCAGCTGGCGGTGCCGTTTATTCTGCTGATCCTGCTGGTAATGGCGCTGTTCGGCACTTCGCTTGCTAACATTATCGTTATCATGGGCGTGACGAGCTGGGCGATTTACGCCCGCGTGGCGCGCGCCAGGACGCTGGAAATCCGCGAGCTGGAGTATATCGAGGCCGCGAAAACCATGGGTTTTTCGCACCTGCGCATTATGCTGCGCCATATTTTACCGGCGCTCGCGACACCGCTACTGGTGCTGCTGACGCTCGATATCCCGCGCCTCATTGTGCTGGAAGCCTCCGTCGGTTTTCTCGGCATGGGCATCCAGCCGCCGACGCCGACGCTTGGCAATCTTATCGGCGAAGGTCGCGCCTATATGCTGCTCGCGCCGTGGCTGGTGGTCTGGCCTGGCTGCGCCATCGCCATGCTGGTGGTGGGCTGTAACCTGCTGGGCGACTACTGGCTGCGCACCACCCAGGCGAGGGTCGAATAATGGCGCGCTATCTGATTTCACGGTTTTTCCAGGCGCTGCTGGTGATGTTCGGCGTTTCGCTGCTGATTTTCTTCAGCCTGCATCTGACGGGCGATCCGGCGGCGGTCATGATGCCGCCCGGCGCCACCACGCAGGAGATTGCCGATTTCCGCCACGCGATGGGCTTTGATAGGCCGCTGCTGACCCAATACGCCGATTACGCGGCCCACCTTCTGCGCGGCGATCTGGGCGAGTCCCTGCGTTTTGGCCAGCCGGTAGCGACGCTGATTGCCGAACGCCTGCCCGCCACCGCGCTGCTGGCGCTGACGGCGCTCGCCTGGAGCACGCTCGCGGGCCTCGCGCTAGGGCTGGTAAGCGCGCTGTGGCGCGACACAATCTGGGATTTGCTGGCGCGGCTGGTGGCCTTCAGCGGCCAGGCGGTGCCGGTGTTCTGGCTGGGGCTGTTGATGATTTTGTTCTTCAGCCTGCAACTGCGTCTGTTGCCTTCCGGCGGCTACGGCGAACCGTTACAGCTCATCATGCCAGCGGTCTGTCTTGGCGCTTACTACATGAGCGCGATGGCGCGGCTGGTGCGCGCGAGCCTGATTGACGTGCTGGACCAGGATTATATCCGCACCGCGCGCGCCAAAGGCCTCAGCGCCTGGCGGGTGCTGGTTCGTCACGGGCTTCGCAACGCGCTGATCCCCGTGGTGACGGTTCAGGGAATTTCACTGGCCGCGCTGCTCGGCGGCGCGCTGGTCACGGAGATCATCTTCGCCTGGCCGGGCATTGGCCGCCTCGCGGTACAGGCTATTCAGAACCGTGATTTTCCGCTGGTGCAGGGCGTGGTGCTGCTCGCCGCGCTGACGTTTGTGGTGGTGAACCTGTTGATTGATTTGCTTTACCTGGTACTGAACCCAAGGATACGTTTATGACCGTTCAGCCGAATGCCTGCCTGGAGGCGACGATCGAACTGCTCTCGTCGCTCACCGCCTGGCAAAGCGTGGCCGACGAGCCGGACGAACAGCGCTCCCTCGCGGCCTGGCTCGAAGCCTGGCTTGCCGAAGAACTGGAAGCAGAAGTGATCCTGCCGGTGGCGCAGCAGCCTGATGACCGCCCGCCGCTGGTGCATGTGCGCGTGGATATCGGCGCGCCGGACACGCTGGTGCTCTACAACATGTACGACGTGATGCCCGCCGACCCCGAGGGCTGGCAGGTCGACCCGTTTACCGGCGGCATCCGCCGCTGGCCCGATAAGGGCGACGTGTTTATCTCGCGCGGCGCAGAAAATAACAAAGGCCCGCTCGCCGGTATGCTTACCATGGTGCGGGAGCTGTGGGAGAGCGGCAGGCTGACCACCAATCTGGAGATCCTGCTGGAGGGCGAAGAAGAGTGCGGCAGCGGTACGCTCCGGCGCTATCTCGCCCGTACGCCGTGCCCGGTGTCGCCTGCGCTCGCCGTGCTGTTCCCGTCGCTGTGCGAATATGGCGGCGGCGCGCCACGGCTCTATCTCGGCTTTACCGGCATGACCACCGGGCGTCTGCGCGTCGCGGGCGGCGACTGGGGCGGCCCGCAGGCCGCCATTCACGCGAGCAACGCGGCGTGGATAGCGAACCCCGCGTGGCGGCTGGTGCAGGCGCTCGCCGCCATCGCCCCCGCCGGGCGCAACGGGGTGCTGGAAACCCTGCCGCTTGACGACGCCGCCCTGCACATTCTCGACGAGCTGGCCCCGCAGTTCAGCATCGCAGACGAGCTGGCGATGCGCAAAAGCCAGCGGCTGACGATCAGCGGCGACAGTCGCGAGGCGCTGGCGTTTTTACTCGGCAGCGCGGTGCTGAATCTTAGCGAGATCCGCACTACGCCCCTGCCGGGCCGCGGCATTATTCCCCCGCTCGCCTGCGCCGAATTCGCGCTGCGCACGCCGCCGGGGAGTTCACCGGAGAGACTGCTGGACGCCATGCGCGCGTCGCTCTCTCATCAGGCCATTACCGGCGTGGAGCTGATCGTTGATGACTGCTATCCCGGCAGGCGTTTTTCGGCTGACGACGCGGGCGTGATGGAACTTCTGAACAGTTATCACCAGCAGCAGGCCCGCCCGCAGATCTGGCCCTGGGCGCCCGGCTGCGCCCCGGCGTATGCTTTCGCGCCCGTCGCGCCCGCGTTTCTTATCGGCGGGCTCGGCTATGGCGGCAACGCGCACGGTGTGAACGAGTTTGTCACCCTGCGCGGGCTGTCGCGCTATACCCGGTCGCTGCGCGACTGGCTGCTCTCATTCTGACGGATTCAGGAGATAACCATGCGATTTCTTACCGGCCAGCAGGTGGCGGAACTCGGCGGGCTCGACCCGCACGCGGCGCTGAAGGATGTCACCGACGCGACGCTGCTGATGGCGGCAGGCGACGCCGTGATGCCCGCCGAAACGCACGTGCCGCTCGATACCGCGCCCGGTAAGGTTTACGCCCTGCCTGCGCGCGTCGGCGGGCGGTTTAACGCCACCGGCGTCAAATGGACGGCGCACCGCCCGCAGCCGCAGGACAATCTGCCGATGGCGCTGACGATGACGATCATCAACCGCGCCGACAGCGGCATGCCGGTAGGGCTTGTGGAGAGCGGCGGGCTGACGGCGGTGCGCACCGCCGCAGTCTCGGCGCTCGCCCTGCGCCACGCCGCGCCGCGCGAGGTGAAACGCGTGCTGCTGCTGGGCGCGGGCGTACAGGCGCGCGCGCATCTGGCGATGTTACGCGCGCACTTTCCGGCGCTCTCGGGGTTAGGGTTGTGGAACCGCACGCCCGCGCGGCTTGAGGAAATATCCGCCGCGACGCTGCCGTTTCCGTGTGAAATCTACCGCGATCTGAGTGAGGCGCAGAAACAGCCGTGGGATGCCGTTATCACCTGCACCGGCGCGCAGCAGCCCTTTCTCGGCCCCGAATGGTGCCAGCCGGGGCGGCTTATCATGCAGATTGGCTATCACGAAGTGAGTTTTGCGGCGATCAAACACGCCACGCAGGTGGTGGTTGACGCCTGGGGGGAGTTTCGCCACACCAGCGCCAAAAGCCTGTTTCAGATGTATCGCGCGGGCGAATTTGCCGATGACGGCTGGGCGGCGGATCTCGCCGCGCTCTTAACCGGCGCGTGGCGACCGATGCCGGACGACTGCGTTTACTTTTCATCGTTCGGGCTGAACGTGTTTGATATCGCGCTCGCCGCGCGGGTGTTGCAGAAGGCGGCGCAAGAAAACGTCGGTGCCGCCCTGCCGTTATTTGGCGTCTCTTAAGCGTCTTCGCGCAGGCGCAGCGCCTGGTGGATATCCGGCGCGCTGTCGATAAGCCGCCGGGTATAGGCATGGGCGGGCGTTTGCAACACCTGCCGCGTCGGCCCTTCTTCCACCACATTCCCGAGGTAGAGCACTAACACGCGATCGCAGAGCTGGCGCACCGCCTGGAGATCGTGGCTGATAAACAACACCGACAGCCCAAGCTTGTCGCGAAGCTCCGCCAGCAGGCGCAGGATCTGGCCTCTCACCGGTAAATCGAGCGCCGCCACCGCTTCATCCGCCACCAGCAGTTCCGGCTCCAGCGCCAGCGCGCGGGCGATGGCGATTCGCTGGCGCTGCCCGCCGGAGAACGCCGCCGGACGCCGCTGCGCCCATTCCGGCTTCAGTCCTACCAGCGTCATCAGTTCGCTCACCCGCTCGGCAATCGCCGGGCCGTGGCGCAGCCCGTGCACCCGCAGCGGCTCGGCGAGCTGATCGCCGACGCTCATGCGTGGATCGAGGCTCGCGTAAGGGTCCTGAAAAATCATCTGCGCGCGGCGGCGCACGCGTTGTCGTTCAGCGCGGCTCGCCTGCGCTATTTCGATGCCGTCAAAGAAAATAGCCCCGCTGTCTGCGTCGATAAGCCCGATGGCCGCGCGCCCGAGCGTGGTTTTGCCGGAGCCGGATTCGCCGATAAGCCCGACGATTTCGCCCCGCGCCACGCTAAAGGTGGTCGGCTGCAGCACCCGCTGGCGCTCCGCCGGAATAAATGGCAGCCGTGCGCGGCGCGGAAAGCTTTTCACGATGCCCGTCACCTGCAACAGCGGGGTCTCATCGCGCGCCACCACGCGCTCGGGCGGCTCCTGCGGCGTGGAAGCCGCAATCAGCCGCCGCGTCCAGTCGGCCTCAGGCGCGGTAAAGAGCGGCGCCACCGGCCCCTGCTCGACAATTTCGCCGCCGTTCATCACGCAGGCGCGATCGGCATAGCGCGCCACCACGCTGAGATCGTGCGTCACCAGCAATACGCCCATGCCCATCTCCTGCTGGAGATCTTTCAGCAGGCCGAGGATTTGCGCCTGAAGCGTGACGTCCAGCGCCGTGGTGGGCTCATCGGCAATCAGCAGGTCTGGTTTGCCGCTAATGGCGCTCGCTATCATAACGCGCTGGCGCATCCCGCCGGAGAGCTGGTGAATATACTGACGCGCCCGCTTTTCCGGCTCGCCGATGCCGACATGGCCCAGCAGCGCCACCGCCTCGCGGGAGGCCGCTTTCCAGCCCAGCCCGCGATGACGCACCAGCACTTCGGCAATCTGCTCGCCCACTTTCAGCACCGGGTTCATGCTGCTCATCGGCTCCTGGAAAATCATGGCGATATGCCGACCGCGCAGGCCCGCCGGGTATGGCGCGTCGGGAAGAATAGGCGTGGTATCGTCGAAGCAGATCTCCCCGCCGCTCTGCCAGACGCCGCGCGGCAGAAGGCCGGTGACGGCTAAAGAGGTGAGCGTTTTGCCGCAGCCGGATTCGCCGACCAGCGCGACCATTTCGCGGCGTTCGACCGTCAGACTGACATCACGAAGTAAGGTTGCCTGGCGACTTTGCAGGCTCAGATGAGATACGGTTAACAGCGGCACAGGCGGCTCCCGACAACAGGCTTTGGTCGAGCATATCGGCAGCCGCCATGGTTAACAAGTTGTTATTTAGCTGGTTTATGCTTCGTCCTGGCCAACGCGGATCACCAGCTTGCCGAAGTTTTTCCCTTCCAGCAGGCCGATAAACGCCTCCGGCGCGTTCTCAAGCCCCTCGACAATATGCTCGCGGTAGTGAATTCGCCCTTCAGCAACCCACTGGCCCATTTCGCGCTGGAACTCTTCGATGCGGTGACCATAATCCTGGTTGATGATAAAGCCCTGCATCCGGATGCGTTTTTTCAAAAGCGTGCCCATCAGAAGCGGCAGACGATCCGGGCCAGGCGGCAGGTCGGTGGCGTTATAGCCGGAAACCAGACCGCACAGCGGCACGCGCGCGCCGGTATTGAGCAGCGGCATTACGGCGTCGAAAACTTTACCGCCGACGTTTTCATAGTAAACATCGATGCCCTGCGGGCAGGCAGCGGCAAGCTTATCGGCGAAATCCGGCGCGCGGTGATCGATACACTCGTCAAAGCCAAGATGCTCCACTGCGTAACGGCATTTCTCTTCGCCGCCCGCCACGCCGACGACGCGGCAGCCTTTGATTTTACCGATCTGCCCGACGCTTGCGCCCACCGGGCCGGTCGCGGCGGCGACCACCAGCGTTTCGCCCGCTTTCGGCGCGCCGATATCCAGCAGGCCCATATAGGCGGTGAAGCCGGGCATCCCCAGCACGCCGAGGAACCACGACGGATGCTCGGGCGATTTGCCGAGCGGCGTCAGTTGTTTCGGATCGCAGATGCAGTAATCCTGCCAGCCGCTGTAACCGACCACCCAGTCGCCGGGGTGGAAATCAGGGTGATGTGATTTCTCGACCACGCCGACGGTGCCGCCGACCATGACTTCGTCAATCTGCACCGGCGCGGAATAAGACGGCTCATCGCTCATGCGGCCGCGCATATACGGGTCGAGCGACAGATAGACGGTGCGCACCAGCACCTGACCTTCGCCCGGCTCGGCGATGGTATCTTCTTCCAGACGGAAGTTCTCCGCCACGGGTTTGCCATGCGGACGGGAGGCCAGCACCCAGCGGCGATTACGGGACGATGGTTGGGTCATGATGTTCTCCTTAGTTTTCAGGGCATCCAGAAAGCGTAGTGCATTCACGTTAACTGGCGACGTTATTCAGACGCACGATCAGATAGACGCAGGGCGCGTCGCTCTGGTTGATGAAATGGCATTCGTTCGGCGGGCCAAGCTCCAGGCAGTCGCCCTCGCGCATCAGGTGGCGGGTTTCGCCTTCGCGAAACACCAGTTCGCCCTGCTGCACCCAGATAAGCTGGCGCGCGAACGCATAGGCCGAGGCGGGCATCGGGATATCGCTGCCCGCGGGCAGCTCCACCTGAACCAGATCCAGCGGCAGGTCAGATTTTGGCGAGACGTGGCGGCGCAAATAATGGCTTTGCGGATCGCGCCAGACCGGCTGATCGGCAAAGCGCAACAGCCGCCCTTCGTTCATCTCCGCGCGGGCGATAAGCGTGGACATACTGAGCCCCAGCGCGCCGGAGAGCCGCCCCAGAAGCGTCGCCGTCGGGCTGCTTTCCCCGCGCTCGATTTTATGGATCATGGCGCGGGACACTCCGGCACGCTCCGCGAGTTCGCTCAGCGACCAGCCGCGGGTTTCGCGCTCGACGCGGATACGCTCACCAATCCGTTGATTTAATGTGTCGATTATATTATTCATAACGTAACATTATAGTGAACGACTGCCGGGGTTCAACCATGCTGATTCGCCATGCCACTGCGGACGACTGCGCCGCTATCGCCGACATTTTTAACGATGCGGTATTACATACCGCCGCCATCTGGAGCGATTCCACCGTCGACACGGAAAACCGCCTCGCCTGGTTTTATCAGCGCGGCAACGCCGGGTATCCGGTGCTGGTGGCGGTACTGGACGACACCGTGGTGGGCTACGCCTCATTCGGCGACTGGCGCGCCTTTGACGGCTTTCGCCATACGGTTGAGCACTCGGTCTACGTGCATCCTGATCACCATGGCAAGGGCATCGGTAAGGCGCTGATGACGCGGCTGATTGTCGAGGCGCAGGCCATCGGCAAGCATGTGATGGTGGCGGGGATTGAATCGCGTAACGCAGGCTCTATCGCGCTGCATGAAAAACTCGGGTTTACCATCACCGCGCAGATGCCGCAGGTGGGCACCAAATTTGGCCGCTGGCTGGATCTGACGTTTATGCAGCTTCAGCTCGACAACCGCAACGAGCCGGACGCCATCGGATGAATTCGTCGCTCAGCCTGCTGTTTCTGACCGCCGCCGGGGCGGGTCTGGTGGTGCAGAACATGCTGATGGTGCGCATCACGCAGTCGGCCTCCACCATTCTTATCGCCATGCTGCTCAATTCGCTGGTGGGGATTGTGCTGTTCTGCGCCATTCTCCTGCTGCGTAACGGCACGGCGGGCTTCAGCGAGCTTATCGCCACCGTGCGCTGGTGGACGCTGCTGCCGGGGCTGCTCGGGTCGTTTTTCGTCTTCGCGAGTATTAACGGTTATCAGCATCTCGGCGCGGCCACGACCATTGCGGTCCTGGTCGCAAGCCAGCTAATTGGCGGGTTGCTGTTCGATATTGCGCGCAGCAGCGGCCTGACGCTGCGGATGCTGGCAGGGCCGGCGGCGGGCGCGGTGCTGCTGGTGATTGGCGCCTGGCTGGTCGCCAGGCGCACGTTCTGAAGGTTACGCTTTCGGTTTCTGCCCGCTGCGGCGCGCGCTGACGGTCGCCAGCGCCGCCCAGTCGAGCTGTTCATCGCCGTGGGCCAGCGCGTCAAGGTAGTTATCGCGCAGCACGCCCGCTACTCCCATCGGCACGTTTTTACTCTCGGCGGCCTGCTGCGCGAGACGCACATCTTTGAGCCCCAGCTTCATGGTGAAACCGGCAGGCGTGTAGCGATCTTCGGCAATCATCGCGCCATAGTTTTTATACGCGGGCGCGGCAAACAGCGTGCTGGTCATCATACCGAGAAAATCGCCTTTGCCGACGTCATAGGCCTCCACCAGCGCCGACGCCTCGCCCATCGTCTCGATCGCGCTCGCCAGCATAAAGTTCGCCGCGAGCTTCACCGCCGCAGCCTGCGCCGGGCTGTCGCCAAAGGTCCAGGTTTTCTGGCCCAGCACATCGAAAATCGGCTGCGCTTTCGCGAGCCATTGCGCCTCGCCCGCCGCGAGAATATTCAGATTGCCTGCCGCGGCGACATCCACACGCCCAAGCACCGGGGCGGCGAGATAGCCGATGTTCCGCTGACGCGTCAGCGCGTCCATTGCCTCAGTAAACGCCACGGAAACGGTCGCCATATTAATCCACAGCGCACCCGGCGCGAGCGACGCCAGCGCGCCCTGCTCCACCACCACGCTTTCGGTGACCGCGTCGTCGGCAAGAATAGTGATTAAGACATCAGCGCCATGAATCTCTTTCGGGCTTGCCGCTACCTGCGCGCCGGACGCGCGCAGCGCCTCTGCAGACGCAGGCGAGCGGTTCCAGACGGTCACCGTAAAGCCCGCTTTAACCAGATTTTCCGCCATCGGCTGGCCCATGCCGCCAAGACCGAGGAAAGCAATATGCATGAGAATTCCTTAAATTTTATAAAATGGTGCCGCCGCGGGTGAGTTCTGCCAGGCGTTCCGCCGCCTCGCGCTCGCGGTCTTCTTTGTGCTGACGACCATGATGGGCGATCGCGTTGCGCAGTTGCTGTTGCAGGTCGTAACGCTCCTCGCGGCCTAGTTGCGCGTCATCGCTGAGCGCAATCAGCAGCTCATTCATAGGAGCAATAACATGTTGTTCAATTACCGCGTCAACGCGGCGCTGCATTTCATCACGATGTGTCATAAAACCTCCTTAAACGCGTCGCCGCGGCAGGTGCCGCGGCGCAGTGCTTAGTTGATTTTCGCTTTCGAGAAGTCGCTGCCCATCAGGCTTACGCTGTACCCCGTGACATTGCTGCGGGTCGCGTAGAAAGTGCGGCCGTTGGCCAGCGGCACCCACGGCGCCTGCTGGTAGAAGATCTCCTGCGCCTGTACGTAAAGTTTCGCACGTTCTTCCGGCGCGCTGACGCGTTTGGCCTGATCGATAAGGTCAGTGTATTTCTTATCGCACCAGCGGGCCGCGTTCGAGCCGCTCTGGATGCTGTCGCAGCTCAGCAGAACATCCGCGAAGTTATCCGGATCGCCGTTGTCCGACATCCAGCCATACAGCGCGGTGTCATGCTCGCCCTTGCGAATGCCGGAGAGATATTCGCCCCACTCGTAGCTGACGATTTTCGCCTTCACGCCCACTTTCGCCCAGTCGCTCTGGATCATCTCGGCGATACGGCGTGAATTTGGGTTATACGGTCGTTGCACCGGCATCGACCACAGCGTCGCTTCAAAGCCCTTCTCCAGACCCGCCTGCTTGAGCAGCGCTTTCGCTTTTTCAGGATCGTAATCGTAGGTTTTCAGGTCTTTATCGTAACCGAGCATATTCGGCGGAATGGGCGATTTCGCCACCGTGCCGCTGCCCATGAACACGGCATTAATGATCGATTTTTTATCGACGGCGTAGTTCAGCGCCTGGCGCACCAGCACGTTGTCGAACGGTTTTTTCTCGGTGTTGAACGCCAGATAACCGACGTTCAGCGCCTCGACGCTGTGCAGCGTCAGGTTTTTATCGGCTTTGATCGGCTCAAACTGCACCGGGCTCGGTGCCGGGATAATCTGGCACTCGTTGGTTTTCAGCTTCGCAAGACGCGTCTCGACGTTCGGGGTAATCGAGAAGATCAGGTGTTTGGTCGGCACCACGCCATCCCAGTAGTTCGGGTTGGCGATGTAGCGGATAAGCGAATCGACTTTGTACTGTTGCAGCACATACGGACCGGTGCCGATGGGCCAGTTATCGACGTTCTCCGGCGTGCCTTTTTTCATCATCGCATCAGCATATTCCGCTGAAAGAATAGACGCGAAATCCATCCCCCAGTCGGCCAGGAACGCGGCGTTTGGCTCGCTCAGAGTGAACTGGACGTGATAGTCGTCGAGCTTTTTCACCTCGGTGATGAGCTTATCGAGCCCCACATCTTGGAAATATTCGTAATTGCCCTGCGACACCTTATGGTACGGGTGATTCGGGTCTTTCTGGCGCATTACCGAGAAAATCACGTCGTCGGCGTTGAAATCGCGCGTCGGTTTAAAGAATTTATTGCTGTTGAATTTCACACCCTGACGCAGCGTGAACGTCCAGGTTTTACCGTCCGGGCTGACCTTCCACTCGGTGGCGAGCGACGGCACCGGCGTATTGGTTTTCGGATCGAAATTCACCAAGCGGTTATAAAGCACCTGAGAGCTTGCCACGAAGCTTGGGCCGGAACTCGCGATTTGCGGGTTGAAGGATTCCGGGGACGCCTCGGAGCAGTAAATCAGGGTATCGCTGTTCGCCGCGATCGCGCTTGCCGGTAACAGGGCGCTCAACAGCAGCCCGAGCAGTGTTTTTCCTGTCTTCATCTTGTGCCTTTTATTTTACTTTTCAGGAGGAAAGCCATCTCATCATAGCCTGCGTTGAGTGGCAAATAACAAAAAACTGTACCTTTATGCCTTTCCGGCATTTTCCGCCTGAATATCAGTCAATTTTAGATAAAAATGATTTACGCTCCGGTTAAGTCGCGTTATCACCGCGAATTTTTGCTTAAGTCAAGAAAATTCCTAAGATTCAATGACCCGAGAATTTACGCTTTTTCGCGTTTCTTTCACCCTTTGCTTGACCCGTCTATCGTTCAAAGTAGAGCCGTGAAAAAGTTTTCCCAGCAGAGAGAATGACGTGGCAAAAATTCTATTGCGCAGTGGCGACCTTGACGACTTCCAGTCGGTAGGCGAAAACGGTCAGGCGGTTTTCGAGTCTGCACTGCAAATCCGTGAAACTCTTCGCCTGCGCAAACAGCCGCTGGTGGAGTCTCTTGCTATCCCTCAGCTTAACGAAGAGGGTGACCGCGTGGACTGGTATTCGCCGGTCAGCGGCAAGGTAATGGGCTGGGCGTCCGCCAGCAGCGAGGAGCGCGAGCGCGCCCTGCGCTTTCTGGAAAGCGCGCTCTCCAGCGCCCGCGCGCTGAGCAAACGCTGCCTGGAGTCGGAAAAGACCGCCCAGCAGCTTTTTGGCGCGCTGCTCGCCAAGACCGTGCAGTTCCCCGGCGCGAATTTCCTCTATCTGGTGGACGGCAAGCCAGTGATTACCTTCTGGGGCTTCGTGAATTTAAACCAGGGCGCGCGCGATGACGTGCTGGAATGCCTGCGTGAAGCCGAGCCCATCGAGCCGGAAATCATCATGGCGCCGCAGGAAGAGCCGGAGCCCGAACCCGCGCCAGTGATGATGGCCGAGCCGGACGCGCCGCTGCTGGCGACGCCCCCTGTTGCGCCCACGCCTGTCCCGGCGCCTGCGGTGTCCGTCCAGGCCTCCGCGGCCGCGCTGGCGGCTTATACCGCCGACGCCGACGCCGCGCCAGACGACGTCGAGCCGGTACCGGTGAAAGCGCAGACGCCCGTCCGCCGCTCGCGTGTTCCGCTCTGGACATGGCCGCTCGCCGCCGCCGTCGTCATCGGCGCCGTAGCCGCCCCTGTCACCTGGTATATGTTGCAGGAGAAAGAAGCGGCAGCGCCGACCGTGTCGGTCGCAGAGATTAAAGCGCAGGAAATCGCGCCCGCGCCGGTGAAATCGGTCGATGCGCCGCCTGCGGCTTCTCCCGCGCCTGTGGCGCCCGTCATCGCGCCAGCCACCACATTGCCGCTCGCCGCGGCCCAGATAACGCCACCTGCGCCGGTGGTGGAAGAGAAGCCTGTCGTTGCGCCAGCGCCGGTCGATAAAAACGCGCTGGTGATGGACGCGAATCAGGTCAAAGCCGGGACCACCCGCTTCCTGAACGGCACCTGGCGGCTTAGCATCGGCAGTCCGGACCCGATTACCGGCAAAGCGACCTCGATGCGTATCGATATGAAAAACAACAAAGGCAACGCCCGCGTGACGCTTGGCGACAACGTCGTCTGTAAAGCCGAGCTGTTCTCTGGCCTGCACCAGACTGGCGAACTGATGATTAAGACGCGCGGCAAAGCCCGTTGCAGCGACGGTTCGCGTTATCCGATGCCGGAAATCGCCTGTAAAGCTGGCCCCAATGATGTTGCCGAGTGTACCGGTCGCTATGATGAAAAGACCGTTCTGCCCCTGACCATGAAGAAAGTGAGCGCCTGATTTATGCTGGCTAACCTGTGTGATTACAAACAGAGCGTCACCCTGATTGAAAATAGCGGGGTGCAATTTCTTGATTTCGGCCTGACGCCGATTGAAGCGCCCCACGACGGGCGTTTCGTACGTAAAACCGCTAACGGGCCGCTGCTGCGCCTCGATTACGATATCGCCTCCGGCAAATTCACCCTGCCCGCGCGCCACGGCGGTCAGCCTGAAGTGGTGAAGCCGGAAAGCAGCGTCTCGCTGAGCCAGTCGCTCGCGATGATGGATGGCATCTGGCTGCCGTTGCCGGTGCTGCGCTTTAACCCGCCGCGCACCTTCGTACAGGGCCCGGATAACTGGGCGCGCGTGCAAATCCGCAAGCTCAGCGAGCCGGACGGCGCTGGCAATACTCACCGCGTGACGCTGGCCTTCGACACCCAGATCCAGACCGATGAAGGCGCGGCCTCTCAGCTCGCGCCGGTCGAGAACGACGTGCGCAACGGAACGCGTTTCGCCCTTGCCTGGCGCGACGATGAAGTCGCCGATTTCCTCGACCAGACCTGGGTCGACGGCTGGCTGCGTGAAGCGTTTACCCAGTTTGCAGGCGCTCAGGAAGGCCGCAGCGAACAGGAGATCCAGCGCGCGCTGAAAGTGTTCGAATATCAAGCCCACTGGCTCAACATGATGTCGCTCCTCGGCAACCAGCTGAGCGTGCCAGAGCTGAAAATCGTGACCGGCACGCTGAGTTCTCAGCCGGTGGCGGTGGATCTGATTCTGGATGTCGGCAACACTCACACCTGCGGGGTGATTATTGAAGATCATGGCGAAGCGAACGACGGCCTGCGCCAGACGATGGAGCTGCAGGTGCGATCGCTTAGCGAGCCGCAATTTATGAACGCGCTGATGTTCACCAGCCGCCTGGCCTTCGCCGAGGCGCGTTTCGGCAAACAGCATTTTTCGGTCGAGAGCGGGCGCGACGAAGCGTTCGTCTGGCCTTCTATTGTTCGCGTGGGCGACGAAGCGCGCAAACTGGCGATGCAGCGCCTTGGCACCGAGGGCAACAGCGGGATTTCGAGCCCCCGCCGTTACCTGTGGGATGAAACCCCGGCGGCCCAGGAGTGGCGTTTTAACCTGATGACCCCGAAAACCCAGCGCGAGCCGCTGGCGACCGCGGGCCCGCTGATGAACCTGATGAACGACGACGGCGAACCGCTCTGGCAGTTGCCGCCGGAAGAACGCCTGCCGGTCTTTTCGCCGCAATACAGCCGCAGCTCTCTGATGACCCATATGCTGTGCGAGCTGCTCGCCCAGGCGGTCTGCCAGATCAACAGCGTCGCCAGCCGCCTGCGCATGGGCAACGCCAGCTCGCCGCGCCAGTTGCGTCAGCTGATCCTGACGCTGCCATCGGCGATGCCGAAGCAGGAGCGCGAGATTTTCCGCCGCCGTATGCAGGAGGCCATCGCGCTGGTCTGGAAAGCGCTGGGCTGGCACCCGCACGACGACGATTTCAGCGCCGAAAAAGGCCAGCGTAAGAGCCGCGTGCCGGTGCCTGAGATCCAGATGGAATGGGATGAAGCGAGCTGTGGTCAGCTGGTATGGCTCTATAACGAAGCGATGGTGCATTTCGCCGGGCAGACCGAGCGCTTTTTCGCAAGCCTCGCCCGCCCTGACCGTGAAACGCCGCCGGGCGCCACGCCGGGCCGTCAGTTGCGCGTCGCCTCGATTGATATCGGCGGCGGCACGACGGACATGGCGATTGCCGAATATCAGCTCGATGACGGCGTCGGCAGCAATGTGAAAATCAGCCCGACGCTGCTGTTCCGCGAAGGGTTTAAAGTGGCGGGCGATGACATTCTGCTCGATGTCATTCAGCGCTGCGTGCTGCCTGCCTTGCAGGAACACCTGCAAAAAGCGGGCGTGGCCGACGCCGCGACGCTGATGTCCACGCTGTTTGGCGATTCCGGCCGTATGGACACGCAGGCTATCCTGCGCCAGCAGACCGCGCTGCAACTCTTTATGCCGCTGGGTCACGCCATACTCTCGGCGTGGGAAAACAGCGATCCGGCTGACACGCAAAGCGGCCTTTACACCACCTTTGGCGAGCTGCTGAAACAGCCGCCGACCCGCAACGTGCACAACTATCTCCACCAGGCGATTGAGCACGCGCTGCCCGCAGGCAGCCCGGCGTTTAATGTACTGGACGTGCCGCTGCAGGTGAGCTTCAGCGAGCTTGAAGAGGCGCTGCATACCGGCAAGTTCAGCATTTGCGCGCCCATCCAGGCGCTGTGTGAGGCTATCTCGCACTATTGCTGTGACGTATTGCTGATAACGGGCCGTCCGGGCTGCCTGCCGGGCCTGCAATCGCTGATTCGTCTGCTTCAGCCGGTGCCGGTCAGCCGTATGGTCTGGCTCGATAACTATGAAGTGCATGAATGGTATCCTTTCAGTCAGCACCGCCGCGTGGGCAACCCGAAATCCACCGCCGCCGTTGGCGCTATGCTGTGCAGCCTGGCGCTCGACCTGCGCCTGCCGCGCTTTAACTTTAAAGCGGCGGACATTGGCGCGTACTCCACCGTGCGCTACCTTGGCGTGCTGGATAACGTGGTCAACACGCTGCGCGACGAGAACGTCTGGTATCGCGAGATCGATCTCGACGCGCCGGGCGCTAAACTCGACGCCCGCCTGCACTTCCCGCTGCGCGGCAATGTGACGCTCGGCTTCCGCCAGCTCGATAACGCCCGCTGGCCCGCCACGCCGCTGTACACGCTCTCGGTCAACGCGCCGGAGCTGGCGAAAGCGATCGCCGGCGACGGCGTGCTCAACGTGCGCCTGGAACTGACCGGCGACGGCAAACATGAAGCGCCGGAAGGCTTCATGCTCAGCGAGGCCTGGCTTTCCGACGGCACCCGCGTGCCGCCGGAGCAGGTCACGTTTAAACTTAATACTCTGGCTGACCGTCGCAGTTCCGGCAGCCACTACTGGATCGACAGCGGGAGCGTTTATCTGAAATGACAGTTTCTACCCTCATTAACCAGACACTCACTACGCCTGTCGCCCTGACCCGTTGGGTCGAAACCACCCGCGCGCATGCGCCGCTGCTGGATGAAGAAGCAGGCCCGCTGCTGGCGCGCCTGAGCGCGCTGCGCGCCAGCGCACAGACGCTCAATACGCTTGTCAACGAACCGCGCACGCTCGGCCTTTACGGACACTCCCAGGCGGGCAAAGCGCACCTGCTGGCGACGCTGGCCAATGGCTCACAGGGCCAGGTGGCCGTCGCGCCCGGCGATAAGCATCTCGACTGGCTGACGCATATCAACCCCGGCCACAGCGCGACCGCAATGGCGGTACGCTTTACCCGCGCGCCGTCTGCGCTGCCGGAAGAGTTTCCGCTGCGCCTGCGGCTTTTCAGCGAGGCGGAGCTGGTACAGATTTTCCTTGCGCATTACCAGACCAGCGGCCAGGCGCGCGCCGTCAGCGAAGAAGAGCTGCGCCAGCGTTTAGCACAATTGCAAAGCCTCGGCCAGCCGCAGAGCCACCCGGCCATCAGCGCGCCGGACGTCATGACGCTCGCCGCCCGCTGGCGGGAAGTGACGCCTGCTCGCCAGCGCACGCTGAGCGACAACGCGTGGCATCAGCTCGCTGAACTGCTGCCTGCGCTGAATCTGCCCGAACGCGTGCGGCTGTACGCGCTGCTGTGGGGCGATATCGCTGAACTGACGCAGCAGTTTATGACGCTTGCCGAAGGTCTGCTGCTGCTGGGCCATGCCCGTGAAGTGGCCGCGCCGCTGAGCCTGCTGGTCGATAACTTCTCCCTTCCGGTGGAAGGCTTTCTGCTCCCGGCTGGCTCCGGCGAAGAAGCGCTGCCCGACGAAGTGCTGGTGCGCGCCCTCGAACAGCATCAGTTGCAGGGCATGGTCAGCCTGCCGCTGACGACGCTGACGCTGCTGTGCGTCGAGCTGACGCTGCCGCTCGCCACGCCATCGGTGCCGGAAGGCGTGGATCTGCTGGATATTCCCGGCGCGACGTATCGCCAGAATGACAGCCTGAACGCCAGCAAAATCGCGTTTCTGCTCGACTACTACCGCCAGCACCAGCAGCCGGACGTGCTGATGGTGTGTAACGCCGTGCAGAGCCGCGCCGATATCGCGCCGGTCGCGCGCACGCTGCTGCGCTGGGTGAACGCCACGCAACCTGCCTCCCCGGACGCGCTGCCAGGCCTGGTGTGGGCCATTACGCCGCACGATGCCCGTTTCCTTGATGGCCAGCATCTGGACGAGGGCGTACAGCGTCTGCTCGGCAAGCCGGGCCACACCTGGGGCACGTTGCAGGCGCTCGACGGGCGTAATCTGCAACGCCTGACCGAATGGCTGTCGCAGGCGCTGAGCCAGAGCAGCCGCGAACGCCGTCTGGCGCTGCTGACCGCACAGGCGCAGGCCCAGCCCGCACTGCTCTTCAGCCGTTATCTGGCCCCGCTGACTGCCGATGAAGCGACGCTGCGCGCCACGGCGGAAAACGGTGTGCGCACGTTGCAGCGCCAGGCCGCGCGCCACGGGGATCTCCTTCAGGCGCTGCTGCCGGATCCGGCCGCCCTGCAGGCGCTGTGTGAAACCGAGGAGCGCCATGAAGAGACGCCGCAGGGGCTGTTCAGCGCCGAGATTGATCTCTTCGGCGAGTCTGTCTCCGTGCGCCCCGCCGACCCCGCCGCAGGCGCCTCGCTGGCGCGCCGCGCGCATCGCCTGTGGGTGAACCATGTTCGCCAGTGGATGCAGAACGAGGAACATGCAGCGCTGCTCGGTATCGACCCTGCCACGCTGCACTGGCTCGGCGATACGCTGATTATCGCGAGCTATCGGCTTGATCTGGCGGCCCGTCTGGAAACGCTGGCTGCCCATGAAGGGCTTTCCGGCGCGCAGCTGCGTGCCGAGCTGGGTAACTTCGTGAGCTGGCTGGGCTTCGAGCGCATGCCGCAGGCGGAACGTCCGGCCAGCCGCGTTAACCCGAACGAGCGTCTGTTCGCCTCTGCCGTCGCGCATGATAAGCGCCTGACGCGCCTGGGCGAAAAGCCGGTGCATGCCGCCACCCGCTATGTCTACGACTGGCTGGTGGCGCTTTACACCCGGGCGATTGAAAACATCGGCTATGAGCACCCGCTCGATATCAAACCTGCCGACCGTAAAGCGCTGGCGAAAATCATCGGCCCGCGTTAACCCTGCCGCAGGCGCTTCTGCGCCGACGTTTTACCCCGGTTTTCCACCCTTTGCTGGTTGTGGTATTCCACCAGGCGGTTATAGCGTACGTCGTCACGCAGAGCGCTGCGGCTGGCCGCAAACGGACGCCCGGTGGTGGCCGCCGCGCCCCAGGGGGCTTTCGCATCAAAACCCGCATCTGTGAAGGAATCGCGAATAAGCGCCTGGCCGTTGGCGGTATGGCCCGGCCGGTAGCCTGTTTCCCGCGCGCCGTGATCCCATGCGCGACCCAGCTTCGCGGATAAGGTTTCGCCAAAACCGTTATCGGTGGTAAAGCGACACTGCTGAACGAGGAACCCGAAGGGAACATCGTGTGGTGTGGAAGGCGCGAGCACGAACGCTTCGCCCGCGCCGCGTGAGGAGACCGTATGAAAGTGCACGTTTTCAAAGTACGCGCTTGCCGAACCAAAAACGTAATCGACATCCCCTTCGATATAACAGTCTTTCACCCGCACGCGGCTGATGTGCGATGCCGCACCCTGCGCCACGCCACGGCTGTTCAGCCAGAGCGTATCCTGACGGCTGATAAGCCGCAGGCGCTCCAGTTGCACCCTGTCGCCGTCGGTGCGCAGCGCCACGGCCTGATGCGCCTGCCCGTCAACGCTATCCAGCAAGGTGTTGACCACGCTCAGATTCAGCAACTGAAAACCGTCTGACTGCGCCCATACGACCGCAGACGCGCCGGTGCCAATCTCAGGCGCGCCAGAAGCGGCGATACGTTGATACTCCTCCCATGCCGGATCGCCCGGCTGAAACTCGCCGCAGGCATTGACCGCTGCCTGATACTGTTGCGACGTAAAACGCGCGTCCAGCGTCAACTCAAGGCGCACCTGTTCCGGTGTTTCGCCGGTGCCGTAAATGGTGATGGGGGGCGCGTTCGCAGGGACATACACCACCCCGCGATAAACGCCGGGCGTAACGGCAATCCAGACGCGCGCCCTGCTGTCTGCGCCATCCACAGCGGCATTGACCGCCTGCTGCACGGTACGGAATGGCCCGCGCTGCGCATCGACCACCCACGCGCGCCCGGAAGGCGGCGGGGTTATGCCTTCAGGCCGCCAGGGGCCGTCCGGCGAATGCAGCCAGCCGCCTCGCGCGAAGAGATTTTCCGGGGTATAGCGTAACGCTTCAGAATCGCTGAGCACCGGGCGCTGTGCGCTTTCCGGCCCGGTTTCTTCAGGGGTTCCTTGTACATCCGTCATCCTGTTCTCCTGTCTGCCCTGTTTTGCCTGCTGTGAGGTTCTGGCCCCGCAACGCGCGTTGTTGCCGCGGCGCGTTTCGCTCTGAATGACTGTTTATTTATACAGCCATAATGCCGTCTGCAAACGCCGCTAGCAAACCGTCGTTGCGATTTTGCGAGACGTCTTCAGAAGTCTGAAATCCAGGAAAAAGCGCAATCGATTTTTGTTGCCGTTGTGCTGAAATAGTGTTGCTTCACCTGACTGAGGAAGGGTTATGAAAACGAAACGTCTGAGCGCGCTGGCGCTCCTGCTTGCGGCTTTTACCGTGTGCGCCACACCGGCGCTGGCTAACCCTGGCAACGGGAATGGTAATGGTAACGGCCATGGCAACAGCGGCAATCATGGCAACGGTAATAAGGGTAACAACGGTAAAAACGCCGACAATAAAGACAAAGAAAAAGGCAACGCATCGGGGCGTAAAAACTACGGCAAACCCGACCACGTTGAGTCAGATATCAGCTTCAGTCGCGCCCGCAGCCTGGCCGTGAATTATGGCCTCACCGGCTATGAATCGCTGCCGCCGGGCATCGCGAAAAACCTCGCGCGCGGTAAACCGCTGCCGCCGGGTATCGCGAAGAAAACGGTACCGGCCAGCATGCTGAACGAACTGCCCTATTATCCTGGCTATGAATGGAAAATGGTCGGCGATGACCTGGTGCTGATTGCGCTTAGCACGGCGCTGGTGACCGCCGTAATCAACAACGTGTTTGACTAAATCAGGTTTTACAGACATCAACGCCGGGCGCAGCGCCCGGCTTTTTATTCGCCAGGCGTTAAACCCAGCATCGCGCGCGCCGCCTCGCGATCGTGTCGTCCAGGGGCGTAATCCTCAAAGTTTTGCTCAGAGACTTTAATGATATGTTCGGCGATAAATCTCGCCCCTTCGCGCGCGCCAGTCTCGCCCTCTTTCAGGCAGCATTCCCATTCAAGCGTGGCCCAGCCGGAATAGTCGTAGCGCGCGAGCTTGCTGAAGATGGCCTTAAAATCAATTTGCCCGTCGCCAGGTGAACGAAAACGGCCCGGGCGGTCAATCCAGGGCTGATAGCCGCCATAGACGCCGCTGTTGGCTGACGGCCTGAACTCCGCATCTTTGACGTGAAACGCCTTGATGCGCGAATGCCAGTGATCGATGAACCCCAGATAATCCATGTGCTGAAGCAGCATGTGGCTCGGATCGTAGAGGATATGGCAGCGCGGGTGATTGTCCGTCAGTTCCAGAAAACGTCCGAACGTCACGCCGTCATGCAGATCTTCGCCAGGGTGAAGTTCAAAGCAGAGATCCACGCCCGCCTCGTCAAAGCTGTGCAGGACAGGTAGCCAGCGGCTCGCCAGCTCGTTAAACGCCTCTTCCACCAGCAGCGGATTATGCGGCGGCCACGGGTAGAAAAAGGGCCAGGCGAGCGAGCCGGAAAAGGTGGCGTGCGCCGTGAGATTGAGATTTTGCGAGGCGCGCGCCGCAAGCTTTAGCGTGCTGACCGCCCACTGCTGGCGCGCAACCGGATCGTGGCGCAGCGCGTCTGGCGCGAAACTGGCAAAAGCCTGGTCATACGCCGGGTGCACCGCCATCAGCTGTCCCTGAAAATGCGTCGACAGTTCGCTGATTTGCAGCCCGAGATTGCCGAGCGTCTCACGCACCTGCGCGCAGTAGTCGAGACTTTCCGCCGCTTTCGCGAGGTCGAAAATGTGCGGCAGATGGGTCGGAAGCTGCACCGCTTTATAGCCAAGCCCCGCCGCCCAGGCCGCCAGCGTATCGAGCTGGTTAAACGGTGGATGGTCGCTGATAAATTGCGAAAGAAAAAGAGAAGGCCCCTGTAGCGTTTTCAATCTCGCTCCTTATGCGCCTGCGCGCGAATCGCTGATGCCAGCGTTAAGCATAGCCTGGCGAGCCATAAGCTTGCCGCATGGCCCCCGCCACAAATATAACCCCTTGTTTTGGTAGGTAAAAATTTATTTAAGCTAAATTTTTTGCAGGATAAACCGATAACCGTCTGGTGGCACTCCTCTTTTTCTGGATGCCGGGTCGTTGTGTTACAACCTCACGCAAGGGAACAACATGTCAGTAAGGCGTTTTTCATTTCTCGTTTTCAGTCTGTTACTTTTTATCTTTCTCGTCAGCACCGTCTCCAACCTCTGGTCGCTCACCCGCAGCAACCAGTCGCTGGATAACGTGAACAAAGAGATTCGCGTAGTGCTTTCGGTGATTGACCCGATTAACCACAGCCGTACGCTGCGCGTGCGCCTGATGGAGGCGATGATCAACGCTTCTATCGGCGATACCCAGAAAACGCAGGCATCGCTTGAGAGCGCCAACCAAGTGATGCAAAAAGCGGTCGCAGCGTTTAATAACTATAAAGCAGCCCCTGCTGTTGAAGGTGAGGAGGCGCTAGCCGCCCCGTACCGTCAGGCATGGCAGGCGTATGTCGATGACGGCCTGCGTCCGCTGATGGATGCGGCAAGCCGCAACGATACCGCGCGTTTTAACCAGCTGGTGAGCACGACGATCCCGCAACTGGATCGCCAGTTTGAAATCACGCTCGATCAACTGCTGGCGTTCCGTGAGAAATATGCCCAGCGTCTGAACCATGAGGCGCAGGAGCGCTTCGTAAACAGCATCATCACCATCGCGGTGTTCGCCCTGCTGTTTACGCTGCTGATTGGCGCGATGTTTATTCTGCTGAAGCGCCGCGTGCTGGCGCCGCTCGATGCGGCACGTCGTCACTGCCAGCAGATGGCGGAAGGCGAACTGCACACTCCAGTGCTCTCGGGTTCGAAAGATGAGATTGGCGATATGCTCGGCTCGCTTGAGCAGATGCGTCTGTCGCTGGTCGATATCATCGCCCAGGTTCGCGACTCCAGCCAGAGCGTCGCCCACGCCGCGGAAGAGATTGCCGCCGGTAACGTCGATCTCTCGGCGCGTACCGAAGAGCAGGCCGCTTCTCTCGGTGAAACCGCCGCCAGCATGGAACAGCTGACGTCCACCGTGAAGCACACCTCGGAGAACACCGCCGAGGCGAATAAACTCGCGGGCAATATGCGCAGCGCCGCGCAGGAAGGCAACGCTATCGTCGAAGAAGTTGTGGTGTCCATGCAGGAGATCGAGTCCAGTTCCAGCAAAATCGACAACATTATCGGCATTATCGAAGATATCGCCTTCCAGACTAATATCCTGGCGCTTAACGCCGCGGTGGAAGCCGCGCGTGCAGGTGAACAGGGTCGCGGCTTTGCGGTGGTGGCAAGCGAAGTGCGTAACCTGGCGCAGCGTTCATCGGTCGCCGCGAAAGAGATCAAAGAGCTTATCGAACAGTCCGGCGAACAGGTGGTGCTGGGCAGCGACCGCGTGGCGCGCGCAGGCGAAAGCATGAAGCGCATTATCGGCTCGATTAAGCAGGTCTCTGAACTGATGTCGGAAATCGCGCTCTCAACCGGCGAGCAGAGCCGTGGGATTGAGCAGATTAACCAGGCCGTCGCGCAGATGGATTCGGTTACCCAGCAGAACGCCGCGCTGGTGGAAGAAGCTTCCGCCGCCGCCCACTCGCTGAAAGAGCAGTCACAGCTGCTCAATCAGGCCGTGGCGGTGTTTAAGCTGAACTAAGGTCCGTACCGTGACGACAGGGCAGGCTTCGGCCTGCCCTTTTTTATTGCGCTTACAGCGGCTTATCGAGCTTGATCACCCACAGTTCATTCTGCGAGGCGGGTTTTTCCAGCGGCTTAATGCCGATTTTGCTTGCGACCGGCTGACCGTCAAGAGTCAGATGCCCTTTACCGTCAACGTTATAGTCGTCCATCTCTTTTTTATCGCCCTGTGGCTCCAGCAACGCTGACTGCAAACCAAAATCGTTGTCGTTAATGACCGCGATAGTTTGCGGGTCGATAAGCGCCAGCCCTTCGGCTTTCTCCTGCTGCCAGCCTGCCTCGCGCAAATCCACCGCCAGCTGTTTTGTAGCGAGCTTCACGCCGCGCGCGTTAAGTTTTTCCGCATCGTCAAATTCCGGCGGCTGGGTGTTATCCAGCGTGCTCAGATCGGTGGCGTTGCTGAGATCGACCACATAAACGCGGTTGCGCATGGTTTTGTTTTTATCGCCGCCCTGCTCGATAAGCAGAATGCGGTGGTCGTCCAGCGCCACGATATCGCCGATTTTAGCGTCTTTGGCTTTTTTATAGACGTCAATGTCAATCGGGTAGCCGTACATCGCCGTTTTGCCGGTCGCTGGATCAAAACTCACCAGACGGGTAAAGCGTGCCGTGTTTTTGGTTTTGCCGTCGATATCCAGCGTGCTTTGCACCGCCGCGATAATGCGTCCGTCCGGCATACGGGTCAGCCCTTCGAAGCCGCGGTTAGGCTGGCGCCATTTAATGATATTCGGCAAACCGCCCGCCACGCCCTCTTCGCCTTTACCCGCCTGCGGGCCATGTTTGGCGAGGATCGCGCCGCTGGCGTCCACATTGATGATAAACGGGCCGTACTCGTCGCACAGCCAGTAGCCGCCTTTGCCGTCAGGCGTGATCCCTTCGGTATCCAGCCCGCGTTTATCGCCGGTGAGCGTTTGCAGCGCGTCGTTGAGCGCCAGCTCATTCGTCGCGCCGATAAGCCCGGCGGGCAGCGGCAGCCCGCTGATGTTGCCCTGATCGTCATGCAGCGGCATCGGGTCGCTCGCCTGCGCCTTATCTTTGCTGACGCGGATGGTCATCATCAGCGGCGTATACTCGGGGCTCGCGAAAATTTTCGACTCCTGCTTGCCCATTTTCGGCGAGTCCGCGTTCGGGCCGCGGTCGGTCACGGTCGCGAAAATCAGGTCATCGCCCTCTTTGCGTAAAAACAGCAGCCCGGAGCCCACGCCCACCGGCAGGCCATCCGGAAACGCGCTGGAATAATTACCGGAATAGACCACATGATCTTCCTGCGGGAACGTCACAACATAGCGTTCGACCTGCGGCGCGGCGGCTGCGGCGCAGAGCGGGAACAGCGCGGCGAGCGCAAACGTAAGGGGTTTGATTTTCATTATTCTCAGATCCAGAGTCGGGGTGGCACTGTTATAAGGCGCGTGCGTGACAGATTAATGACAGCGTCACTTTCCCCTGTGGATTCAGCAGCTCACAGCGTTAACCGCCGCGCATACTGAAAGCGTGACGGCGACAAACCGGGCAGTGTTTCTCACCCGGCTGCCAGGCGCGCCACGGCTCGCCGCAGCGTTCGCATCGCGCCGTATACAGCGCCATGCGTACAGGCGGCACGGCCTCACCCTCCACGACCTCTGCCGCCTCCACCGGGCACACCGCCGCGCAGTCGCCGCAGCCATCACAGCGCGACGAATCAAGCGTAACGGACGGTTCGCTAAAGCGGATCGCGCCGCGGGCGCACACCCGACCACAGGCGCCACACAGCAGACAACGCGTGGCGTCCAGCGTGATGCGGTACGTCGTAGAAAACACCCCCGCCGCGCGGCGCTCAGCGGCATCATGCGGTACGCGAGCGCCTTCCGGGCGCAAAAACCGACGCCTTGTCTCACCGGCCTCAGGTGAAACCGTCACGCACCGCCAGCGAGGCTCGCCGCGCCTTTGCAGCCACAGGTTAAGCTCAGCCAGCGGGCGCAGCCAGTGCGGGTTCTGTGTGAGATCCACCGCGACCGCGCGAATAGCGTAATGCGTATGCCAGAGCATCAGCTCCTCTGCGGCGACCGGCTGCGTGAACGGCCCGAGCAGCACGCCGTCGCGGTGACGACGCATCAGCGGCGAGAGATATTCCAGCGCGTCCGCCGGGCAGACAAACAGGCAGATCCCACAGCCAGTACAGCGTTCCGGCGCAAGGATAACCTCATGGTGGTGAAGAGCGAGCGCGCCGGTCGGGCAGCGCGTGACGCAATAATCGCAGCGGCTGCGGGGCAGCCGCTTTCTGGCGCAGCGCGCGCCCACACAGGGCTGTGCGGGCGCAATCATGTCAAAGAGATTCATCAGACATCGATGCAAAAAAACGCCAGGCGCAGCAACAGTTCGCCGAGCAGGATCAGCCCGCACCCGGCAACTTGCGGCGTTCGGCCCCCGTGCGGGCGCGTTAGCCCTATCATCAGCAACAACGCGCCGCCAACCGAACTGCACCATCCCGCAAGCCGCAGCCCGGCGCAGGCGTCAAAAGCGGCCAGCGGATGCAGCGGAAACGTCACCGGCACCACGGCATGCGCTAAATAGTGATGATAGGCCGGCTGAATGAGCAGCCGGATCAGCACAGCCGAAAGCGCCAGCAGCGAGAGACGACGGCTTACCGCGAGTTCTGCCTGGGCGTTAAAGGCCGGACGCAACGCAAGACGCAGCTGTAATATCGCCGCGCCGATTAACACCACCGAGCCCAGGAACATGGCCCAGGTGTTGACGTGCCGCCAGGTCACGACCGACGCGTGGCAATAAATGGACGCCATCGCGACAATATCCGCCAGCCCCGCCAGCACCGTTAACCACAGGAGCGACCACGGCACGGCGCGCTTTATCATCAGCAGCAGAATGCTAAGCGCAAGCAGCGCCATAAACACGCCCGCCAGCGCGATTTCCCGGCTGAGCCACGAGCTGGCGAGATGGCGCAGCGCGTTAAACGCATTGAGCGGATACCCCAGATGCAGCGTAGAGGCGAGCAAACCGAGCGCTGCCGCAACGCCCACGCCAATGAGCGCAGGCAGTGTGGCAAACATCCGCTGCCCGGCGCGCGGCATCTGCCCGGCGGTGAGGCACAGCATGAACATAAAGCCCACCGCGCCCTGCATGCACAGCGTGAAAATCACTAACGGAAATTCATGCATCATGTTGTTCCTCCTGCTGTGCGCCCTGATGCGGCTTGATAACCAGATTCGGCTTTGTAATGGATGACGGCGGCAGCCCTTTTACTTCAGCTAGCGTCCCGTAACGGGCGCGCAGCGCGCTAATCGGCCCGAACTGAATGGCGCCGAGCGGACAGGTCGCAACGCACACCGGCGGTTCGCCCTGCGCCAGCCGATCGATGCAGAAATCGCATTTCGACATCTGCCCGGTTTGCGTATTGCGCTGCGGCGCGCCGTAAGGACACGACCAGGCGCAGTAGCCGCAGCCGACGCACTTATCGGTATTCACCCGCACAATGCCGTCGCCCTCGCGTTTGTGCATCGCCGTGGTCGGGCAGTTGCGCGTGCAGATGGGGTCGGCGCAGTGATTGCACGAAATCGACAAGGTGTAAGCAAAAACGTTATGGAGAAGCCCGCCCGCGCCCGTCGGCGTGAAGCCGCCGCCGTGAACTTCATAGACGCGGCGAAAACGACGCCCCACGTCGAGATTGTTTTTGTCTTTACACGCCACCTGGCAGGCTTTGCAGCCCGAGCAGCGTGACGAATCGATAAAAAAGCCCAGTTGCTCCCGGCTGACCGGGGGATAATCCTTAAACTGACGCATGTTTGGTTACCTCAACCAGCAGGGTTTGATGGGCATTGCCTTTGGCAAGCGGGGTGATGCGCGCGCTGGTCAGCACGTTCGGGCAGCCGCCGTTGTCGACGCCGTCAGCGTCCGGTTGCCACCAGGCGCCCGCCTGCATCGCCACTACGCCGGGCATAACGCGCGGCGTCACTTCCGCGGGAATTTGCACCACGCCGCGATCGTTATAAATACGCACACTATCCCCCTGTTGAATGCCGCGCGCCTGCGCGTCCTGAGGGTTTATCCAGAGCTGCTGGCGCTGCACCTCCTGCAGCCACGGGTTCGCGTACTGCGTGGAGTTGGCGCGGTTTTTTCCCTTCCAGGTAATGAGCTGTAACGGGTATTTCGCGCGCAGGGCATCCTGCGGCCCTTCCTGTGCGGGAACATAGTGGGACAGCGCCGGGATCTCCGGGTGTTGCATCTCCCACAGGCGCTTTGAGAAGAGTTCGATTTTGCCGGAAGGCGTCGGGAACGGATGGTTGTCCGGGTCGCGGATGTTCTCCTCAAACGCGACATACAGCGGCGATTTCAGGTAGACGTGCGGATTGCGGCACAGCCCGGCGAAATCCGGCAGGTCGTGGTCTGCCAGCGTCTCGCGGGTTTTCTCCCAGATATGCGCTATCCACTCTTTTTCGCTGCGCCCTTCGCTAAAGCGCGCCTCGATGCCGAGCTTGCGCGCGACGTCGCGCAGCCAGTCGTAGTCCGAGCGGCGTTCAAACTCCGGCTCCACCAGCTTTTGCGACAGCAGCAGATAGTTGCCGGTGCCCCAGGTTTCACCGATGTTCCAGCGCTCCATAAAGCTGGTTTCCGGCAACAGCAGATCGGCATAGCGGGCGCTGGGCGTGAGGAAGAGATCGCTCACTACGATAAACTCGACCTTGCTTTCATCTTCCAGCACTTTCACGGTCTGATTGATATCCGAGTTCTGGTTCGCCAGATAGTTGCCCGCGAGATTAAAGATGAATTTGATGTTGCTGTTGAGCGTTTCAGCGTCTTTCAGACCGTTATCCGGCGTCACTTTCGCCGCGTCATCGCAGGCCTGCACCCAGTTCATGATGGAGATTTTCGCCGTCACCGGGTTCGGCACGCTGTACGGATCGGCGCAGAACAGCCGGTTGCCGATGCCGCCGTAGCCTGCCGCCCAGCCGCCTTTAACGCCGACGTTACCGGTGATCGTGGCAAGCAGCGTGGAGCCGCGCGCGGTGCGCTCGCCGCAGATATGGCGCTGCGGCCCCCAGCCCTGAATCAGCGCCGCCGGTCTGGTGGTGGCGTAGTCGCGCGCCAGCTGGCGAATGGTCTGCGCGGGCACATGGGTAATGCGCTCCGCCCACTCCGGCGTTTTTTTCACGCCATCTTTCTCGCCGAAGAGGTACGCCATCAGCGATTCGCCCGCCGGTACGCCCTCGGGCATGGTGTTTTCATCAAAGCCGATGGCGTGGCGCGCGATAAACGCGCTGTCATGCAGGTTTTCGCTGATGATGACGAACATCATTGCGTCCATCAGCGCGTTGTCGGTGGTGGGCAGCAGCGGCACCCACTGGTCGGCGAGCGACGCCACGGTATCGGAGTAGCGCGGATCGACCACGATAAACCGGGTGCCGTTGCGCTTCATCTGCTGAAAATAGTGATTGGTGTGGCCGAAAATGGTTTCGTTCGGGTTGTGGCCCCAGAGGATCACAAGCTTTGTGTCTGAGAGCGTATCGAGCGAGCTGCCGCTGGCGGCGGTGCCGTAGGTGTAAGGCGTGGCCGCGGCGGTGTTGCCCATGCTGACGGAATGGTATGACTCCAGATAGCCGCCGGTCATGTTCAGCAAGCGCCGCGCCATTTTATCGCCGGAAAACGCGCCGCCGGAGACCGCCGTATCGGTGTGCATAAAGCGCGACGCCGGGCCATATTTCGCGGTAATGCGCCGCAGGTTATCGGCAATCAGCGTCGTCGCCTCATTCCAGCTGATGCGCTCGAACTTCCCTTCGCCGCGTTTGCCGACGCGTTTCATCGGGTATTTCAGCCGGTCGGGGTGATAGACAAACTGACGATAACCGCGCCCGCGCACGCAGGCGCGCATTAGCGGCATGGCCGGGTCAACCTCGTTATCCGGGCAGGTGGAGATGCGCGTCACCACGCCCTCCCTGACGTGCGCGCGGATATCGCATTTGCCGCCGCAGTCAAAGGTGCTGCAGGTCGGCACGATTTTCTCCGCCGCCTGCGGCTGTACTTCAGACGCATCAGCGTTAGCCGTGCCTGCCTGGACAAAAAGCGGCGCGGCCGCCAGCGCCGATGTGGCGCGCAGAAAGTCGCGGCGCGTCAGCCCGCCCTCGCCCGTCCCATCCTTTTGGGTTAGTGGTTTCATCCTGTTCCCTCATCAAAAGGGTGTATTCTGCAAAGCCCTGAGACGGGAAAGCTTGATGAGTATCAACAGGAAAAAACTGAACGGCGCGTAGCGGAAAGTTTCAGAAAAACGGGCGGGAAGAAAGGCGAAAAAGAGAAAAACGGCGTCGCCGGTGACCGACGACGCCGTGGCGTTACTCGTGATGCTGTTGCTCGCGGGCGTCTTTCACCTGGGCTGGTGTGACGGGCGCGGCATCGTTGCCGAAGCTGCCGCGAATGTAGTTAGTGACGTCCGCCGCGTCCTGATCGCTGAGCGCCCAGCCGTAGCCTGGCATGCTGTACGGCAGATGGCCCTGCGTTACCGCGGTTTTGCCGCCTTCCAGCACCACGCGCAGCAGCGTCAGCGGGTTATCGGCATTCACCGTCAGGTTATCTTTCAGCGCCGGAACGGCGTATTCCGCCCCCTCGCCGTTGCTGGCGTGACAGGTGGCGCAGTAGCGGGCATAGAGCTGATGCCCGTTCTCCATTTCCGCTTTCGCTACCTTCGGCGCATCACGCTGCACCGGCTCGCTGCCCGGCAGGCTTAACAGATAGCCCGCGATGGCGCGGTTATCGTCATCGCTCAGGTATTGCGTGCTGTTGGTGACCACCTCATCCATCGGCCCGCTGAGCGCCGCGTGTTTGCTGCGCCCGTCGCGCAGCAGCACGGCGAGATCCTCTTCGGACATTTTCAGCCCGCGCAGCGACGGCGCATACCAGCCGTTGAGTTCCTCGCCTGCGAGGAACTGCTCGTCACGCTCGTCGAAGGCTTTCTCCTGCATCCCCACGCCGCGCGGCGTATGGCACGCGCCGCAGTGGCCCGGCCCCTGCACCAGATACGCGCCGCGGTTCCATGCAGCACTTTTGTCCGCGCGCGGCGTAAACGGTTGATCGTCTACAAACAGGCGGTTCCAGATGCCGAGCGGCCAGCGCATTGAGAGCGGCCACGGAATGTCGCTCTCGCGGTTTGCGGTGGCCTGCGGTTTGACCTCGTTCATCAGATAGTCATAGAGCGCGCGCAGATCGCCATCGCTCATTTTCGCATACGACGGATATGGCATCGCCGGGTAGAGATGGTGACCATCCTTTGCGATGCCTTCACGCATGGCGCGGGTGAACTCATCGTAGCTGTAGCTGCCGATACCGTGGGTTTTATCCGGCGTAATGTTGGTGGAGTAAATATCGCCAAGCGGCGTGGCGAATTTCAGCCCGCCCGCCAGCGGCGCGCCGTCCGCGGCCGTATGGCAGGCCATGCAGTCGCCTGCTCGCGCCACATATTCCCCACGCGACATCTCCTGCGCGCCCGCCTGCGCCGCCCACAGGCTTAACGCCAATACCGTGATACGTTTCATGCGCCCTCCTTCGCCATTTCGTGCAGCTCTTTCACCGCGCGGTAGCCCTGGTCTATCGCCGAGTTGGCATACGGGCTCCAGTCGGCGTCTGAGTTGGCGATGGTGATGCGCCCGACCGGCTGGCGGGCTTTTTCGATGATTTTCTGCGAGCCCTCTTCGTCATCAAACAGGCCGCTGAAGAAGTAGGAGTAGCCGTGCGACCAGCGGTTGACAGTGATCGCCGCGATATCGCGCTTGTGGTCAAAACCGGCCGCGCCAAACATGCCCTGTAGCTGATCGCGGATCATCTTCTCATGCACCTCGAATGGCGTGCCGAGCAGAAACGCGCGACCCTTGCGGAACTGCTCGCGGGCGCTGAGTCCGCTGCCAGGGAACGTCGGCACATAGACCATGTGCAGGCCAATGGGCGCGTTCGGATCGCGCGGGTGCCGGTAGCCGCCCATATCCACCGGGTAGTCGAGTTTGACCCGGCTGTACGGCGCGGCGGGAGAATAGATTTCATGCACGCCGAGCTTCATAAACGGCTGCCAGTTGCGGATGACCACTTTGCTGTAGACCAGCGGCGCTTTCACGTTCTGCTTCAGCGCCTCCTGCTGGTCATGGGGGATCTCCGGCACCAGATACGGGATCATCATGTTGTAGCCCGCCATCACGGTCTGCCCCGCTTTGACTTTGCGCAGTTTACCGTCGCGCAGGTAGGTTACTTCCACACCGTCCGCCACATTGGCGGCGTGGACGCCGGTGCTGTTGAGGCGCAGGCGCACCGGATGCTCCGGTTTATCCAACTGGCTGTAGTCGAAGGTTGCCAGCACGATGTCGTCCATGCTGTTGCCCGGCGCCACGGCCGGAATAAGATGACGCACCATCAGGCGCGCCAGCCCGGCGTTGCCGTCCGGGAAATGGTAGATATACGGCTCTTCGAGATCCGCCAGCGATTCCGCGTCGAGCGGCGGCAGATTCATGCCGTCAAGCCCCGGCAGCGCGCAGATACGCGCGTCGCTCGCCGAGGTGCCGTCAATGCCGATGGCCTGGAAATCGTTGGTGCGCTGCTGGAAATAGCGGATGGCGCTGTCGCTGAGCCCGACTTTTTCGCTCAGGAACTGGCTGTAGCTGTGAGCATCGAGCCAGGCGACTTTATCCTCGACGCTCATCCCGGCAAGATAATCTTTTTTCTCCGTGTGCAGCGCGATTAACGCGTCGCGATCCGCCTGCGGCAGCGGGAAGTCATTGATGAACGCGCGAATATCGCGGGCGTTCATGCGATCGGGCGGAATATCGTCCGCCACCGCGCGTCCCGGATCGCCGCTGACGATTTTATCAACACCGAAGTTGGTTTTATCGAAATAGACGCCGCGGCTTAAGTGGAGATCCGGGTAGAACGTCTGGTCGAAGCTTTTCGCCATGCGCTCAATGCTGACGTTCAGCGTTTTCAAAAGCCCCATCGCGGTTTCGCTGAAATTACTGGCGGGCGACTGGAAAGACTCGCTGCCGCCGTAGCCGAGCAGCGTTTTCCCGTCGACGTGAAATTCGTTGCGTTTGGCGTGGCCGCCAAAATCGTCATGGTTATCGAGCAGCAGAATACGCTGCTGTTTACCGCGCAGCTCCTGCCAGAAACAGGCGGCGGCAAGCCCGCTGATGCCCGCGCCGACAATCACCAGATCGTACTCCTCCTCCACCGGGACGCTGGCGGGGTCGAACCGCTTGCCCTCACGCCCCAGCGCGTGCGCCTGTTCGAACGAGCCCGGATGGTTGCCGCGAAGCCCCGTGAGCGTCGGCGGATAGTAGAGCGACTGTGCGGCCGTCTGCGGCGAGGCGCGCAAAATTTGCCACGGCGTCATTCCGGCGGCCACGGTAATGGCGACGCCATTGAGAAAATCACGTCGGGTGATTGCCATAGAACTTCCTTAAAGGACAAAAATTATTGTTTTCAGTTTGTTATATAATGGTACAGAATTTTTGCCTGCCAGGCACCCCGGCAGGCGTGGGATTGCGGAAGATTCAGGCGGAAAGTTTGCCGGTTTGCGCGACTTCATCCAGCCGCTGTTGCATCTCTTTCAGGTTATTAAGCAGATTGTTATCGGCCTCGGTGGCCGTTGCGCCTTTGCCGGTTATCACGAAGTGATAGTTTTCCTCGCGGCAGGTAGCCGTATATTCATACGCTCCGCCCGGCTGCTGTTTTTTGTCGATAGACAGTGACATACATCCTCCTTTCAGTCGTTATCTCTTAAAAGGTAGAGTATTTTCGCGCACTGCGTCAGGGGATCGCCGAAAGCTCAGCCAGCCGAAAGTGATCGGGCTTAAATACACGCGTGCGGCACGGCGCCTCAAAATGCCAGGTGTCGTCCGCCGCCAGGTTAAAGGTGATGGCGGTGGTGTAGCCCACCACCATGCCGTTGCGCAGGAGATTAAAGGCGACATAGACCTGCCGTAAGGATCGGTCGGTGAGGTTTTTGACCATGCCTTCAAGGCGCAGCTTACCGGCTTCGGTTTTCACAAAGTGCACGTCAGTGAGCGACACGGGCGCGATATCCGCCCGCGCGCAGGAGATAAACAGCGCGCACGCGAGCGCAAAGAGGGTTAACAGTCGTTTCATGTGTTCTCAGATGAGTGGGAAGTATCAGGCCTGCTCAAAATGCTAACTGATTCATAACGTCGATTTAACCAGCAAAACCGCTAAAGGGTAAAGGGATGTGAATGTTAAGAAGAAGCGGAAGTTCTGTTCATACCGGGCGTTTCACAAACCGCTTGCGCACTTCTCGATACCCCTGTGTTTCATAAAAGTGATGCGCGCGAACGCGGCGCGGATAACAGGAAAGCGCTGTATGCGGTGAAGAATCATCCCTGTTCGTCACGACTGCGCCCGCCATCCGCCAGCGATTTACACAGATATTTCGGCGACTCGGTGTATCCCTGACGGTAATAAAAGCGGTGCGCGTCGCTACGGCGACTGTGGCAGTGAACTTCTATACGATCACAACTGCGGGCGCGGGCAAGCGCCTCACCTTCGCTTTCCAGAAGTCTGCCAATGCCTTTGCTGCGGGCGCGGCTGTTAACGCAGAAATAGCTAATGCGGCAGAAATCCCCCTCCACCGCAAGCTGGGGAATAAAGTGCAGCGACAACACGCCCAGCAGCGCGCCATCTTCTTCGGCGACCAGCAACTTTTCATCAGGGTGCGCCAGCAGTTCAGCGATGCGTCGTTCGATAAAGTGTGCCGTATCCGGGTAATCCAGTTCGGTTAATAAGGCGCTGATGGCCGGTGCATCAGCAGGGGTCGCGGCTCGGGTCGTTATCATCGTTATCCGTTTTCTGTGCAGATGAGATACAGAGTGGTGGTGTGGTGACTGGAAAAGGCCAGCCCGGTTAAGCTGGCCGAACCTCATCAGTGCTTAATCATGACATGCCGCACCACGGTGTAATCCTCAAGCCCGTACATCGACATATCTTTGCCGTAGCCGGAGAGTTTCTGGCCGCCGTGAGGCATTTCGCTGACCAGCATAAAGTGCGTGTTCACCCAGGTGCAGCCATATTGCAGGCGGGCGCTGAGGCGGTGCGCGCGACCAACATCGCGGGTCCAGACGGATGACGCCAGTCCATATTGCGAATCGTTGGCGTAGGCCAGCGCCTGGGCTTCATCCTCAAACGACGTCACGCTGATGACCGGGCCGAACACCTCGCGCTGCACGATAGCGTCCTCCTGCTTCGCGCCAGCGAGTACGGTCGGCTGGAAATAATAGCCCGGCCCGTCGACTTTTTGACCGCCAGTGACCACGCGAATATGCGGCAGCGCTTTCGCGGCCTCCACCGCCTGGCTCACGCGCTCCAGATGCGCCTGAGAGCTGAGCGGGCCGAGTTCGGTGGTTTCATCCTCCGGCGCGCCCGTTTTCAGGCTGCCCACTGCGGCGCCAAGTTTTTCAACGAGCGTGTCGTAAATCCCTTTTTGGGCGTAGATGCGACACGCCGCCGTACAATCCTGGCCCGCGTTATAGAAGCCGAAGGTGCGGATGCCTTCGACGACGGCGTCGAGATCGGCGTCGTCAAACACCAGTACCGGCGCTTTGCCGCCAAGCTCCATATGGGTGCGCTTGATGGATGAGGCAGTCCGGCTGATGATGTGCTCGCCGGTGGCGATAGAGCCGGTGAGCGACACCATGCGCACTTTCTCATGGCCCGTCAGCGGGTCACCCACCGTCTGGCCGCGGCCAAACAGCACATTCAGCACGCCCGCCGGGAAGATATCTTTCGCCAGCTCCGCGAGCTTAAACGCCGTCAGCGGCGTAATTTCAGACGGCTTGAGCACCACGCAGTTGCCCGCCGCCAGCGCCGGGGCCAGTTTCCAGGCGGCCATCATCAGCGGATAGTTCCAGGGCGCGATAGAGGCCACGACGCCCACTGGATCACGGCGGATCATCGAGGTGTGATCCGCCAGATATTCACCGGCGGCAAGGCCGTTTAAACAGCGCGCGGCGCCGGCGAAGAAGCGAAACACATCCGCCACCGCCGGGATTTCGTCACCCGCCACGCAGTGCAGCGGCTTGCCGCAGTTTTTCGACTCCAGCTCCGCGAAAATCTGCGCGTTAGCCTCAATCACCTCCGCGAGTTTCAGCAGCGCCTCGGCGCGCGCTTTGGGCGTGGTGAGACGCCAGTGTTCAAAGGCCGCATCGGCGGCATTGACCGCCGCATCCACCTGTTCGGCGCTGGCTTCGGCAATCTCCAGCAGCACCTCGCCCGTCGCGGGGTTATAGACCGGCAGGCGCTCGCCCTGGCCTTCCACCAGCGCGCCGTTAATCAGTAATTGACTCTGCATAGCGTGTTCCTTTGAGGTTATTTGCCGCTACCGGCGACAGTTTCATCATCGCGCGTCAGCCACCAGGCCCCGAGGATGGGGATCATGGTGAGTAGCATGACGCAGAGCGCCACCACGTTGGTGACCGGCACGTCGCGCGGACGGCCAAGCTGGTTCAGCAGCCACAGCGGCAGCGTGCGCTCATGGCCTGCGGTAAACGTGGTGACAATAATTTCATCAAACGAGAGCGCGAACGCGAGCATGCCGCCCGCCAGCAGCGCGGTGCCGAGATTCGGCATCACCATATAGCGAAAGGTCTGCCAGCCGTCGGCGCCCAGATCCATCGACGCCTCAATCTGGCTGTACGCCGTGCGCCGTAACCGGGCAATCACATTATTAAAGACCACCACCACGCAAAATGTGGCGTGGCCCACCACCATCGTGAGAAACCCCGGTTCGATATCGAGTTGTTTAAATGCCGTCAGCAGCGCGATACCGGTGATGATCCCCGGCAGCGCGATCGGCAGTAGCAACAGCAGCGACACCGCGCTTTTGCCGAAAAACTCGCGCCGCCAGAGCGCGGCGGCGGCGAGCGTGCCGAGCACCAGCGCCAGAAGCGTCGCCAGGCTTGCGACTTTAAGTGACAACGTCACCGAATCGAGAATATCTGAACGGTTAGCCGCCACGTGAAACCAGCGCAGCGTGAAGCCCTGCGGCGGAAAGCTAAAGGCAGACTCTTCGGTGTTGAACGCGTAAAGCGCGATAATCGCCAGCGGGAAATGCAGGAAAATCACTCCGCCCCAGGCGGCGATTTTGAGCGGCCACGGCGCGCGGTCAGAGTGCATCAAACGCTCCCAGGCGCTTCACGAACGCCAGATAAACGGCAATCAGGACAATCGGCACCAGCGTAAACGCCGCCGCCATCGGCATATTGCCGATCGCCCCCTGCTGGGAATAGACCATGTTGCCGATGAAAAAGCCCGGCGGGCCGACGAGCTGCGGCACGATGAAATCGCCAAGCGTTAACGAGAAGGTGAAAATCGAACCGGCGGCGATGCCCGGCACCGCCAGCGGCAGCACCACGTGGCGAAACGTCTGAGAGGGCTTCGCCCCAAGATCGGCGGACGCCTGCAACAGCGACGGCGGCAGACGCTCCAGCGCCGCCTGCACCGGCAGGATCATAAACGGCAGCCAGATATAGACGAAGACCAGAAACCGCCCGAGCCCCGAGGTGGAGAGCGTATTGCCGCCAATGCCCGGCAGCGTCAGCAGCGCGGTGAGCGCTCCTTCCAGCCCCAGATGTTGCAGGAACCACTGCGCCACGCCGTCACGCGCCAGCAGGAGCGTCCAGGCGTAGGCTTTAACGATATAGCTCGCCCACATCGGCAGCATGACGGCGATATAAAAAAACGCCTTCAGCGAGCCGCGCGTATAGCGCGCCATATACCAGGCCATCGGGAACGCGAGAATGGCGCAGGCGATGGAAACGGCAATCGCCATCACCAGCGTGCGCACGATGATGTCGTAGTTGGCGGGGTTAAACAGCGCGCTCAGGTTGGCGAGCGTTAAATCCGGCGTCACCGACATCGTAAAGTCGTCGAAGGTGTAAAACCCTTGCCACAGCAGCGTCAGCAGCGAGCCGAGATAGATAATGCCGAACCACATCAGCGGCGGCAGCAGTAACAGAAATAACCATAAATTTGGACGCCGCCAGAGCAGCGCCGCCGCGCGTCGCAGCGGGCCACTGGCGCGTGCAGGGGGCGAAAGCGTCATATCCATCTCACCCCTCTCCATGCAGCCGGATCATGGCGGCGCGCGCCCAGGAGGCGGTCACCGCCTGGCCTGCTCGTGGCAGCGCCGCATCGGCTTCCGGCGAGGGATTCGCCTGGCTCACCAGCAGTTTTTCGCCGCTCTCCAGCATCAGTTCTATGCGCGTGGCCGCGCCCTGGAACTGCACCGCCTGCACCGTGCCCCGGACATAAATATCGCCAGGCTCATTAAGCCGGATATGCTCAGGGCGCAGCGAAAACGTGCCCGGCTCGCCGCCGAGTTCGCGCATCATGGCGTCGCTCAGCACATTGGCGGTGCCGACGAAGCCCGCGACAAACGGCGTGCGCGGACGCATGTAGAGCTCGCGCGGCGCGTCCACCTGCTCGATTCGCCCGTTGTTAAACACCGCCACCCGGTCAGACATCGACAGCGCTTCGCCCTGATCGTGCGTGACAAACACAAACGTAATGCCGAGCGATCGTTGCAGGTTTTTCAGCTCCACCTGCATCTGCTCGCGCAGTTTGAGATCGAGCGCGCCGAGCGGTTCGTCGAGCAGCAGCACGCGCGGCTGGTTCACCAGCGCCCGGGCGATGGCGACGCGCTGGCGCTGGCCGCCGGAGAGCTGCGAGGGTTTGCGCGCATGGGTAAAGCCAAGCGCCACCCGCTCCAGCGCCTCGCGAGCGCGGGTAAGCCGCGTTTTTTTATCGACGCCTTTCACCATCAGCCCGTAGGCGACGTTCTCCAGCACCGACATATGCGGAAAGAGCGCGTAATCCTGAAAGACCGTGTTAACGTCCCGCTCCCACGGCGGCAGCTCGCTGGCCTCCCGGCCAAACAGGCGAATCGCGCCGTCGCTCAGTTGCTCGAAGCCCGCAATCATTCGCAGACAGGTGGTTTTGCCGGAGCCGGACGGCCCCAGCATGGAGAAAAACTCCCCGTCTTCGATGGTCATGCTGACGTTATCGACCGCGCGCACGTCGCCGTAGCGCCGCGAGACTTGCTGAAACTCTACTGCGTAAGCCATACGTCCCCCGCGCTTAGCGCCCGCCCATGATCGCGATGTAATCCTGGGTCCAGCGGCTGTAGGGCACATATTTCCCGCCCTGCGACACCGGGGTTTTCCAGAAGGCGATTTTGTCGAAGAAGGTAAAGCCGTTGGTTTCGCAGCCCTTCTCGCCGAGCAATGTGCTGGCCTTGCAGCCCTCCGGCACCGCCGGGAGCGAGCCAAACCAGGCGGCGACGTCGCCCTGCACTTTCGGCGTCAGCGACCAGTTCATCCACTGGTAAGCACAGTTAGGGTGTTTCGCGTCGGCGTGCAGCATGGTGGTGTCGGCCCAGCCGGTCACGCCCTCTTTCGGGAAGACGGTGGCGATGGGCTGGCCTTCGTTTTTCAGCGCGTTGGCCTGATACGGCCAGGCGCTGGCGGCCACGACGCCCTCGTTTTTGAAATCGCTCATCTGTACCGTGGTGTCGTGCCAGTAACGGTGGATGAGCTGATGCTGGTCACGCAGCACTTTCAGCACCGCGCCATACTGCGCCTCGGTAAGCTGGTAAGGATCGGTGATGCCGAGCTCCGGCTGGGTCGCTTTAACATAGAGCGCCGCGTCGGCGATATAAATCGGCCCGTCGTAGGCCTGCACGCGCCCTTGGTTTGATTTGCCGTCCGCCAGCGCCTGCTTCACAAACAGGACCGCCCAGCTGTCCGGCGGCGTCGGGAACGCTTTGGTGTTGTACATCAGCAGGTTGGGTCCCCACTGGTACGGCGCGCCGTAGACTTTGCCGTCGAGGTTGAACCATTCGCCCTTCACGAGGCGCGGATCGACATTTTTCCAGTTCGGGATGAGCGCGGTGTTAATCGGCTGCACGCGTTTGCCCATGATGAGGCGCAGCGAGGCGTCGCCGGAGGCGGTGACCAGATCGTAGCCGCCTTTCGCCATCAGGCTCACCATTTCATCCGACGTGGCGGCGGTTTTCACATTCACAGCGCAGCCGGTCGATTTTTCGAATTCGGTTACCCAGTCATAGGCTTTATCCGTCTGGCCGCGTTCGATATAGCCCGGCCACGCGATGATATCGAGGCGGCCTTCCCCCTGGCCGAGTGCTGAAGGCGGCTCGGCGGCGCTGACGATGCCGGTCGTCAGGCACAGCGCGGCGGCCGCGCTAAGCGCGAAGGATTTGGTCATGGTCAATACTCCTGTCTGAATGATGAGTCGGCCGCCGTGCCGTAAAAATATCTCCCAAAATAACCATATACAGGCACGGATAAACGCGCCTGCGGGCGCTGGCGGAATTTATTCAGGTTGTGACAAACCGCGCACTCTTTATTGTTTCGGTGCTTAAGTTGCATAAATCTGGCAGCGGTTTTTCACAGTGTAGACAGGCGCTTAGCGATGTGAAGCGTTTTGCGTTAACTATTATGATTTCCTATGCCCCACAGGAAATACGATTCACAGAAATAATCCCTCAGGAATAAGCCTCATACAGGCGTGGTTTTTTATTTCGGCAATAACCTTTTCTTTATTTGAGAATATAAACGCGCAAGAAAGAAGGCTTATTTTGCGCGTTTAATTTCGCATTGCGGCGAGGTCGCCATCGCCTCACGGATAAGCTGCGCGAGCGTTTTAACCGCCTGCTCTTCACGCTCGCCCCACGCCCAGGAGGCGTTAAAGCGAAAATAGTTATGCCAGAGCGCGCTGGTGGTGAACATTTTCCCCGGCGCGATGCTTATCTGGTGCGCCAGCGCGCGCTCGTGCAGCCTGCCTGCGTCGAGCGACGCGGGCAGTTCTACCCACAGAAAATAGCCGCTCTCGCTGCGATGAATTTTGACCGCCTGCGGAAAGTGCCGGCGCAGCGACTGCCACGCCGCCTGTTTGCGCTCCGCCAGCAGGCGGCGCAGTCGTCGCAGGTGGGTGTCATAGCGCCGGGTAGCGAGATAATCCACCAGCGCCATCTGCATCGGCGAGCTGGTAGAAACGGTGCTCATCAGCTGTAGCTGCTGGATACGTTGCGCATGGCGCCCCGCCGCTACCCAGCCGATGCGAAAACCCGCCACCAGACATTTAGAGAACGAGGAACAGTGCAGCGTCAGCCCCTGGTCGTCCCAGGCTTTCACCGGCAGTGGTTTTTCGCGCCCGTAATAGAGCTCGCTGTAGACATCATCTTCAATCAGCACCACGTTGTAGCGCGAAAGCAGCGCCATCAGCTGTTGCTTTTTCTGCGCGCTCAGCGTAAAGCCGAGCGGGTTCTGGGCGTTGCTCATCAGCCAGCAGGCTTTGACCGGGTATTCCTGAAGCGCCTTTTCCAGCGCCGCGAGATCGATCCCCTGCGCCGCGTCGGTGGCGACAGACAGCGCCTTGAGCCGTAAGCGCTCCAGCGCCTGGAGCGCGCCGTAAAAACAGGGGTTTTCGACAATCACCCAGTCGCCCGGCTCGGTCACCGCCTGGAGACTCAGATTTAACGCCTCAAGCGCGCCTGCGGTGATGACGATTTCATCCGGCGACACATTCATCCCCTGCATGGCGTAACGCCGGGCGATGGCGTTACGCAGCGCCTCATTGCCCGGCGGCAGGTTCTCAATCACGCTCATGGCGTTGGCCGAGCGGCTGACGCTTGAGAGCGAGCGGTTGAGCTGCGCCAGGGGAAAAAGCCTGGGGTCGGGAAACGCGGAGCCGAACGGCACCACAGCGGCATTGGTGCTCGCCTGGAGCACGTCAAAGATATAGGTGTTGATATCCACTTGCTCGTCGCGCGTGACCTGTTCGACGGCCTGCGGCGCGCGCGGCGTTGGTTTCGGGGCCACGTAGTAGCCGGACTGCGGGCGGGCGACGATGATCCCCTGGCTTTCCAGCGTCTGATAGGCGTGGCTCACGGTCATAAAACTCATGCCGCTGCTGACCACCTGCTCGCGGAGCGACGGCAGCCGGTCGCCGGGGTGCCACACCCCAAGGGCAATCTGATCGGTAATCTGCTGAGCCAGCCGCTGGTATTTTTTCATCGCACCTCGCGGCATCCGGCCGCTTTCACAAGGGGTTAACGCAAAGCGCGTATCATCGTGCCGTCTGGTTAGATCAGGCAAGCGAAATCGCAACTTTTTATTTAACTGTTATAGTCAAATAACGTTTTTCTGTTTCTGCACGTTCGTGCTGCTCCTGATTACCATGATCGCGGACAACGATATGTCATGAGGTTTGCATGTTTGGTTTAGATGCGTTTCATCTGGCAAGGATTCAGTTCGCCTTTACTGTTTCTTTCCACATTATTTTCCCCGCTATCACTATCGGTCTCGCCAGTTATCTGGCGGTGCTGGAAGGGCTGTGGGTGAAAACAAAAAATCCGGTATGGCGCTCGCTGTACCATTTCTGGTCAAAAATCTTCGCCGTTAACTTCGGGATGGGCGTGGTCTCAGGGCTGGTGATGGCCTATCAGTTCGGCACGAACTGGAGCGGCTTTTCGCAGTTCGCGGGCAGCATTACCGGCCCGCTGCTGACCTACGAAGTGCTGACCGCGTTCTTCCTGGAAGCCGGTTTCCTCGGCGTGATGCTGTTTGGCTGGAATAAAGTCGGCCCCGGCCTGCACTTTTTCTCCACCTGCATGGTGGCGCTCGGCACGCTGATCTCGACGTTCTGGATCCTCGCCTCCAACAGCTGGATGCACACGCCGCAGGGATTTGAGATCCACAACGGCCAAGTGGTGCCGGTGGACTGGGTGGCGGTGATTTTTAACCCCTCCTTCCCGTACCGTCTGCTGCATATGTCGATAGCGGCGTTCCTGAGCAGCGCGTTTTTTGTCGGCGCGTCTGCCGCCTGGCATCTGCTGCGCGGCAACGATACCCCCGCCATTCGCCGCATGTTCTCGATGGCGCTGTGGATGGCGCTGATTGTCGCCCCGGTTCAGGCGATGATTGGCGATATGCACGGGCTGAATACGCTTAAGCATCAGCCGGCCAAAATCGCGGCCATCGAAGGCCACTGGGAGAACCCGCCGGGCGAAGCGACGCCGCTGACGCTGTTCGGCATCCCGGATATGGATGAAGAACGTACCAAATACGCGCTGGAAGTGCCGAAACTCGGCAGCCTTATTCTGACCCACAGCCTTGATAAACAGGTACCGGCGCTCAAGGAGTTTCCGAAAGACGAACGCCCGAACTCCACTATCGTGTTCTGGTCGTTCCGCATCATGGTGGCAATGGGGCTGCTGATGATCCTGCTGGGCGTGGTGAGCGTCTGGCTGCGCTATAAGCACCGGCTTTATACCTCGCGACCGTTCCTCCACTTTGCGCTCTGGATGGGCCCCGCCGGGCTGATTGCTATCCTCGCGGGCTGGGTGACGACCGAAGTAGGCCGCCAGCCGTGGGTAGTGTACGGGTTGCAGCGCACCCGCGACGCGGTCTCCGGCCACGGCGATTTGCAGATGAGCCTGAGCCTCATCGCCTTTATCGTGGTCTACACCTCGGTCTTCGGCGTCGGCTATAGCTACATGATCCGACTGATTAAAAAAGGGCCGCAGCCGCTGGATGATATCCCCTCCAGCACCGACGGCAGGCCAGCGCGTCCGCTTTCTGCGGCGGGCGAATCTCTGGATAGCGCAGAGGAGAAAGCGTAATGGGTATCGATCTCTCCATCATCTGGTTCGTTATCATCGTCTTCGCCACGCTGATGTATATCGTGATGGACGGCTTTGATCTCGGCATCGGCATTCTGTTCCCGTTTGTGCGTGACGGCCACGACCGCGATGTCATGGTTAACAGCGTCGCCCCCGTGTGGGACGGCAACGAAACCTGGCTGGTGCTGGGCGGCGCGGGCCTGTTCGGCGCGTTTCCGCTGGCCTATGCGGTGATTATCGACGCGCTGACCATTCCGCTGACGCTAATGCTGATTGGCCTTATTTTTCGCGGCGTGGCGTTTGAATTCCGCTTTAAGGCGACGCCCGCCCACCGGCCTTTCTGGGATAAGGCGTTTCTGAGCGGCTCGATCCTCGCCACCTTCTGCCAGGGCGTGGTGGTGGGCGCGGTAATCAACGGCTTTAAAGTCACCGGCCGCACCTTCAGCGGCTCGGCGCTCGACTGGCTGACGCCATTCAACCTCTTCTGCGGCGTGGGCCTGGTGGTCGCCTATGCGCTGCTCGGCGCGAGCTGGATTGTGATGAAGAGTGAAAACCAGCTACACCACAATATGCGTCGCCTCGCGCGTTCGCTGCTGCTGGCGCTGCTGGCGGTGATCGTCATCATCAGCGCCTGGACGCCGCTCGCGCATCAGGCGGTGTCCGAGCGCTGGTTTACGCTGCCGAACCTCTGGTTCCTGCTGCCGGTGCCGGTGCTGGTGGCGTTGTTCAGCCTCTGGCTTTGGCGCAAACTGGCGGACACACAGAGCCACACGCTGCCGTTCGTGCTCACCCTGGGGCTGATTTTCTTAGGCTTCAGCGGGCTTGGCATCAGTATCTGGCCGAATATCATTCCGCCTGATATCACGCTCTGGGAGGCCGCCGCGCCGCCTGCAAGCCAGGGCTTTATGCTGGTGGGCGCCCTGCTGATTATCCCGATAATCCTGGTGTACACCTTCTGGAGCTACTATGTGTTCCGCGGCAAAGTTCAGCATGGGGAGGGCTATCACTGATGGAACATCACGATTCGCCGCGCTGGAAAAAGCTGATGTGGCTGGTGGTAATCTGGGCAGCCAGCGTCCTGGCGCTCGGCGCGGTCAGCATGGTGTTGCGCCTGCTGATGAGCGCCGCTGGCTTAAAAGCGCATTAATCTCTCTTCGGGCCAGCCTTCGCGCTGGCCCTGTTTTTTCCCTTCCCTTGCCGCGTTTAACTCAGGTTGATTGATCAACCACTGAACTCCCGATAGAATTAAACAATCCATCCAGACGGATTGTTTAATCATGAGCCAGGCACACCATCGTTCCAAATCACCGGAGGCGCTGCGCCAGACCTTGCTGGAGTGCGCCGCTCAGGTTATCGCCGAGCAAGGTTTGACGGGCCTTACGCAGGAAAAAGTCATCCGCCGCGCAGGTATCAGCAAAGGCGGTTTACAGCATCACTTCCCTACCCGTCAGGCGCTGGTGGATGGCGTGATGCAGCATCTTCAGCACATGCTGCTGGAGGAGATCCAGACGTTAATGGCGCAGGATCCCAACCCGAACGGCCGCGCCACCCGCGCCTACATTCATACCTGTGTCAGAGAAATGCCTGACAGTGAGCAGGCGATGAACCGCGCGCTGATGACGGCGATTTTTGCCGATCCGGCGCTGCAGCAGCGCTGGGGCGTCTTTTTACGGGACGCCCTGCCGCGTGACGACGACCTCGCGTCGCCTGAGCAGGCGCGGCGTCGGCTACTCTGCCGCATGACGGCAGACGGACTCTGGTTCGCCGCGCTGTGCGGCGACCACACGGTGCCGCCTGACGATCGGGCGGCGTTAATCGAAACCTTACTGGCAATGACGGAGTGACGTTATGACCTGGCTGCTGCTCTCTGTGGCGATTGTGTGTGAAGTGATTGGCACGACATTTCTGAAGCTTTCCGAAGGCTTCAGCCGCCTGCTGCCGACGCTGGTGATGGTGGTTTGTTACGGCATTGCCTTCTGGTGTTTAAGCGTCACCATGCGCACCATCCCGACCGGCATTATTTACGCCATCTGGTCCGGCGTTGGCATCGTGCTGATTGGCGTGGTCGGCTGGATCTTCCTCGGTCAAAAGCTCGATCTGCCCGCCATGCTCGGCATGGGGCTGATTATCGCAGGCGTCATCGTGATAAACCTCTTTTCCCGCGCGGTCGCGCATTAATCTCCTGCCGGGCCTCGCGCCCGGCTATCGCGTTTTCTTATTGCTCTCTCACGGCCAGGCCTGGGTTTATTGCTTTCTGAATCTAAGGATAATCCTAAGCGCGCAAAATATATTGTCATGCCGCCATCAAATATAGGCACAATATTATTACGCCTATAAACGCAGCGGCAAAAATAATTGCTGCAAACATAACCGCGACTATTCCCCAAAATTATAATCACCATCAGAAATAATTACTTTAAAATGCGAATTTTCATTCGAAATAGTGGTATGTAATTTTTTGTCATTTATATGGATGAGATGCGGCACTTATAAAATATAAAAAGCGCGCCACATCGCACCGGGTATTCCTCCGCTACCTTATGCTCACCCTGGCTTTCAGGTATTTCATTCAACGAGGTTTATCATGGTGCAGCAATCAGCAGTGCTGGATAAAGTGACGCCTGCCCAGGACCGCCTGACGGTCCGGGAGAAATTAGGTTTCGGATTTGGTGATGCGGCCTGCAATATGAGCTGGGGCCCGGTAACCATGTTTTTAACCTGGTTTTATACCGATATATTTGGCTTAAACGCCGCGCTGATCGCCACCATGTTTTTAGTGGTGCGTCTGCTGGATGCGTTTATTGACCCGCTGATCGGCGCGCTGGCTGACCGTTACCCCACCCGCCACGGCCGTTTTCGCCCGTGGATCCTCTACGGATGCGTGCCTTTTTGCGCCATCTGTATTTTCGCCTTTTATACGCCCGATTTAAGCACGGGCGCCAAAGAGATTTACGCTTTCGTCACCTATTTACTGCTCTCCGTACTCTACAGTACCGTGAATATTCCATACTGCTCGCTCGGCAGCGTGATTACCGCAAACCCCGTTGACCGCGTGGCCTGCCAGTCTTACCGCTTCACGATGGCTAACAGCGCCGTGCTGCTCTGCTCGCTGACGCTACTGCCGCTGGTGGATTACCTCGGCGGCGGCAATCAGCAGAAAGGCTTTTTTATTACCAACGCGATGTTCTCGGTGATCGGCCTGTGTCTGTTTTTACTCTGCTTTTTTAATACCCGCGAGCGCGTTATCCCCCAGCGTGAAAAACAGGAAAATATTGTCCGCAATTTCCGCTCGGCCTTTAAAAATGATCAGTGGCTGATGGTGGTCGCCGGAATGTTTATTGGCTGTATTCCGGCGTTTGTCTGCGGCGGCGCCACTATCTATTTCACCAAATATTTAATGCACCTCGATAACACCATGACGACGCTGTTTATCAGTATTGGCGTGGTCGCCTGCGTGCTCGGCAACCTCGCGACGAGTTTCGTCACCCGTTATATTTGCAAAGTGAAACTGTATATCGCAGTGGGCTTTATTACGGCTGCTATTTCCGTCGTCATTTATTTTGTTGACCCGCAAAATGTGATGCTGATCTTTATTCTGAATACCCTGCGCGCGTGGATTGGGGCGATTACCGTTCCGGTATTCTGGTCGTTTATCGCCGATGCCGACGATTACGGCGAGTGGAAACTGAAAAAACGCATGTCCGGTATTTACGCCTCCGGCAACCTGTTTGCGCTGAAAGTTAGCCTGGCTATTGGCGGCGCTATCACCGCGCTGGTGCTTTCCGCCACGCATTATGTCCCGGAAGCCGCCGTGCAGTCTCCGTCCACCCAACAGGCCATTATGATGCTGATTACCTTTATTCCGGCTATCGGCGGCGTACTGACCTCCATCATATTCCTGTTTTATAAGCTCGATAAAAAGACGATGCAGAAAATTCAGGACGACCTGAGCGTCGGCAAATATGCCAGCGATGCCGCCCTTCGTTAATAAGGAGACGTTATGACCACGCTTTCATTCACGCTCGACCCGCAGAACGTGATTTCCGCCATCGACCCGCGCCTGTTCGGTTCGTTCATTGAACATCTGGGCCGCGCGGTTTATACCGGCGTCTATGAGCCGGAGCACCCGCTCGCGGATGAAGACGGGTTTCGCCAGGATGTCATTGACCTCGTCAAAGGGCTGCACGTCACCACGGTGCGCTACCCTGGCGGGAATTATGTCTCCGGCTTTAACTGGCGCGACAGCATCGGCCCGAAAGAAGAGCGCCCGGTGCGCCTCGACTACGCCTGGATTAGTAAAGAGACCAACCAGTTTGGCATTGAGGAGTTTGCCCGCTGGTGCGAAAAGACCGGCGTCGAGCCGATGATCGCCGTGAACCTCGGCACCGGCACGCCGCAGGAGGCGGGCTATTTCGCCGAGTACTGCAACCACCCCGGCGGCACCACGCTCAGCGATTTGCGTATTCAGCATGGCCGTCGCGAGCCGTATAACTTCCGCCTGTGGTGTCTTGGCAATGAGATGGACGGGCCGTGGCAGACCGGGCAGATGAACGCCCGCGAATATGCGCACAAAGCGCGCGAAACCGCCAAGATCCTGCGCTGTATCGATCCGCAGGCGCAGCTGGTGGCGTGCGGCAGCTCCAGCTCCGCGATGACGACCTTCCCGGAGTGGGACCGCGTTGTGCTGGAGGAGCTGTACGATTACGTCGATTTCATCTCCTGCCACCAGTATTACGAGAACGAAGGCAGCGAGACCGATTTCCTCGCCTCCTTCGTCAATATGGACAATTTCATCGAAACCATCGTCAGCACCGCCAATTACGCCAAAGCGGTGCGGCGCAGCAATAAAGAGATGATGATCTCCTTTGATGAGTGGAACGTCTGGTATCTGCGCGGCGATCCGTGGGACGCGCCGATGAAAGATCCGGCGAACCGTTTTCGCCAGGCGCCGCCGCTGCTAGAAGACCGCTATTCCTTCCTCGATGCGCTGGTGATGGGCGGCCTGCTCTGCTCGCTGCTGAACCACGCCGACCGGGTGAAAATGGCGAGCCTGGCGCAGCTGGTGAATGTGATTGCCCCGATTTTCACCGAGCCGGGCAAAGGCGCGCTCTGCCAGACGCTTTACTGGCCGTTCGAGATGGTCGCGAGCGTCAGCGACGGCGTGGTGCTGCGCCACCAGCTGCCGGTCCCGACGTTTGAGAGTAAATATGGCGACGCCCGCAGCGTTCAGTCGTCGGTCGTGTATAACGAGGCGCGCGGCGAAATTTATATATTTGCCGTCAACTGCGATTTCTCCACCGCTTATGAGCTGGATATCAACCTGCCGGCCTTTAGCGACTGCCGTCTGAAGGAACACAAAGTACTGCGCAGCGACGATCTCTACGCGAAGAACACGTTCGACGATCCCAACCGCGTGCATCCGGAGATTATCGATTACCCGCACGGCAGCCTGCGCGAGAACACGCTCACGCTCTCACCGCTGACCTGGAACCGCATCACGCTGTCGGTCGCCCGCGCGTAAGGAGAACGCCGCGCGCCCCGCGCGTTGAATCACCTCTGACAGGCCCGAACCGCCGTTTTCGGACGGCGGCAGGGCCGCTGTATGCCTGAAAACTGACAACAATAAGAGAGACACGATGAAAAAGATGATGGTACTGCCCTGTGTGTTCAGCCTGCTGGCGCCCTGCGCGATGGCGGAAATGAAAGTGAATACGCCGCAGGGCGATCTGAAATTCTACGGCGATGTGGAGTTTAACGTCGATGCGGCGAGCCGCACCGGACAACTTACGTCGCTGCGCACATCTGACGATAAAGACTGGAAACCGGGCGACCACGAAAAGTGGGACGTCAATGGTCGTATTCTGCTGGGTGTCGATGGTTACCGCGAGAAAAACGGCAATTTCGCCGGGTTCACGGTGCAGCCGCTCGCGGATCTGTCGGGGCATACCAATCTGGATGACGCGGCGTTTTACTTCGGCCAGCCGCAGGCCTGGAAAATCAAAGTGGGCCGTTTTGAAGCCTACGACATGTTCCCGCTCAACCAGGACACCTTTATTCAGTACTCTGGCAACACCGCGAACGATATCTACGGCGACGGCTTCGGTTATGTCTATATGATGAAAGAGGGCCGCGGGCGCAGCAGCAACGGCGGCGCGGTGCAGTTCAGCGGCGAATACGGCAACTGGTACTTTGAGCTGAACAACATGGTGAAAGACGGCACCACGCTGTTCGCCGACGACACCTACCACGGCAATGCGCTGGAGAACAAAAAGAACGTCATCTATATGCGCCCGGTGATTGCGTGGCGCGACGACCACTTCTCCGCCGCCGTGGCGATGGAAACGAACGTGGTGAGTAACGCTTACGGTTACAACGACGCCCAGGGGCGTTTTCAGGATCAGTCAGACCGCACCGGCTATGGCGCGACCTTTACCTGGAACAGCCTGAAAAACGATCCGGATGACGGGACGGTGATTAACCTCAACACCGCGTATATGGACGCCGACGATGAAACCGACTTCAGCGCCGGGGCCAACGTCCTGTGGCGTCATCTGGAACTCGGTTATATCTACGCGCATAACAATATTGATGATTTCAATATGACGAGCGTCGGTGAAGAAGACGGCCAGCTGAAATACCCCGGCAAATATGACATCCACACCGTGCACCTTTCCTACGGCTTCACCAACGTGATGGATATGGATAACTTCAATATCTATCTCGGCGCCTACTGGTCGCAGCTGTCGCTCAAAGAGAGCGACTACGACAACGAAGGCGATAAAGACCGCTACGGCGCGCGCGTTCGCTTTAAATATTTCTTCTGACGCCCTCGCCCCTCCGCGCCCGCGGAGGGGCCAAATATATTTTCCGCATTTAGATAGCGATTTTTGTTGGTTCTCATCCCCGTCGCCCTGCGTTTTTATTACGTCGACAGACAACACATAACAACGGACGATAAGGGACATTCACCATGCATTTTTCCATTACCGCGCGCGGCGTGGCGCTCGGCCTCGCGTTCAGCCTGATAAATACGGCCAGCGCGGCGCCGGTGAAAGGCGGCACGCTGATTTATCTGGAGCAGCAGGCGCACACGACGCTCTACCCGCCAGCAGGCGGCTTTTACCCCAACGGCGGCATCCTGAACCAGATAACCGATAAGCTCACCTGGCAGAACCCGAAAACGCTGGAAATAGAGCCGTGGATAGCGCAGTCCTGGAGCAGCAACGCGGATAAAACCGAATACACCTTTAAAATCCGCCCAAACGTGACGTTCTCTGACGGCACGCCGCTTGACGCCACAGCCGTGGCGAAAAACTTCGATACCTACGGACTTGGCAATAAGGCGCAGCGCCTGCCGGTCTCCGAGGTCATCAATAACTACCAGCGCAGCGAAGTCATCGATCCGCTGACCGTGAAGTTTTACTTCAGCAAGCCCTCGCCCGGCTTTTTACAGGGCACCTCGGCGATCGGCTCCGGGCTGGTGTCTCTCAGTACGCTCGCGCGCAATCTTGATGAGCTTGGCGACGCGCGCCATATCATCGGCTCCGGCCCGTTTGTGGTGCAGAGCGAGACGCTGGGCCGCGAGGTGAATCTTACCGCGCGCAAGGATTACCAGTGGGGCCCGCAGAACAGCGCGCAGCAGGGCCCGGCGAATCTTGATAGCATCAAAATCGTAGTGACGCCGGAGGACAGCGTGCGCATCGGCGCGCTGCTGGCAGGCCAGGCGGACGCCATTCGCCAGGTGCAGGCCTATGATGAAAAACAGGCGGCGGATCAGCAGTTCCCGGTCTATGCCGCGCCGACCCGCGGCGTCAATGACAGCATCGCCTTTCGCCCCGCCAACCCGCTGGTGGCCGATCTGAAAGTGCGTCAGGCGCTGCTCCATGCGACCAACGCGCGCCAGATTGTCGACACGCTATTTTCGCCGAACTATCCGGTCGCCACCTCTGTGGTGGCGAAAAGTGCGCCCGGCTACCGCGATTTAAGCGCCAGACTGACCTTCGATCCGACGCTGGCGAACCGTCTGCTGGACGAGGCGGGCTGGCAAAAAGGCGCGGACGGCATCCGGGCCAAAGCGGGACAGCCGCTGAGCCTGACGGTCTATGAATCGCTGCCGCAGCCGCAGAATAAAGAGGTGCTGCAACTGGTGGCGCAGCAGTGGAAACAGGTAGGCGTGCAGCTCAACGTGCGAGCGGGCGACGCGGGCACCAAAGCGCAGGACAGCCTCGATCCGGCCAAAACCCCCGTGAATGTGGTGGAAGTGGGCCGCGCCGATCCGGATGTCATCAAAAGCCAGTTTCATCCGTTAAACCGCGACGCGCTGTTGCAAAAAGGCGGCCTGAGCCAGAAAACCGACTTTATCGACGACAAACTCAATGCGTTACTCACCACCATCGCCTCGGAGGTCGACCCGCAAAAACGCCTCGCGGCGGCAGGCGACGCGCAGACGTATCTCATCGATAACGCCTACATCATTCCGATTTTCGAAGAGCCGCAGGTTTACGCCGCCGCGCCGTGGGTGAAAAACCTCGCGTTCGAGGCGGTAGGCCGTCCGAGCTTTTACGGCGCCTGGCTGGAGAAACACTGATGGACGGGCGTTATCTCGGCGCGCGCGTCGGTCAGGCGTTGCTGGTGCTGTGGGCCAGCTTTACGGTCTCGTTCGTACTGCTGCAACTGCTGCCGGGCGATGCGATCGCCATTAAGTTTCAGAACCCGGAACTGGGGTTAAGCGCCGCCCAGATAGCGCAGATGCGCACCGCCTATGGCGCCGACGCGCCGCTGTGGCGGCAATACCTGGAAAGCCTCGGCGGCGCGGTGCGCGGCGATTTCGGCTTTTCACTACAGGCGGGCGTGCCGGTGAGCGCCCTGCTCGCCGCCAGCCTCCCCGCCACGCTGCGCCTCGCCGCGCTCGGGTTTACGCTGGCGCTGGTTATTGCCGTCTTGCTCGCCGCGCTCTCCACGCTTAGCCACGGGCGCGTGCTGCGCCGGACGTTCGCAGCGCTGCCGTCGCTGTTTGTCTCGGTGCCGACGTTCTGGCTCGGAATCACGCTCATTCAGCTCTTTTCTTTCCAGTGGCGGCTGATCCCGGTGATAAATCCAGGGTTCTGGGAGGGACTGATATTGCCGGTGATGACGCTTGCGGTGCCGATCAGCGCCCCGCTGGCGCAACTGTTGATTCGCAATATTGACGTCGTTATGCACCAGCCGTTTGTCACCGTCGCGCGCGCCAAAGGCGCCAGCCATCGCGGCGTGCTGTGGCGTCACGTGGCGCGCAACGCCCTGCTGCCGGTGCTGACCGTCGCGGGCCTGCTGCTGGGTGAACTCATCGCAGGCGCGCTGGTGACGGAAACCGTGTTTGGCTTAAACGGACTTGGACAATTGACCCGCGACGCGGTGAACAATCAGGACCTGGCCGTGTTACAGGCCATCGTACTGGTGGCGGCGCTCGGGTTTGTTCTCATCAATCTGCTGGTGGATCTGCTTTATCCGCTGCTCGATCCCCGGCTGTCACTGTCGCGGAGGGCCGCCTGATGACCACGCTCGATCTCACTCCTGTCAGGGCGCGCCGCGGGCGTTTTTTGCGGCATCCGCCTCTGCCGCCAGGGCTGACGCTCGCCTGGCTCACGCTGTTGCTGACCGCGCTGTGGGCGCTGTTTCCGTCGCTCTTCACCGCGTTTGATCCGCTCACCGGCACGCCGGGCGCGCAGCGCCTGCCGCCGGGAAGCGAACACTGGCTCGGCACCGATCAACTGGGGCGCGATCTTTACGCCCGGCTGGTCTGGGGCGCGTCGCATACGCTCAGCGGCGCGCTGGTGGCCGTCGCGCTGGGGCTTGGCGCAGGCACGCTGTATGGCGTCGTCGCCGGTGCCGCGGGCGGGCGCGCCGAACAGTGGCTGATGCGGCTGGTGGATGTATTGCTGGCGATCCCCGGCCTGCTGCTGGCGCTGTGCGTCATTATTCTGCTCGGTTTTGGCACGGTGAACGCCGCGCTGGCGGTGGGCATTACCTCGATGGCGAGCTTTGCGCGTCTTGCCCGCGCTGAAGTCGTCCGGGTGCGGCATACCGATTATGTCGAGGCGGCGATCGCCTGTGGCGGCACCTTCTTCAGCACGCTGTGGCGCCATATTTTGCCCAATTCGCTGACCTCGGTGCTGGCTTACGCCGCGCTCCAGTTCGGCAACGCCATTCTTGCGCTCTCCACCCTGAGCTTTCTCGGCTACGGCACGCCGCCGCCCACGCCGGAATGGGGATTGCTCATTGCCGAAGGGCGCAACTATCTCTCGACCGCCTGGTGGCTCACCACCTTCCCCGGCCTTGCGGCAATCGCCGTGGTGCTGGCCGCTAATACACTCAGCCACTACTACACCCGGAGAGCATGATGAGCGAACCCGTCCTGGATGTGCGCACTCTGAGCCTCGGCTGGCGTCACGGGCGCGACGTGCGCCGCGTGGTCCATAACGTCTCTTTTTCCGTCGCCCCCGGCGAAGTGCTGGCGATTGTCGGCGAATCCGGCTCCGGCAAAACCACACTCGCGCAGACAATTATCGGGCTTGCGGGCGAAAACGGCGTGTGGCTGGGCGGGGATATCCGCCTGAACGGCGAAACGATTACCCACGCGAGCGAGCGCCGGATGAATGCCCTGCGCGGGCGGGTTATCAGTCTCGTGCCGCAAGATCCCGGCAGTTCGCTGAACCCGGTGAAAACCATCGGCGATCAGGTCGCCGAAGTCTTACAGCTTCACACCGGGCTGGGGCGACGCGCGCGTGACGCTGAAGTGGTAGCGCTGCTTGCGCGTGTCGGCCTGAGCGAACCGGCGCTGCGGGCGAAGCAGTACCCGCACCAGCTCTCGGGCGGTATGAAGCAGCGGGTGCTGATCGCCATTGCGCTGGCGCTGAAGCCCGCGCTTATCATCGCCGATGAGCCCACCAGCGCGCTGGACGTCACGGTGCAGGCGCGCATTCTCGATCTGCTCGATGAACTGCGCCGCGACGCCGGCACCGCCGTGCTGTTTATCACGCACGATCTGGCGCTGGCCGCCTCGCGTGCCGATCGCCTGCTGGTGTTTCGTCACGGCGAAATTCAGGAACTGGGGAGTGCGGCGCAAATTACCCACGCGCCGCGTGCGGCCTATACCCGGCAGCTCTTTGCCGACGCCCCGGCGTTTGCCGACAGCTTTCGGACGCGGCCAGCGCTGAATGGCCCGCCTGCGGCAGAGATCCGCGCGCTGACGCAACGCTTCACGCTGGGCGGCGGCCATACGCTGACCGCGCTGGACGCGGTAAACCTGACGCTGGAACGCGGCCTTACGCATGCGCTGGTGGGCGAATCCGGCAGCGGCAAGACTACGCTGGCGCGCCTTTTGCTCGGCTTTCAGACGCCGGTCAGCGGCACGGTGACAGTCAATGGCACCGATTACGCCACGCTAAACCGCGAAGCGCGCCGCCCGCTGCGCCAGACGATCCAGATGGTCTGGCAGAACCCGTTTTCGTCACTCGATCCGCGCCAGAGTCTGTTCTCGATTATCGAAGAACCGCTTCGCAATTTTACCCGCCTTTCCCGCGCGGAACGGCGCGAGAAAGTCTATGACATGGCCGCGCGCGTCGCGCTGGCCCCTGCGCTGCTGGCGCACAAGCCGCATCAGCTCTCCGGCGGTCAGCGTCAGCGCGTGGCGATTGCGCGGGCGCTGATCGCGGACCCGCAAATCGTCATCCTTGATGAGGCGACGTCAGCGCTGGATGTCACCGTGCAGGCGCAAATCCTGACGCTGCTTGAAACATTGCAGGATGAGCTCGGCCTCACCTACCTGTTTATCTCCCACGATCTGGCGACCGTGCGCCGCTTCGCGCATCAGGTCTCGGTGCTGCGCGCCGGTAAGGTTGTGGAGCACGGCGATGTCGCCTCCGTGTTCCACGCGCCGCAGAGCGAGTACACGCGCCAGTTGCTGGACGCCATTCCGGCGCCCCGCCCGTTTAATAAGGATGTCGCATGACAATAAAACGTTTAGGTTTTTTCACCCGCCTGCTGGACCGCGTCAGCGCGGCCGAGCGCTACCGCCTCGCCACCGAGCAGATCCTGCACGCCGAGCGCTGCGGTTTTGACACCGCCTGGGTGGCGCAGCACCACTTTCATGAAGCGGAAGGCGGGCTGCCCTCGCCGCTGCTGTTTTTAGCGCACGTGGCGGCGCAGACCCGGCGCATCCGGCTCGGCACGGGGATCATTACGCTGCCGATGGAGTCGCCATTGCGCGTGGCGGAAGACGCCGCCGTGCTGGATCTGCTCAGCGACGGGCGCGTCGAGCTGGGGCTGGGCTCTGGCGGCACGCCCTCTTCGTTTCCGCCGTTCGGGCTGCAAAGCGAGGAACGTGGCGAAGCCTATGGCCGCCATCTGGCGCTGCTGCGCGCAGCGCTGAACGATGAGCCGCTGGCGGGCACCGATAACCATCTCTACCCGGCGGCGCGCGGGTTACGTCAGCGGCTCTGGCAGGCGACTTTCTCGGTGGACGGCGGCGCGCGCGCCGGGCGCGACGGTGACGGCCTGATGCTGTCACGCACCCAGCCGCGCCCGCCGGGTGAGCCCGATATGCCGCTGGACGCGTTGCAAAACCCGATTATCGACGCCTATCTCGACGCGCTGCCCGCTGGCGTCGCGCCGCGCATTATGGCCTCGCGCACCGCGTTTGTGACGGACAGCAGCGACGATGCCCGCCGCTTCGCGCAAACGGGGCTTGCGGCCCAGGCGGCGCAGTTCCGCGCCCAGGGCCACCGGCTCGCGGGCGAAACGCTGGAAGACTATATCGCCGCGTTCGATGTGCATCTCGGCACGCCGCAGGAAACGCTCGCCACGCTATCAAACGATACGGCGCTGGAGCGCGCCACCGATCTGTCGTTCCAGGTGCACTCCATCGATCCGCCGCACCCGTTTATTCTGCGCTCCATCTCTCTACTGGCGCAGCAGGTGGCGCCCGCGCTGGGCTGGAAACAGGGCGCACCGTTCGCTGATGTCGTCTCCCTTAACCCGATCAAGGAAACCTTATGACCCGCTCGCCCGATCTTCTCGATACCCTGGCGGATATCGCCCCCGGCTCCCCGCTGGCGCTGGCGCGCGCCACCCGCGACGCCGCGACGCTGAACATAGCCCGCAGCCACGAGGCGCTGTTTAGCGGCGCAAGCGATCTCACCCGCGCGGAGCGCCTGCATCTCGCCCGCGAGGTGGCGCACTGGCATGAGGATGAGGCGCTGTACGCGCACTATTCGGCGGCGCTGAAAAACGAACCGGCACCAGCAGCGCGTCTCTCCGCTGCCCTCGGTCATGCGGAGATCCTGGCGTTTCGCCCGGTACAGGCGACCGCGCAGGCGATAACGGCGCTGACGGAAGCCGGATTCAGCGAAGAAGCCATTGTGTCGCTCGCGCAGGTGGTGGCGTTTGTGAGTTTTCAAAGCCGCCTGCTTCATGGCTACCGGCTGATTAACGGCGGGCGCGTGGCGGTCGAGACGGCCATACCGCCCGCAGGCCGCTGGCATACCACGCCCACCACGCACAGTGGACAGCCAGCCCCGACCGCCTTCACGCAGGATGAACTGGGCTGGGAGCCGTGGCTTGCGCCGAAAGCGCTCGCCGCGTTCAGCCCCGACGAGCAGGAGACGTTGCGCCGTTTCGGGCATCACGATTCCGCGTATTTCCGCCTGCTGGCTCGTAACCTGCCCGTACTGGAAGCCCGGACGCTGACGGATAAAGGGATTTTCTATACGCCGGGCGGGCTGGCGCGGGCGGAGCGGGAGCTGGCGGCGACGGTCGCGAGCAAAGTGAACGGCTGCATTTACTGCGCCTCGGTACATGCCCGTAAGGCGAGTCAGCTGTCAAAAGATAACGACGCGGTGCAGCGTTTACTGGAAGTGGCGCCGGGCGGGAGCCTGAGCGTGGGGCAGTCAGCCCGCTGGCAGGCAATTATCGATTTCAGCGCCGCGCTGTCTGCCACCCCCGCCACGGCAGGCGCGGCGCACGTTGTCGCGCTGCGTGAACAGGGGTTGACCGATCTGGAACTGCTGGATCTGGTGCAGGCCACCGCCTTTTTCGCCTGGGCGAACCGCCTGATGCTGACGCTCGGCGAGCCTTTTGTGCCAGCCTGACCTGCCGCCGGGCGTCAGTGCGCCCGGCTACTGCGCGTTAAACGGGCTGTGGTGATGCAACACAGCGTCGATAACCTGCAGCGCGCCGCTCTGGTTGTTGGAGCCAGTCGCAAAGCGCGCCGTCTCTTTCACCTCCGCCGCCGCGTTCTCCATCGCAAAGGAATAGGTCGCCAGACGCAGCATTTCGAGATCGTTGGCGCTGTCGCCCACCGCCACGCAGGCTTCCGGCGAGATATTCCAGCGCGCCATCAGGCGCTCAAGGCCGCTGGCTTTGTGCGATCCGGGGATAATCAGATCGACAAACCCGTAGCCGCTGGTGACGGGCTTCACGACGCCTTCCAGCTCGTTATGCAGGTTTTCAATCAGCGCCGGGATCTGGTCATCCGGCAGGTTGAGGGAAAACTTGAAGATGATATCGTCGATATCGAGCAGGTTTTCCACCGGCTTCAGGCGGTGGTAGTGCTTCGACATCAGGCTGATAAACGCCTCCGGCGCGCCCGCCTGGTAATACGCGCTCGCAAGCCCGCACACCACATAGTTGAAATCGCCCTGCGCCGAGAGCGTTTTCACCACCTGATGATACTGTTCGCGGGTCAGCTCGCCGTGGTGGATGCGCTCGCCGTGGTCATAAACCAGCGCGCCGTTTTCGGCGACAAACGCTATCTCATCTTTGATCTCCGGGAAGAAAGAGATGAGCTGGTAATACTGGTTGCCGCTCGCCACCACAAATTTAATGCCTTGCTGCTTCAGCGCCGCATACTGCGTTGTAAACCTTTCTTTATCGTACTGTTTGTTGTCGTTAAGAAAGGTGCCGTCCATATCTACTGCGATGAGCTGAATTTTCATACTGCCTCATTTAGTCATTACCACATAAGCGGCTCATGCTATCACTGTTTTATTCGCTTGCCATATGAGTAAAGGTGGAATCATTTTCATATGAAACCTTCAGGTTACAGCGAATTGTCTCTGTTTAAAGATAGCGGAAACCGCAGCGCGGCTAACGGGAAGTCTCATGAAGGCGTACCGGGCGAGGGGTGCCCGGTGCGGATTAACGGCTGCGCTTGGCGTGGCGCTCCCAGTTCTCCTGCTTCGCCTCGGCGGATTTCTTCAGCGCCACGTAACAGGCGCCGCTGCCGCCGTGATGGGCAAGCGCGGTGCAGAACGCCTGAACGTCATCAAGCTCGGTCAGCCAGCGCGCCAGATAGCTGCGGATGACATTGGCGTGGGAGTTATCCTCGCGCCCTTTGCCGTGAATGATAAGCAGATTGCGCAGCCCGTCGCGTTTCGCCTGGTTGATGAAAGCAAAAAGCATCTGGCGGCACTGCTCCACCGGCTGGCGCAGCAGGTTCAGGCTCGCCTGCTGGGTATATTTACCGAGGCGCAGTTTATCCAGCACGCCCTGCTGGAGCCCCTCGCGGCGAAATTCGAGCGGCTGTTCGCGCGGGATGAGATCCAGAAAACCGGTGGTCAGCGGGTTGTCGAGCTGTAAGGTATCGATGCGCGGCGCAAGGCGCGGGGCTTTCGGTTTCAGGCACGGCGCGACGTTGGCATTTTTCAGGGGTTTGACATCTTCCATGGCGTCAAGAAAGAGTGATTTGTCGTCAGGGTTCACGGTCAATCCTCCGGGACTTCGTCAGGGCGCACACTATAGCTTCCCTTTCAGAATGGCTCAATGCGCCGCGTTGTGCGCACTATTTTCTGCGGGCATTCTTCGCGCTTCGTTAAAGCGAAACGCGAACCGTAAAAATAAATCGCGTATTTTCCCGTTAATGACGCAGCAAACAAGGCGATGCGGGATCACATTATTCAGTTTCGTTAATGCTTCATGTTAAATATATGTGAAATAAATCACCCCTTCGCTGTGACAATGGGCGTTTATGTTGCTATATATTTCTTATCCGCATGTTAAGGAATAATAAAGCGGTACCAAAGCCAGGAAGCGCTGCTGTGTGTACTGTGGGGCCTGAATATGATGTCTTCAGGCTCTATTTTTTATTTTCCAGAAAAAAGAGAGTTCACTTTGTTTTTTCTGGGAATGCAGGCGGCGCAGCGCGAATGTGTATCCCCTATCCTGCTCCCGCAGTGACAGGGGCGCGCCGTTTAGCGGCCGCTTCGGGCAACGGAATGCCCGGTTTATCCCCCCTCCGCTCCTCCTGTGGCGGTATGGCGAGCCGCTGGCCGCCATGCTATTTTGACGCCTCAACAAGGAGACCGCGAATGCTGACCTTACTGGAAGATAAAATCGATACCCCCTTAGGCCCGCTGTGGGTTATCGCCGATGAACAGTCGCGCCTGCGCGCCGTGGAATGGGAAGAACACAGCGATCGCATGGAGCAGTTGCTGGCGATTCACTACCGTACGGAAGGATTTCGCCGCGTGGGTTGTGACAACCCCGGCGGGCTCTCAGACTCGCTGCGCGCGTGGTTTGCCGGCGATCTGGCGGTGATTGACACCCTGCCCACCGCTACCGGCGGCACGCCGTTTCAGCGTGAAGTGTGGCAGATGCTGCGCACGATCCCGTGCGGCCAGGTGATGCATTACGGTGAGATGGCGCAGCGGCTGGGACGTCCGGGCGCAGCCCGCGCCGTTGGTGCGGCGAATGGCTCGAACCCCATTAGTATTGTCGTGCCGTGCCATCGCGTTATCGGCCGCAACGGCACGCTAACCGGGTATGCGGGCGGCGTGGCGCGTAAAGAATGGCTGTTGCGCCATGAAGGCTATTTACTGATTTAATTCAGACTGGAAAATAATATTTTCTGGAAATTATTAAACACGCCGTAATTCAGTTGGATGGCGGTAAACGCCAGATTTGAACCAGGATCTTTTGCCTAATTGCTCATTAGCCCGATTTACCTGTGCGGTCAATTTATGTTAAAATTGACTAATATCAATTAAGGCTTGAGCGAACTTATGATCCCGGAAAAGCGAATTATACGACGCATTCAGTCTGGCGGTTGTGCCATCCATTGCCAGGATTGCAGTATCAGCCAGTTGTGTATCCCTTTTACCCTGAATGAGCATGAGCTTGATCAGCTCGATAATATTATCGAGCGCAAAAAGCCCATCCAGAAAGGGCAAACGCTCTTTAAAGCGGGCGATGAATTAAAATCGCTGTACGCTATCCGTTCCGGCACGATCAAGAGCTACACCATTACCGAACAGGGCGACGAGCAGATTACCGGCTTCCACCTAGCAGGCGATCTGGTGGGCTTTGATGCTATCGGCACCGCGCATCATCCCAGCTTCGCTCAGGCGCTGGAAACGTCCATGGTCTGTGAAATCCCGTTCGAGACGCTCGACGATCTCTCCGGCAAAATGCCGAGCCTGCGCCAGCAGATGATGCGTCTGATGAGCGGCGAGATCAAAGGTGACCAGGATATGATCCTGCTGCTGTCTAAAAAGAACGCCGAGGAGCGCCTGGCGGCCTTTATTTACAATCTGTCGCGCCGTTTCGCCGAACGCGGTTTCTCGCCTCGCGAATTCCGCCTGACCATGACCCGCGGCGATATCGGCAACTACCTCGGCCTGACGGTAGAAACCATCAGCCGTCTGCTGGGCCGTTTCCAGAAGAGCGGAATGCTGGCAGTAAAAGGCAAATACATCACCATCGAAAACCACGAAATCCTGGCGGAACTCGCCGGACAATCGCGCAACGTGGCATAAGCTTTTCCTCTCCCGCCGGATCGTTAATTTTTCGTGATTTATTGATCCGGCTGGGAATTCTCTCCTGTTTCATTCACATCATATGGGTTACTCTTAAATGACAAACTGTGGGTAAGCAGTTGTAAGGAGACCCTGTATGGCAAGGTATCAAAACATGCTGGTGGCCATCGACCCCAATCAGGATGACCAACCGGCTCTACGGCGTGCAGTTTATCTACACCAGCGCATTGGCGGGCGAATCAAAGCCTTTCTGCCGATCTATGACTTTTCCTACGAAATGACCACCCTGCTGTCGCCTGATGAGCGCACCGCGATGCGCCAGGGCGTTATCAGCCAGCGCACCGCGTGGATCCGCGAGCAGGCGAAATACTATTTAGACGCAGGCGTCCCCATTGATATCAAAGTGGTCTGGCATAACCGCCCCTTTGAAGCCATCATCCAGGAAGTGATCAGCGGCGGGCACGATCTGCTGCTGAAAATGGCGCACCAGCACGACCGTCTGGAATCGGTGATTTTCACGCCGACCGACTGGCACCTGCTGCGCAAATGCCCTTGCCCGGTGTGGATGGTGAAAGACCAGCCGTGGCCGGAAGGCGGTAAAGCCGTGGTGGCGGTGAATCTCGCGAGCGAAGAGCCTTACCATACGGGCCTGAACGAGAAACTGGTGCGCGAAACGCTGCACCTGGCCGAACAGGTTAACCATACCGAAGTGCATCTGGTGGGCGCCTACCCGGCGACGCCGATTAATATCGCCATCGAACTTCCCGATTTCGACCCGAGCGTCTATAACGACGCCATTCGCGGCCAGCATCTGCTGGCGATGAAAGCCCTGCGCCAGAAATTCGGCATCGGCGAGCGCGTTACGCATGTCGAAAAAGGGCTGCCTGAAGAAGTCATCCCGGATCTGGCAGAGCATCTGCAGGCCGGGATTGTGGTGCTGGGCACTATCGGGCGCACCGGCATTTCCGCGGCGTTCCTCGGCAATACCGCCGAGCAGGTCATCGACCATCTGCGCTGCGACTTGCTGGTTATCAAGCCGGACGATTTCCAGAGCACCGTTGAGCTTGATGATGAAGAGGACGATGACGACTGAGGTCTCTCGTCTGATAAAACCCGCCGCCCGGTGGGTTTTTTATTACTAAATGCGCGCGACAGGCGAAAAAAAACCGCCAGCAGGCTGGCGGTTCTGGACGCTGAGGTGAATTACAGCGCTTTCAGGATGGCATCCACGCTCGCTTTGGCATCGCCAAACAGCATCTGCGTGTTCTCTTTGAAGAACAGCGGGTTCTGCACGCCGGCATAGCCGGTGTTCATCGAGCGTTTGAAGACGATAACGTTCTGCGCCTTCCACACTTCCAGCACCGGCATCCCGGCGATAGGGCTTTTCGGATCGTCCTGGGCAGCCGGGTTGACGGTATCGTTCGCGCCAATCACCAGCACCGTGTCGGTATCGCTGAAATCGTCGTTGATTTCATCCATCTCCAGCACGATGTCATAAGGCACTTTCGCCTCCGCCAGCAGTACGTTCATATGCCCTGGCAGACGGCCCGCCACCGGGTGAATGCCGAAACGCACCTTGATGCCGCGCGCGCGCAGCTTTTCGGTGATTTCCGCCACCGGATATTGCGCCTGCGCCACCGCCATGCCGTAGCCGGGGGTAATGATCACCGACGTGGAGTTGCGCAGCATTTCTGCCGTTTCTTCCGCGGTGATTTCACGGTGTTCGCCCACTTCGTCGCTCTCGCCGGTGGAGGAGCCGTCGGTGCCGAAGCCCCCGGCAATCACGCTGATAAACGAACGGTTCATCGCCTTACACATGATGTAAGAGAGAATGGCGCCCGAAGAACCTACCAGCGCGCCGGTGACGATCAGCAGATCGTTGCTCAGCATAAAGCCTGCCGCCGCGGCCGCCCAGCCAGAGTAGGAGTTCAGCATGGAGACGACCACCGGCATATCCGCGCCGCCGATAGACGCCACCAGATGCCAGCCGAACGCCAGCGCGATAACCGTCATCACGAACAGCGCGAAGCCCTGCATACCGGCGCTCTCTGTCTGCACGAAAATCAGCAGCAGAATGAACGAAACCACCAGCGCCGCCAGGTTCAGCTTGTGACGGTTCGGCAGCATCAGCGGTTTAGAAGAGATCTTGCCGCGCAGTTTGCCAAACGCCACCACCGAGCCGGTAAAGGTCACCGCGCCGATGAAAATGCCGAGGAACACTTCGGTCAGATGGATATTGACCAGCACCGGCGCGAGGCCCGGCTCATGGTGCAGATAACTGTTAAAGCCCACCAGCACCGCCGCGAGACCCACGAAGCTGTGCAGGATAGCCACCAGCTCCGGCATTTCGGTCATTTCGACGCGCTTAGCGAGACGAATACCGATAGCCCCGCCGATCGCCATCGCGATGATTATCCAGCCCACATTGCTGGCGTACGGCCCGAAAATAGTGGCGATCAGCGCAATCGCCATCCCCGCGATGCCGAACAGGTTGCCCTGCTGTGAGGTTTCGTGCTTCGAAAGCCCCGCCAGGCTGAAAATAAAGAGAATTGCGGCGACGATGTACGCAGCCGTAACTAATCCTCCAGACATAACTTACCCCTTAGTTCTTCCGGAACATTTTCAGCATGCGCTGAGTGACGGTGAAACCACCAAAAATATTAATGCTGGCGATGAGGATCGCGATAAAGCTAAAGAAACTGATCCAGCCTCCGTCGCCAATCTGCAACAGCGCGCCGACGACGATAATCCCGGAGATAGCATTCGTTACCGACATCAGCGGCGTATGCAGCGCATGGGAAACGTTCCAGACGACGTAATAGCCCACCACGCAGGCAAGCGCGAAGACAGTGAAGTGGCCGAGGAACTCTTTCGGCGCCACGTTCGCCAGCCAGCCAAACAGAATAATGGCGAGCGCAATCAGCGCATATTTACGCCACGGCGACGATGGCGCAGGCGGCTCAACCGGCGCGGCTTTCGGTTTCGCGCTCGCGGCAGCCTGCGGCTGTACGGAAACCTGAATCGGCGGCGCGGGCCAGGTGACTTCCCCTTCGCGGATAACCGTCACGCCGCGCACCACGACATCGTCGAAATCAACCACGACCGCGCCGTCTTTCTCTTTGCACAGGAGTTTCAGCAGGTTGACCAGGTTGGTGCCGTAAAGCTGAGAAGACTGGGTCGGCAGGCGGCCCGGCAGATCGGTATAACCAATCACCTTCACGCCGTTGGGGGTGACGAAAATTTCATTCGGCACGGTGTATTCGCAGTTGCCGCCGTTTTGCGCCGCGAGATCGACAATCACGCTGCCCGGCTGCATGGAATCGACCATTTCACGGGTGATGAGCGTCGGCGCCGGTTTGCCTGGGATCAACGCCGTAGTGACGATAATGTCCACCTCTTTCGCCTGGGCGGCGAACAGCGCCATTTCCGCTTTGATAAAGGCCTCGGACATTACTTTGGCGTAGCCGTCGCCGCTGCCTGCTTCTTCTTTAAAATCGAGCTCCAGGAACTCGGCGCCCATGCTCTGCACCTGCTCTTTCACTTCCGGGCGGGTGTCGAACGCGCGCACGATAGCGCCAAGGCTGTTGGCGGCGCCGATAGCGGCAAGGCCCGCGACGCCTGCGCCAATCACCATGACTTTGGCAGGCGGCACTTTGCCGGCGGCGGTGATCTGGCCGGTAAAGAAGCGGCCAAACTCATGAGCGGCTTCCACAATCGCGCGGTAACCGGCGATATTGGCCATTGAGCTTAAGGCATCCAGAGACTGCGCGCGGGAGATGCGCGGCACGGAATCCATCGCCATCACGGTAACGTTTTTCGCGGCCAGTTTTTCCAGCAGCTGGGGATTCTGGGCAGGCCAGATAAAGCTAATCAGCGTCGTGCCGGGGCGCAACCGCTCAATTTCGTCATCCTGGGGCGCGTTAACCTTCAGGATAACGTCCGATTCCCAGACCTCGGCGGTCTCCACGACGCTAGCGCCTGCGGCGATAAACGCGTCGTCATCGAAACTCGCCAGCTTACCGGCATCGCGCTCCACCGCGACGCTGAATCCCAGTTTCAGCAGCTGCTCCACCGTTTTTGGGGTCGCCGCGACGCGGGTTTCCAGCGCAACCCGCTCTTTTGGTACACCAATACGCATAGTATTCCCTTCCATCGATTTTTAAGATGGTCTGTCACTCGCTTAGCAGACGAAAACGCCCGGCGAAAAAGCGCAGCGCCGTGGTGTTCGCCATCCATATCGTTGTCACAAACTTTCTATAACCTACTGAAATAAACGCCTTCGATCCACCGTCGGGGACAACTATTTAACGGTTAATGCGTGAAAGTGTAGCGTCCTGGCTGTCTGGCAGGGATTTTTGCTTAAAATGTGCGGTCAGCCGCTACGTTTACGCTCTTTCCGGGGAGGAAAAAACGATTCTGCGCCGCCAGCACGCACTGATTTAACAATGATTTAACTTTAAAAGTCATAAGCTTTATCAATTTTAGTGGTCAGATGTCGATTTTCGCCATTCATAACCTGAAGTTATTTATAAACCGCGAGCGGCAGCACCAGGTGTGAAAAATGGCGCAGACATCCGGCACCTTTCAATGCAATAATCAACGACTAACCATTTCACACAGGCTGTATCAGTACCTGTTTTGCGCAAGGCGAAGGACTATTTTTATGAAGCTCAAGCATACCCTTCTGGCGACCGCTCTGTTTTCCGCGGCTTCGCTGTCCGCTCAGGCGGCGACAGAGTTAACGCCGGAACAAGCCTCGGCGCTGAAACCGTTTGACCGTATCGTCATTACGGGCCGTTTCAACGCCATTAACGAAGCGGCCAACGCCGTTTCCCGTCGCGCAGACGCATTGGGCGCGGCGTCTTATTACATTCAGGACACCAGCGATACCGGCAACAGCGGCAACTGGCGCGTGGTGGCCGATGTCTACCACGAAAACGCGCCGAAAGCCGACGCGCCGAAAAACCGTGTGATCAATGGCGTGACGGAACTGCCGAAAGATCAGGCGATCGCGCTTGAGCCGTACGATACCGTTACCGTTCAGGGCTTCTACCGCAGCCAGCCGGAAGTGAACGACGCCATCACCAAAGCGGCGAAAGCCAAAGGCGCGGCCTCTTTCTGGATTGTGCGCCAGGTTGACACCAACCAGGGCGGCAACCAGCGCATCACCGCGTTTATCTATAAAGCCGACGCCAAAAAACGCGTATTGCAAAGCCCGGACGCGATCCCAGCGGATTCCGAAGCAGGCCGCGCGGCGCTCGCTAAAGGCGGCGAAGAAGCCAAAAAAGTAGAAATCCCGGGCGTTGCCACCACCGCCTCGCCAAGCAGCGATGTGGGCCGCTTCTTTGAAACGCAGGAATCGAAAGGCGGACGTTACACTGTCACTCTGCCGGACGGTACCAAAGTCGAAGAGGTGAACAAAATCACCGCCGCGCAGATGGTGCCGTTCGACAGCGTGAAGTTCACCGGCCACTACAGCAGTATGACCGATATCTCCTACAACGTGGCAAAACGTGCCGCGAAGAAAGGCGCCAAGTACTATCACATCACCCGTCAGTGGGAAGAGCGCGGCGGCAACATGACCATCAGCGCCGACCTCTACAAGTAAGACTCAGTCTCAAAACAAAGCGGCTACGGCCGCTTTTTTTGTTTTTCCGCTACATTTTGTGTACGTCGCATTGCAAGCGAGCTTCGCACTCCGTAAAATCCCGCGCCTTAGTGCGATCCACCATTTTTATGCGCTCTGGCACAATAATTATTCTGGATCTTTCCTTTTGCAAAACAGGTTGTCTATGGAAAAGAAGCTGGGCCTCGCCGCGTTAACCGCGCTTGTTTTAAGTTCCATGCTGGGTGCCGGAGTATTCAGTCTGCCGCAGAATATGGCCGAGGTGGCGAGTCCTGCGGCGTTGCTTATCGGCTGGGCCATTACCGGCGCGGGGATCCTGCTGTTGGCGCTGGCGATGCTGTTCTTAACGCGCCTGCGCCCCGATCTTGACGGCGGCATTTTCACCTACGCCCGCGAAGGATTCGGCGAGCTGGTCGGCTTCTGTTCCGCCTGGGGTTACTGGCTGTGCGCCGTGATCGCCAACGTCTCTTATCTGGTTATCGTCTTCTCCGCGCTGAGCTTCTTTACCGACACACCGCAGCTGCGCCTCTTTGGCGACGGCAACACCTGGCAGGCCATCGTCGGCGCGTCGGTGCTGCTGTGGGTGGTGCATTTTCTGGTGCTGCGCGGCGTGCAGACCGCCGCGAGCATCAACCTGGCGGCGACGCTGGCTAAACTCCTGCCGCTTGGCCTGTTTGTAGTGCTGGCCGCCATCGCGTTCCGCCTGCAGACCTTTACGCTGGATTTCACCGGCGTCGATCTGGGCGTACCCGTCTGGGAGCAGGTGAAAAACACCATGCTGATTACGCTGTGGGTGTTTATCGGCGTGGAAGGCGCGGTGGTGGTTTCCGCCCGCGCGCGGCACAAAAAAGATGTCGGCATGGCGACGCTTTTGGCCGTTCTCGCGGCGCTTGCGGTCTATCTGCTGGTGACGCTGTTATCGCTTGGCGTGCTGGCGCGCCCGGAGCTGGCGCAGATGCGCAACCCGTCGATGGCGGGCCTGATGGTGCAAATGATGGGCCCGTGGGGCGAAGTGATTATCGCCGCCGGGCTGATTGTCTCGGTGTGCGGCGCCTACCTGAGCTGGACCATCATGGCGGCTGAAGTGCCGCTGCTGGCCGCGCAATATAAGGCGTTTCCGCGCCTGTTTGCCCGCCAGAACGCGCGTAACGCGCCGTCGGCCTCGCTGTGGCTCACGAATATCAGCGTGCAGATCTGTCTGGTGCTGATCTGGGCTACCGGCTCTGATTACAACACGCTGCTGACCATCGCCTCCGAGATGATTCTGGTGCCCTATTTCCTGGTCGGCGCCTATCTGCTGAAAATCGCGAAGCGTCCGTTACATCAGGCGATTGCTGTCGGGGCGTGCATTTATGGCCTATGGTTGCTGTATGCCTCAGGCCCGATGCATCTGTTGCTTTCCGTTGTACTGTACGCGCCTGGGGTGGTGTTCTTCCTCTATGCGCGCCGCACCCATGTGGATAACGTGGCGCTGAAAGGTCAGGAGAAAATCGTCATCGGCCTGCTGCTGATTGCCGCGCTGCCGGCGACCTGGATGCTGGTGCGCTAATCTCCTGCCGCTAACGCTTAAGGAGAGTCATGGTGAAAAAACTGGATAAACCCATCGTTATCACCGGCGCGGGCCGCCGTATCGGCCTTGCGCTGGCGCACCATTTCCTGGCGCAACAGCATGATGTGATTGTCAGCTACCGCACCCGTTACCCGGCGATTGACGTGCTGGAAGACGCGGGCGCGGTCTGCATTGAAGCCGATTTCTGCCATGACGACGGCATTCTGGCGTTTGCCGAGGCCGTTAAAGCGCGCACCACGCATATTCGCGCGCTGTTGCACAACGCCAGCACCTGGCAGGATGAAAGCCCGCCTGTGCCGCCCGCTGATGTGCTGAACGCCATGCTGCAAATTCATGTGCATGCGCCCTATCTCCTTAACTTCGCCCTTGAGCCGCTGCTACGCGGCCAGGGCCACGCCGCCTGCGATATTATTCACTTTACCGATTACGTCGTGGAGCGCGGCAGCGCGAAATACATCGCCTATGCCGCGAGCAAAGCGGCGCTCGATAATCTCACCCGCTCGTTTGCGCGCAAGCTCGCCCCGGAAGTGAAAGTGAACGCCATCGCGCCATCGCAGATTCTCTTTAACGAGCATGACGACCCGGAGTACCGCCAGAAGGCGCTCAATAAATCGCTGATGAAAATCGCCCCCGGCGAAAAAGAGATTATCGATCTGGTGGATTATCTCCTTACCAGCCGTTACGTGACCGGCCACAGCTACCCGGTGAACGGCGGTCGTCCGTTGCGTTAACCTGTTGAGCCGCCATTGCTGGCGCGTCGCGCCGGCCCGGTGTATCCTGGTGTTTTTACCGCAACGCAGAAACCTATGAGCAAGATCGTTTTTGTTGAAGATGACCCGGAAGTCGGCGAGCTTATCGCCGCCTATCTGGGCCGCCACGATATCGATGTGGTTGTCGAAAGCCGCGGCGATCGCGCCGAAGCGGTTATTGAGCGCGAGAACCCCGATCTGGTGCTGCTGGATATTATGCTGCCGGGCAAAGACGGTATGACGCTGTGCCGCGATTTGCGCGCCCGCTGGTCGGGGCCGGTGGTACTGCTGACCTCACTCGACAGCGATATGAACCATATTCTGTCGCTCGAAATGGGCGCCAGCGATTACATCCTTAAAACCACGCCGCCCGCCGTGCTGCTGGCGCGCCTGCGTCTGCACCTGCGCCAGCATATGGCCGCGCCTGCACCGACGGATAGCGCCCCGACGCTACAGCCCCATAAGGCGCTGCGTTTCGGCACGCTGTGTATCGATCCGTTAAACCGCCAGGTTACGCTCGTGGGCGAACAGGTGGCGCTCTCTACCGCCGATTTTGACCTGCTGTGGGAGCTCGCAACCCATGCCGGGCAGATAATGGATCGCGACGCGCTGTTAAAAAACCTGCGCGGCGTGACGTATGACGGGCTGGATCGCAGCGTGGATGTGGCGATTTCAAGGCTGCGTAAAAAGCTTAATGACAGCGCAACCGAGCCTTATCGTATAAAAACAGTGCGCAACAAAGGGTATCTGTTCGCGCCGCACGCCTGGGAAAGCGAGGCGTAACGTACGCGCCGCGCTCCCCGCGCGGCGCTGGCTGCTAAATCTGCACCATCCCGCCATCGGCGAACAGCTCGACGCCATTCACAAAGCTCGCCTCGTCCGACGCCAGGAACAGCACCGCTTTGGCTATCTCTTCCGGCTGGCCGACGCGCCCGAGCGGGATTTGCGCGGTGAGTTCGTTTTTAACATCTTCGGCCTGGTCGCCGCCGCCAAACAGTTCATTCAGTCCCGCCGTGTTAACCGGCCCCGGGCTGATGGCGTTCACGCGAATATGGCGGTCTTTCAAATCGAGTATCCAGTTGCGCGCAAAACTGCGTACTGCGGCTTTGCTGGCGCTGTAAACGCTGAACGCGGGCGTGCCGCTGGAACCGGCGGTAGACGCCGTCAGCACCACGGCGGCGCCGTCACGCAGGAGCGGCAGCGCCTTCTGCACCGTAAAGAGCACGCCTTTGACGTTGGTATCGAAGGTTTCATGATAATGGGCCTCCGAAATCGCGCCGAGCGGCGCCAGCTCGCCGCCGCCCGCGTTGGCAACAATCACATCGATATGGCTGTGGCGCTGTTGCACCGCTTCATACAGGCGGTCGATATCCGCAAGCTGGCTCATATCGCCGCGCACACCCGTGACGTTGTCACCTAATTGTTGCAGCGCGCTCTCCAGCGCCGCCTGCCGACGCCCGGTGATAAACACATGCGCGCCTTCATCGGCAAACGCTTTAGCGGTGGCAAGACCGATACCGCTGGTGCCTCCGGTAACGATAACGACTTTATTAGTGAAACGTGCGTTCATGATTTTATCCTCAGTGAATGATGACCTCTGTCATGGGCTGAGAATAAGCGCTTCCCATCAGGCTGTGTACCAGGACAAAATGGCACCCTGCGTTCTGTCTGAGGAACGATAATGCATCCCGATCTTAACGATTATTTTTACTATGCCGAAGTGGTGAACCACGGCGGTTTCGCCGCCGCCAGCCGGGCGATTAAGCAGCCGAAATCGAAGCTCAGCCGCCGTGTGGCGGGCCTTGAGGCGCAGCTTGGCGTGCGGCTGATTGAGCGTTCCAGCCGCCGTTTTCGCGTCACCGATATTGGCCAGGCGTTTTACGACCGGTGCCGGGCGATGCTGCTGGAGGCTGAAAAAGCCCAGGCGGTCATCGCCCAGGCGCGTAAGGAACCGCAGGGCGTGGTGCGTTTCAGTTGTCCGACGGGCATGGTGGAAATTATCCAGACCCTGCTGCCCGACTTTATGAGCCGCTACCCGCAGGTGAAGCTGCAAATGATCGCCATCGATCGCCCTGTCGATTTGATTGAAGAGCGCGTGGATGTGGCGCTGCGCGTGCGCACGGAACTCACCAGCGACGCCGAGCTGATCATGCGCTCGCTGGGCACCTCGAACCGCATTCTGGTGGCAAGCCCGACGCTTGCGAGTAAACTTAGCGGCGCCATCGACACCCTCGCCTGCCACCCGACGCTTGGCACCAGCGACGAACCCGGCGAATTGAGCTGGACGCTGGAACATGAACAGGGAAAACGGTGTCTGATTCGCCATCAGCCGCGGCTCAGCTGCAGCGATTTTACGGCGATCCGCGCGGCGGCCATCGCCGGGCTGGGAATTGCGCTGCTGCCGGATCACGTCTGCGCGCAGGCGCTGAAAACCGGCGAGCTGGTGCATGTTTATCGCGGCTGGCAGGGACAGCGCGGGATTGTGCATCTGGTGTTTACCACGCGTCGCGGTTTGCCGCCCGCGGTCAGAGCCTTTATCGATCATCTGGCCGCGCACTTTCCGCATACGACATCGGCTATCCCGTAACCGCGCCGCAGGCGTGAGATATCTTCATGAAAAAACTCTTTATTCAGTTCTATTTGCTGCTGTTTGTCTGTTTTCTGGTGATGACGATGCTGGTGGGGCTGGTCTATAAATTTACCGCCGAGCGCGCCGGGCGTCAGTCGCTGGACGACCTGATGAAAAGCTCGCTCTACCTGATGCGCAGCGAACTGCGTGAGATCCCGCCGCACGAGTGGAATAAAACCATCAAAGAGCTGGATCTGAACCTGTCATTTAAGCTGCGCATTCAGCCGATGAATCAGTTTCACCTTGATGACATTAACAGCCGCCGCCTGCGCGAGGGCGAAATAGTGGCGCTGGACGACGAATATACGTTTATCCAGCGCATCCCGCGCAGCCACTATGTACTGGCCGTCGGCCCCGTGCCCTATCTCTATTTCCTGCATCAGATGCGTCTTCTGGATATCGCTCTGATTGCGCTGATTGCGATTTCACTGGCGCTGCCGGTGTTTATCTGGATACGCCCGCACTGGCAGGAGATGCTGCGCCTTGAGTCGGCGGCGCAGCGGCTTGGCGAGGGACATCTGGATGAACGTATTCATTTTGATAAGGCGTCGAGTTTTTCGCGGCTCGGCGTGGCGTTTAACCAGATGGCGAACAACATTAACGCGCTGATTGTCAGTAAAAAACAGTTGATTGACGGGATAGCCCATGAGCTGCGTACGCCGCTGGTGCGGCTGCGCTACCGGCTGGAGATGAGCGATAACCTGAGCGCGTCAGAATCGCAGGCGCTGAACCGCGATATCGGCCAGCTGGAAGCGCTGATTGAGGAGCTGCTGACTTACGCGCGGCTTGACCGGCCGCAAACCGAGCTGCATCTGACGCACCCGGCGCTGCCGCGCTGGCTGCATGACTATGTTGACGATGTGCGCCTGCTGCACCCGGAGCGCGAGCTTATCGTCACGCGCGTCGATGAAGGCGATTATGGCGCACTCGATATGCGCCTGATGGAGCGTGTGCTGGATAACCTGGTGAATAACGCGCTGCGCTACAGCGAGCAGCGGCTGCGGATCGGGTTGTCGCTGGATGGCGCGCAGGCGACGCTTGAAGTGGAAGATGACGGCACCGGTATTCCGGAAGATGAGCGCAGCCGGGTGTTTGAGCCGTTCGTGCGCCTCGATCCGAGCCGCGATCGCGCCACCGGCGGGTGCGGCCTGGGGCTCGCGATTGTGCATTCCATCGCGACGGCCATGAGTGGCGAAGTGAGCGTGACGCAAAGCGACCTCGGCGGCGCGCATTTTCGTTTTCGCTGGCCGGTGGTGGCGATGCCATCAGAAAGCGCGTAACGGTTATGGCCTATCTGGCGGGTGCGCGATGCTTACCCGCCCTACGGTTAGCAGCATTTGCGTTATATCCCGTTTTGCGGCGGGTGCGCGATGCTTACCCGCCCTACGGTTAACAGCATTTGCGTTATATCCCGTTTTGCGGCGGGTGCGCTACGCTTACCCGCCCTACAGACGTTCTTAACGCGTACGTAAATACGTAGGGTGGGTAAGCGCAGCGCACCCACCATTTCCATTACCCCACCATTTCCCCCCACATCCCGCCCGCTTTTTTCCTGCCCGGCGTTTAACTCGTTATAGTCAAACCGGGCGAAATTGTGCTAAACATAAAGTATGTTGTAACTAATGTGAGCGCATCATGGCCCGTTACGATCTCGTTGAACGCCTTAACGTCACCTTTCGCGAACTGGAACATGCATTAATGGAAATGCGGGACGGCCTCGCGGCCTGTCGTCTGCTGGCGGCGCGGGTGTTCAGCCTGCCCGAGGTGGAAAAAGGCAAAGAGCACGATCCCCTGCTCACCATTGCGGTGACGCAAAAAATCGGTAAAGAGGCGCAGGAGGCGGCGCTGCGTCACTTTACGCACCTGTTTATCCAGCAGCAGTCGGAAAAGCGCAGCAGTAAAGCGGCAGTGCGCCTGCCGGGCGCAGTCTGTTTTAGCGTCGATGACGCGCAGCACCAGGCGCTGCACGCGCTGGCGCAGAAAATCAACGCGCTGAAAACGCAGCTGGAAGAGATTATCACCGTGGAATCGGGCCTGCCCTCCACCCAGCGTTTTGAATGGGTGCACCGTTATCTGCCGGGGCTGATTACGCTCAACGCCTATCGTCGTCTGACGGTGCTGGACAACCCCGCCACGCTGCGTTTCGGCTGGGCGAATAAACACATTATTAAAAACCTGACGCGCGATGAGGTGCTGGCGACGCTGGAGCGCGGGCTGAAAGCGCCGCGCGCGGTGGGCGGGTTAACCAAAGAGCAGTGGCATGCGCGCCTCACGCAGGAGTACAACGATATCGCCGCGCTCCCCCAAAAGGCGCGACTGAAAATTAAGCGTCCGGTGAAAGTGCAGCCGGTAGCGCGCGTCTGGTACGCGCAAAACCAGCGGCAGGTGCAATACGCCTGCCCGTCGCCGCTGATTGTGCTGTGTCACGAGACGCGCGGCGGCGCGGTGCCGGATATCGGCGAACTGCTGAACTATGATGCGGAAAACGTACAGCACCGCTATAAGCCGCAGGCGGAAGAACTCGTCATGATGATCCCCCGCCTGCATCTTTACCTCGCGCCCTGATCAGGGCTTCATGCTGCCCACCATCTCTTCCGGGCGTACCCAGACGTCAAACTCCTCCTCGCTGAGATAACCGAGTTTCAGCGCGGAGGCTTTCAGCGTCAGCCCCTCTTTATGCGCCTTCTTGGCGATCTCCGCGGCTTTGTCGTAGCCGATGTGAGTATTCAGGGCCGTCACCAGCATCAGCGATTCGTTAAGCAACTGGCTGATGCGCTCGCGGTTCGGCTCGATGCCGATAGCGCAGTGATGGTTAAAGCTCTCCATGCCGTCCGCCAGCAGACGCACCGATTGCAGGAAATTATGAATGACCATTGGGCGGAACACGTTGAGCTCAAAATTGCCCATCGCCCCGCCCATATTGACGGCCACGTCATTGCCCATCACCTGGCAACACAGCATGGTCAGCGCTTCGCACTGGGTCGGGTTCACTTTCCCCGGCATGATGGAAGAACCCGGCTCATTTTCCGGGATCGAGATTTCGCCGATGCCGCAGCGCGGACCGCTCGCGAGCCAGCGCACATCGTTGGCGACTTTCATCAGCGAGGCGGCGAGCCCTTTCAGCGCGCCGTGGGCATGCACCAGCGCGTCGCAGGTGGCGAGCGCCTCGAATTTATTGGGCGCGGTGACGAACGGCTGGCCGGTAAACGCGGCGAGCTCCTGCGCCACGCGCTGCGCATACTCCGGATGCGTGTTCAGCCCGGTGCCGACCGCCGTGCCGCCGAGCGCCAGCTCCGCCAGATGCGGCAGGCTGTTATCGATATGCTTCAGGTTATGCTCAAGCATCGCCACCCAGCCGGAGATCTCCTGGCCGAGCGTCAGCGGCGTGGCGTCCTGCAGATGGGTACGGCCAATTTTCACGATATCGCTGAACGCGCTCGCCTTATCGCTGAGCGTCTTATGCAGCACTTTTAGCTGCGGGATCAGCTGTTCGCGCAGCGCGATAACCGCGGCGACATGCATCGCCGTCGGGAAGACATCGTTCGAGCTCTGGCTCTTGTTGACGTCATCATTCGGGTGCACCTTGCGCGCCATGCCGCGCTCGCCGCCGAGGATCTCGCTCGCCCGGTTGGCCAGCACTTCGTTCATGTTCATGTTGGTCTGGGTGCCGGAACCGGTCTGCCAGATGGCGAGCGGGAACTCCAGAGAATGCGCGCCTTCCAGCACTTCGTCGGCGGCTTTAATGATGGCGTCGCCACGCTCAGCGGGCAGTAAGCCGAGATCCATATTGACCTTAGCGGCGGCGCGTTTGGTCAGCGCCAGCGCCTCAATCAGCGCCGTCGGCATTTTCTCGGTGGAGATGCGGAAATGCTCCAGCGAACGCTGCGTCTGCGCGCCCCAGAGTTTATCTGCCGGCACGTCGATAGCGCCCATGGAATCTTTTTCACTGCGGTAGGCGGTCATTACTTTCTCCTTGATAACAAAGATGGGATTGCTCGCATGCTTCAGGAATAAGTATTGATGGCTTCAGAGAATTTGTATGGCGCTTTGTGCGCTCTTTTTGCGGTTGACTGGCCGGGCGCGGCTGCGCCTTACCCGGCCTGCATCAGGGTCGTTTACGTTACTTCAGGCACGCCGAACACTGCCCGGCCTGGATTTGCTGGAAGAAATCGTTGCCTTTGTCATCCACCAGAATAAACGCCGGGAAATCTTCAACCTCGATTTTCCAGATAGCTTCCATGCCGAGTTCCGGATATTCGACACACTCCAGATGACGGATGCTGTTTTGCGCCAGCACCGCCGCCGGGCCGCCGATGCTCCCGAGATAGAAACCGCCATGTTTCTTACAAGCGTCCGTCACCTGCTGGCTGCGGTTGCCTTTGGCGAGCATGATCATGCTGCCGCCGTTGGCCTGGAGCAGATCCACGTAAGAATCCATGCGTCCGGCCGTCGTCGGGCCGAGCGAGCCGGAGGCGTACCCTTCCGGCGTTTTGGCCGGGCCCGCGTAGTAGATCGGATGATCTTTCACGTATTGGGGCAGCCCCGCGCCGCTGTCGATGCGCTCTTTCAGTTTCGCATGCGCGATATCGCGCGCCACGATGATGGTGCCGGAGAGCGACAGCCGCGTAGAGACCGGGTACTGCGACAGCTGCGCCAGAATGTCGCTCATCGGTCGGTTGAGATCGACGCGCACCGCCTCGCCCTCGCCTGCGCGACGCAGCGCTTCAGGAATGTATTTGCCCGGGTTGTTTTCGAGCTTCTCGATCCAGATGCCGTCGCGGTTGATTTTGGCTTTGATATTGCGGTCCGCCGAGCAGGAGACGCCCATGCCTACCGGGCAGGACGCGCCGTGGCGCGGCAGGCGGATCACGCGGATATCGTGCGCGAAATATTTGCCGCCGAACTGCGCGCCGAGGCCGAGATTGCGCGCTTCCTGCAACAGCTCGTCTTCCAGCTGGACATCGCGGAACGCCTGGCCGTGTTCGTTACCTTCGGTCGGCAGGCCGTCGTAATATTTGGTCGAGGCGAGTTTAACGGTTTTCAGCGTCGCTTCCGCCGACGTGCCGCCAATCACAAACGCCACGTGGTACGGCGGACAAGCCGCGGTGCCGAGCGTGCGCATTTTCTCTACCAGGTACGCTTTCAGTTTACCAGGGGTGAGCAGCGCTTTGGTTTCCTGGTACAGATACGTTTTGTTCGCAGAGCCGCCGCCCTTGGCGATGCACAGGAATTTGTACTCTTCGCCGTCAACGCTGTAGAGGTCAATCTGCGCCGGCAGGTTGGTGCCGGTGTTGACCTCTTTGTACATATCAAGCGCCGCGTTTTGCGAATAACGCAGGTTATCCTGGGTATAGGTCTCGTAGACGCCCTGCGCCAGCGCGGCTTCATCGCCGCCACCGGTCCAGACGCGCTGGCCTTTTTTGCCCATGATGATGGCGGTGCCGGTATCCTGGCAGGTCGGCAGAATGCCTTTGGCGGCAATCTCCGAGTTGCGCAGGAATTGCAGCGCGACATATTTGTCGTTTTCGCTGGCTTCCGGGTCGCTCAGGATATCCGCCACCTGCTGCTGGTGCGCCGGGCGCAGCATAAACGAGGCGTCGTGGAAGGCGTGGCGGGCCAGCAGGGTCAGCGCCTGCGGCTCGACTTTCAGGATTTCCTGACCTTCAAATTCGGAAACGGAGACGTGATCGCGGGTTAACAGGTAATACTCGGTCTCGTCCTTTTTCAGTGGAAAAGGCTCTTGCCAGAAGAAGGGTTTGCCAGACATTGCACTCTCACTTACAGCTACAGTTAAGAAATAGGTCGTTCCGCCACTGATTCCGTGTGCGGCATGAAAAAGCGAGTCGCTACATCGTACACAATTTTTTAACAAAAACTGAGACTAAACCGACTTTTTACCCAGCCGGGTTACTTCGCGTCGCTTTATTGGTTTAATACCGAAAAATGTTTTCCTTCGAATACAGGGACTGATCATGCAGAAACTCATTAACTCGGTGCAAAACTACGCCTGGGGCAGCAAAACGGCGTTAACGGAACTCTATGGCGTGGCGAACCCGGAAGGCCTGCCGATGGCGGAGCTGTGGATGGGCGCTCACCCGAAAAGCAGCTCGAAAATTCAGGATGCGCAGGGCCAGGCCCCCGCGCTTCGCGAGGTGATTGACGCGGATAAAACCGCCCTGCTCGGCGCGCCGGTGGCGGAGCGCTTCGGCGAACTGCCGTTCCTGTTTAAAGTGCTGTGCGCCGACCAGCCGCTCTCAATCCAGGTCCATCCGAACAAGCAGGCCTCCGAAGAAGGCTTCGCGCGCGAAAACGCGGCGGGCATTCCGCTGGATGCCGCCGAGCGCAACTATAAAGATCCGAACCACAAGCCGGAGCTGGTCTTCGCCCTGACGCCGTTCCTCGCCATGAACGCGTTTCGTGAGTTTTCTGAGATTGTCTCCCTGCTGCAGCCGGTCGCGGGCGCGCATACCGCTATTGCGCATTTCCTGGCCGAGCCGAATGCCGACCGCCTGCGCGAGCTCTTCGCCGGGCTGCTGAATATGCAGGGCGAGGAGAAATCCCGCGCGCTGGCGGTGCTGAAAGCGACCGTCGCGAGCCAGCAGGGCGAGCCGTGGGACACCATTCGTTTTATCGCGCAGTTCTACCCGGACGACAGCGGTCTCTTCTCCCCGCTGCTGCTGAACGTGGTGAAACTGAACCCCGGCGAGGCGATGTTCCTGTTTGCTGAAACGCCGCACGCCTACCTGCAGGGCGTCGCGCTGGAAGTTATGGCCAACTCGGACAACGTGCTGCGCGCGGGCCTGACCCCGAAATATATCGATATTCCGGAGCTGGTCGCCAACGTGAAGTTTGTCGCCAAACCGGCGGCGCAGTTGCTGACGCAGCCTGAAAAAGACGGCGCGGCGCTGGAATTCCCGATCCCGGTCGAGGATTTCGCCTTCTCGCTGCACGATCTTCAGTCGCAGCCTCAGCGCCTGGCGCAGGAGAGCGCCGCGATTCTGTTCTGTGTCGAGGGCGAAGCGGTGCTCAGCAAAGGAGACGAGCGTCTGACCCTGAAACCGGGCGAATCGGCCTTCGTGGCGGCGAATGAATCGCCGGTCAACGCGAGCGGCGTGGGGCGTCTTGCGCGCGTCTATAATAAGCTCAACTAAGTTACTGATCTTTTAAGCAAGGATTGCTAAGCTTGGTAACATCTTTGCCAGTCATGCCAGACGGACCGCCGTCTGGCTTCGTTTTAAGGGAACTGAATCATGAAAAAATCGCTGGTCGCCGTGGGCGTGATTGTCGCTCTCGGGGTTATCTGGACAGGTGGCGCGTGGTACACCGGTAAGCAGTTTGAAAAACATGTCGGCGAAATGGTGGCCGAAGCCAACGCGCAGCTTAAGCGCAGCGCGCCGCAGGCGGGGCTTGAGCTGAGCTACCAGGATTACCAGCGAGGGATTTTCAGCAGTCATCTGCAACTGGTGGTGAAACCTGCGGCAGGCCAGCAGCAAGCCCTGCTGAAGCCGGGTCAGAGCGTGGTGCTGGAACAGGTGGTGAGCCACGGCCCCTTCCCGCTCGCCGATCTGAAAAAACTCAATATCCTGCCCGCAATGGCGTCCGTGCATACCACGCTTGTGAACAACGCCACGACCAAAGCGCTGTTTGATATCGCGAAAGGTAAATCGTTCGCTGACGTCCAGACCCGCATCGGCTACGGCGGCGCAACCTCCAGCGATATCCAGCTCCAGGCGCTGAACTACGACACGCCGGATGAGAAAGTGTCGTTCAGCGGCGGCGAATTCCAGCTGGATGCCGATAAAGACGGCAATGAAGTGAGCCTGAAAGGTGAAGCCGGAAGCGGCCTCGTTAACGCGGTCAATGAGTACGGCCAGCACGTTCAGCTCACTTTCAATGGCCTGAAAGCTGACGGCAATACCAAAATGACCACCTTTAACGAGCGCGTCGGCGAGCAGAAGCTGGATCTCGACAAACTGGCTATCGCGATTGAAGGCCAGGAGATGGCGCTGCTGGAAGGCATCAGCCTGAACGGCAAATCCGAAGTGGCGAAAGATGGCAAGAGCATCGACAGCCAGATGGATTACGTCATGAACAGCCTGAAGGTGCAGAACCAGAATCTGGGCAGCGGCAAAATGACGCTGAAAATCGGCAACATCGACGGTCAGGCGTGGCACCAGTTCAGCCAGCAGTATAACGAGCGCAGCCGCGCGCTGATGGCGCAGCCGGGCATTATGGATAATCCGGAGCAGTACCAGCAGCAGGCCACCGAAATCCTGCTCTCGTCCCTGCCGCTGCTGCTTAAAGGCAACCCGGTTATCACTATCGCGCCGCTGAGCTGGAAAAACGCCAAAGGCGAAAGCACCTTTAACCTGTCGCTGTTCCTGAAAGATCCGAGCCAGGCGCCGGTCAGCGCGACGCAGGACGCGCCTGCCGAGCAGCTGGATCGCGTGGTGAAAACCCTCGACAGCAAGCTGGTGATCCCGGTAGATATGGCGACCGAGATGATGACGCAGGTAGCGAAACTGGAAGGCTACCAGCAGGCGGACGCCGAGAAGCTGGCGGCGCAGCAGGTGAAGGGCCTCGCGGCGATGGGCCAGATGTTCCGCATCACCACGATGCAGGACAACAGCATCGTTACCAGCCTTCAGTACGCCAACGGCCAGGTCAACCTGAACGGGCAGAAAATGCCACTGGCGGAGTTTGTCGGCATGTTCGGTATGCCAGGCCTGACCGCGCCAGAGCCTCAGGGGACGCCGGAACCGGGCGCAGTGCCGCAAACCGCGCCGCAGCTGGTTCCACAGCAGTAAAAAAGAAAACGGCCTCTCAGGAGGCCGTTTTTTATTACCTGTCGCACTGCTAAAACCGTATCGCGGGCGACGACGAGATGAGGCTTTATTTTCTTTCGATATCTCTTTTACATCCCGTATGTCAACAGGACGGCTTTACTCGTAGGTAAAATCGACGTTAAGTACCGAATTAAAACTCCCGGCACCCGCACCGCCTTTTGGCGTAAATATACGTGCAGAGAGCGGAAACGTGGCTTTCTTCGTGGAAGCGTCAATCGTCACCTTCATTGAGCCCCCATTACTGTACGTCGTGGCATGGTCCGCACTGCTAAGGCGAAGCGCGACATTGGCAGCGTCGCCGCTGTTTTTAAACGCCGTCGCGTCGTCAGTATCCGCGGTACCGCTGAATGTCACCGTAGCCGATGTTGTGCTTACCGGGCATTGCGTTAGCAGCAGTGAAAAATCATTCCAGTCGCTGCCCTGCCCGGCGGTGGTCAATTGCGAACGGTAGAATGTCCCCAAATCGATCTGTTTATCCACAGTATCCGCATCGACGGTACAAGGGTTAGCTGTCACTTTGCCATGAATGTTAATAACCGTTTCGGCCCGACTCAGCGTGGCATAACCACTACCTAACAGTACAAGCGATGCATATAAAAAAACGTGTCGCATATTCTCTCCTGCAACCGGCAGATATCAATAACGAACCAATAAAAACCTGTCCGTTATTTATTACATCTGACAGTAATAATTTCCTGCTGCGTTGATTTACTGATATGTGAAATTCGCAACAATGCTGGCATTAATCGTCCCGGGGTTCACGGAGCCTGTCGGCGTATAAGCCCGGGTCGCTAAATCAAATTTAGCGGTGTTATCCGATGTATTAACATTCACCGTCATACTGTCACCACTTTTAAATGAAGAGGTCCAGTCAGAAGAGGTATTATCTTTAATCTGAACCACCATATTGGTTGCAGTGCCTGTATTTTTAAAGCCATTCCCGACCGTTGACGATGTATCATCAGTGCCTGTAAAGGTGGCTGTAACTTTCGTTGTACCTGCCGGGCAATCTTTCATTGCCAGGCTAAACACTTTATAGGGCATCTCTGCGCCTGCACTGGCAAGGTCAGAGATACCTTTTTCTCCCAAATCAATATTTAGCGTTGACGCTGAAGTATCGAAAGTGCAAGGCGCAGAGATGATATTGCCGGTCACATTAATTGTTACCGGATCTCCGGCATAACAGCCGAGTGAAACCAGCGTACTAAACAGAGCGCCAGCAATTAATTTATTTCTCATGATTAATACCTTTCTTCAAAACATCTCTTCAATTACTGATAAGTCAGATCCAGCGTAGCGGACGCATTAGCTTTACCGAGCGTGACCGTTTTTTTGGTCTGGTAATAACGAGCTATAATTGGGAACGTCTCTTGTCCACCGGATGATTGCTTTAATAAAATACGGTTATTCAACTTCAGTGGCGATTCGTTATAAAGTAACTGTACGCCTACTCCTCCAGCCACGTCGCTGGAACCCTGCCCGGTCAGTGCCAGTACACTGGTGTCACTCACATCTGGATTTTGCGTGCCGCTCAGGCTCACGTTAATATTGGCCCCCGCCTCACAATCCAGCCCCAGATTTTGTGTGCTTTGCGCCCCGACTGGAATCGTTCCTGGCGAAGAACCAAATTTAGACACAGGTACATCACCGATCGGGAAGTTTAAATTTGGCGTTGTAATTGAACAGGCAACTTGAGTGACAGAACTGTTACCCATCTGAATAACCAAACCTGGAACCGCAGGATTTTCGCTAAAATAAACCTTTGCCACCTGCCCTGGTGTCAACTGACCTGAAGTAATATCACCTGTTTTTACTAGATCAGCAATATGATAATCAGCAGCACTCATGCCATCACGAACGACCAAGCTGCTTAAATACCGGGTCCTGGCCGGTAATTCTGGATAATCGCTTTTCCAGAGAAGAATACGAATGCCTACCCCGGGCAGATTTGTCGCATATACATGAGAAATAGAAGTGGCAGCTCCATAAGTCATTTCTTCAAATTCGTGCCCTCCTGAGCCATCACATTCGCCAATCGCTCCCCCTGTAGAGTTAAAATTGACAGATTTAATCGTAGATCCTATAGGCAGATCTCTTTGCACTACAACATCATCGAAGCTGAAGGAGTCAGTTAATGTTGGGTATCCCATGCAAGCCGCAAAGCAAGAGCAAGCCATGCAGTTCACTAATAAAAAAAATATAATTTTCATCACGCACCTGTTTAGCGAATATGATAGCCACGAAATTTACAACCTTTATATTCGAGGCTGTTCAGAGTTAAAATCGCCGTAATTAATGGCATTGACCATTAGCTGTTAAGATATTATTACCTTGCGTACTGTTAGGTAGAGAATATACAACCTGGCATCTATCGCCATCATTATTCCCCCATGTCACTTTTAACGTGCCGTGTGGCTCAAGCCCGGTTAAATACACCTGCCCTTTATCGCCTACAATAAAGCCCTGATTATGCTGGCCTGCAACAGACACTGTCGCACCAAACGGCACCGGCTGGCCGTTGGCTTGAAGCAGCGTCATCAGGACGCGCAAACCGACATTGGCCACATACTCTGCGCGCACGACGGCGCCTCGGGTTGGTACGACAGTACGGCTGGTCAATTCCAGATCGACATCATCCGGCATACTTTCGGTGTTAAGCGTCACATCGTTCTTACGGTACGGTGAAATATTGCTGACCGTGGTATAACCGCGGAAATCGGTTTTCGCGCCCGTCTGGTTCTGAATGCTCACGCCGCCCGCGCCTGGCGCTTTGACCAGCACGTTGGTTTCACCCAGCGGCTGCGACAGCGTGACGCCGTCTTCATGCGCCAGAATGCCGCCCTGCAGGCCATAGTTCAGGCGCTCGCCGCTCTTGTCGTAGCTGTAGCCTGCCGTCACCTCGCCATAAGTCCCTTTATAATCGGCGTTCATGTTGCCGCTGTAGCCGACGTCATCGCTGCCGTAGCCTTGTTGTACGTTCCAGTTCAGCGCGTTGTTTTCCAGCGCCATGCCGCTCATACCGGCAGTGTGCGTGGTGCCGTTGTTTTTACTGGTATTCATGCTGTAGTTCGCCCAGGTATTGCTCAGGAAGCGATCCAGCGGCACGCTGATATTGAGCGCAATAATCTGGTCTTTATCGTAACTGACGCTGTTGTGGTAGTTACCGGCGCTGCCGTTCTTACTGTAAGTGTAAGTCAGGCCATAGCTGATACCCCGCCAGGAGTTGTTATAACCGAGGTTATAAGACTCCATAGTTTTATTCTGACCCCAGTAATCTTCGCGCACTGCGCTGGCCGTCAGTGAACCCAGAGAGCCCCCAAGCGACTGGCTGACGCTAAGCTCGGCACGATTTCGACGGCGATCCAGGACGGCCTGATTATTGCTGTAAGAATCAAGCGCCTCTTGCATGCTGTAGTAGCCCGCTGTCGAATAGCGATAGCCCGCAATCGCAAAGTTCGTGCCGGTTTCCACGAAATCTTTACTGTAGCGAATCCGCCAGGACTGGCCGCTGCTCTTATCAAAACCTTTGAGGCGCGACCACGCCTGAATCACGTCAGCGGAAATGGCGCCGATGGCCCCCATGTTTTTGCCGAGCCCTAAGGCCAGCGCCTGGTATTTACTGGCCTCCTGGAGACCGCCATACAGCGTGAAACCGTGCGGCAGGCCGAAAATCCCGGTTAACTGAGCAAACGGGGTTTTTTCGACGCTACTGTCATATGAGCGATACTGACCGCCGGTCAGGGCATATTTCAGGCGCCCTTCACGCTGCAATACCGGCAGCGAGGCAAACGGCACGACAAAGTGCTGCTCGCTGCCATCTGCCTCTTTTACCGTGACGTTGAGATCGCCCGCGCCGCCGGTGGAATACATATCGGTGATTTCGAAAGCGCCCGCCGCTACATAGCTCTGATAAATGACATAACCGTTCTGCCGAATCACGACCTGCGCATTCGTGCGAGCCACGCCACGTACCACCGGGGCGTAGCCGCGCAGCGATTCCGGCATCATGTCATCATCGGAGGCTATCTGGGCACCACGGAACGAAATACTGTCAAACACATCCGCAGGCGAGGAGCTGTCGCCCGCCACCAGTTTGGCTTTTAGCGGCACAATGTTGCGCTGCAGATAGGTATAGACGGTGTCCCATTTATCCTTGCCTTTATCGTCGCGGTTCCAGGTGGTGTAATTGCGAAGCCGCCAGGCCCCCAGGTTTACGCCCGGACGCAGGTTAGCGTACTGGCTGTTGCTGTTACCGCCTTTATCGGCATAGTTATTCGCGCCGCTCAGGCTGTAATTCAGCATCGCTACGGGAATACCTTCATCCCATAACGCCGGATCGACATAACCACGCGCCTGCGGCGATAGGGCTGCCTGCGGTATGCTCAATATCAGTTTCTGCGTGTTGAACAAAAACTCTGAGGACGCTTTGGGAATGGCGGATAAACGCGCGCATTCACTGTCAGCCTGTAGCTCAGGGAAAAGCTGCGTTTTTACGCCGTAGCTCTGAAGCAGAGCGACCGAAAGGCAAGGCTCCAGTTTTTCTTCGCCGCTGGCGCTTTTAACAGTCCGGAATTTAATTTCACGGGTATCGACGGTTTGATCGTTAATGATTACATCAACACGATAAGTCCCGGGTGCCTGCGAGCCTGACTCAAAAGAAGAGAGGTCCGCCCCTTTCATACCTGGGTTATCTAATTCCAGTAGTTCAGGGTTAAAGTAATCTTGCGCGTAGCCTGTTGTCATTACGCCTGACAGCGCCATCGGGATGAGTACCGCCAGACGTGCTGGCTTAAAATAGCCATCCCTGCTTTTGTTACGCATTAATATTCTCCAGACCTTTCCTTGAGCTCACATTTATTAATTACGGCGTTAATTAAATGCTGGTTTTATGGGCTTCGCCGACGCCGCCATAATCATTGATTAATTTAAACGTCACGCTACCGTGGCTTACACCATTCGGCAGGTGAAAGTGCGCCGTGGCGCCTGGAGCAACATAAGTCACATCATCCAGCGCAGCGCCATTGACTTTGATTTCATTGAAATTCATATAATATTGCCCTGGGTTGGTCACCAGAACCTCATTACCCGAAGCGCGCCACTGCAATTTATCGGCGTGCTCTTCCGGTGTTTCTCCTTTAAGCGCGACCGGGCGATAAATTATTTTAATACGCGTTCTAACGGCGATTTGTAGCGTATTATCACGACGCTCCGCTGAAGGAATGGACTTAATATTGAGCCAGTACATTGACTCTTTATTTTCCGGCAACGCGCCCGCACGCACAATACGCATCAGATTCTGCTGGCCTTTATCGAGCCGAAAAAGCGGCGGTGTAATAATAAAAGGAGCTTTCTCAGCACCCCCATCTGGCGCCTCCACCCATGACTGAATTAAATAGGGCACGGTATCAGGGTTGTTGACGCTGAGAGAAGATTCTTTCTTATTACCATCATAAATTACACGCGTGCCGCCGATAATAACGCCCGCTTGAGCGGCATGCATTGCCGAAACCAGCGTTAGCGCTGTTAATACCGTCTTCTGAAAGAATTTCATTTTAAAACCTCTATAAAAAGGGCCGGAATCGGCCCTGTGCATATTTTTGAGGGAAATACCCTCAGAAATTAGTTGTAGTTAACAGTGAAGTTAGCAACGGAGTTTGCTTTACCCGCGGTAACAGTCGCTGACGTAGAACGATACGCTGCATAGAAATCCAGATTGTTTTCTTCAGTGCTGGACAGTTTGTAGCTGTAGTCATTAACGCTGTGCAGCGGCAGAGCTTCTTTATCAACAGTCATCAGCTTAATGGCAACGCCTTTAGCTGCATCAGAGGCGGAATCCAGCGCCAGCAGAGCGGAGTCAGACGCATCCGGCGCACCATCAAATTTCACTTTTGCAGAAGTTACCGCTGCCGGGCAGTCTTTCAGCTTAATGGTGAATTTGGTGGTGGAGGCATCAGTACCTACGCCAGTGAATGCAGTTTTCGATACTTTACCCATATCAACGGTCAGGGTGTTATCCGTACCGATGTTTACGGTGCAAGCCTGATCGACAATTTCGCCAGTAAATTTAACAGTACCGTCGAACGCCATAGCGGAAGAGCCAGACATAGCAGTAGCAGCAACGATACCAGCAGCAATTACGATCTTTTTCATTTCAATTTTCCTTAATGAGCATTTTCCAGTTTTGAATTAACCGCTTAATATTAAGCCGTCAATTACATTCATTAATCACCTGGCGTGCATTAGCATCTTATACGCCGCCTGATTAAATTACGAGGCAAAGAATAACGCACATACATTGCCAGAGGAATTTAAAGCGTTATTCAGTAAAACTTAATAACGAACACTGTTGCGTTAAGTTTCTTATTGCAGCCCGGTGATACCGCACAAAATGTAGCGAATGGTAACTTTTAATTCAAATGATTTATTGTTCCACATTTGGAATTTGCTTCAAACCGATATCATATTTTTATAATGAACAGCAATATTCTTTTATTCTCTTTTTATAAGTCATGAAGAATATGATTAATGACACTCAAATCAATATGATGCCTTTAATAAAAGTTCACGCCTGACATCGACTTAACATTAAATTCTGTATTTTATAACCAAAATGATACACTCCATTGCCGCCAAAAGTTTCGCGCGTCAGTATAAACTCACAGATGAAACCCATCTCTTCAATAAATATCTCAGGCCTTTCTCATACATATAATTAATTAATAGCACCAGGAATATAGAGCATCCTGATAGGATGAGAGACGGAACAGCTTGCTGGCGCCCGGCGTTCATTACTGAAATGACCGCATGCCCTGCCGGGAAGGACAGCAGTAAAAAAGAAAACGGCCTCTCAGGAGGCCGTTTTTTATTGCGCATGTCAGCGCCGCGCCACCAGCCGCGGCCCGAGAATCAGGCTGCCGGTAGATTCCTCACCGTGCTGAATACGCTGTAGCATGCGCTCCGCCACACAGTGCCCCATTTCCCTGGCGGGCGTCGTCACCCAGGTCAGCGGCACGTCATCAAGCCGCGCCTCCGGGACTTCCGCGAAGGCCGCCAGCGTCACGCTGTTTTCAAAATAGCTCTCATAGCCCCCGTCACCGCTCTGTCGTCCGGCGCGCATCAGGCCGAACCACGCGCCCATCGCCACGGTGCTGTTATGGCACAGCACGGCAGTGATAGTCGGGTTAACGCGCAGCAGTTCGGTAATGGCTTCCGCCGCCTGTTTCTGGCCTGCGGGACATTCGACAATCCATTCACTGTGAAATGGCAGGCCGTACTGCAGCAGCGTGGCGCAGTAGCCGCCAAGCCGTTCGGCGCGGGTGAGCGACGAACTCGCGCCGCCCAGCCACGCGATGCGCTGATGGCCGCGATGAATAAGATGTTCGGTCACCAGTCGCGCCGCCTGCTGGTTATCCGGGCGCACCGTGTCCACTTCATCATGATGGCTGGCGCGCGAGGCAAAAAGCAGCGGGATGTTGCGCGCGCGGGCCTGCGTCTGCCACGCGCCGACCTGGCCCGTGCCGCCAGCCACCACAACCCCGTCCACGCCCTGATCGAGCAGCGTATCGAAACAGCGCTGCATCCGGGCTTCATCACGCCCGCCCTGGAGCAGAAAGAGCATTCGCCCCTGCGCTTCCAGCGCTTCTGACAGCCCGGCGGTCAGCTCGGCGTAAAACGGCGTGGTGAGATCGCGCACGATAAGCCCAATCACGCCGCTTGGCCCGCCGCGCAGCGCCGAGGCCTGCCGGTTGCGCACAAATCCTAACTGCTCAATGGCGTCATTCACCCGCTGGCCGGTGGCGCTGGAAATCCGTCCTTTGCCGCTCAGCACCAGCGAAACGGTGGCGACCGAGACCCCCGCCGCCTGGGCGACATCATTGATAGTGATTCTTTTCGCCTGTGTCATTGGCTACGCTTTTTGCTCCGCTACTGGCAGATAAAACCTTTTACCTGTCGCGCTATTATAACGGTCAGGCCTGGGTAATGTTCTGTGATTCAACGCGCATTAAACTTTGGTAAAACGTTTTATCTTGCGATCCTTCGTTCAGGCGATGGGATCATTTAACGCGAGGTGTCGTTTATGACGGCGAATACGGGTCAAAAAAATACGCTTTGGGGATTTATGCAGCAGCTCGGCAAAACGTTTATGTTGCCGGTGGCGCTGCTGTCGTTTTGCGGCATTCTGATGGGCATCGGCAGTTCGCTCAGCAGTCACGACGTCATTACGCTGATGCCGTTTCTTGGCAACGGCGTGTTGCAGCTCATCTTCACCTGGATGAGCAAGATGGGCTCTTTCGCCTTCAGTTTTCTGCCGGTGATGTTCTGTATCGCCATTCCGCTGGGGCTGGCGCGTGAAAACAAAGGCGTGGCGGCGTTTGCCGGTTTCGTCGGCTACGCGGTGATGAACCTGGCGGTCAATTTCTGGCTCACCGCCAAAGGCATTTTGCCGACGCAGGACGCGGCGCTGCTGAAAGCCAACAACGTGCAGTCGGTGCTCGGCATTCAGTCCATCGACACCGGCATTCTGGGCGCGGTGATCGCAGGGGTGATCATCTGGCTGTTGCATGAGCGCTTTCATAAAGTACGCCTGCCGGACGCGCTGGCGTTTTTCGGCGGCACGCGCTTCGTGCCTATCGTCACCACCGTGGTGATGGGCCTGGTCGGGCTGACGATTCCGCTAATCTGGCCCTTCTTCGCCAAAGGTATTAACGCCCTGGGGTGGCTGATTAACAGCACCGGCAGCTTCGCGCCGATGATTTTCGGCACCGGCGAGCGCCTGCTGTTGCCGTTCGGCCTGCAACATATTCTGGTGGCGCTGATCCGCTTTACCGAGGCGGGCGGCACGATGGACGTCTGCGGGCATAGCGTTTCCGGCGCGTTAACTATTTTCCAGGCGCAGCTTAACTGCCCGACGTCGCACGGTTTTGCCGAAAGCGCCACCCGCTTCCTGTCGCAGGGGAAAATGCCGGCGTTTCTGGGCGGTCTGCCTGGGGCTGCGCTGGCGATGTACCACTGCGCTCGCCCGGAGAACCGTCACAAGATCAAAGGGCTGCTGATTTCCGGCGTGATCGCCTGCGTGGTGGGCGGCACCACAGAGCCGCTGGAATTCCTGTTCCTGTTTGTGGCGCCTGCGCTCTACCTCATCCACGCGCTGCTGACCGGTCTAGGTTTTACCATGATGGCGATCCTTGGCGTGACCATTGGCAACACCGACGGCAATATCATTGATTTTGTGGTCTTCGGCGTGCTGCACGGGCTTTCCACCAAATGGTACTGGGTGCCGGTTGTGGCGGGCGTCTGGTTTGTGGCGTATTACGCGATTTTCCGCTTCGCCATCGCCCGCTTTAACCTGAAAACGCCGGGCCGCGAAGCCGAAACCGCGGCGGTGAATGTCACGCCATCAGGCCATACGGGCAAATCGGGCTATGACGTCCCGGCCATTTTGCAGGCGCTCGGCGGCGCGGAGAATATTACGTCGCTCGATAACTGCATTACCCGTCTGCGTCTCACCGTGAAGGAGATGTCGCGGGTGGACAGCGCCGCGCTTAAGGCCAATCGCGCCATCGGCGTGGTGCAGCTTAACCAGCACAATTTGCAGGTGGTGATCGGCCCGCAGGTGCAGTCAGTCAAAGATGAGATGGACAGCCTGATGCACACGGTGCAGGCGTAAAACGGGAGGCAACATGTTCGATTTTTCACAGGCGGTGGATCGTCGCGGCACCTGGTGTACCCAGTGGGATTACGTGGCAGACCGGTTTGGCGCGGACGATCTCCTGCCCTTTACCATTTCCGATATGGATTTCCCGACCGCGCCCTGCGTGCTGGAGGCGGTGTCGCAGCGGCTGGCCCACGGCGTGCTGGGTTACAGCCGCTGGCAGAATCCTGAGTTTACCGGTGCGATTGCGCACTGGTACGCCACGCGCTTTCACTGCGATATTCCGCGCGAGGCGCTGGTCTACGGGCCGTCGGTTATCTGGATGGTGTCGCAGCTGATTCGCCAGTGGTCTGCGCCCGATGACGAAGTGCTGATCCACACGCCCGCCTATGACGCGTTCTGGAAAACCATTGAAGGCAACGGGCGGCGCGTGCTCAGCGCCCCGCTCACGCAAAACGCGCATGGCTGGCAGTGCGACATGACGGCGCTTGAGGCGCTACTGGCGCGCCCTGCGTGCAAAATCATGCTCCTGTGCAGCCCACATAATCCCACCGGAAAAGTGTGGCGACGCGACGAGCTGGAGACGATGGCGGCGCTCTGCGCGCGTCACGGTGTGCGGGTGATAAGTGACGAAATTCATATGGATATGGTCTGGAGCGAACACCCGCATATCCCCTGGAGCACTGTAGGACGGGGGCGCTGGGCGCTGTTCTCGTCGGCGTCGAAAAGCTTCAATATTCCGGCGCTGACCGGGGCCTGGGGGCTTATCGCGACGGAAGACGACCGCGAGGCGTATCTTCAGGCGCTGAAAGGCCGCGACGGGCTCTCGTCCCCTGCCGTGTTATCGCTGGTCGCGCATATCGCTGCCTATCGCGACGGCGCGCCCTGGCTTGATGCGCTACGCGATTACCTTCAGGAGAATCTGCAGTTTGTGGCGCAGCAGCTCAATGGCGCGTTTGCGCAACTCAACTGGCAACCGCCCGAGGCGACGTATCTCGCCTGGATCGATTTACGCCCTCTCGGCCTTGATGACGAGACGCTACAAAAGGCGCTGATTGAGCGTGAGAAGGTGGCTATCATGCCCGGATACACTTACGGCGAGGAAGGACGCGGCTTCCTTCGCCTGAATGTGGGATGCCCGCGCAGCAAACTTGAGCAGGGCGTGGAGCGGCTAATTTGCGCAATTCGTTCACTTTAACCGCAAAAGGGGCCTTTATGGCCCCTCTTTTGTTGCGCAACGTAGCATTTAAGCGGTAATTATTTTTATAATGTTATGCACTTTATTCTAAAAAAAGAGTGCCATCATGATTGATACCCGCCTTCCCCTTACCGACCTCCATCGCCATCTTGACGGCAACATCCGTGCGCAAACCATTCTTGACCTGGGCCGCCAGTTTAATCTCGCCCTGCCCGCCGATACGCTGGAGACGCTGCGCCCGCACGTACAGATAACCAAAAACGAACCGGATCTGGTGAGCTTTCTCGCCAAACTCGACTGGGGCGTGAAGGTGCTCGGCTCGCTCGAAGCCTGCCGCCGTGTGGCGTACGAAAATATGGAAGATGCCGCGCGCAACGGTCTGCATTACGTGGAGCTGCGTTTCTCGCCGGGATATATGGCGATGACGCACAATCTGCCGGTGGCAGGCGTGGTCGAAGCCGTGATTGACGGCGTGCGTCAGGGCCGCCGTGACTTCGGCGTGGACGCCCGTCTTATCGGCATCCTGAGCCGCACCTTCGGTGAAGAGGCGTGCGTGGCCGAGTTGGAAGGCCTGCTGGCGCATCGCGATCACATCACCGCGCTGGATCTGGCGGGCGATGAGCTGGGCTTCCCCGGCAGCCTGTTCCTGACTCACTTTAACCGCGGGCGTGACGCGGGCTGGCATATTACTGTTCACGCCGGTGAAGCCGCAGGCCCGGAGAGCATCTGGCAGGCGATTCGCGAGCTGGGCGCCGAGCGTATCGGCCACGGCGTGAAAGCAGTGGAAGATCCGGCGCTAATGGATTTCCTGGCGGAACAGGGGATCGGCATTGAGTCCTGCCTGACCTCGAATATCCAGACCAGCACGGTGGCGTCGCTGGCGCATCATCCGCTGAAGACGTTCCTGGAGCACAATATCCTGGCCACCATTAATACTGACGATCCGGGCGTACAGGGCGTGGATATCGGTCATGAATATGAGGTGGCGGCACCGGCGGCGGGATTGAGCGCGGCGCAGATCCGCACCGCACAGGAGAATGGCCTGAAAATCGCGTTCCTGACAGACGCGGAAAAACAGGCGCTGGTCGCTAAAGTCAGCGCGGCCTGAGCCGCGCCGTCAGGTCAGGAGGCTGAGGCCTTCTGGCCTGTTTTCTGCTCGTTACGGCGCGCATAGCGCTGCGCCATCACCGCGCAGACCATCAGCTGGATCTGATGGAAAATCATCAGCGGCAGCACCATGATCCCCACCTGACTTGCCGGAAACAGCACATTCGCCATTGGCACGCCATTCGCGAGGCTCTTCTTGGAGCCGCAGAAGACGATGGTTATCTCATCCTCTTTATTAAAGCCAAACAGGCGCGACATCCAGACATTCACCACCAGCACAATCGCCAGTAGCACCAGCGACACCACTACCACCGCCAGCAGCGCCAGCCCGGTCACCTGATGCCAGATCCCCTCCACCACCGCTTCGCTGAAGGCGACGTAGACCACCAGCAGAATCGATGAGCGGTCGGTCATATTGATAAGCTTTTTATGACGGTCGACCCAGCGGCCAATCAGCGGGCGCGACAGATGGCCTACCACAAACGGCACCATCAGCTGCAGCACAATTTTCCCGATGGCGTCCAGCGTATTGGTGTCGCCCTGCTGGGCCTGCATCATCACGCCCACCAGCACCGGCGAGAGGAAAATCCCGAGAATGCTCGACGCCGAGGCGCTGCACACCGCCGCCGCCACGTTGCCGCGCGCAACAGAGGTAAACGCGATGGCCGACTGCACCGTCGCCGGCAGCGCGCAGAGATAGAGAAAGCCCATATAGAGCGACGGCGGCAATATGCTGTGCGGAATAAACTTCATCGCCAGACCGATCAGCGGGAAAAGCACGAACGTGCTGAGAAACACCATCAGATGCAAACGCCAGTGCCCCATTCCGGCCAGAATCGCCTCGCGGGAGAGTTTCGCGCCATGCATAAAAAACAGCAGCGCGATAGCGGCCGTGGTGAGGTATTCAAACACCGTTTTGACTCGCCCTTCACAGGGAAACAGCGACGCGACAATCACGACGCCAATCATAACCAGTAAAAAAGTGTCGATTTTCAGGCGCTTCAGCCAGTTCATTGTCAGTTCCTTGTAATGTTGCAGGTTAATCTACTTTGCAACAAAAAGCCGATCCTGGCGAGTAATGCGGGTGAAACCGCGCGCCTGAGTGACGCGCCGTTTAATAAGGCGGGAAAAGCGACGCCCCGACGACCCGCGCCGGGGCGTCATACATTAGCTGCGCAGGCAGACCGCGGCGCGGCGTTTCGCGGATTCAATACCCGCTTCAATCAGCTCCATCACCACGATGGCCTGGCTTGCCGGCACCGGGTTTTCGCCTTCGCCGCGAATGGCGCTGCGTACGGCGGCGTAATAGGCCGGATAGTTGCCCGGCACCGTCAGCAGGGTCTGCTCATCAAGCATCTCGCCGCGCGCCACCGTCAGCACGCCGTCGCGCATATCGTAGCCCCAGTTTTCCTGCGGCGGACGCGCCCCCGCCTTCAGGCGTTCCTCCTGCGGATCAAGCCCGAACTTCACATAGCTGCCCCGGGTGCCATGCACGATATAACGCGCGGATTCCGCCGCCGCCAGCATGGTGCCGTGCAGCACGACGCGGCGTTCCGGGTACGCCAGCACCGCGTGGAAATAGTCAGTCGCCTGCGCGCTCGGACGCAGTTCGGCCAGATCGACGTTAATACTCACCGGCAATCCAAACAGCTGTACCGCCTGATCCAGCAGATGCGGCGCCAGATCGTACCAGATGCCGCTGCCCGGCCCGGCCTGCTCGCGCCAGCGGTCGCGCACCTGAGGGCGGAAGCGGTCGAAATGCGATTCGAAATAGGCGACTTCGCCAATCTGCCCTTCGGCGATAATCTGTTTGAGCGTCAGGAAATCGCTGTCCCAGCGGCGGTTATGAAACACCGACAACACCAGGCCTAAGCTTTTCGCCAGCGTTTCAAGCTCGCGCGCCTGCGACAGCGTGACCGTAAAGGGTTTATCCACCACTACATGTTTACCGGCTTCCAGCGCCGCTTTCGCCAGCGGGAAATGGGTATCATTCGGCGTGGGAATGACAATCAGATCGAGATGCGGATCGTTGAACAGCTGTTTGGGATCGGACACCACCGGCATTCCCGGCCAGTCGGCGTGGACTTTCGCGGCGTCGCTGCTGGAGACGGCGGCAAGTTCCATCCCTGGCGTGCCGGCGATAAGCGGCGCGTGAAAGGTTTTACTGGCATAGCCGTAACCGATTAATCCCACCCGGACGTTATCTTTCATGTTCATTCCTCTGCTGAGTTAACCCTCGTATTTGACACCATTCCCAATGCGGCCTCAACGCTTTCATAACCAAACGAAAATAAACGGCTTATTTCAGAATTTTCATCATTTTTTTCACAAGGGTAAGAATCATTCTGCCGAGCAGGTGAAGACATCCCCTTCTGCCGCATTCCATTAAGAACAAACCATCATGCGGCGAGACGTGAGCGCTTTATTGTTTTGATGAAATAAGCAACACGACTTAAAAGAAATAGCGTGGCGTTTATCTCGTCATTATTGACGCGTAACAGGAGTGAATAAAATCTGAACGCGCAATCCGCTCGGCTGAAAACCCCTGGAAATAGCAGGTCTGCTATCAATAGCGCCGGGGGCATGCGGCGTACACGGCTTCCGGCTGTGGTTTACATATTGTCGTAAAAAGGCGGGAAACCGGCACAAACGGGATATTGCCAGCGTAGGCGAAGCGCGTTACTCTTTCTCTCTGGGCGCCGGGCCTGCGTTAATTCTCAAGGAAAACTCTTAAATGTTATTCAGGCTTTTATTAAACCTGCATAACCCCGTTTTTGCGTTTATTCTTTACCCGGCCCGCCTTTTACGGCGACATTCCTTTATTATTTTATTGCGCGGATAACGATTAACATGACCGTACAGGACTATTTATTAAAGTTTCGTAAAATCAGCACGCTTGAAAGTCTGGAAAAATTGTTCGATCACCTTAATTACACCCTTACTGATAATCAGGAAATTATCAATATGTATCGTGCCGCGGATCACCGCCGCGCGGAACTGGTGTCCGGCGGTCGTCTGTACGATCTCGGTCAGGTGCCGAAAACCGTCTGGCGTTACGTGCAGTAAGCCGCAAAGGTAGCAATCAGACAGAAAATCCTTATAATCTTTGCGCTGTAATTATTCTTTAGCCATTTGTTGAACTTATATCCCGGGAGGTTATATGACCGACGCGTCTCCAGCGCGCATCGGAGGCTGGTTGCTCGCCCCTCTCGCCTGGTTATTGATGTCTTTACTCAGCACCTCGCTTGCTGTCGCGCTCTATGTCATGGGGCTGGCTTCCCCGCAGGTGCACCAAATGCTCAGCGCGCAAGGCACGTCGGATGTGCTTTTCTGGTATGGCTCGATGCTGTGCGCCATGGCGATGTGGGGCTATACGCTCTGGCTGACTATCGCTTTTTTCAGGCGCCGTCAGGGCGTGCCGCGCCACTATATTATCTGGCTGCTGCTCACCGTCCTGCTGGCGATTAAATCTTTCGCGTTCTCGCCGGTGAGCGACGCGCTGGCGGTGCGTCAGTTGCTGTTCCCGCTGCTGGCCGCCGCGCTGCTGGTACCCTATTTCAAGCGCTCGGCGCGCGTGAAGCAGACGTTTGTCAGGGCAAAATAACCTTACAGATTCCCCGTTGTCGCGCGTTGTCGGATGTCCGATAATGAGCGGCTTTTTTCGTTTCAGGTCGAATAATGACTGATTATCTGCTGTTGTTTGTTGGAACGGTGCTGGTCAATAACTTCGTTCTCGTGAAGTTTCTCGGCCTGTGTCCGTTTATGGGTGTTTCCAAAAAACTGGAATCCGCGAGCGGCATGGGCATGGCGACGACGTTCGTGATGACGCTGGCGACCATTTTCTCATGGATCATCGATCACCTGATTCTGGTGCCGCTTGAGCTGGTCTACCTGCGCACGATGGCCTTTATTCTGGTGATCGCCGTGGTGGTGCAGTTCACTGAAATGGTGGTGCGCAAAACCAGCCCGGCGCTCTATCGCCTGCTGGGCATTTATTTGCCGCTGATTACCACGAACTGCGCCGTACTGGGCGTGGCGCTGCTGAGCATCAATCTGAACCACACCTTTTTACAGTCGGCGCTGTATGGCTTTTCCGCCGCCGTCGGCTTCTCGCTGGTCATGGTGCTGTTCGCTGCTATTCGCGAGCGTCTGGTCGTCGCCGACGTGCCGCTGCCGTTTCGCGGCAACGCGATCGCGCTGGTGACGGCGGGCCTGATGTCTCTGGCCTTTATGGGCTTTAGCGGGCTGGTGAAGTTCTGATGGAAATGATTGTTATCGCGGTTATCGCGCTGACGCTACTTGCCCTGCTGTTCGGCATGCTGCTGGGCTACGCCTCGCGCCGCTTCGCCGCCGAAGAAGACCCCGTGGTGGATCAGGTCGACGAACTGCTGCCCCAGAGCCAGTGCGGCCAGTGCGGCTATCCAGGCTGCCGCCCGTATGCCGAAGCGGTCGCCAATAACGGCGAGCAGATCAACCGCTGCGTGCCTGGCGGCGAGCCGGTCATGCAGAAAATCGCCACGCTGCTTAATGTCGAACCGCAGCCGCTCGACGGCGACGCCGCGGTGGCGGAGCCGGTACGCATGCTGGCCGTTATCGACGAGCCGAACTGTATCGGCTGCACCAAATGTATTCAGGCCTGTCCGGTAGATGCCATTGTCGGCGCCACCCGCGCCATGCACACCGTGATGAGCGACCTCTGCACCGGTTGTAATCTCTGTGTAGACCCCTGCCCGACGCAGTGTATTGAACTGCGCCCGGCCGCCACCACAACGGATAACTGGAAGTGGGATCTCAACACCATTCCGGTGCGTAACATTCCTGTGGAACAACATGCTTAAGTTATTTTCTGCGTTCAGAAAAGAGAAAGTCTGGGATTTCAACGGCGGCATTCATCCGCCGGAGATGAAAACCCAGTCTAACGGCACCCCGCTGCGTCAGTTGCCGCTGCCGGGCCGTTTCATCATTCCGCTTAAACAGCATATCGGCAGCGAAGGCGAGATCTGCGTGGCGCCGGGCGATAAAGTCCTGCGCGGCCAGCCGTTGACCCTGGGACGCGGCCGGATGCTGCCGGTGCACGCGCCGACTTCCGGCACCGTGACGGCGATTATGCCGCACCCGACAGCGCATCCTTCCGCCCTGCCGGAGCTCTCCGTAATTATCGACGCCGACGGCGAAGACAGGTGGATCCCTCGCGACGGCTGGAGCGACTATTCATGCCGCAGCCGCGAGGCGCTGATTGAACGTATTCATCAGTTCGGCGTGGCGGGCCTCGGCGGCGCCGGTTTCCCGACCGGCACCAAACTACAGGGCGGCGGCGATAAAATCGAGACGCTGATTATCAACGCCGCGGAGTGCGAGCCCTATATCACCGCCGATGACCGCCTGATGCAGGATTGCGCCGCGCAGATTATCGACGGCGTGCGCATCCTGGCGCACATTCTCCAGCCGCGCGAAGTGTTGATCGGCATTGAAGACAACAAACCGCAGGCTATCTCGATGATGCGCGCCGTACTGCATGGCGAGCATAAAATCCGCCTGCGCGTGATCCCAACCAAATACCCGTCGGGCGGCGCGAAACAGCTTACGCAAATCCTGACCGGTAAACAGGTGCCGCACGGCGGTCGTTCCTCTGACATCGGCGTACTGATGCAGAACGTCGGCACCGCCTTTGCGGTCAAGCGCGCCATCATTGACGGCGAGCCGCTGACCGAGCGTGTGGTGACGCTGACGGGCGAAGCCATGGGCCGTCCGGGTAACGTCTGGGCGCGTATCGGCACGCCGGTGCGCCACCTGCTGGAGCACGCCGGATTTATCCCGACCAGCGAACAACTGGTGATCATGGGCGGGCCGCTGATGGGCTTCACCCTGCCCGGCCTTGACGTGCCGGTCGTGAAAATCACCAACTGCCTGCTGGCTCCCTCGGCAACCGAGATGGGCGCGCCGCAGGAAGAGCAGCACTGCATCCGTTGCAGCGCCTGCGCTGACGCCTGCCCGGCCGATCTGCTGCCGCAGCAGCTTTACTGGTTCAGCGTCGGCCAGCAGCACGATAAAGCCACTGCCCACAATCTGGCTGACTGCATCGAATGCGGCGCCTGCGCCTATGTCTGCCCGAGCAATATTCCGCTGGTGCAATATTTCCGTCAGGAAAAAGCGGAAATTCGCGCCATCGCCGAAGAAGAAAAACGCGCCGCCGAAGCCAAAGCGCGCTTTGAAGCGCGCCAGGCCCGTCTCGAACGTGAAAAAGCCGCGCGTCTTGAGCGTCATAAAAAATCGGCTGTACAGCCTTCCGGCCAGGATCAGGACGCCATTCAGGCGGCGCTGGCCCGCGTGCGCGGCAAGAAAGCCGATGACCAGCCGGTTGTGGTCGCCGCAGGCGAAAAACCGGATAACAGCGCCATAATCGCCGCGCGTGAAGCCCGCAAGGCGGAGGCGCGTGCGCGTCAGGCGGAGAAAGTCCAGCAGGCAATGGCTGCCAACAGCTCCGTGCCTGCGCACGAAGCGACCGAACCTGAAATTGACGCGACGGCAGACTCGGTCGACCCGCGCAAAGCCGCCGTCGAAGCGGCCATTGCCCGCGCCAAAGCCCGCAAAGCAGCGCAGGCCGGGGAAAATGCGACTGCAGACGAAAAACCGGCCGAGCCGGTCGACCCGCGCAAAGCCGCCGTGGAAGCCGCCATTGCTCGCGCCAAAGCGCGTAAAGCGGCGCAGGCCGGGGAAAACGCAGCCGCAGACGAAAAACCGGCCGAGCCGGTCGACCCGCGCAAAGCCGCCGTGGAAGCCGCCATCGCCCGCGCCAAAGCCCGCAAAGCGGCGCAGGCCGGGGAAAACGCGACCGCAGACGAAAAACCGGCCGAGCCGGTCGACCCGCGCAAAGCCGCCGTCGAAGCCGCCATTGCCCGCGCCAAAGCCCGCAAAGCGGCGCAGGCCGGGGAAAACGCGACCGCAGATGAAAAACTTGCCGGGCCGGTCGACCCGCGCAAAGCCGCCGTGGAAGCCGCCATCGCCCGCGCCAAAGCCCGCAAAGCGGCGCAGGTGAATGAGCGCGCGCAGGCGGCGAACGAAGAAGAAGATGAAGCGGACGAACCGCGCAAGGCCGCCGTTGCCGCCGCGATTGCCCGTGTGCAGGCGCGCAAGGCTGCCGAAAAGGTTGTTAACGAGGATTAAATGGTTTTCAGAATCGCGAGTTCCCCTTATACCCATAACCAGCGCCAGACGTCGCGTATCATGATGCTGGTGACGCTGGCCACCGTGCCGGGCATCGCCGTGCAGTGGTACTTTTTCGGCTACGGCAGCCTGGTGCAGATTCTGTTAGCCATCGTCAGCGCGCTTGCCAGCGAAGCGCTGGTGGTTCGCATGCGCAAACTGTCGCTGAAAAGCCATCTTGGCGACAACTCGGCCCTGCTGACCGGTCTGCTGCTGGGCGTGAGCATTCCCCCGCTGGCGCCGTGGTGGATGGTGGTACTTGGCACCGTATTCGCGGTCATCATCGCCAAACAGCTCTACGGCGGGCTTGGACATAACCCGTTTAACCCGGCGATGATTGGCTATGTGGTATTGCTTATCTCATTCCCGGTACAGATGACCAACTGGTTGCCGCCGCAGCAGATCGCCGCCACCGCGCCGGGCTTTCTCGACGCGTTACAGGTCATTTTCCACGGCGTGACCGCCAGCGGCGATACCATGTCACAGTTACGTATGGGCATTGACGGCGTAAGCCAGGCCACGCCGCTGGATACCTTTAAAACCGGCCTGCACGCCGGCCATCCGGCAGGCGAACTGCTGGCACAGCCGATTTACGGCGGCGCGCTGGCGGGCCTCGGCTGGCAGTGGGTCAATCTGGCTTATCTGGCGGGCGGTCTGTTTCTGCTCGCGCGCGGCACGATCCGCTGGCATATCCCGGCGAGTTTTCTGGTCACGCTTGCGGTGTGCTCGACGCTCGGCTGGCTTATCGCGCCGGAGAAATTCCTGTCGCCGCTGATGCATTTGCTGTCAGGCGCGACGATGCTTGGCGCGTTCTTTATCCTTACCGATCCGGTGACGGCCTCCACCACCAACAAAGGGCGTCTGGTCTTCGGCGCGCTGGCAGGCCTGCTGGTGTGGTTGATTCGCAGCTTCGGCGGCTACCCGGACGGCGTGGCGTTTGCCGTACTGCTGGCGAATATCACCGTGCCGCTCATCGATTACTACACCCGCCCGCGGGTTTACGGTCACCGGTAAGGGGAGCCTATGCTAAAAACGATTCAGAAACATGGCGTGACGCTCGCCGTTTTCGCGGCGCTGACTACCGGTCTTACGGCAATGGTCAACGCGCTGACGAAAACCACGATTGAAGGCCAGGCGGCGCTCCAGCAGAAACAGCTGTTCGATCAGGTGCTGCCGCCCGAGATGTATGACAACGATATTCAGCAAAGCTGCTATCTTGTGAATGCCCCCGCGCTCGGCCGCGGCGAAAAGCAGCTGTGGGTAGCGCGTAAAGGCGATACGCCGGTGGCGGTCGTGATGCAGGCGACGGCGCCTGACGGTTATTCCGGCGCGATACAACTGCTGGTCGGCGCGGATTTCAACGGCACCGTGCTCGGCACCCGCGTCACGGAGCATCATGAGACGCCAGGGCTTGGCGATAAAATCGAAACCCGCATCAGCAACTGGATCACCGGCTTTACCGGTCAGGTGATCCACGGGCCGGATGATACCCGCTGGGCGGTGAAAAAAGATGGCGGCCAGTTTGACCAGTTTACGGGCGCGACGATCACCCCGCGCGCGGTGGTGAACGCGGTAAAACGCGCGGGCCTGTACGCGCAGACGCTGCCGCCGCAGCTTGCTGCCCTGCCTTCCTGTGGAGACACCCATGAATGACGTGAAATCAATTCTGGTTAACGGGTTATGGAAAAATAACTCGGCGCTGGTGCAGTTGCTCGGCATGTGTCCGCTGCTGGCCGTGACCTCTACCGCCACCAACGCGCTCGGCCTCGGCCTTGCCACCACCCTGGTGCTGGTGCTGACCAATGCCTCTATCTCGACATTCCGCCGCTGGATGCCGGGTGAGATCCGTATTCCCATCTACGTGATGATTATCGCGGCGGTGGTGAGCATCGTGCAGATGCTGATCAACGCCTATGCGTTCGGGCTGTACCAGTCGCTCGGCATTTTCATCCCGCTTATCGTCACGAACTGTATTGTGGTCGGCCGCGCGGAAGCGTTCGCCGCCAAAAACGGCCCGCTGCTCTCGGCGCTCGACGGCTTTGCCATCGGCATGGGGGCCACCGGCGCGATGTTCGTGCTCGGCTCCCTGCGTGAGATCCTCGGCAACGGTACGCTGTTTGACGGCGCTGACGGCCTGCTCGGCAGCTGGGCGCGCGTGCTGCGTGTCGAAGTGTTCCATACGGATACGCCGTTCCTGCTGGCGATGCTGCCGCCGGGCGCCTTTATCGGCCTAGGTATGATGCTGGCGGTGAAATACCTGATTGACGAGCGAATGAAACGCCGCGCTGCGAAACCGGTTGTGGTGGAGGCGGCTGCGGAAAAAGCGTCATGAACCAGGCTAAACGTATCGAAATTCTTACCCGACTGCGCGAGAACAATCCGCATCCGACGACGGAGCTGCATTTCACCAGCCCGTTTGAGCTTTTAATTGCCGTTCTGCTCTCAGCGCAGGCCACCGACGTGAGCGTTAATAAAGCCACGGCGAAGCTCTACCCTGTCGCCAACACGCCTGAAGCGATGCTGGCGCTCGGCGTTGACGGCGTGAAGGAATACATCAAAACCATCGGGCTGTTTAACAGCAAAGCAGAGAACGTGATAAAAACGTGCCGCATTCTGCTTGAGCAGCACGACGGCGAGGTGCCGGAAGATCGCGCGGCGCTGGAAGCGCTGCCGGGCGTCGGGCGTAAAACAGCGAACGTGGTGCTGAATACCGCGTTTGGCTGGCCGACGATCGCCGTTGATACGCATATTTTTCGCGTCAGCAACCGCACCAAATTCGCGCCCGGTAAGAATGTCGAAGCCGTCGAAGAGAAGCTGTTAAAAGTGGTGCCGGCGGAATTTAAAGTTGATTGTCACCACTGGCTCATCCTCCATGGCCGCTACACCTGTATCGCCCGTAAGCCACGCTGCGGCTCCTGCATCATAGAAGATCTCTGCGAATACGCAGAAAAAGTGTACGAGTAGTTAACGGCGCGACGGTTGTCATCTCAGATACCCTCGTCGCGCCATTATCGTCGCCAGAAGGCTTTTTATCTCCCCACTGTCACGTCCATTCTCCCGTCTTAAATCAGTTCGTCAGGTTAATCGTTTTTTTTCGACAGGAATTTTCTATAGATTTGTGAGAATTATCACACTTGCAACATTTTGTTAAATTTCCGTTGCAACATTCAGCTGTAAGCCTTGCGCCACCTCGGTTATCACTGTCACCAATAACATAAATATCGGGCTTTCTCTGATATTCAGGTCTATCTGACTACCTGACAGGTTAATCAGCAGAACATATAACCACAAACCGCTTCAGCTCGCACTTCAGCAGTTAAAAAATCTACAATTGCTCTTATCATGAAATTTAACGCTGACTGTTAGCGAAACGAATGGCTGATTATCCCGCCCGGCTTATATGTAACAGATTATTACAAAAGCCTTGTGCCAGCGGTCAGGATAGTGAACATTACCCGCCGTTTCTCACTTCATATAACAATAAAAGCGCATGCCGCCAGGCACCACGCGCATACCACCCCCGCGGTTAATGCGGGCTGTAAAAAAAGAGGTATATGTGTCGACTGCAAACAAAAAACCAGCAGAAAGCGTGAGTATGAACGCTTTCAAACAACCGAGATCGTTCTATCTCATTTTCTCTATTGAGTTATGGGAGCGTTTCGGTTTCTACGGCCTGCAAGGGATCATGGCCGTTTACCTGGTTAAACAGCTGGGTATGTCGGAAGCGGATTCCATTACATTGTTCTCCTCCTTCAGCGCGCTGGTGTATGGCCTGGTGGCTATCGGCGGCTGGCTGGGCGATAAAGTGCTCGGTACCAAACGCGTGATTATGCTCGGCACGATTGTGCTGGCTATCGGCTATGCGCTGGTGGCGTGGTCCGGTCATGACGCGGCGATCGTTTACTTCGGTATGGCGACCATCGCGGTGGGTAACGGCCTGTTTAAAGCCAACCCGTCGTCCCTGCTCTCAACCTGCTACGAGAAAGATGACCCGCGTCTCGACGGCGCGTTCACCATGTATTACATGGCTATCAACATCGGTTCGTTCTTCTCTATGCTGGCGACCCCGTGGCTGGCTGAGAAATTCGGCTGGAGCGTGGCGTTCTCGCTGAGCTTCGTCGGGATGCTGATAACTCTCGTCAACTTCATCTTCTGTAAGAAGTGGGTGAAGGATTACGGCTCCAAACCCGATTTCGCCCCGCTGCATGTGGGTAAACTGCTGGCGACTATCGTGGGTATCGTCGTACTGGTCGCCATCGCCACCTGGCTGCTCCATAACCAGGGCATTGCGCGTCTGGTGCTGGGCGTGGTCGCTCTCGGTATCGTGATTATTTTCGCGAAAGAAGCGTTCGCCATGCAGGGCGCCGCACGTCGCAAAATGATCGTCGCGTTTATCCTGATGCTCGAAGCGATTGTGTTCTTCGTGCTGTATCAGCAGATGCCGACGTCCCTGAACTTCTTCGCCATCCGTAACGTAGAGCACTCCATTCTGGGTATCGCGTTCCAGCCGGAGCAGTTCCAGGCGCTGAACCCGTTCTGGATCATGATTGGCAGCCCCATTCTGGCGGCTATCTACAACAAAATGGGCGACCGTCTGCCGATGCCGTTTAAATTCACCATCGGTATGCTGCTGTGCTCTGGCGCGTTCCTGGTGCTGCCGCTGGGCGCGAAATTCGCCTCGGAAGCCGGTATCGTCTCCGTCAACTGGCTGATCCTGAGCTACGCGCTGCAAAGTATCGGCGAGCTGATGATCTCGGGCCTTGGCCTTGCGATGGTCGCACAGCTGGTGCCGCAGCGTCTGATGGGCTTCATTATGGGCAGTTGGTTCCTGACTACCGCCGGCGCCGCAATGATCGCCGGTAAAGTGGCTAACCTCATGGCGGTGCCGGAAAATGTGTCCGACCCGCTGCAGTCGCTGGAAGTCTACGGCCGCGTCTTCATGCAGATTGGTATCGCCACCGGCGTTATCGCTGTGCTGATGCTGCTCACTGCGCCGCTGCTTAACCGCATGACGCAGGAAGACAAACCGAAAGAAACGGATACCGCGCACGCGTAATTATTCGGGAAACGTTATTCAGGCCGTCAGATTTTATGCTGACGGCTTTTTTTTTACCCGATCGCGCTCTACCATAATTTGGTTCATTCATGAAAAGGGAGTATTGCCATGAAACTGTTTTACAAAGCCGGCGCGTGTTCGCTTTCGCCGCACATCATTCTGCGCGAAGCTGATATCGATTTTACGCTGGTGGCGGTGGATTTGGCCGCGAAGCGCACGGAGAACGGCGAAGACTATCTGACTATCAACCCGAAGGGTCAGGTGCCGGCGCTGCTGCTGGATGACAATACGCTGCTGACAGAGGGCGTTGCTATCGTGCAGTATATCGCGGATAAAGTGCCGGACCGCCAGCTGCTGGCGCCTGTCGGCAGCATGACCCGCTACCATACGCTGGAGTGGCTGAACTATATCGCCACAGAGCTGCACAAGGGCTTTACGCCTCTGTTCCGCCCTGGTACGCCGGACGAGTACAAAACTATCGCGCGCGAGCAGTTGCAAAAGAAGTTTGAGTATGTGAATGACGCGCTGTCGCAGAAGCAGTGGCTGATGGGGCTGCGCTTCAGCGTGGCGGATGCTTACCTGTTTACCGTGCTGAACTGGGCGAAAGCGGTTGGGCTTGAGATGCAGGCGTTTGAAAATATCGCCGACTACCAGGCCCGCGTGAAAGCGCGTCCTGCCGTCGCGGCGGCGCTGAAGGCGGAAGGCCTGAGCGCGTAACAGAGAAGTGCAGTGCAGCGCCGCGCCTGCTTCAGGCGCGGCGTTTTTTTACAGTTTTACCGCGGTAAAGTAGTGCTCCGGTTGCGCGATGCCGTCCTGCGCCGCCACGACCTGCAGTTCATACTCTTCCATGCGTTTGGTGGTCACCATAATGTCGTAGACCGCCGCCGTCACATGTTCCAGCGCCTCGCGAAGCGTCGCGCCCTGTAACAGTTTCACCAGCAGCAGACCGCTCGTCACGTCGCCGACGCCGACCGGCTGACGCGCGCCGAAATCCACCAGCGGACGGCTGATGTGCCAGGCCTCGTCAGATGTCACCAGCAGCATTTCAAAACGGTCCTGATGATAGCCTGCGCGCGCCAGATGTTTCACCAGCACAATCTGCGGGCCGCGGGCGATAAGCTCCCGTGCGGTCGCGACAGCCTCGTCGACGCTCGCCACCGCATGGCCGCTCAGCATCTCCAGCTCCAGCAGGTTCGGCGCGATGATGTCGCTCGCCGGCAGCGCGAAACGTGCGTGAAACTCCGCCACGCCCGGCGCCACGATACAGCCCTTTTCCGGGTGGCCCATCACCGGATCGCAGAAATACTTCGCCTGCGGATTGGCCGTTTTCACCTGGCGGACAATCTCCAGAATATGCTCGCCCTGCTCCGCCGACCCGAGGTAGCCGCTCAGCACCGCGTCACAGCGCGACAGCTGGCCGATAGCCGCGATGCCCTGCACGATCTCGGTCAGATGCGACGGCGGCATCACCGCGCCGGTCCACTGCCCATACTGCGTGTGGTTGGAGAACTGTACCGTATTTAGCGGCCAGACATTGGCGCCGAGACGGCGCATCGGGAATTCAGCCGCGCTGTTGCCGGCGTGACCAAACACCACGTGAGACTGGATGGCGAGAATGTTCTTCATGATTTTCCGGGTGAAACGAGAGGTCGGGTTAAAAATAAAGGGCGTGGTTTCCCACGCCCTTGACTGGCTGAATGTTATTTCCAGCAGACGAGGCAGTAGTTTTTCTTACCGCGACGCAGCAGCGTGTAATGACCAAACAGGCGGTCGCTGTCGCTGAAGGTATATTCCGGATCGGCCTGCTTCTCGCCGTTGATGGTGATGGCGTTGGAGGCGATGGTTTTACGCGCCTGGCCGCGGGACGGCTGCAGCTCGGAATCGACCAGCGCCTGCATCAGATCTGCGCCTTTTTCCATTTCAATCATCGGCACGCCATCCTGCGCGAGCTGCTCGAAATCCGCTTCGCTCAGCGCATTAAGATTGCCGTTGAACAGGCTTTCGGTAATGCGTTTCGCCGCGGCGAGGCCCTCGTCGCCATGTACCAGACGGGTGACCTGCTCGGCCAGCACATACTGGGCGCGCGGCGCTTTACCGCTGTTTTTATCTTCTTCTTCCAGCGCGTTGATTTCATCAAGGCTCATAAAGGTGAAGAACTTCAGGAAGCGATAAACATCGGCGTCAGCGGTGTTGATCCAGAACTGGTAGAACTTGTACGGGCTGGTTTTCTTCGGATCCAGCCATACCGCGCCGCCTTCGGTTTTGCCGAACTTGGTGCCGTCAGATTTGGTGATAAGCGGTACGGTCAGGCCAAACACCTGGTTCTGATGCAGACGACGGGTCAGATCGATGCCCGAGGTGATGTTCCCCCACTGATCGGAACCGCCGATTTGCAGCGCCACGCCGTGCAGTTCATTCAGGCAGGCGAAGTCGTAACCCTGCAACAGGTTGTAGGAGAATTCGGTAAAGGAGATGCCCACATCGTCGCGGTTCAGACGCTGCTTCACCGCTTCTTTGTTGATCATCTGGTTGACCGAGAAGTGCTTGCCGATATCGCGCAGGAAAGTCAGCACGTTCATGCTGCCGAACCAGTCATAGTTGTTCGCCGCGATAGCGGAGTTCTCGCCGCAGTCGAAATCGAGGAACGGCGCCACCTGGCGGCGGATTTTATCCACCCACTCCTGGACGGTGTCTTCGGTATTGAGTTTACGTTCGGTCGCTTTAAAGCTCGGGTCGCCAATCAGGCCGGTGGCGCCGCCGACCAGTGCAACCGGTTTGTGCCCCGCCATCTGAAAGCGCTTCAGGCACAACAAGGGAACCAGATGGCCCAAGTGCAGGCTGTCGGCGGTGGGATCGAAGCCGCAATAAAGGGCGATCGGCCCCTGCGCCAGTCGCTGCGCTAACGCTTCTTCATCCGTCACCTGAGCCACAAGGCCCCGCTCCTGCAATTGTTTAATCAAATTGCTGCTTGCCATCGATTTCTCCATGTATTTACGACTGCACCTTTGCCGGTACACGGCTTTTCGCCCACTGGCGAAAGAAAAAATTCAGGGAGGCATAGAATAAAGCGCAAGCCCTGGGAGCGCCAGCGCTTGCATAAGAAAATCGCTCACTTACGGGGCGAGACGGTCGATTTTCCAGCCGTCGGCATCGCGCTGGTATAAAAAGCGGTCATGCAGCCGGTGTTCGCCGCCCTGCCAGAATTCTACCTGGTCAAGCGAGACGCGAAAACCACCCCAGAAACTGGGCAACGGGACCTCGCCTTGCTGGAACTTCTGTTTGAGTTCGAGGAATTTACTTTCCAGCACGCCGCGCGCGGAGATACGGCTCGACTGCTTAGAGACCCAGGCGCCAATCTGACTGTCGCGCGGGCGGCTGTGGAAATATTTGACGACTTCCAGCGTCGAGAGACGTTCGGCTTTGCCGGTGACCATCACCTGGCGCTCCAGCATATGCCACGGGAATAACAGACTGATGCGCGGGTTATTTTCGAGATGGTGCGCCTTGCGGCTGCCCAGATTGGTGTAAAACACCATGCCGCGCTCGTCGAAATGCTTAAGCAGCACGATACGCTGATACGGCTGGCCCTGTTCATCGACGGTGGCGACGACCATGGCGGTAGGATCGGCAAGCCTCGCCTCACACGCCTGCGCGAGCCAGCGTTCAAACAGCGGCAGCGGCTGGTCGGTTAAGTCGCGGCGGCGCAGCCCGCCTTTGGTATATTCGCGGCGCAGATGCGCAATCTGTTGCAGGTGGTCAATATCAGACATAGCGTTGAACCAGTGAGGATCGGGAGGCGCTATTGTGCGCCCCACCCGCTAAAATCTCAACGCTTCGGATTTTGTAACTGACAGTGATTTAACACAATATTGTCGCGATAGTAGACCGTCGCCTCATCGCCTTTCGACCAGAACGCATAGATGCCATCGGTATAGCGCGTGCCCGAGGCCGCGCGGCCCTGATTCAGGTGCAGCATTTTATCGTCCAGCACGAAACTGACCTGCTCGCGCGGTTTATTGAGCGAGACCGTCAGCGGTTTTTCATCGCAGCGATATTCGAGGGTATCGGTGTTCATGCGCTCAACCATAGCGTCATAGTAGCTACAGCCAGCAAGCAGCGTGGGGAGCAAAACGACAAGCAGTTTCTTCATGGCATATCCTGAAAGCGTATTTCTGAAGGGGGCCGGACGCCCCCGTAACGCATTCAGTCTATCGGCTTAGCGGAGCAGGAAAAGTCGGCAAACTCCGATTATTTAAGGGGTTGGCCGGGAACACGGCGCCGAGCACGCTGGCTTCGCGTGCGCCGGTAACGGAGGGCAGATTCCCTGATTTGCCGCTCAGCGTGCGGTACGCCAGCCAGGCAAAGGCCAGCGCTTCCATGTCGTCGCCGCGAATTCCCATCTCATCCGTTGAGGAGACTTCGGTGCCCGGCAGCAGCGCGGCGAGACGCGCCACCAGCCGGGGATTGCGCCCGCCGCCGCCGCAAATCATCAGCCGCTCCGCGCCGCCGCTTAGCAGCACATCGCGCGCGATGGTGCTGGCGGTAAGCTCCAGCAGCGTCGCCTGCACATCTTGCGCAGGCAGCCCGGCGAAGGACGAGAGCTGGCGCTCTATCCAGCCGTAATTGAAGTATTCCCGGCCGGTGCTCTTGGGTGCCGGCGTCGAAAAATACGGGTCGCTCAGCATCTTTTGCAACAGCGGCTGCACCACTTTGCCGCTGGCGGCCCATTCGCCGTCTTTATCAAAAGGTTTGCCCTTCTGGCGCCAAATCCAGGCGTCCATCAGCATATTGCCAGGCCCGGTGTCGAAGCCTTTTACCGGCTGGCCCGGAAAGAGCAGTGAAAGATTCGCGATGCCGCCGATGTTCAGCACCATGCGCCGCTCCGTCGGGTGCGCCAGCAACGCCTGATGAAACGCGGGCACCAGCGGCGCGCCCTGCCCGCCCAGGGCCATATCGCGACGGCGGAAATCGCCCACGACGCTGACGCCGGTTCGCGCCACGATCTGATTGTTATCGCCTATCTGCATGGTATGCGGCGCGCTGCCTGCAGGCTCATGCCAGACCGTCTGGCCGTGGCAGCCAATCGCCATTACATCTTCTGGGTTAAGTTTTTGCTGCTGCATCAGCGCGTTGACCGCATCAGCAAACAGGCAGCCGAGCTGGTTATCAAGCCTGCCGAGCTGGGAGAGCGTCAGCGGCTGTCCCTGACAGATATCGAGGATCGCCGTTTTAATGGCCTGCGGCATCGGCCAGCTCAGGCTCGCCTGCTGCGCCACCATATGTTCATCAATGGCGGCCAGCACCACGTCCACCCCGTCGAGGCTGGTGCCGGACATCACTCCAATGTAGCGACCTGATTTCATACGCAATCCTTAACCCCTGTGTGAAAACGTGCGGGACAACGAGCCCGCGCTCGCGACCCTCAATCATAAACATTCACTCTGATTGAGCAACGGAATAATCCCGCCCGGCGCAAAAAGCCCGCTTTTGCCGCGCCGTTGATTTACCGTTCAGGCAGGTTATTTTACGATTTTTATCATCGGCTCCGTGAAGAATGTGAAATATCGCGGTCTTATGCCATATAATTTGAACATGATGGATGCTCAGGTGAGCATTTGTTGGTGAACAGGAGATTTACATGATTTCACGTGTACTGGTTGTTGCACTGGCAGGTTTAACGCTGGCGGGCTGCGTCAACAACGATAGCCTTTCGGGTGATGTTTACACCGCCTCTGAAGCCAAACAGGTACAGAACGTCACTTACGGCACCGTAGTGAACGTTCGTCCGGTGAAAATCCAGGGCGGGGATGATACCAACGTAATCGGCGCACTGGGCGGCGCGGTGCTGGGCGGCCTGCTGGGTAATACCGTCGGCGGCGGCACCGGTCGTTCACTTGCCACGGCGGCGGGCGCTATCGCAGGCGGCGTAGCCGGTCAGGGTGTACAGGGCGCGGTGAACAAAACGCAAGGCGTTGAACTGGAAATCCGCAAAGACGACGGCAACACCATCATGGTGGTTCAGAAACAGGGCAATACCCATTTCTCTGCAGGTCAGCGCGTAGTGCTGGCAAGCAACGGCAGCCAGGTGACCGTCTCTCCGCGTTAAGTCGCACGGAATACCGGTTTACAAACAAGAACGGAGGAGCATCTGCCCCTCCGTTTTTTTATGCGCTATTTTTGATTGTGATGTTGTGCCTTCATACGCCTGTCAAATAGACCGTTTACTCTTTCGCCGACAAAGCCAGAATGTTTTTCTCAAGGCGCGCCACGATGCGCAGCATCTGGTCGTGTTCTTCTTGAGAAATGCCGGAGAGAATTTCACCGCGCGTTTTCAGAATAACGTCTTCCAGCTGCGAAATGATCGGCGCGGCTTTTTCCGTCAGCTTGATGCGCTTGGCGCGTCGGTCGCTGGCGCAGGTATGGCGGGCAATCAGCCCCTTCTCTTCGAGTTGATCGAGCGTGCGCACCAGCGACGGTTGCTCGATACCGATGGCCTTGGCCAGTTGAATTTGCGACTGATCGGGCGGCAGCGCGTGGATATGATGAAGTGTCACCCAGTGGGTCTGCGTTAATTCCAGAGGCTTCAGGCGATGGTCAATCAGAGCACGCCAGATGCGCACCAGTCTTGTCAGGTCAGAGCCTAATGGCGATTCCAATTTCATCTCCTTATAATTAGCTTGCTAAGTTATTATGCTGATTTTAGACTAGTGTGCAGTATTTAGGTAGCTAAAACAAATAACCGCACTGGCGATGAATACCGCGACGTCTATAATTTTAGACCACAACGGCGTATCTGAAACGGCTACCATCTCTCCGTTTTTCAAGGATTAATCTTTCGTGATATCGCGCTTGTTCACTTCAGGGTTTGCGCTTTCGGATCTTATCGCTGGCGCGTCGGTTTATTTCCCACCGCTGTTTAAGGCCGTGATGCTCGGTTTTTTTATCTGGCTGATGGCGCATCGCCTGCTGCGCGACTGGATGTACGCGGGCGATATCTGGCACCCGACCCTGATGGATCTCTCCCTGTTTGTCTTGTCAGTCAGCCTCGGGCTGGTCATTCTGATTGTGTGGTAACCGCATGCGCCTGAAAACCCTGAAATATTTTTCCACCCTTTTCGTGGTGGCCGCCGCCCTGCTGGCAGGCTGGCTGGTCTGGAATTACTACATGCAGTCACCCTGGACGCGCGATGGCAAAGTACGCGCCGAACAGGTGAATATTACGCCGCAGGTTTCCGGCACCATTACACGCCTGCTGGTGCGCGATAACCAGAAAGTCAAAGCCGGCGAACTGCTGTTCGCCATTGACGATACGCCCTACCGCATCGCCGTGCTGAACGCCGAAGCCCAGATTGCCCGCGCGCAGACCGATCTCGCCAAAGCGAATAACGAAGCCAACCGCCGCCGCCATCTCCCGCATAACTATATTTCCGCCGAAGATCTCGATACCGCCAACATTAGCGTCAAAGCCGCGCAGGCGGCGCTGAAAATGGCCGAGGCGTCGCTTGAGCAGGCGCGCTGGCAGCTGGAGCAGACGCGCGTGGTCGCCCCCGTTGACGGCTGGGTGACGAACCTGTCCAGTCGCGTGGGGAATTACGCCACGCAGGGCCAGCCGGTCTTCGCGCTGGTGGACAGCCGCTCGTTCTATGTGGTGGGTTATTTCGAAGAGACCAAACTGCGTCACATCCGCGAAGGCGCCCGCGCGCAGATCCTGCTCTACAGCACCCATACGCCGCTGCATGGCAAGGTAGAAAGCATCGGGCGCGCTATTTACGATCAGAGCGTCGAGAGCGATAGCAGCCTGGTGGCGGATATCAAACCTAACGTGCCCTGGGTGCGGCTCGCGCAGCGCGTGCCGGTGCGCATCGCGCTCGACAGCCTGCCAGACGGCGTCACGCTGGTGTCCGGCACCACCTGCACCGTCTCGCTCACCGACTAAGCGCCGCGCATGAATCTTGACTGGCTCACCTGGCAGCGCTCCCCATGGGGCAAAGCGACGCCCGCGCAGTGGCGTTACGCGCTGCGCAACGGCATTGCGATGTCGCTCGCGCTGACCATCGCTTACGCGCTGGATCTCGATGAGCCCTACTGGGCGATGACGTCCGCCGCCGTAGTGAGTTTCCCGACGGTCGGCGGCGTTATCAGCAAAAGTCTCGGGCGCATCGTGGGCAGTCTGCTTGGTGCCAGCGCCGCGCTGATCATCGCCGGGCACACGCTTAACGATCCGTGGTTATTCACGTGGGCGATGGCGCTATGGCTGGCGCTCTGCACCTGGGTTTCCGGGTATTTCCACAATAACGCGGCTTACGCCTTCCAACTGGCGGGATACACGGCCGCCATCATCGCCTTTCCGCTGGTCAACACCATTGAAACGACAGAGCTGTGGGATATCGCCCAGTCGCGCGTCTGCGAGGTGATCGTTGGCATTCTGTGCGGCGGGCTGATGATGATGGTGATGCCCGGCCAGCCCGACAGCGTGACGTTTCTCGGGGCGCTGCGAAAAATGCAGGCGCGACTGCTGGAGCACGCCAGCCTGCTGTGGAAACCGCAAACCACCGACGCCATCCGCACCGCCCATGAGGGCGTGATTACGCAGGTGTTAACGCTCAACCTGTTGCGTATTCAGGCTTTCTGGAGCCATTACCGCATCCGTCAGCAGAATCAGTTGCTCAATTATCTGCTGCATCAGCAACTGCGCCTGACCAGCTATATTTCCGGTCTGCGCCGCCTGCTGATGAACTGGCCTGAACCGCCGCACAGCCTCTGGGCGGGTCTCGATGCGCTGCTTGACGAACTCGGGCAACCCAGGCCCTGCCCGTTACGGGTGGCTCGTCTGCTGGCGGCGCTGGCGCCGTCTGAGGACGGCGATTTTCGTCATCAGGCCTTCTGGCTGCGGTTGCGCGATTTCTGCCGCGTGTGGATGAACTGCCAGCGCTGGATTGCGCGGCTCGATACCCCCCTTCCTGACGACACGTTAACCGTTCCCACCGCGCCGCCGCTGGCGCGCCACACCGATAACGCCGAAGCGCTCTGGAGCGCGCTGCGTACCTTTTGCGTCATCACGCTTATCGGCGCATGGGCGATCAATACCCGCTGGGAGGCGGGCAGCGGCGCGCTGACGCTGGCGGCGATAAGCTGCGTACTCTACTCCGCCTCGCCATCGCCGCACAACTCGCTCAATCTGCTGCTGCGCACGCTCTTGCTGCTGACGCTGTTCAGCTTTGTGGTGAAGTTCGGGCTGATGGTTCAGGTCACCGATCTCTGGCAGTTTCTGCTGTTTTTATTTCCGCTCCTGACCACGATGCAGCTCATGAAGCTGCAACAGCCGCGTTTTGCCGGGCTGTGGGGCCAGCTGATTGTGTTTATGGGCTCGTTTATCGCGGTGACGAACCCGCCGGTTTACGATCTGGCGGATTTTTTAAATGACAATCTGGCGAAGATTTGCGGCGTGGCGTGTTGCTGGGTGGCGTTCGCGGTATTGCGTCCTGGCTCCGACCGGCGCAAAGGGCTGCGTCATATTCGCGCCCTGCGTCGCGGGTTTATCGATCAGCTCAGTCGTGTTCCCCAGCGGGGCGAAGCGGCGTTTGAATCGCTGGTTTATCACCATATCAGCCAGCTCAGTAACAGCAAGGACGAGGCGACCCGCCGCTGGCTGCTGCGCTGGGGCGTGGTGCTGCTGAATTGCTCCCACGTGGTCTGGCAACTGCGCGAATGGGAAACTCGCGCCGATCCGCTCTCGCAGGTGCGCGATGTCTGCATTGAAACACTCCGGGATGTAATGAGCGTCAAAGGGGTGCGTCAGCGTCCGCTGGCGGCGGCGCTCGGCGAGCTTGAGCGCATCAGCCTGACGCTCGCGCGTCATCATCAACCCGATGCCCGACGGCTGGCGGGGATTATCTGGCGTCTGTGGTGTTCGCTGTCGCAGCTTGAACAGGCGTCGCCCTCACCGCAGGAGAGCAACGCCCGGGGAGCGGTTAAATAACGCCGCAGGCGTAACGGGCGCCGCCGCCGCCAAGCGGTTTCGGATGATCGGACATGTTATCGCCGCCGACATGCACCATCAGCGCTTTGCCTTTGATTTCATCGAGCGTTTTAATGCGCGGCGCGGTCACCGGCTCGGTGGCTTTACCGTCATTATTCACGGCCAGCGCCGGCAGATCGCCTAAATGCCCGTCGCCCTCAGGCCCGGCGTGTTTACCGGTCTTTTGTGGGTCGAAATGACCGCCCGCCGCTTCTGCCGCCGCCATTTTGCCGTCTTTCATGGCGGGCTCGCAGCTGCCGTTGGCGTGGATGTGAAAACCGTGCTCGCCGGGCGGCAGGCCCTTAAGATCGGGCGCGAATTCGAGGCCTTTATCGGTTTCAGTGATTTTGACCGTACCGGCCGACTGGCCGACGCCCTTGTCGGTAGCCAGATGCAGGTCCACTTCCTGGCTGGCGGCCTGTACGGCGCCGCATGTCAGCAGCGCCATCGCCGCCAGAGTCAATCGCTTCATATTCCCTCCAGGTTCAGGTAATTCCCGTTAAGTCTATATCAGACTGGCGATTTTCACCGGAAAGGAGGGAATAGCGCCGTCAGGGAACGTCGTAACCGAGCGCGGCTTTGCGAATGCGGAACCACTGCTGGCGCGACAGCTCAAGCGACAGCGCGCCCATCGCGCTTTTGACGCGATCGATTTTGCCGGAACCGATAATCGGCAGCGGGCGCGACGGCAGACGCATCACCCAGGCGTAGACCACCTGCTCAATGGTCTGCGCGCCCGTCTCTTCTGCAACCTGTTGCAGCTCTGCGCGCAGCGGTCCATAGCTTTCTTCGCTGAACAGCCGCCCGCCGCCAAGGCATGACCAGGCCATCGGGCGAATGCGTAACTGCTGTAGCAGATCCAGCGTTCCGTCAAGCAGCAGCGGCTGATGTACCGGCGAAATCTCAACCTGATTGGTCGCGAGCGTAAACGGCAGGCGCGACTGCAATAACGAGAATTGCCCTGGCGTAAAGTTTGAGACGCCAAAATGGCGGACTTTGCCGCTTTTATGCAGAGCAAGGAACGCTTCGGCGACCTCATCGGCATCCATCAGCGGATCGGGGCGATGGATCAGCAGCAGATCCAGCACATCGGTACTGAGGTGGCGCAGGGAGTTTTCCGCGCTCTGCACAATATGCGCGCGATCGGTAATGTAATGACCAAGGGCGTTTTCCGGCTTCGCCGTGGTGGCGATACCGCATTTGGTGACGATTTCCATTTTTTCGCGCAGATGCGGCGCCAGACGCAGCGCCTCGCCGAAAGCGGCTTCACACTGATAGTTTCCGTAAATATCGGCGTGATCGACCGTGGTAATGCCAAGCTCCAGATGTTGCTCGATAAACCCCACCAGCTCGCGGGCGGAGTAATTCCACTCCATTAAACGCCAGTACCCCATTACCAGACGTGAAAACGTCGGCCCCTGGGGCGCCATAAGAATACGCTCAACCATAAGTACTTACCTCAGAAAGGAAAACTGCCGGGGATTATACGCAAGCGACGCGGTTAAAACAGTGAAGGCTGCTGCGGTTCTTCGTCAGGTTCGGCGCGACCGGCGCGCAGTTTACGGAGCATGCGCTGGCGACAGAGGCGTAACACCTCCTGCTTCTGAGCGTCGTTCATCTTCTGCCAGTTGAAACGCTCGTCGCGGCTACGCATGCAGCCACGGCAGTAGCCGCGTTCATCCGACTGGCAAATCCCGCGACACGGACTGGGAACAGGGAAAAACTCGAGCTGCTCGGCCACAACGGCTCCTCGTTAACATGATAGTTACAATTGAAGCCTGAACTGCGCCGGGATGCAAGTTTGCTCACCAGAGCGCCACGTAATTGCAACAATTGTGTTGTCGTTGAGCTTTCGTTGAACCTGCCTGGCGTGCTGTTAAAGGCAGGTTAAGGTTTCACTAATCTTTGCGCCGTAGACTGCCTGCATCGTTAATGGAGTTTTTATAATGGCAACTATTAAAAAACTGCGCTGGAGCGACTTGCGTTTCAACCTGTTCAGCGCCCTGCTCTTCACGCTGATGAATGCGCTGTTTATTGGCCGCTGCTGGACGCTTATCGCCCCACATCATCTGCACGACGTGCTGTTCGCCGCGAGCGTACCGCTGGTGCTGTTCTGCGCCTGGCTGGTGATTTTCAGCATCATTAATCTACCGTGGCTACGCAAACCGGTCCTGGCCATATTGCTCCTCGGCTCGGCGGCCAGCAGCTATTTTATGTATACCTACGGGGCGGTGATTGACCAGAACATGATGGTCAATATCTTCGAGACCAACTCCCAGGAAGCCGGGGCGCTGATAACGCCGCAGCTTATCGGATGGCTTGTGGTTGCGGGCGTCGTACCGGCGTTGCTGCTGAGCCGCATTGAGGTGGTGTCCGGCAGTTTACTCTGGACGGCGCTGCGCCGTCTGGTCAGTATTCTCGCGAGCCTGCTGGTGATCATTCTCGTGGCGTCACTGTTTTATAAGGACTACGCCTCGCTGTTTCGCAACAATAAAAATATCGCCAAGATGGTCACGCCCGCTAACTACATCAGCGGCATCGTCAAATATACCCACTCACGCTTTTTCGCGGGCGACCAGACGCTGGTGCGCATCGGCGAAGATGCCAAAAAAGGCCCGGTCATTCGCCAGCAGACCAAAAAAACCGTGCTGGTGGTGGTGATTGGCGAAGCCTCCCGCGAGCAGAACTATTCGCTTGGCGGCTATGATCGCGACACTAACCCGCAGCTGAAAAAACAGGGCGTGGTGTTTTATCCGCACGCCACCTCCTGCGGCACGGAAACTGCCATTTCGGTGCCCTGCATGTTCTCCGGGATGCCGCGCGCGCATTACGACGCCGGACTGGCGCATCATCAGGAAGGGCTGATGGACGTGCTGGCGCATGCGGGCGTTAACGTGCTGTGGCGGGATAACGATGGCGGCTGTAAAGGCGCCTGCAACCGCATTCCACATACAGACATGACTGAATGGAAGCTTAACGAGCTGTGTAAAGACGGCTCCTGCCTCGACGACGCGCTGCTGTGGCGTTTCGATAACGTGCTGGATGGCCTGAAACAGGATTCCGTGATTGTCCTGCACCTGATGGGCAGCCACGGCCCGGCGTATTACCGCCGCTACCCGGATAATTTCCGCCGCTTTACGCCGACCTGCGACACCAACGAGATCCAGAACTGTGACCGTCAGGCGCTCATTAACACCTATGACAACACCATTCTTTATACCGACGATGTACTGAGCCGCACCATTGATGCGCTGCGTAAGCATCAGGACACCATGAACACGGCGCTGGTCTATCTCTCCGATCACGGCGAATCGCTCGGCGAGAACGGCATTTATCTGCACGGCGCGCCGTACCTGCTGGCGCCCGATCAGCAGACGCACATTCCGCTCCTCTTCTGGCTCTCCGGCGATTACGCGCGCCAGTACGGCGTGGATACCGACTGCCTTGGCAAACGTGCGGCGGCCGACCAGGTGTCGCAGGACAACCTCTTCTCGACGGTGCTGGGCATCATGAATATCCAGACTTCGCTTTATCAGCCGCAGGAGGATATGCTTAGCGCCTGCCGGAAAAATTAACGTTTCTGGCGGTTTTCGCTAAGGCGACTTGCATTAGACCGACCGGTCTATTAGATTGGATTGTATGAACCGAACACCTGAACACGATACGCGCGAACACCTCCTTGCCACCGGCGAGCAGCTCTGCCTGCAACGCGGCTTTACCGGCATGGGGTTAAGCGAGCTGTTAAAAACCGCGGGCGTACCGAAAGGCTCCTTCTACCACTACTTTCGCTCTAAAGAGGCGTTTGGCGTGGCGATGCTGGAGCGCCATTACGCCCGGTATCAGGCCTGCCTTGAGCAGCATTTCAACCCGGCAGGTCCGGCGCGCGAGCAGCTGATCGCCTGGTTTGAAGATACGCTTCGTCATTACTGCCAGACGGGCAAAATGACGGGCTGCCTGACGGTGAAGCTCTCAGCCGAAGTGTGCGATCTGTCGGAAGATATGCGCGGCGCGCTTGATAAAGGCGCGGCGCAGGTTATCGCCCTGCTGGCAGGCGCGCTGGAGCGCGGCCGCGACGCACAGGCGTTGACCTTTAACGGCAGCGCCCAGCAGCGGGCGCAGGTGTTATACGTGCTCTGGCTTGGCGCAAGCCTGCAGGCCAAAGTGTCGCGCAGCGGCACGCCGCTTGAAAACGCGCTGGCGCACGTCAAAGAAATGCTTTGAACAGAGCGCCTGCCGAAAGGCAGCGCTTTTTTATTTCGCTCGTTACAAGACGACCGGTCTACTCAGGAGTGACTATGCAAGACGAAAAGCTGTTTACCCCGCTGAAAGTGGGTGCCATTACCGCCCCTAACCGCGTATTCATGGCGCCGCTGACCCGCCTGCGCAGCATTGAGCCGGGCGATATTCCAACGGCAATGATGGCGGAATATTACCGCCAGCGCGCCAGCGCCGGGCTTATCATCAGCGAAGCCACCCAGATTTCCGCACAGGCCAAAGGCTATGCGGGCGCGCCGGGTCTGCACAGCGATGAGCAAATCGCCGCGTGGAAGAAAATCACCGCCGCGGTACACGAGGCCGATGGCCGTATCGCCGTACAGCTGTGGCACACCGGCCGCATCTCGCACAGCAGCATTCAACCTGGCGGCGAAGCGCCGGTCGCGCCTTCCGCGATTAATGCGGGCACCCGCACCTCGCTGCGTGATGAAAACGGCAAGGCTATTCGCGTCGACACCACCACCCCGCGCGCGCTCGAAACGCACGAAATTCCGGGCATCGTCGATGATTTCCGCAAAGCCGTCGGCAATGCGCGCGACGCCGGTTTCGATATGGCAGAGCTGCACTCCGCCCACGGTTACCTGCTGCACCAGTTCCTGTCGCCGTCCTCTAACAAACGTACCGATCAGTATGGCGGCAGCGTGGAAAACCGCGCGCGTCTGGTGCTGGAAGTGGTCGACGCCGTAAGCAAAGAGTGGAGCGCTGACCGCATCGGCATCCGCGTGTCGCCGATTGGCAGCTTCCAGAACGTCGACAACGGCCCGAACGAAGAAGCCGATGCGCTGTACCTGATTGAAGAGCTGAACAGGCGCGGCATCGCGTACCTGCATATGTCCGAGCCGGACTGGGCGGGCGGCGTGCCTTACACCGACGAATTCCGCCAGAAAGTCCGCGAACGTTTCGACGGCGCTATTATCGGCGCAGGCGCCTACAGCCGCGAGAAAGCCGAAGCGCTGATCCAGAAAGGGCTTATCGACGCGGTGGCGTTTGGTCGCGACTATATCGCTAACCCGGATCTCGTCGAGCGCCTGCGTAAAAAAGCCGAGCTCAACCCGCAGCGCCCGGAATCCTTCTACGGCGGCGGCGCGGAAGGCTACATCGATTACCCTACCCTGTGATCCAAATTGATAGCGGCGGCCTTCCGCCGCTATACTAAAATCCTGTTTCACCCAAAAGCATCATCACAAGCCGTTTATTTAAGAGGATCTTATGCGCTTACTTCACACCATGCTGCGCGTTGGCGACCTGCAACGCTCCATCAATTTCTACACCAACGTTCTTGGCATGAAACTGCTGCGCACCAGTGAAAACACGGAATACAAATATTCGCTGGCGTTTGTCGGTTACGGTCCGGAGAGCGAAGAAGCGGTGATCGAGCTGACTTACAACTGGGGCGTGGAGAGCTATGAGCTCGGCACGGCTTACGGCCATATCGCCATCAGCGTGGATAACGCCGCAGAAGCCTGCGAGCGCATCCGCAACAATGGCGGCAACGTCACCCGTGAAGCGGGCCCGGTTAAAGGCGGCACCACGGTAATCGCGTTTGTTGAAGATCCGGACGGTTACAAAATCGAGCTTATCGAAGAGAAAGACGCAGGTCGCGGCCTCGGCAACTGATCCCTCCGGCGGGCGTTCTGCCCGCCTTGCTGCATCCCGTCGTGAAATTTGCCATAATGCGCGCTGCTTTAATTCCCCAAACTTAAGAGACGCTGATGTCCGATAACGCTCAACTGACCGGTCTGTCCGACCGTTTTCGTGGCTTTTACCCTGTTGTCATCGATGTGGAAACCGCCGGTTTTAACGCCAAAACCGACGCGCTGCTGGAAATCGCCGCCGTGACGCTGAAAATGGATGCCGACGGCTGGCTCACCCCTGATGAAACACTGCATTTTCACGTTGAGCCCTTTGAAGGCGCCATCCTCCAGCCCGAAGCGCTGGCGTTTAACGGTATCGATCCGCATAACCCGTTGCGCGGCGCCGTCAGCGAATATGACGCGCTGCACGCCATTTTTAAAATGGTGCGCAAGGGCATGAAAGAGAGCAACTGCAACCGCGCGATCATGGTGGCGCATAATGCCACGTTCGATCACAGCTTTATGATGGCGGCCGCGGAGCGCGCGTCGCTCAAGCGCAATCCGTTCCACCCGTTTGTGACCTTCGACACCGCGGCGTTAAGCGGGCTGGCGCTGGGCCAGACCGTGCTGGCGAAAGCGTGCATCGCGGCGGGCATGCCGTTTGACAGCACCCAGGCGCATTCGGCGCTCTATGACACCGAACAAACCGCCCTGCTGTTTTGCGAAATTGTCAACCGCTGGAAACGCCTGGGCGGCTGGCCGGTGCCGCCGCTCGCCGCGGAAGACGCGACGCCGCAAGACGGCGAGTGAGCTAACGCAGCGCAAAAAAAAGCGGCCTCCAGGGCCGCTTTTTTGTTTGCGCGATAAGGCGCGACGGGATTATTCCGCGTCCGGGGTGGCCGGATTGTGCTTCGCCGCCGTCTCTTTGATAAGCGGCTGCAGTTCGCCGCGCTGATACATTTCGATAATGATGTCGCAACCGCCGACCAGCTCGCCATCCACCCACAGCTGCGGGAAGGTCGGCCAGTTAGCGTATTTCGGCAGTTCCGCGCGGATATCCGGGTTTTGCAGGATATCGACATACGCAAAACGCTCGCCGCAGGCGGACAGCGCCTGTACCGCCTGTGCGGAGAAGCCGCAGCTCGGCAGTTTCGGGGAGCCTTTCATGTACAGCAGAATCGGGTTTTCAGCGATCTGGCGTTGAATTTTTTCAAGCGTAGTGCTCATTGTCTTACTTCCTCAAGCGTCATTACGGCGTTAGCTTTACATTGTAGCGGCTCCGGAGCGTCCCGAAAATGCATAATCTTGCGCTTAAGCCCGGCGCCGTGCCGTGGTGAAAGAGAAGCAAATAATAACACTTTTCTGTAAGCTGCCGATATTCTCCTCTAAGAAGGCGCGCTAAAATGCGCATCCACGCAGCGGCAACTGGCGAAAAAGAGTGCGCCGGTTAACGAAACTGCGTTGTAAAGACGATTTGCTGCTTAACTTCGGACAATTTTTTAGATTAGAATCAGCAAGCTCTTAAAATTCATCCGTTGGCATGATTGCCGGCTTTATGCAGGGGAATGCTCAGTGGCGCGCAAAACAAAAATTGCTCTCACGCTCTGTGCTTTATTAATGACTTCATCACTGGCATTTGCGCCGTTCGCGCAGGCGTCGGAGCAGACGCGCGCCTCGAAGGTACAAAAGGCGCACGCCAGTACGGTGAAAAAGAAAACCAGCACAAAAACCGCAAAAAAAAGCAACAACGAAACGAAGACCAAAACGAAAACGGCGAAAACCGCCAGCGAGAAGCGAAACACCACCGCAAAACGCACCAGCAAGACCACTTCTACCGCCAGTAAAACCGCTTCCCGCCGCGCTTCCACCTCTTCCGTTAAACAGGCCAGCAACCGCCTGAGCGCCCAGACCTGCAGCAAAACGCGCAAAAATCGCAAAACCAAATGCGTCAGCGGGCCGCTCACCATCGCGGATGCCCATAAAGCGCGCGTGAAAAAAGCGCAGACAACCGCCATGAACAAGCTGATGAACCAGATTGGCAAGCCGTATCACTGGGGCGGCACGTCGCCGCGCACCGGTTTCGACTGCAGCGGCCTGGTCTGGTATGCGTATAAAGATCTGGTGAAATTCCGTATCCCGCGTACCGCCAACGAAATGTATCACCTGCGTGACGCCGCGCCGGTTAACCGTGGCGAGCTGGAAAGCGGCGATCTGGTGTTCTTCCGCACCCAGGGCCGCGGCACCGCCGATCACGTGGGCGTCTATGTCGGCAACGGCAAGTTTATTCAGTCGCCGCGCAGCGGTCAGGAAATCCAGATAACGTCGCTGAGCGAAGATTACTGGCAGCGTCACTATGTCGGTGCGCGCCGGGTGATGACACCGCGCACCATTCGTTAATCATTTTATCTGCACCAAAAAAAACGGAGAAGGTCGCCCTTCTCCGTTTACTTTTTTACTGCGCTTATGTTATTCGGCGCTGCACGCCGTTTGCGCCTCGCGACGGCTGGAGAGCAGCACCAGCAGCAGGCCGAGCGCGGCAATCAGCGCCCCCATCACCGGCACCACGTTATAGCCGAAGCCTGCGTGAATAACAGCGCCGCCCGCCGCCGCGCCAAGCGCGTTGCCAAGGTTAAACGCACCGATATTGACCGATGACGACAGGCCTGGCGCTTCGCTGGCGACGCGCATCACGCGCATCTGCAGCGGCGGCACCACCGCGAATGTCGCCGCGCCCCACACCACCATGCTGATAGCCGCGCCGATTTCCGTCTTCGCAAGCCACGGGATCGCCGCCATGATGATAATAAGCAGCGTCAGGAACCCCTTCAGGGTGCCGCTCACCGAGCGGTCCGCGAGGCGGCCGCCCAGATAGTTGCCGATGGAAAACCCGACGCCTATCAGCACCAGCATGGCGGTGACGAACGCCGCGCTGGCGTCAGTGATATGGTGCAGCACCGGCGCGATATAGGTATAGAGCGTGAACATCGCGCCCGCCCCGAGCACCGTGGTCAGCAGCGCGCTCACTACCTGCGGGCGCATCAGCACCGCGAGTTCGCTTTTCACATCCGGACGCTCGCCGCTGCCGCCTTTCGGCAGGGAGAACCAGAGGCTCGCCATCGCCACCAGCCCAAGACCGGCGGTCGCCAGAAACGACATTCGCCAGCCGATGGTTTCGCCAAGCCAGGTCGCCGCCGGCACGCCGCCGATATTGGCGATGGTCAGCCCCATAAACATCGTCGCGACGGCGCTCGCCTGTTTATGCTTCGGCACCACGCTTGCCGCCACAACCGAGCCGAGCCCGAAAAACGCCCCGTGGTTAAGGCTGGTGAGAATACGCGAGGCCATCAGCGTCATGTAATCCGGCGCCAGCGCCGAGAGCACGTTGCCGAGCGTAAAGATCGCCATCAGGAAAATCAGCGCGCTGCGTCGTGCGCGGTGCGACAGCAGAAGCGTCATCAGCGGCGCCCCCACCATCACGCCAACCGCGTAAGCGCTTATCAGCATACCGGCGGCCGGAATCGAGACGTTGACGCCGTTCGCTATTACCGGCAACAGCCCCATCGGGGAAAACTCGGTCGTGCCAATGCCAAAAGCACCAATCGCCAGTGCCAGTAACGGGAAATTGACTTTCATTCATTACTCCAGAAATTGTACAACAGCGCCGGGGAATGCCCGACGTTACAGCAGGATGCAGAAAGGATGGCACTTTCAGCCGGAAAAGATAAGTGACAAAAACAGCAAAATATTATTGCGCGAGTGTTAAAGAACACGCAAAAGTTGTTATTAGCGAATCATAAGGGAATAGCGTGAAAAAGAAAGGAAACGGCGAGCGAAAGGCGTTTAAGCGCAGGAATGGTATAAGAAAGCGGGAGAACGCAGGCGCACTCCCGCCTGGCGCTTAATGCAGGATGGCGGTAAAAGCGCCCGCCACAATAAGACCCAGCACAACAAGGGTAGTGACCAGCGAAAATTTCAGATCGGTACTCATGATATTCTCCTTAAAGACCCCATAAAAATCAGGTAGTGCGCATTTTTGCATAAACGGGCCGAAAAATCCTGCGACATTTAACCAGATATGCGTTTTCCCTCTTCCCCTTTCGATAAAGATAAGCCAAAATTCGTCGCTACTTTATTCGGTACCGGCCATCGACCCCTCCTCACGATAAATGTCGCGTTTCCCGGCATGCCGCACGTCCCCTCGTGGCACACAGGGGTGTGTACAGGCAAACGATTAACCCGTGATTTTGCAGGGCTCAGCCAGGGGTCTGGAGTGATTATTAATGGCAACAATTAAAGACGTCGCGAAGCGAGCCAACGTTTCCACAACAACAGTCTCACATGTAATTAACAAAACCCGTTTTGTGGCGGAAGAGACGCGCAACGCGGTATGGGCGGCTATCAAAGAATTACACTATTCGCCAAGCGCCGTGGCGCGCAGCCTGAAGGTGAACCACACCAAATCTATCGGGCTGCTGGCGACCAGTAGCGAAGCGCCCTACTTTGCAGAAATCATCGAGGCCGTAGAAAACAGCTGCTTTGCGAAAGGCTATACGCTGATCCTCGGCAATGCGCATAACAATCTGGAAAAACAGCGCGCGTATCTGTCGATGATGGCGCAAAAGCGCGTCGACGGCCTGCTGGTGATGTGTTCGGAATACCCGGAGCCGCTGCTCGCAACGCTTGAAGAGTACCGTCATATCCCGATGGTGGTGATGGACTGGGGCGAAGCGAAAGCGGATTTCACCGACTCGGTTATCGATAACGCGTTCCAGGGCGGTTATCTCGCGGGGCGTTATCTTATCGAGCGCGGCCATCGCGATATCGGCGTGATCCCGGGGCAGCTTGAGCGCAACACCGGCGTCGGGCGTTTTTCCGGTTTCATGAAAGCGCTGGAAGAAGCGGCCATCAAGGTGCCGGAAAACTGGATCGTGCAGGGCGATTTCGAGCCGGAATCCGGTTATCGCGCCATGCAGCAGATCCTCTCGCAGCCGCAGCGCCCCACCGCCGTCTTCTGCGGCGGCGATATTATGGCGATGGGCGCTATCTGCGCCGCCGATGAGATGGGTCTGCGCGTGCCGCAGGATATTTCGATTATCGGCTACGACAACGTGCGTAACGCACGCTTCTTCAGCCCGGCGCTGACGACCATCCATCAGCCGAAGGAGACGCTGGGTCAGACTGCGTTCAATATGCTGCTCGATCGCATCGTTAACAAACGCGAAGAGTCGCAGACCATCGAGGTGCACCCGCGCCTTATCGAACGCCGCTCGGTGGCGGACGGCCCGTTCCGCGACTATCGTCGTTAATCCCTTCCGGGAGCCGTATCACTGCGGCTCCCGCAGCCACTCCGTGTTCAGCGTTTCGCTATCCCCCAGATAATCAAGCAGCCAGCGCAGCGCGGGCGAGGCGTCGCTTTGTCGCCACGTCAGGCAGCAGGCGGCGTCCGGGAACGGGTTTTCCAGCGTCAGCGCGCGCCACTCCCCGCGGTCCAGCCATGGCTTCGCGAAATGCGTCGGCACCATGCCGATACAGAGCCCTTCGCTAAGCGCATCAGCGGCGCAGAGCCAGTCCGGCACCACCACGCGCCGCTGGTTATCCAGCAGCCAGGTGATGCGTTTGGGCAGCGAACGCGAGGTGTCTTCCAGCACCAGCGACGGGTAATCGCGCAGCCTGTCATCGCTTAGCGCGCCTTCGTGCCGCGCCAGCGGATGATGATGCGCCACCACGCAGCGCCAGCTCAGCATGCCCATATCGCGGAACGCGAACCGTCCGCCCACAGGGATCGCCTGCGTGGCGCCGATGGCAAGTTCCACGCGCCCGTCCGCCAGCGCATCCCAGACACCGTTAAACACCTCCTGCGACACCTGCAACTCAACATCGGAAAAGTGTCGGTAGAAATCGAGCACCAGCTGGCGGGTGCGCTCAGGCCGCACGATGTTGTCCACCGCGATGGAAAGCTGCCCGCGCCAGCCGTTGGCTATCTGCTGGCACTGCTGGCGGGTGATCATCATTTTTTTGATGACAGAACGCCCCTCGCGTAAAAACCAGGCGCCCGCGGGCGTCAGCACCACATCGCGATGGCGTCGCTCAAAGAGCGACACCGCGAGCCATTCCTCAAGCTGACGCACCGTATAGCTGACGGCAGAAGGCACGCGGTGCAGTTCCGCCGCCGCCGCGGTGAAGCTGCCGGTGCGCGCGACGGCGTCGACGACTTCCAGAGAATATTCAGACCACATTTTCTGCCTGCAAAATTTTTGAATGGAAACGGCAAATATTAGCGTTTCACAAGCCGGTTTGCACTCCGTACACTCCGGGCTCTTTCGCGTATTAAGAAGTGAGTCATTGTGATGCGACCTGATAAAGGATTTCTTTGCTGGCTGGCCGGGCTGAGCGTGCTCGGCTTTCTGGCGACCGATATGTACCTGCCCGCGTTCGCCGTTATCGAGGCGGATTTACACACGGCGCCATCGGCCATCAGCGCCTCTCTGAGCCTGTTCCTGGCGGGATTCGCGCTGGCGCAGCTGGTCTGGGGCCCCCTCTCTGACCGTTTTGGCCGTCGCCCGGTACTGCTGGCGGGGCTCGGGATTTTCGCCCTCGCCTGCCTTGGCACCGTCTGGGTAGAGACCGCAGGCGCGCTGCTGGCGCTGCGCTTTATTCAGGCTGTGGGAGTTTGCTCCGCCGCGGTGAGCTGGCAGGCGCTGGTGACCGACCGCTACCCGGCGCAGCAGGCGCGCCGCATTTTCGCGACCATCATGCCGCTGGTCGGCCTTTCTCCGGCGCTGGCGCCGCTGCTGGGCAGCTGGATCCTGAACCACTTTTCCTGGCAGGCGATTTTCGTGGTGCTGTTTGCCATCACGGTACTGCTGATTATTCCGGCGCTGCGTCTGCCTTCCGGCGCGCCGCAGGGCAATAAAGGCGGCGAACCGCTGAGCTTTATGATGCTGCTGCGCTCGCGCGTCTACAGCGGCAATGTGCTGATTTACGCCGCCTGCTCCGCCAGCTTTTTCGCCTGGCTCACCGGCTCGCCGTTTATCCTGCATGAGATGGGCTACAGCCCGGCGGTGATTGGCCTGAGCTATGTGCCGCAAACCATCGCATTTCTGATTGGTGGTTACGGCTGTCGCAGCGCGCTGCAAAAATGGCAGGGCGAGACGCTGCTGCCGTGGCTGCTGGCAGGCTTCGCGTTAAGCGTGCTCGCCACCTGGCTTGTAGGGTTAAGCGAGGCGGTCACGCTCACCACGCTGCTCATCCCCTTCTGCCTGATGGCCATGGCGAACGGCGCCATCTACCCGATTGTGGTCGCCGCCGCGCTGTTGCCGTTCCCGCAGGCCACCGGACGCGCCGCCGCGCTGCAAAATACGCTCCAGCTGGGGCTCTGTTTTGTGGCAAGTCTGGTGGTGTCATGGCTGGTCGCCACGCCGCTGCTTTCGACCACCAGCGTCATGCTGGCAACCGTACTGCTGGCGGGCCTGGGGTTCCTGCTGCGCGGGCGTCATCGGGTCACGCAGTCATCAGTCGCGTGATAATATGAAATTTTGTGATTAGCTTGCTAACGGTCAACGGTTGAATCATCGTAAAACGAGGCCTATACTGGTTCGCGGCTCTACGATAATTAGCATAAATATTATGTAGTAACGGGAGCCGCTGGCTCCCTTTTTTATTTGGAATGACATTTCTGGCAAGGGTCATCTCCCTTCCTCTGTTCTACGTCGGATATCAGGCTCGCGGACCTTTCCGTGATATTTCTCACATACCGAAAATTGCGACTACGCTGTTTGAAGGTTCTGATCACATCAGTGATGGAGAAGCTATGAGTTCATCGTGTATAGAAGAAGTCAGCATACCGGACAATCACTGGTATCGCATCGCAACTGAACTGCTCAGCCGGGCCGGGATCGCCGTTAACGGCGCAGCCCCTTCCGACATTCAGGTGAAAAACCCTGACTTTTTTAAGCGTGTTTTGCAGGAAGGTTCTCTCGGTCTTGGCGAAAGCTATATGGACGGCTGGTGGGAGTGCGAGCGTCTCGATCTCTTCTTCACCAAAGTGCTGCGCGCGGGGCTGGAAGACCAGCTGCCGCACCATCTGAAAGATACGCTGCGCATTCTCGGCGCTCGTCTGTTTAATCTGCAATCGAAAAAACGCGCCTGGATTGTCGGCAAAGAGCATTACGATCTCGGCAACGATCTCTTCAGCCGGATGCTCGATCCGTATATGCAGTACTCCTGCGGCTACTGGAAAGAGGCCGATAACCTTGAGGACGCCCAACAGGCGAAGCTGAAGCTTATCTGCGACAAACTGGCGCTTGAGCCTGGCATGACGCTGCTGGATATCGGCTGCGGCTGGGGCGGTCTGGCGGCGTTCGCGGCGCGGCACTATGGCGTGTCGGTCACCGGCGTGACCATTTCCGCCGAGCAGCAGAAAATGGCCCAGGCGCGTTGCGAAGGGCTGGACGTCACCATTCTGTTGCAGGATTACCGCGATCTCGATTCCCAGTTCGACCGCATCGTGTCGGTCGGTATGTTTGAGCATGTCGGCCCGAAAAACTACGCCACCTATTTTGACGTCGCCGACCGTAACCTCAAGCCTGACGGACTCTTCCTGCTGCATACCATCGGCTCGCGGAAAACCGATAACAACGTTGACCCGTGGATCGACAAGTACATCTTCCCGAACGGCTGCCTGCCGTCGGCGCGCCAGATTGCCGCCGCCAGCGAGCCGCATTTCGTGATGGAAGACTGGCATAACTTCGGGGCGGACTACGATAAAACGCTGATGGCCTGGTATGCGCGTTTCCTCGACGCCTGGCCGGAGATAGCCGATAACTACTCTGAGCGGTTTAAACGCATGTTTACCTATTATCTCAACGCCTGCGCGGGCGCCTTTCGCGCGCGGGATATCCAGCTGTGGCAGGTGGTCTTTAGCCGCGGCGTGGAAAACGGCCTGCGCGTCGCCCGTTAAGCATTCACCCCGGCGCATGCCGGGGGCTTTTTGCCACTCACTCTTCCCCGCTTTGTGATACTACTCACGCTTTCACGACGTTTCCTTTCATAAAAGTGATCGCGGCGACAATCAGGCCACAGACACATGGAAACCGGTTTCCATTTTGTTTCAAACTGAGCGCTATTCCCCCCTGCCTGATAAAGGAAACGCCTCATGAGTCTGTACCAGAGTATGGTCCATGTTATTGAAAACAAAATCACGCCGCTGGCGGGCGCGATGGGTTCGCAGCGTCACGTGGTCGCGATCAGGGACGGTTTTCTCGCCGCCCTGCCGTTTATGATCATCGGTTCGTTCCTGCTGGTTTTTATCTTTCCGCCCTTCTCGCCGGATACGCAAATCGGCTTCTGCCGCGCGTGGCTGGATATTTCGCTGAAATACCGCGAACAGCTGATGCTGCCGTTTAACCTCAGCATGGGCGTGATGACGTTTTTTATCTCGGTCGGCATTGGCGCAAGCCTCGGCAAGCACTATCAGCTTGATCCGATCATGACCGGCCTGCTGGCGTTTATGGCGTTTCTGCTGGTGGCGGCGCCTTATAAAGACGGGCAGATCTCCACGCAATATTTCTCAGGCCAGGGCATTTTCACCGCGCTTATCACGGCGATTTACGCGAGCGAAATGTATGCCTTCCTGAAGCGCCACAATATTACTATCCGCCTGCCGAAAGAGGTGCCGACCGGCGTCGCGCGCTCGTTTGAGATTCTGATCCCGGTGGTGGTGATTGTCTTTACGCTTCACCCGCTCAACCTGCTGATTGAATCCACTACCGGTATGATCCTGCCGGAAGCGATTATGCATCTGCTCTCTCCGCTGGTGGCCGCGTCCGACTCCCTGCCGGCGATTCTGATTTCCGTTTTAATCTGCCAGATCCTGTGGTTTGCGGGCATTCATGGCGCGCTGATTGTCACCGGCATCATGAACCCGTTCTGGATGGCGAACCTCTCCGCCAACCAGGCCGCGCTGGCGGCGGGCCAGGCGCTGCCGCATATTTACCTGCAAGGATTCTGGGATCACTACCTGCTGATCGGCGGCGTAGGTTCCACCCTGCCGCTGGCGTTCCTGCTGCTGCGCAGCCGCGCGGTGCACCTGCGTACCATCGGTAAAATGGGCGTCGTGCCGAGCATGTTTAACATCAATGAACCGATTCTGTTCGGCGCGCCGGTTATTATGAACCCTGTCTTTTTCCTGCCGTTTATTCTGGTGCCGATGGTGAACGCCGTTCTTGCCTGGACCGCGACCAAACTGGGCTGGCTGGCGCAGGTAGTCTCGCTGACGCCGTGGACTACGCCCGCGCCCATCGGGGCATCATGGGCCGCTAACTGGGCCTTCAGCCCGGTTGTCATGTGTCTTATCTGCATGGTGATGTCGGCGCTGATGTACTACCCATTTGTGAAAGCCTATGAGCGCACGCTCCAAAAACAGGAAGCGGCACAGGACGCCACCGAAGGTGACACTGTCACGAATAATGCCTGATTTTTACTGCGCCTGCCTTTCCGGCAGGCGCCTGACTGAGCTATGAGGATGGATATGCACTACTCATTTCCCGAAGGATTCTGGTGGGGCAGCGCCAGCTCGGCGCCGCAGACCGAAGGTGAAAGCCTGAGCCACGGCAAAACGCCCACCACCTGGGACCACTGGTTCCGCCTGCAGCCGGAGCGTTTTCACCACGGCGTTGGCCCTGCGCAAACCTCCACGTTTTATCAGCACTGGAAAGAAGACATCGCGCTGCTGAAGGCGCTTAACCACAATACCTTCCGCACGTCCATTTCCTGGGCGCGCCTTATCCCGGACGGAACCGGCGCGGTAAACCAGGAGGCGGTCGCCTTCTATAACCAGGTGATTGATGAACTGCTGCGCCAGGGCATCACGCCGTTTATCAACCTGTTCCATTTCGATATGCCGTTATCGCTTCAGGAACAGGGCGGCTTTGAGAACCGCAAGGTCATTGACGCGTTTGAAGCTTACGCATGCACCTGTTTTGAACTGTTTGGCGACCGGGTCACCCACTGGTTTACCTTCAACGAGCCGATTGTGCCGGTGGAAGGCGGTTACCTGTATGACTTCCACTACCCGAACGTGGTCGATTTCCGGCGCGCGGCGACGGTCGCCTACCACACGATGCTGGCCCACGCCCGCGCGGTAAAAGCCTATCACGAGCGTAACGACGGCGGCGAAATCGGCATTATCCTGAACCTCACGCCCTCTTATCCGCGTTCGCAAAACCCGGCGGATGTGAAAGCTGCGCAGATCGCCGATCTGATGTTTAACCTCAGCTTCCTCGATCCGGCGCTGCGCGGCAGTTACCCGGAAGATTTAGTGGCGCTGCTGGCGCAGTACGATCAGTTGCCCGCCTGCCAGCCTGGCGACAAAGAGCTGCTGGCGGCGGGTGTGGTGGATTTGCTCGGCATCAATTACTATCAGCCGCGTCGCATTCAGTGCCGTGATTCGCAGGTAAACCCGGACAGCCCGTTTATGCCGGAGTGGTTCTTCAGCGCCTATGAAATGCCGGGCCGCAAAATGAACCCGTATCGCGGCTGGGAGATTTATGAGAAAGGCGTCTACGACATCCTCACCCGCCTGCGTGTAGAGTATGGCAACCCGCGCTGTTATATCTCCGAAAACGGCATGGGCGTTGAGAACGAACAGCGCTTCGAGCGCGACGGACAGATTCAGGATGATTACCGCATCGAGTTTGTGCGCGATCACCTGAAATGGCTGCACAAGGGCCTGAGCGAAGGCAGCCGCTGTCTGGGCTACCACATGTGGACCTTTATCGATAACTGGTCCTGGTGCAACGCCTACAAGAACCGTTACGGCTTTGTGTCACTCGATCTGGAAAGCCAGAAACGCACGATTAAAAAGAGCGGTGAATGGTACCGCCAGGTGGCGGCAAAGAACGGGTTTGATGAGTAACCGAGTGGCGGCCCCGGCGCCGCCACGCTTTGCAGGAAAATACGATGTCCACCATTAATGATGTCGCGCGCCTGGCGCGCGTCTCGAAAGCCACCGTTTCCCGCGTGCTGAGCGGCAATCGCGGCGTGAAGGAAGAGAGCCGTCTTGCGGTGCTGCGCGCCGCCGAGATGCTGAACTACCAGCCAAACGCCATTGCGCAGTCCCTCTCCAGCCAGATGACCCACTGCATCGGCGTGATTTGCGCCAGCGAACATGTTCAGCAGGCCACCTGCTGGCTACAGGCGCTGGAAAAAGAGCTCAGCCAGCACGGTAAACATCTGCTGTTGCGCTTTGCGAGTTCCGCGCCAGAGGTAACGCGCGCCCGCGCCGAGCTGGATTCCGGCCTGTGCGACGCGCTGATGATTGTCGGCGCCCGCTTTCCCCTGCCCGCGCTTGATGATGATGTAATTCTTGTCGATTGTTTAAGCGCCGCCACGGCGCAGGGCATTCAGTTTGACTGGCTCTTTGCGGCCCAGACGGCGGTGCAATATCTGTGCAGCCACCAGCGGCGCGATATCGCGCTGATTAACTTTCCGGCGGGCGACGCGGCGGCAGAGATTTTACAGGGGTATCGTCAGGCGGCGGAAAACCACCTGATCCCGTTTCACCGCCAGCGTGTGATTGAAGATGAGCCGGTGCTGCGTATCGCGCTGCAAAAGCTTATTAATAGCGGCGTGAAATTCAGCGCGCTGCTGGTAACGGACGACAGCCAGGCGCGAGAAGCCGTGGCGATGCTGCGGGAATACCGTTTCGCGGTGCCGGAGCAGGTGCTGGTGTTTAGTCTTGAGAGTTCCGGGCGCGGCATGGGGCTGGAGAGCGTTCCGGCGATCTGTTATTCGCTGGAGAGTATCGCCCGGCAGGCGGTGGCGCTGCTTTCCGGCGGCGCGCCGGGCGAACGGGTGCGGGGTACGCTGGTGAGCGCCTGAGCCCACCAGCAGAGCATTATCCTGCGGGGTGCAACTGCGCGGTAATCGCCGCGGCGGCTTCGCGAGAGGCTAATACACGCTCAACCGTATCCACGACCGCCTGGGTCTGCGGGTCAATTTCAATATTCACCCGCTGGCCCAGTTTTTTGGCGCCAAGCGTAGTGCGCTGGAGCGTTTCCGGGATCAGAAAAACACAAAAGCGGGTCGCCGTTACTTCACCGACCGTCAGGCTGATACCGTCAATGCCGATATAGCCTTTGTGCAGGATATACTTCATCAGCGTCGGGTCCTGAATTTTAAACCAGATCTGCCGGTTATTTTCCGACGTCAGGATCTTCGCAACCTCCGCCGTGGTCATAATATGCCCGGACATTAAATGACCGCCAATTTCATCGCTGAATTTCGCGGCGCGCTCAATGTTCACCACATCGCCGGTCTGTAAATCGCCGAGATTGGTAATACGCAGCGTCTCTTTCATTAAATCGAAGCTGACGCGGTTGCCGTTAATTTCCGTTACCGTCAGGCAGCAGCCGTTGTGCGCCACCGATGCGCCGGTCTCAAGCCCCGGCAGCAGCGCGTCCGGCAGCTCCACCACATGGGTGCGGAAATTCGGTTTTTCATCGATAGCCACGACTTTCGCGGTGCCCTGAACAATACCGGTAAACATATTTTGCCACTCCTGGATTCGCTAACATGGCGGCGCGCGGCCGCGAGATTCATAACCAGAACAATAACAGGTGGAATATGCCCTTGCCAGCCTGAGCGGTCTTAAGCGCATTATTTCACTGGCTTAATAGTGAACTCTCGCTACAATAGTCTGACTAATTCCCCTGCATTTTCTTCTTGCTGCCCGTTGCGGCGGCTTTTTTGTCTCTCAAATAACAACAATATACAGGTGTTCACGTGCAGAAGTATTTTGTCGAAGCGCGTCAGTTATTAGCTCTGGCAATCCCGGTGATTTTCGCGCAAATCGCCCAGACCTCGATGGGGGTTGTCGATACCATTATGGCCGGCGGCTACAGCGCCACGGATATGGCGGCGGTCGCTATCGGGACCTCTATCTGGCTGCCTGCTATTCTGTTCGGTCACGGCCTGCTGCTGGCGCTTACGCCGGTCATCGCCCAGCTTAACGGCTCAGGCCGCCGCGACCGTATCGCCCATCAGGTACAGCAAGGCTTTATGCTGGCCGGGCTGGTCTCTGTGCTTATTATGATTGTGTTGTGGAACGCCGGGCATATCATCCGCGCGATGCATAACATCGACCCGCTGCTCGCCGACAAAGCGGTGAATTACCTGCGCGCGCTGCTGTGGGGCGTGCCGGGCTATCTTTTCTTCCAGGTGATGCGTAACCAGTGCGAAGGGCTTGCTAAAACCACGCCGGGCATGGCGATGGGCTTTATCGGCCTGCTGGTGAATATTCCGGTGAACTATATCTTCATCTATGGCCATTTCGGTATGCCGGAACTGGGCGGCGTCGGCTGCGGCGTGGCGACGGCGTCGGTGTACTGGGTGATGTTCTTTTGTATGCGTTACTGGGTCAAACGCGCGCGCTCGATGCGTGATATTCGCCTGCAGCCGGATGCCAGCCGCTTTGACTGGCTGGTCATTCGTCGTCTGGCTCAGATCGGGATGCCGGTGGCGCTGGCGCTGTTTTTCGAGGTGACGCTGTTCGCGGTGGTAGCGCTGTTAGTGTCGCCGCTCGGGATTGTCGATGTGGCGGGTCATCAGATAGCGCTCAACTTCAGCTCGCTGATGTTCGTGCTGCCGATGTCGATGAGCGCGGCGGTGACGATTCGCGTGGGTTTCCGTCTGGGCCAGGGCTCGACGCTTGAGGCGCAGACCTCCGCGCGCACCGGCATCGCGGTCGGTATCTGCCTCGCCGTCATGACCGCGCTCTTTACCGTGGTGTTCCGCGAGCCTATCGCCCTGCTTTACAACGACAATCCGGAAGTGGTCACCCTCGCCTCGCACCTGATGCTGCTGGCGGCGATATACCAGATTTCGGATTCGATTCAGGTGATCGGCAGCGGCGTGCTGCGCGGTTATAAAGATACGCGTTCAATTTTCTTTATCACGTTTATCGCCTACTGGGTGCTGGGCCTGCCAAGCGGCTACATTCTGGGTCTCACCGACTGGGTTGTGGAGCCGATGGGCCCGGCAGGTTTCTGGTTCGGTTTTATCCTCGGCCTGACCTCGGCGGCCATTATGATGATGTGGCGTATGCGTTACCTGCAACGCCAGCCGTCGGAAACCATCCTGGCGCGCGCCGCGCGCTAATTCCTGCGCCGCCCCTGTGGGCGGCGTTTTTTTATCCGCTTGATGTGCGCCAGCCCGCTACGCCGATCACTTTGCCATCATTCTGCGCAAATACGCGGCAATCGCGTGAAATATGAAAGAAAATTGACGTTTGCCCCTTGCCAGGCGCCGGGGCTGCCGTTAATATTCGTCCCCGCTGTCACACAGCATTGCGTTCATAGCTCAGTTGGTTAGAGCACCACCTTGACATGGTGGGGGTCGTTGGTTCGAGTCCAATTGAACGCACCATCCTAATGTGCGTCCGTAGCTCAGTTGGTTAGAGCACCACCTTGACATGGTGGGGGTCGGTGGTTCGAGTCCACTCGGACGCACCATTCAGTTAATCCTCAGTGATTCCTGTTTTTTATCGAGAACGCCTTTCACGCCGCGTTGTTCAAACAGCGACAAGCTCCGTCCAGCTCGTGGTTTTACCCTTTCTAATCTCTGACTGCGCATTCAGGGTCTGGCTTCTGCTTTTCGCCATCCGGAAATAAACAGTCGCGTCGCTTAAATGGATATCCCCACGCTCAGTTACCTGCGCTTCCCCCGACAGACCAGGATTTTCAGCGCCAGATCATTGGTTTCATTGTGAGGTATGCCAGGCACACCCCGTGCTTTATGGCTCTTCGCCTGCGCCGACGGACTCAGCAACAGGCGAAGAACAGGCACAGCAAAATATGGCGAATGATTTTATGAAGCCACTCCCTGGAATAAACCGGCGAGAAAAGGGGTTACGCCGTTTCCCGCGCATTTATACAGAAGGAGGCATGCAGCACATCAGCCCTCCTTCACTGCTTTGAGGGTCAGGCGATTATTACCGGCTTCGATGACACGCGGCTCATCCGGATCAAGATCGTCGCGGCTCAGCACCACGCGCCAGGTGTTGTCGGCCTGGTCCGGCGACATAAACATGCCCGCCACCACAACATACTGAGCGCTTTCCTCCATGGGCATATCCAACATCACCGCCCCGCCCGGCCGCAGGCTGATGTCTTTTTCCGCCACCAGGTCAGCCTTAATCGCCTTACTGTCGTCTGCGAAGAGCGACGGATAATCTGTGTCGTCAAACGCTTTACGATCTTTTAGCTGATAAATACGCACTACGGTGGAAAGCGCCACCCCACCGTCATTGCTGTTAACGGCGTCACGCGCATGAATATCAAGATGCAGGGTTTTTACCTGTTTATAAAAAATGGATTTGGTCACCGCCACCGTGCTATCGGTGACTTTCTGGGTCAGCCCGCAGCCGGCAAGCAGCAGCGTGAATCCTGACGCCAGAATCAGAAGCGGGGTTTTACCTGCGCTTTTACCCGTGCTTTCACTAGTGGTAATTGCCATCTTCATCAGCCTCCCTTCGGTTAATATTTTCCTGAACATGCTCGTAACGCCCCAGATTGATGGTGATTGTCCTGTCTGACTTCGCCCCAGCGGCATTCAACGGTTTCATCACCGCCGTTCGCCCCAGCTGAACGCTGTCCGCGCCCGCCGTGCTGCTCATCCGGGCATCAGGCAGCAGACGACGGTCCACGCACAGTTGCAGACGCACATCCAGCCGCGAGCCAAGGTAGACATGCAACAGCGCCATCAGGTCGCCGTGCAGCTCGCCGCCTGGCAGCCAGCCCTGCACCTCCTGCGAAATTGTGGTGGAAATCCGCATCAATACCTGGCTGTTGGCGTCGGTCGCATATGCCCCCATCACCGGACGCCCTTTCAGACTAACGGGCTGGCGTACGCTCATGGTCAGTGTTTTCTTCACCGGCACCCGCCGCCGGTCATGGTGCCAGATTTTCGCCCGGCTATCCGGTGCCAGAAGCCTGACCAGCGATGCCATGCCTTCTGCCGTGCGCCCCGGCAGCAGCATCACCGGCAGCAGCGCCAGGAAACGCGACGCCGGCGTGGCGATATTTTCCGCGCAGCCGTTAATGCCCAGCCCCGCCAGCCCCAACAGATATTGCGAGGTGTTGTCCTTTCCTCCGGCCTCAAACGTCGCCGGATAAGAGTATTTACGCCAGATCCGGTAATACTGGGCAATCAGGCGATGATTGAAAATATCGAGGAAATCGGTCGTCGCTTCATAGCCTTCTCTGCGCTGGACGATGTCATCGATATAGTGCGTGGGCAGCGGCGACTCCACCCCGTAGAGCCCCATAAAGGTGACCCGAATGGACGGCGGCTGCCAGGCATGTTCCGGCGCATCCAGCCCCTTAATTTCCGTGGCCGGGAAGCCCATTCCCGGATGGGGGCGAAAGCGCACCGGCTCCAGACGAACCTGCCAGGTACTGCCGATGACGGGATTATCCGGCTGACTCTGCGCCAGCAACTGGCAGAAACGATAAAAATTGACGTAGGGCAGTTGGTCACCCAGCGTTTCCATCAGCCGGGCAGGCGCGGACAGTGATTTTCTTTCCACCGTATGCATTTTCCTTCTGGCTGAACAATCAGCGTGAGCTGGTTAAACTGGTTCATGTCGGCATAGAGGGCGAAAAAGCGGTTAAGCAGTTCGCCGAACAGGTAAACGTCGCCCTCACCGGTGAAGCCATTGCTGTCGAGCGTCACTTCAATATCCAGGCCGCGCAGTAAACATCCCTGCTCGAAGCGCTGGATCCGGTGATGTTCAACCTGCTGGATGGCCTCCAGGCGACGGTTATTGAGTTCATCCTCCTGCCAGTTGTAAAGCGCCAGCGTGCCGCGCAGCACTTCCGCGCTACTCATCATATTGAGGAAGCCGGAGCCCAGGTGGCTTAACACCCGCCAGTGAAAGCGATCTTCCGCTGGCGGCCAGACCGGCAGCGTCGGTTTGCAGAGATTTCTGACAGAGACCGGGGTCTGCACCACCCGTTCGCAGCGATCCAGGAGTGAGCTTTGCAGCGCGCGACGTGGAAGCTGACCGTTAGTGCCGGTTATGCGCAGCGACACCGTCTCACGGGAGATAATGCGATCATCCTCCCACTGGTGCCCGCCAAGAATAAGCCAGGTATCATGCAGCCCGGTGACGCCGCGCTTCACCCGGGTGTGGTAGTAACGGGGCGGCGCCTGGCGGCGCATCATCCCGCCCTTGTGACGAAAACTGCTGAAGGGCACATATTCGGCATCTCCCGTCCGCCCGGAGCCCATCACCGCATCCACCGAGTAAATTTCAGTATGTCCGTCCTGCAGGCGTTTCGGGCGCAGCAAATATTCGCTCTCCAGCCCGGAAATCGTCAGCGGGTCCGCTTCAAGAGAAAACAGGTTAATCACTGGCACACAGTGCAGGCGAATGGCATCGTCCGTGACTGGCAGATCGGAGGGCCATGACTGGTTCAACACCACTTCAATATCAAACCAGGCAGCGCCTGCTGGCGGCGTAATGCCATCAAGTCCGTGGAGATCGACAAACATAAATTTTTCGCGGAAGGTGAAATACTCCAGCAGGAGCTGGTACCCGCTGAAGCCGGAGTCGCCTTGCGGCCACAGGCTGTCTTCTTCGCGAAAACCACCCGGTGAGAAGTAACCCTCAAGCCGGATGCGATCGACCTGGCCGGGCAGACGGAGATACATCGCCGCCTGCCGCCGGGTCAGCATTAGATGAAGATGGCTGCTGACCGGCGCCTCCGTCGCCAGATAAAGACTCAGGCGGCTGAGATCGGCCTGCGACCAGTCAGCCTGTTCGCTACAGGCGAAGCGAATACGCAGTAACGAACGCCCGTCCGGCTCGATCGTCATCGTGACGCCCGACACGCTGAGCGGGTTAAGCATCATGTCGCGGGTGGTGCGATAGCGGCAGACCGTGTTTTTCGGCCCCACGGGACGGGAGTAAACCTCCAGCCCGGCGGGTACATGCTCAGCCATTTTCATTGACTGCAACGCGGGCGTGAAGGCGACCACCGACAGCGACGGAATGGTGCGCAGGTAGTGCGGCCACAGCATACTGACCAGCCCTTCCGTCAGCTCCGGCAGGTCGTCATCAATTTTCTCGCGCAGGCGTCCGACCGAAAAAGCGAAGCCCTCAAACAGACGTTCAACATAAGGGTCCGGCGTTCCGGCCTTATCCAGATCGAGCATCGCCGCCCGGTCAGGATGGGCTTGCGCAAACTCTTTCGCCGCTTCGCGCAGGTAGCGCATTTCCGCGTCGAAATAGCGCAGGGTTAAATCTTCCATTCGTTTTCGTTTTTCCGTTGAGTGTTATCCACAAAGCACCGCCGCGCGGGCCGGGTCGATGGCAATCAGCCCGGCGAGCAGGTGTTTCATGATGGGGGTGCAATGATTTCAGGTCGGCCTTAACCCTGTCGCTGTCGGCAATTGACGACGCTTCCGGCTTCAGTTGCAGAGTGTCGTTGTCAGCACGACTACCAGCTGCAACGAGCGCCTCAGGACGCCAGTCACTGGCTGACGCCATTTCATCCTGCTGTATCCAGTTCTGCGTCACTCATCGACAAACAAGTGCCATCGTTAAAGATCAGTGTTTTCAGACTGTGCAGGCACGTCAGTAAGCCCTTCAGGTACGCCACAACCATATCGATCAGCGTCTGCTGGCCCGATGTCATCAGCCCCTTAGGGAGTTTTCTGTTTGGTCTGACAGGCGTTCAGCAGCGCATTCAGCGATGACATCAGTCAGCCTCCTTCCTGTCATCCATTTCAGAGGAAGCCTGCGACGCATCGACGCTGAAGATAGTTTCCGGCAAACGGAAATTACGCAGTTTAAGCAGCACCAGCGGCCCCTCACCGGCGACGGTGCGCAGGGTGTAGTTGAGATAACGCCCGTCCTGGGCTTTCCAGCGCAGACTGTAACTGCTGCCGATGCCCGGATAAGGCGCGACGGAGGCTTCATCCAGCAGGCGTATCCAGCCCCAGGCGCCAGCCATATCGGCATACTGGCGAGTTCCCGCCTGGGTGCTTATCCAGCTTAATGTCGCGCCCGGCGCGTCGGTATCCGCAGGCCAGGTGAAGCGTTTCCAGTGCGGCATCTGGTTCACATAGTTCAGCTTCTGATGGTCAATAATCATGTCGGTCTGCATCACGCCGTCCGCCGTCCCCGGCCGTAGTTCAAAGCTCATTCCGGCGTTGCCTTCGGTGAAGGCCACATCCGAGATGTTGCTGAGGGTGTTGATGGCGGTAAGGAATGCCGGATTAAAGGTCAGCCCCTGCGCATTCACGCTGTCTGGCGCCCAGTGACTGCCCTCGCGGTGCAGCACGCCCTTCAGACGGGTTTGCAGGAACTGCGCAATACGCCCTGAATCGGCATTGAGATATTTGGCCAGCAACGGCAGGGAGACATCGCTGTCAGAGTTGTTAAATGGATAGCGACTACCAAACGCTTCATTCCAGTCACTGACCACCGCTTGCTGCCACTGGACGTTGAGGCTGTCCGCCGCTGGCGCCAGCACCTGCTGCCAGGCCTCTTCCATGGGTTGAACAAACACCGTCCGGCCAAAACCGTTCCACTCCTGGCCGAGCCCCGCCGCTATCAGGCTGCCGTAGTCGCGGGTTTCCGTCAGGTCGATGGCTTTACCCTGAAAGACCGTCTGCGCCAGGGTCTGGGTCATCGCCTGCGGGTCGGCGGCGTTAGTCACCTGCTGCAGACGCAGGCGAACCTGGGTGACGCGGCTCAGGTAAGCCTGCAGGCTCTGAGCCTGCTCGCCGGCGTGATTTTTGTCCATCAGCGCCAGCACCGGGCCGAAGGTAGCGTCCAGCGGACCATGCGGGCCCGCGTTCTGGTCAATGGCGTCGCTGTTTTCATTACTGAGCAGGTTCTTCGCCGATTTCACGAGTGAATCGGAGATAGCCTCCCCGGTCTGGCCGGTACGCCCCTGGATATTGAGCGTATTCATCAGCGCCACCAACGGCGACTGGCGTACATCGGCCATCAGCGTGAGCTGGTCGATAGCGTCTGACAGCGTGGCGGCCTGCTGCCAGCGCAGCGCATTGAGGAACCCCAGCCAGGCGCCGCCGAAATCGGCAAAATAGCGCTCAGTCAGTTGTTTTTTCAGCGCCTCCGGCGAACCATCGCCCAGCGGTGCCTGTTTACTGTCCGTCAGCACCCAGTCCATTTCATCGCGCCGCTCTTCCACCACTTTCTCAATGGCGGGCTGAATGGCCTGCTCCCACGCCTGACGGGTGAACATCCCCGGCACCACTTCAACGTTGGTAAACAGCCGTGACGCATCGGTGTCGCCGGTCATGTCTTCCAGGCGCATATCGACATACAGATGTTCCACTTGTGAGAGCATTTTCTGGTACAGGGAAGACTCGCTGTTACGCATTCCCATCAGACGAATCAGCAGCGAACGCACCTGGTTTATCGTCGCCTCATCCGCTGGCAGGCGCCATTGCGGATGCGCCGCCAGATTCGCGCCATAAAACGACAGCAACAACGGCGCGCTCCCCTGCCAGACGCCGTCGCTTATCCCGTCGCGCTGCGGCCACGCGCGCAGCAGCGCCGGGCCGAACCAGGCCGCATCCATACGCTCAGGACGCGCCAGCATCAGGTAGAGTTTCAACTGGTCATAGCTGGCTTTCGCCCTCATCTCCCGCTGCGGACTATCCGGTGGCAACTGTTCAAAAGCGGTTAACTGTTGCTGAAGATGCGCCGCCGCTGCATCGCGCAGAAGCGGCAGCGCGCTGTCGCGGTAACGTGGCCAGAGGGCGGCCAGCAGTTCGTTGTTATGGCTTAACCCGGCGCGGTTATACCAGGGGACGCGGTGTTCTGAACGGTACTGCAGGCGCTCCAGCGTCTTCTGAAGTTCAGACAGGGAACTCAGGCGAGAGGCTAAAGGCTGATTTTGTTGTGCGGTAAGCGACGCCTGTTCCTGAGCATGACTGATCATGTTGCGGTTACTGGTGTAGGAAACCAGCATCCATACGCCCCACAGCGTCATCAACAGAGCCAGTGAAGCGGCCATCACCCGCCGCCAGTCAGGCCCAGGCTTGCGGGGGCGCAGCCCTGCGGGCAGCGCGCGTGCGGACTCCGGCAATACGTCCCAGCGTTTATCTTTACACCAGTGATGGCGCATACTCCGCGCTGCTCCCAGTGAGGGCATGCTGAACAAGAGGCCAGCCAGCGGTAGAGGACGCCAGGCATTTAGCAATACCGCCAGCGGTCCGGCGATGGTTTCTGATTTGCGGATGAGCCTGTCTGCAAGACTCAGTAAAAACATGTGCCTGGGTACTTCGCAAATGTGCTGCACTCCATGAGTCATCAATGATGCAGAGAGTGAGGAAAGTTGCGTAGAAAGGTTTTCAGGCGAGCAGTCTGGCGGCAGCAGACAGCCAATGGGCTGGGTGACATATCCGGTTTGATCGACGATTTGCGAATGCAACGACCATATGTACAGTGGAAGGTGCCAACCCAGCGCGTCATAAAGATTATAAAAAACGTGGGCGAAGGTATTCATCGCCTCCTGGGACATCACGTTATCATGAGAAAAACTGTCATCATTGGCTGGCGTGTCGAAAGCAGATGTCACCCACACGACGCCATCAATGGGCCGACGACGCAGTTTGCGCAGCGCGGAAAGCCAGGCGGTATCAATATCACCAGACAACTCGCCTCCCCATAGCAACAGCGTACCCTGATCTTCTTGCCAGCACTCCTGCGAAAGGCCAGGAACAAGCCGTTGTACATCACTAACTGAACCAACGACCAACAGAATACGGATTTTGCTTACCCACAAGCGCCCGTAAAGGTGGCGCATCATATCTTTGATATCACTAACGGTAACATTCAAGGGAGCGACAGGCGCGAGTCGCTTATCATCAGCAGGTAAAACATTTGCCAGTTGTGCCTTATGACGATACAAACGCTCCTGAGCGCTATGGTGAAGTGCAGGTAAAAAGCGCACAAAAATTACCAGCAGAGTTATCAGTAAAAAAGCAAAAAGTTGTTCTTTCGGGGTATTGATTCCCCACGCAGGACCAAAAGTGTTAATGAGCCAGCCGAGAAATATTAGCCCTGCTATCGTCAACCCTGCCAGACCAAACCTGCCAAGGTAACTACCTGGTATCTTCATCTCCGCTCCCTGGAGTTAATGAACTAATAAAGTAGTCCTGCTCATGCGAAAATAGCGCCAACACGGAACAGTTATGTAATTTCACCCAATCAGCAGCAAACGCTGTTAAAAGCCACGGCGAGAATGGCCCTGGTTTACCGCACCATTTCTCCAGTAGTTCATTTTCTTCCGGTTTCCATATTGTGCCAAAAGTGTTACCGGTAGTGATCAGCGCAGCAAAATAACTACTCCAGCTTTTTGCATCGCCAATAATATTTTTTGTTCTACATGCGGCGGTCTGTGTCTGGAGAAACACCTTGAGCTCCGTTTCAAAGCGGGTCGTATCGAGCTGCATGGGTCTGAGCAAGCGCACAGGATGTGGCATTAAACAGTTGCGCGCTACGTCATCACTTACCAGCAGCAGAACCGCCAAACCATCGGAGTAGTTTTCTTCGCCGCCTAGTTGCATCACAAGAATTAATTCAGCCGCCAGCTCTGGATTTTTCAGTCGTTCTTCCATGGCCGAAAAAGAGAGTGAAGCTGTAATTTGTAAATTTTCAGGTGCAATCGGTTGATATAGATATTCCTGCCAGACATTAAAGAAATGATCCGTCAACCGATCAGAAGGGCAATCCTTCACTATCGTAATTTGCAAAGGCAACATTCGAGAAACATCTCTCAACTCATTTTCTACAGCACCTATCAGTAATTTTAGGATACGGATATCATTCATCTTCTCACGGGAAGGAAAAACTAATCTACGAGCAAACCCGTATTGTTGAACGCTTTCTGTCCCAAAAGAGCGGGCAGAGAAATGGTCAGGCAGCATGACAGCGCTTGCCAAAATGGCTACATAGCGTTCAGCCCACTGCATCCATTGTTGCTGGCTGTATTGCGCTTCTTTCTGCAAAAAAATATGCTTTTTCACCTCCCGCAGCCGTAAATAGCACCTCACAAAAAACATTAAAAGCCAGACTATTATTGGTAATAAAGAAATTACCCAGATGTTAAGCGCCGATAACACTTTTATTTTACTGGACGCATGAATAACAAATAGCATTGAGCCTACAATAAATGCTAACACGCCTGCGCACAACCATCGATATATTGATGGTGCCGGAGGCAACTCGGTTACAACAGCTTTTTTCCTTTTCCAGCTCATTAGTCATCCTATTGAACATTCCGGGTCACCAGAAATGACCTGGCAGCCACATTCACACCGACACCCATTCACAACAAGAGCTTTGCCATCTGAAATCCACTCTAGCGAGCCTTCAATAATTTTATTAGTACCATGCCCTGGAACCGGGCAACTCACTTTATCCCCTATCAGAGCTACTACTCGCCCATTCACTATCATTGTTGACGAGGCAGAAATCACCACACCGCCATGGGTAGTTTTATCGCCCAGTAATATTAATCCTTTTGACAATTTAATTCTCCGTTTATTAGCAGAACCTGAATACAGGTTTCATTTGTATCGAAATAAATATCTGTTAGCTCACCAGCTACCGTAGGGATAGGTTTTATCTTTTATAAATTTTGTTGTAGTGTTGCTATAGCCTTTGGAAAAATCACTTCCCGTAACTCCCTTGCACATATTGAGATCTTTCCCTGACCGGGTTTTAATCTCCGTCTTCGTTTGCTCAAGGTTAGGGCGGCCATTATTCTTCAGCCACACCCGGACTTTTCCTTCCGGCGCAAGCCCGATAACCAAATACCGGAAGTAATAGGTCTCTTTCGGACTGTAGTTACTTTTTTCCGTACGCAGCATTTTCTGCCAGGTCTCTGGCGAGAATATCAGCGAGGTTTCATACACTTTCCTGTCAATGATGGAATCCCAGCAGAAGATCATCATACTCGGCGGAGAGACCGCCTGGTTAAACGGAGATGGCCCAAGCCCTACATACTGGTCCCAGCTTCCCACGCTGTCGCCCTGCGGCTGGTCTATCGTGCGGAAAACCTT
>NZ_CAWPHW010000012.1:0-207606 GCF_963888145.1 Cronobacter sp. EKM101R | reverse complement strand
AATCTCCTCCCGGAGAGTAAAACATTTCATTTTTTCTCTTACTGAAAAGATCAGAGCAGGTTATTACCAGTTACCGTACGGATAAGTTTTATCACTGATAAAGTTTTTCATTCCATCACTGTACTCATAACCATTCGGGAAATTCGTTTGCCCCTTGCACATATCAAGATCTTTTCCTGAAAGGGTTTTTATCTCCGTCTTCGTTTGCTCAAGATTGGGACGGCCATTATTCTTCAGCCACACCCGCACTTTCCCTTCCGGCGCAAGCCCGATAACCAGATACTGAAAATAATAGGTCTCCTTTGGGCTGTAGTTACTTTTCTCCGTACTCAGCATTTTCTGCCAGGTATCTGGCGCGAATATCAGCGAGGTTTCATACGCTTTCCTGTCAATGATGGAATCCCAGCAGAAGATCATCATACTCGGCGGAGAGACCGCCTGGTTAAAGGGTGATTTGCCCTGTCCTGCATGGTCGCTCCAGCTTCCCACGCTGTCGCCCTGGGGCTGGTCTATCGTTCGGTAAACCCTGGCGTACCCGTTGATGTCGAGCATTTTTACGAGCGTAACCTGCGCCGGCAGCGCCCGGGGTGTGGTAAAAGTAAAATACCATTCATCAAAAGGCGCTTTTACTTCACCCTGCTCGTCCGCAGACGACACACTGTTGCAGGCTGTCAGTAATAACGTTGACAGTAATGTTATGGACAGCTTCATGCTTTATCTCCGCTCATATTCCAGACTGCGCGCGTCCAGCCGGTACCCGGACGGCTCAGGAAACCGAATAATTCAACTGCGCTCACAGCACCATAGATTCTTTTAATCTCTTTGCCATCGAGCCAGACCGTTTTGAACTCAACCGGATTCCAGTTTGCGGAGCAGTGAGTATATTTTCCAATTGACTGGAGTTCAGCTGAGGAAAATGGAATAGGAATGCCACCGTTTCTAATATTAATACCTTGAGAAATTGCTTTTTGACTTAATGCTTCTAATTCTTTCGGTAATTTGAAGTTTTTATCCTTTGGCAGAATTTCTGTAATATCAACCCCCCCCTCTTTTGCCGCGTCTATCATGACCCGTAAACATACTTTACTCCAGTCATTAGGAACAATACGCTTTAGCGTCACGGCAGCACCGACGCGCTTTTCTGTTAGCCCTTCATTTTTCTTATTATGATTAACCAGATAGTCATACCAGGTTTCCGTTGTCACTTCACCATTAGCCATTAACGGGCGGAGATTTGGGCATTTTCCCAGTGTGGGTATTTCATCAGTTGCCTGACGGTAAACATTCGTTTTTTCAGGTGGGGTATCATTTTTTACCGTTTCATATCGTGGTTTTGTTATGAAATAGTATTCCTGTTCATAGGGGTTATAACCACCGCCGATATCAGAGTGTACACCTGGTAAACTTAACTCTGGCCATAATTCTTTAATACTGTTGAGGCTAAAGTTATAACGGCACTCATGCATGGCGCTAATCTGGAAGACTTTCTGGGCTATATCCTGTGGCAAATACAGATCTATTCCCGGATTATAGCCGTTATGTGGCTCAAGCCCGACAGCACATACCGTATCAAACAGCCCTATAAATCTGATTTCACCGGCGGGTTTACCATGCTGATTTCGGCCCTGCAGTCCTTCGGCTATTGCCTTTTGTATGGTTTCATCATTTTTTCTGACACGATTTGCGAAATGGCGCGCAGCCGCAGCCCCGCGGCTGAATCCAAAAATGTCGAACTGGATTTTTTCAATGCCATACATGGTTCCACTTTCTTTCATTAAGAGAGTTCTAATCTGAGCTGCAATTTGAGAAACACCCTCATCTGTTTTACCCACTACCCCTTCTGAAAACATTCCTGTGCCCTTTGCAGTCCAACTATCTTCTTCTCCCTTTTGTGTTCCGATCCCTTGCACATAAACCGCTCGTTGATAAAGCGTTTTTCCTTCAATAATTTTATCATCTCTGACATAAAGCGTATTTAGCCAGTGAATATTGGAGTAGTAACCCATATAGCTACTACTGTTTAAAGCGCTCATGCTCAATTTTTGGTAACATAGATCCGCATCTTCCTTTTTCAAACCAACATCAAGGTGTGTGCACTTTTTCAGAAGGCGTGTATCAGTATTAAATACATTATTCCCGGTACCATCAAAAAACATGCCTATCGTGATAGTAATTCCCGTCACGGATTTACGTTTGCAGATAATCGTTTTCTCAGGTGTGTTTATATCGGTGAAGTGTGAGCCATCACTGGTTTCCCATGTGTGATAATACGTCATGTGTTGTCGCTCCTTCCTGATTTGCTGGTTCCCAGGATGTCAATATTGAGCTTGCAAGGCATTGCCGTATAAATTGGCACTGTTTTACCATTTTCGTCAGAGACACCAGTAAAAATTTCACCATCGCCGGTTGTGATTTTATATTCTGTATTCGGGATGATATTTCCATGTTCATCCTTCAGGGTATAAATACCACCATACCCTTTCGGGAAATCATATGGAGTTACATTCAGCATTGCTGGTCCCATTTTCTGAACGTTCAGCGTTTTCAGTAAAATATTTTCAGGGCAACCCAGTTCAATATTTCCGTCGCTGAGCCGGATATAAGCGCCCCCGCAGTTGATCACCAGCTCCGTTGCCGCGGTGATTTCCACCCGCCCTTCCGTACTGGTGACGGTAATATCCTTTTTTGCCAGCGCCTCCAGCGCGTCATCCTGCGCCTGGATTTCCACTTTCCCCTTCGCCGCAAACAGCTTCATCCCGGCCTGGCGCGCCAGCACGCTCACCGCTTCCCCCGCCGCCACCGTAAAGCGCTTCAGCGCGCTGATGTCAGTATTTTGTTGGGACATAATCCCCACGCTCGCGCTACCCGACGCCACCCGTACCGCCTGCGGGCTGGTGATGCTTACTCCTTGCGGCGCATTCAGCACCATCCCCGGTTTCAACAGGTCTTTCAGGGCATCGGTCAGCGTCACCTGGCTCTGAATATCAGCCGGCAGCGCATCTACGGTTTCCGCCGCATCTGACAGGCTGCGGGCTATACTCAGTGCATTCTCCAGCTGCGCAATCGCCTCTTTCATGTCCAGCATCCTGCCGCCCGCCCGGGGTTGTTCGTCTGCTGTGATAAACACCCCGGCACCGCCCCGGATACTCACCCATTTGTCGGTACGCAGTTCCGCCCCTTCACCGCGCAGCGCCCGGGAGGCATCCACATTGTGGCCAAGATTAAGCTGCGTCTTGCCGCCGTACTCGGTACTGAGCTTGATATGCTCCTCGCCGCGCTTGTCCTCCATCCGCAGTTTATTGTTGGTTGGTGTGCGGATCACATTGCGGGTGCTGTTCTTCTCGGTCACATGGTCAACGTGGCGGGAATCGTGAAGGGCATGGGCGATATACGGACGGTCCGGGTCACCTTCGTGGAAAGCAACCGCCACTTCGGTGCCCTGTATCAGCGGGAAGTGAAAGCCATACTCATCGCCGCCGTAGGGTTTGGCGAAGCGCACCGGCATACTCTCCTGGCCGGACAATTTTTCATCGCGGTCGGCGTCGAATTTCACCCGGTACATGCCCGACGCATCCTGCCAGGCGTAGATATCATTGTCTCTGGCACTGGTGACGCGGGCGGTCATGGTGCCGGTGACTTTCGGGCGCGGTTTAGCCGCCGGGCGCCAGCAGCGGGTTTCGCTGTAGGGCATGCCTTCCCATACCACCCGCAGGGCATTTTTGCGGCTGGCAGAGTAACCGGCACTGATAATGACGATGCCGTTTTCGGTTTCACGGGGCAGCGTCGGCGGAATGGCGGTTTCGGTAATGGTCAACACCTGTGCCGGGCCGAGTGTATGGTCAGTGCTGCTTCCGGTTACCGTAGTCTGGTTTGACAGGAAACGCTCATGCTCCAGACGCGCCCAGAAATTTCCCGTCTCTGCCGCCGGGTCGATTTTGTCGCCACGCTCAAGGTGGCGGGGGCGGTAGTGGCACACATCTCCGTAAGTTATACCGTCACCATCGCCCCTGGTCATGTCCGCCGGCGCTGACAGCAGGACTTTCTGCGCCTGCCGGTGGTTGTAATCACTGGCCGTGACGCTGCGCTCCACCACATTGTGCCGCACATTCACGCCCCACACCGAGTCCGCCCCGTTATCATTCGCCCCTGACGGGCTGTTCAGCGGCAGGGTTTTACCGAACTGCCAGGCGCTCTGTCTGTCGGCAAAATGCACCACTTCGGTCTGCGTGTCCGGCTGCAGGGTGAAGAAATAAAATATCCCCACTTCGGCCAGCAGACGTTCGATAAAGGCCAGGTCACTTTCCTGGTACTGGTTAATCTGTTCCCGCTTCGGATAATCGGCCCTGAGCGTGAACTCATACTCCCAGCCTTTCAGGCCATGCTCCTGAAGCACGTCGGTGACCACTTCCGGCACCGATTTATTGACGAAAAAGCGGTGGGTGCGGAACTGATTACCGAGCAGCGCCAGAAACGGCTCAATAATAATCTGGTATGTCGCCTGGTCGCGTGAGCCACTGATACGATTAAAGTGTGTCACCACGCCGTGTACCACCTTCTGCTCAGCCAGCCCCGTCAGTGGCCCGGCTCCCATGGCCAGCGTCGCGGGTTTGCTCAGCAGTTGTGTGGTATCAATGTTCAGGTCGCTGCTGGTGAACCGGATGTCATAGTGGTAGAGCTGGCTCATTGCCTCGACGCCGCTGAAATCTTCGACGTCCAGTAATGAAGGGCATGACGGAATGTCCAGACGGTAGCGGTTCAACCCACTTCCCGTTAGCGCATACAGGGTGTTTTTAAGCGTATCGGTCTGACTCATAATATTGGCTCCTTGGGATAACCTGCTGTCCATAACTTTATTGCCAACGGCAAGTAACAGGTTTAATCAGGGGTACTCAGCAAGCACGAAAAAGAGTGATTACGGCCCGATGCTCTAAAAGCGCAGGCAAGCGTTGTAATACTTCACAAAAATTTATCTGGAAAAATGTTCCGGTCATGATATGCAGGCAAGAGATAAATACTCTTGCCGGATTAACCACTACGATGTGTAGATTACCTAATGTAAGATCCATATTTACGAGCGCGCCGTTAATATGGATATTTATTATTCAGGCACCTGAATTGAACCATACGGTCTTGCGAATTCACGTTCGCTCAAAGGAAAATTATAGACATGGTTATTATTTACTCCAACACCGACAACAAAACTTCTCGGATCCTTATCTCCTGAAGTTGCATGAAGTACAAATTCAACAATATACTTATTACCATTTTCAAAAGTATAGTATGAAGGAGGAATACACAGCTCCCCGGCACCATTCCTGAGACCTGGTGAAAAATCAAACTTTTTCTCTTTTGGGGGTATTCCCCTTAGATTTATCCCGATATCCACTGGCTGATAATCCTGTGCATTATCAATATTTATACAAACATCCCTCCCTCTGCTGCTCACCTTTGCGGTTTCATCAAAGCGCATTATGTCACCGGGCCCCGGGCATCCCGTCAGAATTGAAACACAAACAAATGATAAAAACAGAAGGTTAAACGTGTTAACGTTGTTCTCACTCACCATGGGACCCCCCTTAAAGCCCGCTCTGTAACCGGCACGTATCACCGTTTCAGAAATATCCCCATCGAGTGTGATGTCAGGGTATTTTTGATTTTCAAGGTGACTCCATATTTCATAGCCAAATGTCTGCAAAATAAAATTATCTGCAATAATCTGTGCTTGTTGCTCCATTGGATATTCACTGAGCAATCGACCATCAAGTGTATATCGATAACTAACCAGCCAACTCACCAGGCCCCGGCAGATAACGTTCATTCCTCTCTCGCGTTGCCAGACATGGCTCATTTCATGAATAAACATATGCTACATATAATCTGTAGACTGTGAGAAATCTTCCCGGTAATGATCACGAAAATAAATTTCACCATTCGGCGTCATTGCCGCATTTCTATTCTGTAAATTAAAAGGCAGGTAACTGCCCCTGTGGATCCATACTTTCGAATAGTCAATAGTGGATGCAAAAACAGATTGTGCCAGCTTTATTTCACCCATCGTAAGCAGCCTGATACCACCATATTTAATTCTGAACTGATCCTGAGTTTCTTCAGTCATGTTTAAACTCCATCACCACGCCCTCTTCCTCACTCCACCTCAGCGTCAGAGAGAGCGGCTTCTGCTTCGCCGCCATGTGGCTTAATAGCTGCTGGCTCAGCACCGGCAGGATCTGCTGCGCCAGCAGGCTGTCGATATTGCGCGCGCCGGTATCCGGCAGCAGACAGGCAGCGGTCAGGGCGTCGTACAGGCTTTCTCTGATTTCTGTCGTCAGGCCGTAATGACGATGCAGGCGCAGGCTTACCTGCGACAGCTTTATTTCCACGATGGCGCGCATCGCCTGTGGGTGCAGCGTGCGGTAAATCACCGTCTGGAAGCGAGCAAGTAAGGCAGGCTGGAAGTGGTCGCGCAATATCGGGCGCAGCAGTTCATGCAGGTCGGTATCTGTGGCATCCGGCTTTTCTTCCAGCAACTGCATGATATGGTCGCTGCCAAGGTTGGAAGTCATCAGGATGACCGTATTGCGAAAATCGATTTCGCGTCCTTCGCCGTCGCGCATAAAGCCGCGGTCAAATACCTGATAGAAGAGGTTCATGACGTCGCGGTGCGCCTTTTCCACTTCGTCGAGCAGCACCACGCTGTAGGGGCGTTTGCGCACTGCTTCGGTGAGAATGCCGCCCTGGCCGTAACCAACATAGCCCGGCGGCGACCCCTTAAGCTGCGAAACGGTGTGCGGCTCCTGATATTCTGAAAGGTTGATGGTTATCAGCGATTTTTCGCCGCCGAACAGCGCATCCGCCAGCGCCAGCGCCGTTTCGGTTTTGCCGGTGCCGCTCGGGCCGGTCAGCAGGAACACGCCCTGCGGGCCATTTTCTGGCGTGAGCCCGGTTTTCGACGCGCGCAGCCGCTGCGCGACCGCCTCCAGAGCGGCCGTCTGACCGACCACGCGCGTAGCCAGCTTCTGCTCAAGGTTCAGCAGCTCTGTCTGTTCATCCTTCATCAGTGATGAGAGCGGCACGCCGGTCCAGTCGGCAATCACCGTCGCCACGGTACGCGCGTCCACATCCAGCCCCAGCAGCGGGTTGCCCTGCTGAACGATCGCCAGCGCTTCTTGCAGCGCCGCACGCTCCGCCTGGCGGGAAATATCGCGTCGGCAGGCCAGCAACCGCTCTGTTGCGGCGAGCTCCTGACCGTACTGCGTTTCCAGCGTATCGAGCTCAAGAATAATGCTGACTTCTTCCTGCTCAATCGCCGCCAGCCGCTCGCCATGCGCGGTACTGCCCAGCGCGATCTCTTCCAGCAGCGCCTGCTTTTCGAGCTCAAGGGCGGTAATGCGGGCGCGCCGCTGCGTCAGCGGCTCCGGTACGGTGTCGTGGCTCATACGCACACGGGCTGACGCCGTATCCAGCAGGTCCACCGCTTTGTCCGGCAACTGGCGGCCGGTAAGATAACGGCGAGAGAGCGTGACGGCAGCCCGGACCGCCTCGTCGGTAATGTGCACGCCATGGTGCTGCGCGTAGCGGGATTTCAGGCCACGGAGCATCAGGCAGGCGGTGTCGTCGTCCGGCTCATCGACTTTCACCCTCTGGAAGCGGCGCTCCAGCGCGGCGTCACGCTCAAAGTATTGCTTGTACTCGCTCCAGGTGGTGGCCGCGATGGTTCTGAGTTCGCCGCGCGCCAGCGCCGGTTTCAGCAGGTTGGCCGCGTCTGCGCCGCCCGCCTGGTTGCCCGCGCCAATGAGGGTATGCGCCTCGTCGATAAACAGCAGTACCGGCTCAGGGGCGTGACGCACCGCGTCAATGATGGTTTTCAGCCGCTGCTCAAATTCGCCTTTCACACCCGCGCCCGCCTGTAACAGGCCGAGGTCAAGCGTGCGTACCGATACCGGTTTCAGGCTATCCGGCACGTTGCCCTCCGCGATTCTGAGCGCCAGACCTTCCACCAGCGCGGTTTTGCCGACCCCCGGCTCGCCGACCAGTATCGGGTTGTTCTTGCGACGCCTTGAGAGAATATCCACCATCTGGCGGATTTCATTGTCGCGGCCAAAGACCGGGTCGATGTCTCCGGCTTTCGCTTTCGCCGTGATATCCAGGGTGAACTTATCCAGCACTGCGTGAAGCGCCGGGTTGAGCCCACCCTCTTTTACCGGCTCTTTTTCCGCACGACCGGCAAACGCCACGCCGTCGCCAGGGTCGCGGGTGAGTTGCGCTTCCTGCTGCGCCTCGGGACGTTCATCCGACTGCGCGTCCAGCATCGGGCGCAGACGATCAAGTTGCGCGCGTGAAAGACTCTGTAGCGGCCACATGCCGTCGCATTTAATCAGCGACGGTTTTTCGGTTATCGCCATCAGCAGATGTACGCCGCGTATCTGGCTGTTATCTTCCAGCGAGGCATACAGCCAGGCCTGTTGCAGCAGACTTTGCAGATGCGCAGCAAGCTCCGGGCGTCCGCGCACCGAGCGCGGCAGCGTGTCCAGATGCGCGAGTAAATCCTGCCACAGCCCGTCCATATCCCATTCGTAGCGACGGGCGATCACCGTGATATCCCCTTCGCCCAGTTCCAGCAGCTTGAGCAACCAGTGCTCAGGCGCAATGCAGGCGTGAGCGCGGGTCTGACACAGCGTAGCCGCCGCTTCCAGCGCGCGGGCGCAGTAAGGATTTAAACGGCGCAGTAATACGGCTGACTGGTGTTCCATGTTCATTTTCCCTCTGATTGCAGACACGCTACCGCCCCTCGCTGTTTATTTACCAAAGCGCATCAGGTCAGTACCGGATTGTGTTTTTGTTTGCTCAGCCGCCGACTACCGGCCACTCAGGAAACAAAAACTGCGGGCAGAGAGTCCTGCCCGCACGGGCGGATTACCCTAAATAATTCGCGCTGCAGGAAGGCGGCAAAGGTGTGAGTCCCCGGAAGCACAGTGAACTATGTGGCCGGGCGAGCACGTGCAGCCAACGCACCTGCGGCGCGAAGTGTGACGGGTAATCAGGCGGTGGTACGTTCGTTCCAGGAGTCGGAATGAATGATGTTGCCGTCCTTGTAGGTCCAGGTGATTTTTTCGTAGCGCAGCTCAATGCGCTCAAGATGGTTGTGCTTCTCTTTGGAAGGCTCCTTGATGTCGTGCATCAGCGGCGCCACTTTCACCAGCTTCACGTTCTCCAGTTTCGTGTTGAAGTACTCCACTTCCTGGCCCGCGTCGTTAATGCGGTACCATTTGAACTCTGCCGATTTCAGGGTCTGGCCGGTGGTCACCGCCTTGTAGAGGTACGGGCTGGACGCGTCGATCTCCTTGGTGAACAGGAACGGCGTATGGATACGGGTCCCCGTCAGCTTGCCGGTGTTGTTGTCGGTCGGGATGTACAGGGTGTGTTCCTGCGCCACCACCTCGATGCTGCCTTCGCGATCCTTCACATCAACGGAACCCTTGATGTCCGCGCCGCCATCGTCCTTCAGCCAAAGATAAACAGGAATTGCCATTGGATTGTCTCCATTTAAGGTTGAGTACCGCTCTCATCCTGTGAGGGCGGCAGGGGGATGTCCGGCAGCCGGCAGGCGTCCGCCTGCGGTACCAGACTGATTTCAACGCGACGGTTCAGCGCCCGTCCCTGTGTGGTGGTATTGAGGGCAGCCGGACGGCTTTCGCCGTAGCCCTGTACGGCAAAGCAGCTCTCCGGCACATCGCCGGTGTCGCGCATCCAGTCGCGCACCGATTCGGCGCGCTTAAGCGACAGTTGCTGGTTGGCGCGCTCGTCGCCTATATCGTCGGTGTGCCCGGCGACCACAATCAGCCAGCCTGGTTTGGCCTTAATGCCTACCAGCGCATTGACCAGCACCTTCGTGGAGCCAGGCTTCAGCCGCCACTGGCCGGTATCGAACAGAGAGAGGCTATCGAGACGGACGGTGTGGGGTGCCGCTTTGGTCAGCGGAGGTGGCGGCGGCGCCCAGTCGGTGATAGCCGCTTCAACGGGCGGTATTAGCCGCAGCCCCTGGTAGAGGCCCATGCGGTAACGCAGCGGTTCGCCGCGACGCAGCCAGTCATCCAGCAGGTGCGCATCCACCCGCAACTGCTGTTGCGCCCTGAGTTTGGGAGCCGGCGGCTCGCCAGTCAGGCGATGATAAAGCGTGAGGTGATCGTCCACACTGCGGATAAGACGCTGGTTGTTGATAAATGACGCCAGCATCGCCAGCCCCAGGAAAAGGCCTGTCAGCAATCCCACGTAACGCCAGAACTGCATCCGCCTACTGACGCCACGACGTCGCGGCAACCCCGTAAGCAGCAGTTCCGGCAATGGCAGCGTCTCGCTGCACTCCGCCGTTTCCGGCGATAATGCTGTGATGTCCGCGATATGCTGCTGCCAGAGATTGCCAGCCTGACTGCTAACTGACGCCATACAGAACCCGAGGGCGCAGAGCCTGAGCGTCTGGAGCTCCCCGGCGCGTTCAGTCAGCAGCGCATCCACTGCGTCGCGTTGCCAGTTCAGCAAGCTCTCGAACCACAGCGCCTGACTCAAACGGCTAAAACGACCGGAGGCATCGCTCTCCCTTATCCACTCGGCAAGAGACAGGTTCCCCTGACCTGGCTGATGAACCTGCATGCCTGAGCGGTGATTAAGGGTGGTAAACCAGACCGGCTCGCCCTGCGCACAGGCACCCGGTGGCGAAACCCAGGCCACGGTCCAGACAGGCGGCAGGCTGCCGAGCGACGTGCGACACTGCGTTACCGCACGTCGCCAGCCCCGCAGGCTCTGGGTGAAATCATCGGCACTGAGATGATGTTCAGGCAGTAACGCCAGCAGTACGGAAATTTGCGAGACCAACGCCGGGCGCACGATACTGAGGTGATGGGCCAGTGGCGGAAGTTGCTCTGCATTTTCCACCTGTAGGTACCAGCCCTGGCGACTTTCACGGTACAGGGAGCCGGTGACAAATAGCGACGCACTGTCGCCGCAAACCAGCACGACTGCACCCTGAAAATCTTCCGGCGGCAGGTTGTCATTCGTGATGTTGCGAACGGCATTTTGCCGGATACGGGATATAACCGACTGTCGCCATAACACCACGCCGCAAACCAGCACAACCAGCAGGCTGAGCACTATCCGATTGCCCATGGAAAGCGGCCAGAAGCCCAGGATAAGCCACAGGGCAAGAATGCCCGCAAGCAGGGTCAACAGACTCCGGTAGACATCGCGCATCACTGGCCTGGCCCGATTATCTGGCTCACCATCCCGGAAAGCGAGGATGAGAGGCACATCCAGAGCATGACCAGCGCAACCGTGCCTGCCACCCATGAGAGCCAGTACAGACGACGGCCACTGGGTAGCCGCGAGGCCCTGATCACGACTGGGGCATCCTGCGCCAGCGTAAACGGTGGTACACGCTCGCCAAGCGCCTGGACTACATCCTCGCGGCGTTCGTCATCCTCTGCGCGATACTGGCCGACAAATCCCAGTTGCAGCGTGCGATACATACAAGTCATCACCGCCGCATCTGGCGCAGTCTCTTTAAGAAGGTGACGGATCCGTTCCCATAACTCTTCTCCGGCATTAAGAGTGCCAAAGAAGCGGGCCTGCAATGGATCCCGTCGCCAGGTCACATAGCCATCATCGGACGTCCCACGGTTCAGCACGCTCTCATCAAGCAACGCGCACAGCGCATAGATCATGTGATCGCGGCTGGTTTCGCTGTATCCGGCCTCCGTCAACGCCTTACGGGCGCTTTCCACCAGTCGGCAGGCCCGACGATAGAGTCCCTCGCCGTCCCTGACCTCCTGTCCGCCGCGAAGCTGGCTGGCCATCAGCCAGCCGGGGTAGAAAATACGTTCTGTCTGACTGAGCTCGGTTGTATTCATGTGCGCAGCACCGCATAAAGTTCCAGTTTCACGTCACCGAGCGATTTCGGCGTGTAAAAAGTACAACTGCCGGTGTCGAGCATCGTTCGCGCCGCCTCAGTGGCCAGGTCAAGCGCAAAATACTGGTTCTCAAGACGTAACGGGATAGCCGCCGGAACATGGCTGAGCGGTTTGATGATCATTCCGGAGAGGGCAACATTCACCACATCCGAAACGTCATCAAAGCTGCCAGCTTTGCACAGTTGCGGGAATTTGATTTGCAACTCAGGGTTAGACATGGGGGAACGCACAGAGAGATAGAAATCTGCGCCTTCACGCAGACGGGCATCGTGCAACGCCCCTTTCCACATCTGATCCTCATGATCAAGATGAATGCTAATGACACGGGACGGCAGGCTGGCTTCCAGCAGCTTGTCCAACAGACTCAGCAGTGGGGGAAAGACCCGCTCCGGCGACTCATGCCGGTAAACCGGAATATCGCTGGCGTCATGTTCAAGGGAAAAGGTCAACAGGCTGCCGGCAAGGCGCGTCAGCTCCCGGTAGATCAGTTCGGGATGACGGGCAGGTTCCTGCAACAGTTCATTCAGTACTGGTTCAGCGCTATTGAGAGCATTAAGCAGCCAGAACAGAGAGACATCGGCGACAGCGAAATCCGCCATCCGCTCATTGCTCTCACGGCGCATGGCCATCAGACGATGGCGTCGCGCCTGCAGACGTATCAGCAGATCGCCGAAATCCTTCACCAGCGACGGACACGCAGAGACTGAAAGCAACGGCGGAATAAACGTCGGATCCCGGCTCCACTGTCCCTGCGCATTACGCACCAGCCGAGTGACCGGGCAGGTCAGATAAGCGGTGTTTTCCTGCGTGGAAAGACGCAGGGTCATGGCATAACGTAAAATAGCCAGTTCCCCGCGCTCGCTTCCCGCCAGTTCCTGAACGGCAACTCGTTCGGTTTTCCAGCGACGCGGACGCTCACTGTCTCGCCCGTCATCCAGGTTGCCGCCGTTTGCGCTGAGCAGCGGCAGCGCCAGCACCACTTCCACGCTGTCCTGCCCCGACACCACTGGCAGGTCGCAGACCGGCGGCAGATTGTCGGACAGGTCTGTGTCGACCAGCGTGCCATCCTGAAACCTCGCCACAATACGGGTCGCATTGAGGCGGGACAACGCCAGTCCGGCGTCGTCAAATTCAGCCGCAATCACGCCCCACGGATGCGCCAGCCCCATCCGGGCCACCGTATCGGCGACATGCGCATCCCACTGCGCCTGCTGCTGGAACTGCTGCGGGGCCAGAAAGGCCCCGTCTTCCCATAACGGGCGATAGATTTTCATCCCTGTGAACCTTATGACTTCGCTTTCGGCATCTGCGACACCAGCGACAGGTTGACGTCCATGCCTTCCACCTGGAAATGCGGCACGGCATAGAGCCTGACGCGGAAAAAGCCCGGATTGTCTTCGATGTCTTCCACCACCACTTTTGCGTCGCGCAGCGGGTGCGACGCCTGAAGCTCATCGCCCGGATCGGTCATCTCCGTGACCAGGCCGCGCACCCAGTTATTCAGCTCAAGCTCCAGAAGGCGGCGATCTTTGGTGGTGCCTATGTTTTCGCGCTGAATAAGCTTCAGGTAATGCGCGATACGCGACAGCAGGAAGATATACGGCAGGCGCGCGTTGATGCGGCTGTTAGCGGTAGCGTCCGGGGTATCGTACAGCGCCGGTTTCTGCGCGGAGTTCGCCGAGAAGAAGCAGGCGTAATCGCGGTTTTTGTAATACGAGAGCGGAATAAAGCCGAGGTTGGCGAATTCAAATTCGCGGGTCTCCGGAATCATCACTTCCGACGGGATTTTCACCTGATTGCCGGTGCCGAGATCGTAGAGATGAATCGGCAAGTCCTGCACCGCGCCGCCCGCCTGCGGGCCGCGGATCTGCACGCACCAGCCGTTATTAATAAAGCTGCGCACCATATTGGCGGCGAAGGCGAACGAGGCGTTGGTCCAAAGGTATTTCTCATGGTCCGGGCCTTTCACTTCTTCCACATAGTTAAAGCTGCGCACCGGCACGGTATCCGGGCCATACGGCAGACGGCCCAGCACGCGCGGCATGGTCAGGCCGATATAGCGGGCGTCGTCGGTATCGCGGAAGGATTTCCATTTGATGTATTCCGCGCGATCGAAGTAGTTGCCGATATCCTTGATGGCCGCCACCTCTTCCATCGTGTCTTTCAGGAAGAATGTGGGGCCGACGGCACCGATAAACGGCATGTGCGCCGCGGCGGAAACTTTGGAAATATTGCGCAGCAGGGCCATATCCTGCGCGCTGGCGTCGAATTCATAGGATGAAATCACCGCCCCCACCGGCTCGCCGCCGGGGGTGTCATATTCCGCCGTATAGGTGTGCCAGTAGAGGCCGCTCTGCACAATTTCCGGGGCATCTTCGAAATCCTGACGCAGATCTTCTTTGGAAATATCCAAAATTTCGGTGCGCACGTTCTGGCGGTAATCGGTACGGTCCACCAGATGCTTCAGGCCGCGCCACAGCGATTCCACTTTCTGAAATTCACTGTGGTGCATCACCGCATCCAGCTGGCGGCTGATTTGCCAGTCCAGATCCGCGATATGGTGATCGAGCAGCGTCTTATCGAGCTTTTCGACTTTCTGACCAGACTGTTTCAGGCGCTCCAGAAAGACCTGAACCGCGGCGGTCACGCGTTCATCGGCGGAGGCGTCCGCCAGGCTCTGGCTGTCCTGCCAGGTATCAATATCGCCAAGCGCGGCGACCGGATGCAGGTTAATTTTTTCAAACAGCGAGGCGTACACGCCGCCAGTGGTTTCCAGCACCTGCGTTTCGCCGGCAGAAGAAGGGGTATTCTGAACAGACATCAGCATTTCTCTCATTAATCCGTAATAAACCCGGTCCGCCTCAGGCGTTTTTCGGGGCCAGCGAAGCCAGTTCCGCGCGTAAGCCATCACTCAGCGCCGGATCTTTTAAGATGGTTTCCAGCTCTTTTCGGAAGGTGGCGTTATCAAGCAAATTCGATTTAAGGTCGCGCAGTAAATTGCGCATCGCGAGCATGGCTTTAAGCTGGGGAATTTGCCGCGCCACCTGCTCCGGTTCAAAATCTTTCATCTGGCGGAATGTCAGGCGTACGTTTTCTTCACCCCCGTTGCCCGCCAGCGTATTTTCCACCGCCAGATTCACGACAGGCGCAAATTCGCAAAGCACACTGTCAAAATTATTTTTATTGACGTCGATTTTTTTACGCTCGGAAAGCGGGTTAGTTTCCTGGCCGTTACTGAAATCGCCGGTGACTAATAATTTCAGCGGAAGTTCTACTTTTTTCTGGGCGCCGCCAGTATGCAGATTTAACTTGAGATTAATACGGGCTTTAGGAATTTCTTCCTGAAATGAACCAGACATAACATGTTCCTTCATAAAGGCAGTTTGACGTTGACGGAAAGAACAGGGAGCGTCAGCGACAATCCCTGCCGCGTTCTCTGCCGAATCCTTTACGGCAGTTAAAATAAACAATTAATTTGAATATGTTACGCCCGGCGCTGGGGTTAACAAGAGGCTTACTATCTATATATGTTACACCGCGTTTCAAAAACAAATAAACGTTACATATATTATCCATTACTGCATTTAAAAACCTAAATTCTGTCTATTAATAGACATAAATAGCCGCATATCATTGCAAAAAGCATCCAGTTCCGGACGTGAGAAAATCTCCCCAGCCAAAATCTCATTTCTGTAGACACAGATTTATCGTAAGAATAGCACTCTGTTTATAAATTTAAATTCATAGCAGAAATACATTTTAAACATTAATGAGCGCCTAATTATTATTTATATTTAAAATACCTTCTTGCTGATGAGCAATAATCCAAACAGCAAAGCAGCATTATTGATGTATTACGCAGAATAAAGGTGAGTTCAACGCCCCATCATGAAGCATCAAGCGCAGGAACGCTGAACATTACACAGCCGAATAACATGGGAAATGGAATCGGTTTCATCACGTGATTCCTGAAACTGGCATTAACGCCGTGTCGCGCCGGGGAGCATTCACCCCCGGCGAAGAAAAATGTTGTCTTATATTTTCATGGCATGCGTTCGTACAGCCTGTTACAACCCGCTCAAGAGGTCTTCATCCGATTTGCTGAGCGGCCGCCAGGTTCCGTTTCTGATAGAGGTGATCGCGTAGGCCGCGCGCGCCGTTCTGCCGTTGCCGTCAGGGAATGGGTGCCAGCCGGTTACCCAGGCGAAGAGGCACTGTGGGTAGTGCGGCGAACCGGCCGAGACAGCGCTCATCCCGAGCTGGTGGCTGAATAACTCGCGCCCGGAAAACGAGGAAGGCACCGGCGTATCATTAGGCACGATACCGCGAGGCGTCGAACTCGCGCCCGGCGCGACCCGGCGATGCAGCTCTTCGACATCCGCAATTGATGAAATCGAAAACCCAAAGTTCAGGTAATGCGAAAGATAGCTCTTAATCAGCGGCGCGGTCCCTGCCGATGACGTCGAGGCCCCGGCAATCCACTGCGCCGCTTCTTCGATAGCCTCTTCTTCGGTTATCTGCATGGGCGTCCCCGGATGCGCCGGGGCGAGCCGCGCGAAGTGTCCCGTCAGCCGGGCCAGCTTCTTGCATTCGAGCGTCAGCAGCACGCCCAGCAGCGCTTTGTCCTGCACATCCAGCGCGCGGACGGTATGCGTAATAAGATTGCTGGCAGGTACGGTGCCAATGGCGTGAACCAGTTCGTTGTAACCGTCGGCTTTAGAATAATCGCTGGGTTTCAGCATCAGACGTCCCTCATCTGTTTTATTCATCAGCGGCCCATCCCGCTGACGAATAGAATAAAAAGACTTTCAGTATTGCCTGTCTCGCTGATTTTTGCCTGAACGCGCGCCGCAAAATGTTTTAACGATGTGGCCTGACGGCGGTTTCGGAAAATCCTCATGATGGCGGAGAGCGGTTTTGCCGGCGAGCGCTAGCCCTTTACGGGCCCGCGAATTGATAACGACAAACGATCTGCGCGTCAGAAGAGAAAGGGGCAACCCTGACTGCTTTTGCCCTGCCAGGTTCATGCTCGGTAAACACGGCCAGTACTGTTGACGCGCCTATTCCCTGAGTAAGCCACAACGCCGCGCGGCGGCAATCACCTCTTCTGCGGGCACGCTAATCCGCTTTTCAGCATCAGGGGCCCCCGCCTCGCTCAGCCACGCCGCCACCATTTCATAGCCGAGCGTATAGCCGTACCAGCGCGGCAGCGCGCCGCTGCCAAAAAACCAGGCCGCATGGTCATAATGCGTGTCATTGAGCGCGGCGCTGCTGACGCCCGCGGCGGTTAACGCGGCGCGTTCAATCGCGCATTCCCAGGGCTCCGGCGCGCTGTGTATCAGCCAGGCGACGAAATGCCCGGCGAGCCCTTCGCTCACCATCGCTTCACCGAGGGTCCAGCCATAGCCGGGGCCGCGCATGCGCATGCAGTGATGCACCTCATGCAGGATCTGCCGCCGGAACGTTCCGTCAGCCAGCGATGAACAGAGCTGCGGGTTATCCGGGTCAATACCCATGCTGAATAACGCGCCGTGGTAGGCGCGACCCGCGATACCGATTTCCGGAATAACCTGACCCGGCGCGCGGTACACAAGCATATCGAGTCGCGGCGGGGTTATGACATTTGCCAGCATCTGACACGCCGCGTCCGTTTCTTCTGCGACCCGGTCATGGACATCGCGTAAATCGCCCTGCGCCTCCAGCCAGTGCAGCGTCCAGTGTTTCATTGCGGCTTCTCCTTTCAGGGCCGGAATTAAAAAAGGCCACTCGCGCGGCCTTTTTATATTACACCTCCGGGAACACCAGGTTATTCCCCGGCGCCTCGCGATGAAGATGAATAAAGTTCAGGTGACGCTCATACTGGTCGAGAATATCGATGATCACCTGCTCTTTGTTGTAATCCATCAGGTCATTGCCCTGGCTGCCCTCCAGCAGGAAGGTTTCCAGGCGGAAATAGTGCGATTTCCCGCGGCGGGCGCGGTAGGTAAAGCCCGGCACTGAATATTGCTGCGGCCACACCTGATAGACGAAATCCTGCTCCTCGCCCAGATGCACGCGCAGATCCAGATACCCCAGCGGCGTCTCTTCATCCGGCTCCACCTTTTTCAGCGTCACGCGGCCGCCGCGCAGCTCCAGCTCTTTGGCAACGTCTTCCATCGCCGGGAAAATGACCGTTTCCATCATCTGCTGGGTATAGCGCGTTCCCGGATAGTTCATCAGGCGTGACAGCCGTTTCTTCCAGCTCAGGCGGTCATTACCTGAAGGAATATAAGGCGCCGTATCGCGGCTGGCGCTGGCGCGACGGTGATCTTCCACCTTCAGCGATTTATACAGCCCGGCCATGATGAAGAAAATGACGAAGCTGAACGGCAGCCCCATGATAACCGTCGTGTTCTGAAGCGCCGAGATGCCGTTGGTCATCAGCATCCCCATGGTCAGCACGCCGATGGCGACCGACCAGAAAATACGCAGCCAGTTGGCGGCGTCGCTGTTGATGTCTTTCAGTTTCGAGGTGAAGTTCGCCAGCACCAGCGAGCCGGAATCGGCGGACGTCACATAGAACAGCATACCGGTAATGGTCGCGACGGAGGCGCTCAGTTTAAACGCCGGATACTCCGCCAGCAGGCTGTAGAAGCCGCGTTCGGCATGAGCGATGACTTCCTGCGCAAAGCCTGCGTCGCCGTGAATGATCTCATACAGCGCCGCGTTGCCGAACACCGAGAGCCACAGCAGCGTAAAGGTAAATGGAATAATCAGCGTGCCGAGCACAAACTGGCGAATGGTGCGCCCGCGCGAAATACGCGCCAGGAACAGCCCGACAAACGGCGACCACGCCACCCACCAGGCCCAGAAAAACAGCGTCCAGCTATTCATCCACTGGCGCGGCATATCAAAGGCGAAGGTATTGAGCGTCATCCCCATAAAGCGGTTGATGTAATCGCCAATATTGAGCACCAGCGCGTTCAGCAGGAAATCCGTTTTGCCCATAAACAGCACAAACAGGATAAGCCCCAGCGCCAGGATGACGTTCAGCTCAGAGAGGAAACGGATGCCTTTATCAACGCCCGAGGTGACAGAAATCGTGGCGATCACCACCGATAACACAATCAGCGCCATCTGCGCCGTTAGCCCTTCCGGAATATCGAACAGCACTTTCAGGCCGTAGTTAAGCTGCACGACGCCGATGCCAAGGGTAGTGGCGATGCCGAAAATGGTGCCGATCACCGCCGCGATATCGACCGTGTGCCCGATAGGTCCGTTAATGCGCTTGCCGAAAATCGGGTACAGCGCGGAACGAATGGTGAGCGGCAGATTATAGCGATAGCTGAAGTAGCCCAGCGCAATCCCCATCAGCGCGTACATCGACCAGCCCGTCAGCCCATAGTGAAACAGCGTCCAGACCATCGCCTGGCGCGCGGCCTCGATGGTTTGCCCTGCCCCCGTCGGCGGCTGCATATACTGCGTGACCGGCTCCGCCACCGAGAAAAACATCAGGTCGATGCCGATACCTGCGGCAAACAGCATCGCCGACCAGCTCAGCAGGCTAAATTCCGGTTTTGACTGTTCCGGTCCGAGTTTGATATCGCCGTAGCGCGAGCAGGCCATGTAAATGACGAAAACGATATAGAGCGTGGCGGCCAGCATGTAATACCAGCCAAACGTCGCCGAGACCCAGTTGACCGCGATCTGGATCCAGGCGGCGGACAGCTCGCTGAAGAAAATGGTGACCAGTGAAAAAGTCAGAATCAGCGCGGCCGAGGTGTAAAACACTACCCCATTAATTCTGTTTTTTTCACTGGCAGGTGGATTAGTCATCGGTTACCTCTGGTTAATGTCCTGTCAAAAATGAAAGCGTTAGCGCGAGTGTGGTTATCTGCCCCGCAAGGCGCGTCTCTTCTCCTTTCAATAGTTCACCACGGTGATTAATCGCCTCTTAGCGTAGTCTACCGTTCCGCTTTTGCGACAATTCAATCACAACATCTTAACAATTTCTTTTTTTATATTGAACGTCCAATCAAAAAAAGTTTAAATAGTCGCTAACACGTGGTGAAGCGGAGTCCGGGGTCATGCCAAAGGTAGGAATGCAGCCGATACGGCGCAGGCAGTTAATCGATGCAACGTTAAGCACCATCAATGACGTTGGGATCAACGACGCCACCATCGCGCAGATCGCGCGGCGGGCGGGCGTTTCGGCGGGCATTATCAGCCACTACTTTAAGGACAAAAACGGCCTGCTCGAAGCGACCATGCGCGATATCACCCGCCAGCTGCGCGACGCCGTCGCCGCGCGCCTCAGACCGCTGGCGCAGGCCAGCACCGAGGCGCGCCTGCTGGCGATTGTCGAAGGCAACTTCGATGACACCCAGGTGCACAGCGCGGCGATGAAAGCCTGGCTCGATTTCTGGGCCAGCAGCATGCATCAGCCGCAGCTTGGTCGTCTGGAGCGCGTCAGCAGCCGCCGGTTGTTTTCGACGCTCGCCGCTGAATTTCGCCGCGAACTGCCGCGCGAGCAGGCGCGGCTGGCGGCGCATGGCCTGGCATCGCTCATTGACGGCCTGTGGCTGCGCGCGGCGCTCAGCGGCCAGCCGTTTAATCTGGAGATAGCCCGCACGCTCACCACCCAATTCATCCGTCAGCAACTGGCTGGCGCAGCGCCCCATTGAGAAGGAGGAATCATGTCCCGATTCGCAGAACAGCAGCTTTACATTGACGGCAAATATGTCCCGTCCGCCACGGGGAATACCTTCCAGACCCTCAATCCGGCGAACGGCGAGGTGCTCGCTGAGGTGCATGAAGCAGGCAAGCTCGATGTCGACAGCGCCGTCGAGGCGGCCCGTAAAGGCCAGAAAATCTGGGCGGCGATGACCGCGATGGAGCGCTCGCGCATTCTGCGCCGCGCGGTCGATATTCTCCGCGCGCGCAATGACGAGCTGGCCGCGCTGGAAACCCTCGACACCGGTAAACCGCTGAGCGAAACCCAGGCGGTCGATATCGTCACCGGCGCCGACGTGCTGGAATACTACGCCGGGCTTATTCCGTCGCTCGAAGGCCAGCAGATTCCGCTGCGCGAAACTTCTTTCGTTTATACCCGTCGCGAACCGCTCGGCGTGGTGGCGGGGATCGGCGCGTGGAACTACCCGATTCAGATCGCGCTGTGGAAATCCGCTCCGGCGCTCGCCGCCGGCAACGCCATGATCTTTAAGCCGAGCGAAGTAACGCCGCTCACCGCGCTTAAGCTCGCGGAAATCTACACCGAAGCGGGTGTGCCGGACGGCGTGTTCAGCGTGCTTAACGGCAGCGGCGCGGTCACGGGCCAGCTGCTGACCGAACATCCGGGCATCGACAAAGTGTCGTTCACCGGCGGTGTCGCCAGTGGCAAAAAAGTGATGGCGAACGCGGCAGGCTCGACGCTGAAAGAGGTGACGATGGAGCTTGGCGGTAAATCGCCGCTCATCATTTTTGACGATGCGGATCTCGATCTCGCCGCCGATATCGCCATGATGGCCAACTTCTACAGCTCAGGCCAGGTCTGCACCAACGGCACGCGCGTGTTTATCCCGGCGAAATGGCAGGCGGCGTTTGAAGAGAAAATCGCCGCGCGCGTGGCGCGTATTAAAGCGGGCGACGTGAACGACCCCGCCACCAACTTTGGCCCGTTGGTGAGCTTCGCGCACCGCGATAACGTCATGCGCTACATCGACACCGGCATTCGTGAAGGCGCGCGCGTGCTGTGCGGCGGTAAGCGCCTGACCGGCGCCGGGTTCGACAACGGCGCGTGGGTTGAGCCCACCGTCTTTACCGACTGCCGCGATGAGATGACCATCGTGCGCGAAGAGATCTTCGGGCCGGTAATGTCGATTCTGACTTACGAGCGCGAAGACGAAGTGATTCGCCGCGCCAACGCCACCGACTACGGCCTTGCCGCAGGCGTCGTCACGCAGGATCTCAACCGCGCGCACCGCGTCATTCACCAGATTGAAGCCGGTATTTGCTGGATCAATACCTGGGGCGAATCCGCGGCCGAGATGCCGGTCGGCGGCTACAAACACTCCGGCGTTGGCCGTGAGAACGGGCTGATGACCCTGCAAAATTACACGCAGGTGAAATCGGTACAGGTCGAGATGACCCGCTTTCAGTCCGTATTTTGATCCCCTTTTAACCTGAGGAACGACTAATGGAATTTGATTACATCATTATCGGAGCCGGATCCGCAGGGAATGTTTTGGCAACAAGACTGACCGAAGACAGCGATGTCACTGTGTTACTGCTGGAGGCGGGCGGTCCTGACTATCGTTTTGATTTCCGCACCCAGATGCCCGCGGCGCTGGCATACCCGTTACAGGGCAAACGTTATAACTGGGCCTATGAAACCGAGCCTGAGCCGTATATGAACAACCGCCGCATGGAGTGCGGGCGCGGCAAGGGCCTTGGCGGCTCGTCGCTGATTAACGGCATGTGCTACGTGCGCGGCAACGCGATGGATCTCGACAACTGGGCGCAGCAGCCCGGCCTTGAACGCTGGGCGTATCTTGACTGCCTGCCCTACTACCGTAAATCCGAGACGCGCGATATCGGCGCGAACGACTACCACGGCGGCGACGGCCCGGTCAGCATCACCACCTGCAAACCGGGCAACAATCCGCTATTCGCGGCGATGATTGAGGCGGGCGTGCAGGCGGGCTATCCGCGCACCGACGATCTGAATGGCTATCAGCAGGAAGGGTTTGGCCCGATGGATCGCTTTGTCACGCCGAAAGGCCGCCGCTCCAGCACCGCGCGCGGCTATCTGGATACCGCGAAGCAGCGCCCGAACCTGAAAATCATCACCCATGCCACCACTGACCGTATTCTTTTTGAGAACAAACGCGCGGTGGGCGTGGCGTATCTGCACGGCGCGAGCAACACGCCGCAGCAGGTTCATGCGCGCCGCGAAGTGCTGCTCTGCGCAGGTGCCATCGCCTCGCCGCAGATCCTCCAGCGATCCGGCGTGGGGAATGCTGAACTGCTGAAGCAGTTTGAAATTCCGGTGGTGCATGACCTGCCAGGCGTCGGCGAGAATCTTCAGGATCACCTGGAGATGTATCTGCAGTACGAGTGCAAAGAGCCGGTGTCGCTCTACCCGGCGCTGAAATGGTGGAATCAGCCGAAAATCGGCGCGGAGTGGCTGTTTAACGGCACCGGTATCGGCGCCAGCAACCACTTTGAAGGCGGCGGTTTTATCCGCAGCCGCGAAGCGTTTGCCTGGCCGAACATTCAGTACCACTTCTTGCCGGTGGCGATTAACTACAACGGCTCGAACGCCGTCGAAGCGCACGGTTTCCAGTGTCACGTCGGTTCCATGCGCTCGCCGAGCCGCGGTCACGTGCGCATTAAATCGCGCGATCCGCGCCAGCACCCGGCTATCCTGTTTAACTACATGTCGCACGAGCAGGACTGGCAGGAGTTCCGCGACGCCATTCGCATCACGCGCCAGATTATCAACCAGCCCGCGCTGGATGAATTCCGCGGCCGGGAAATCAGTCCGGGCATCGACTGCCAGACCGATGAACAGCTTGATGAATTTGTCCGCAACCATGCCGAGACCGCCTATCACCCGTGCGGCAGCTGCAAAATGGGCAGCGATGAGATGGCCGTTGTGGATGGCGAAGGCCGCGTGCACGGGCTGGAAGGCCTGCGCGTGGTGGATGCGTCCATCATGCCGCTTATCATCACCGGCAACCTGAACGCGACCACCATCATGATCGGTGAAAAAATCGCGGATAACATCCGTGGCCGTACGCCGCTGCCGCGCAGCACCGCCAGCTATTTTGTAGCGGGCGACCGCCCGGTGCGCGGCGAGCCGCTGCGTTCGTAACCGTATCGCCGGTGGGCATCACGCTTACCGGCGCTTTCCCGACCGAACCCTGTTATTTCCCGTCAGTTACCCCAGGCCCTCTGCCAGAATCTCGTCCTGCAACCACTGCCCGAACGCCGCCAGCGCCGGATCGTTCATGCCCGACTCCGCAGGTCTAATCAGACAGAAGGTTTTACTGAGGCTTAGCGCCTCCGGCCAGGGCGCCACCAGCGCGCCGCGCGCCAGTTCATCTTCTACATACCTGCGCGGCACCAGCGCCACGCCCTGCCCCGCCAGCGCGGCGGCGATCGCCATCTCATGTAAGTCGTAGCGCACGCCCTGCGCGGGGTTATTCAGCGCGGTTCCGGTTTCACGCGCCCAGTCCTGCCACGCCTGCGGGTTTTGACGGCGGTGAATGCGCGGCAGCGCGTTGAGCGGGTCATCAGCGTCCACCGTGGTCAGAAGCGACGGATGACACACCGGGAGCAGCCGCTCCTCAAACAGCCGCGTGACGCGCATTCCGGCCCAGGCCGGGTGTTCAAAATGCAGCGCCGCGTCAAATCCGCTGCCGCTCAGAATAAACGGCTCGGTACGGGCGGCGATGTTAAGCGTGATATCAGGGTGACGGGCGCGAAACGCGCCGAGACGGGGGATCAGCCAACGGCTGGTGAAAGTCGGGAGCGCCGCCAGCTCCAGGTGCTGGCCGCCTTCCGGGATGCCGCGGATGTACTGCGCGTCCATGTCGAGCCGCGCCAGCGTCTCACGCACGCGAGCGGCGTAGCGCGCGCCCGTCGGGTTAAGTCTGACGCGGCTGCCGGTGCGGTCGAAGAGTTTGCAGTCGAGCAGCGCTTCCAGCCGCGCAATCTGACGGCTGATGGCGCTTTCGGTCAGCGCCAGTTCTTCGGCGGCTCTCGCGAAATTACCGTGACGGGCGGCCGCCTCGAACGCCTGCAGCGACGCGCTGCCGGGGATTTTTCTGCGCATGAATACAGCTCCTTATGCGCCATTCAGTGACGAAAAGTCATCAAAGCATGAAATAGTATCGCTTCACCACCGGTAATGCAGCCTTTAGCATGATGAAACATCAACATACGACGCATATTTGCCGGAGATGCACATGGAAGATCATACTTTTTCGTCACGCCAGGTGGGCGATTACCAGGTTACGGCGCTTTTCGACGGCACGATGGCCGTGGGGTTTGAATTGCTTGCGGGCATCGATGCGGCTGCCGCCGGGGAAATCCAGAAAAGCCATGGCGTCAGCGCGCCCGCCACGATAGACATCAGCGGTTATCTTATCCGTGGGCGCGGCCGCGTCATGCTGGTTGACGCCGGCACCGGCGGCAGGAATAACGCCGGAGGAGGATTGCCTGACGCCCTGCGCGCGCTCGGCGTCGCGCCTGAGGATATCGACACTCTTTTGCTGACGCACGGCCACCCGGATCATCTCGGCGGCCTGCTGCGCGAAGACGGCGCACCCGCTTACCCGCACGCCGCGCTCTGCCTGCACCCTGCAGAGGCGGCTTTCTGGCGGGACGAGGCGCGGTTACTGGCGGCGAATGAACGCACGCAGCGCAATATCCTGCTCGCGCGCCGCACGCTGGACGGTTACGCGCCGCGCCTGCGTTTTACGGATGACGCGGACATCGCGCCGGGTATTCGCGCCGTCCCGCTCCCGGGCCATACGCCGGGCCACACCGGCTTTCGCATCGATTCAGGCGGGCAACGGCTGCTTATCTGGGGCGATATTGTGCATTACCCGTTTATCCAGACCGCGCATCCATCGGTCACTGTCGCTTTTGACCACGATCCGGCGCAGGCTGAAGCCACCCGCCGGACGCTGCTCGCGCAGGCTGCCCGTGAGCATCTGTTGATTGCCGGGATGCACACCGGCCGCCAGGGTTTTGCGTATGTGCACAAGGCCGATGACGGTTATCGCCTGATACCGGCGTGACGGCACCGCTGTTTTCAGGCGCAAACCGTCACTTTTCAGCGGGCGTATAGCGTAAATAGCCAGCCACCCCGCCACCGCCGTCGTTCGGATGATGGATGCCTTCCGTGACTTTGATTTCAGGAAAATCAAAGGGAGAAACGCCTTCAAGGCACGCCACATTCACGCCATATTGATCCGGGTTTGAACGCCGCTGGTGAAAAGTATAAATGCCGCACACCGAGCAGAAATAGTGTGCAGCCTTGCGGGTATTAAAACGGTACTCCGTGAGTTTTTCCTTACCCTCCAGCACCGTAATACCGGTAAGCGGCGCCGAAACCGTAATGGCGCCGCGCATCCGGCAATAAGAACAGTTGCAACGTCGGGCGGTATTCAACCCGTCCGTTAATTCCACGGTAAATTTTACCGCGCCGCAATGACACTGGCCGTTCATTTTTTTCATGATGTACGTCTCTTCGCCGGTAACGTTTATTTTCAGATGCGCTCGTCCACGCCGTGGGCGCACTGTTAATTATGCGATTAAACCCCTTCTTTTCCGCGCAGACGTGCAGACAGACGGGGCCGTTATCGTATATATAATAGTTACCCTCTCTCTTTTAATGATCCTGGCTGAACTATACCGCCGCACGAAGCGGAGGCCGTTGCGTTCAGCTTTTTCCCGGCGCGCTGCGCTTATTTAAGACTACACAACATTGCCCGTGCTCACGCCCCTGATATGCTGGGCGAGCAAAAGGAGGAAGTCTCATGAACAATGTGATTTACAGCATGATTGCTAAAATCTCGAAAATGGATGCAGAAGCGAAAATTCTGACGGCTCAGGTAGAAGCGCAGGCATTGCTGTTAAGCGCCATGCTAATGACGATCGGGAAAAACGGCGGAATGGATGAGATGATTGGTGGTGTTAAAAAAGCCATCAATGCGGCGCTGGATGCGGAAGATAATCCATTTAAATCGGATACTGAAATATTACTAAGTCAGTTTAACGAGCTGTTATCGATTGCCTGCGTGCTGGATAACGAAAAGCCGGAACTGGATATTGAAGCCTTGCGTAAACTCTCATCCTCTCTCACCAGCGATAAGCGCTTCTGACGCGCAATTAACCGCTACAGGGGCGATGCCCCCGTAGCGAGGAATTAATAGAACTGTCTGATCGCGTTTTCGGTTTCCTGATCGCTCACCAGGCCGGAAAAACGCGCCACAAGATAGGTTTCCCCGTCAAGCTTATAACTCTCAATCGGCAGCTCAAGCGTTGCGCCTTTTTCTCCGCTCATTCTCATGACCGCCAGTTCATCGTCCACAGCGACATGCTCAACCTGTCCGCCTGGCATAATTGTCACGACATTCTTTGGCATACGTTAGCCCTCTGGTGTGATTAAAAATCGACCTTAACACAGGCAAGGCAAGCGCGCCTGATTTTATAACCCGCTTAGTAATGCGGGAATGGGGCGGGTTTCGGCTGCCAACGCGCGACGGCCGCCTCGATATCGTCGGCATAAGGCTCCAGGTCTGCGGTGCCGGTCAGATACGCCACGCCGTCGTCTGAAAGCCAGACGGTGATAAAAAAGGTAATGGCGCCCTCACCCGGTTCGCGGGAGGGTTGCGTCAACGTTCTGGCGCCTTCTGCCACTTCGGCCAGTTCGCCAGCCCATCCATGGCCGAATAACATCACGTCAAGCATAAGCATCCTTAAAGAAAACACTGATGAGGTACGCGGCGTACCACGGCGTTACCGGTCGTCTGATAGCGCCAGAAATGGTGCTTACGGGAATAACGTTTCTGCGATCGCGTAAAAAGAAAAGGTCACGCCGGAGCGCGACCTTTGGAAAGGTTTACCTTGCTTAAGTATCAGGCTCGTGTGCCACCCTGACGGGTGAAGCACGGTGGGTAAACAGGCGCTGTAGCTGGTGTTGGCTGGGTGTACAGCCCCTGAAACCACCCTATCATGAGATCGGAATTACCAATAGAAAATTAACAATCAATTGCCAATAACGATTAATGTAGCGTAATTTGCGTTTCTCCGGCACGAAGTAGCGAAAAGGGCACCCAGGCAGACGAATTGATCGGTTTACTGGTTTTTTATGCTGAATCACCCCGTTCGGTTAAAAAATTATCCGCCAAAACCAACCAGAAACACGCTTTCCTTTCGCAATATAAATCAGAAAGCAGTGGATTACGCCGTCCGCCCTTTACGTAACCGGCTAAGGCTAAACGCCAGGGCAAGCAGCGAGGCGGCGGCGGCAATCCATAACGCAAGACGCACCCCGGCAGCGCCGGCGACGCCACTGGCCGCAGGCGATCCGAGCGTGAGGATCACGCCCACCAGCGCCGCGCCCAGGCACTGGCCGAAGGTGCGCATAATCGCCAGTACGCCGGAGGCATAGCCGCTGTATTCGCGCGGCGCGCCCGCCAGCATCTCGCGGTTATTCGGGCTCTGGAAGCAGCCAAAACCCATGCCGCACAGCAATCCTCGCAGGCTGATATCCCAGGCGGCGGCGTGCGCAGGCAGGAGCGCCAGCGCCACCAGGCCCGCCACAAAAAGCGCCAGACCTGCGGTGGCGATAGCCGAGGGCGCGTAGCGGTCAGCCAGCCGCCCGGCGTGCGGGGCCACCAGAATGATCCCGACGGGCCAGGCGGTAAAGAGCAGCGCGGCGTGCAGCGCGCTAAAGCCGTACACGCTCTGGAACAGAAACGGCAGCGCCACGAAGGTCATCCCCTGGCTCACAAACGACGCCAGCGAGGTCAGCGCCGCGAGCGTAAATCGCGCGTTCGCAAAAAGCTGTGGCGGTAACAGCGGCTCTGCCGCGCGCGGTAGCCGCCAGGCCAGCAGCAGGCCTGCACTCAACGCCAGCGCGCTAAAGCCCAGCATCGCGGGAAGCGACAGCGCGTCTGACGCCATCACCGCCGCGCCCAGCATCAGCGCCGAGAGCAGCGCGCCCGGCACGTCAAACGGACCGCGCGCGGGCTGTCGGTCACGGGGGAGCGTGCGAAGCGCGAGAAACAGCGCCAGCGCGCCCGGCGCAATATTGACAGCAAATAGCCAGGGCCAGCCGAGCGTGGCGAGCAGCGCGCCGCCCGCTACCGGCGCGATGGCCGTGCTGGTGGCGATAAGCAGCGCGTTCATGCCGAGAATGCGCCCGAGCAGCCGGTTGGGGAAGATGGTGCGCAGAATAGCTGGCGCAATGCTGAGCGTCGCCGCGCCGCCCACGCCCTGCAACAGGCGCATCGCGACCAGCCACGGGAGCGACGGTGCGAGCGCGCAGCCGAGTGAGGCGAGCGTAAACAGCCCGACGCCCGCGGCAAACAGCGTGCGAAAGCCGAGCCGCCCGGCGAGGGCGGCGAAAATCGCCAGCGTCATGGCCGCCGAGAGCAGATAACCGTTCGCCACCCAGACGGTCTGCGCCGCCGTGGCGTGCAGCGCCCGCGCCATCTCCGGCAGCGCGATATTGACCATCGCGCCGTCGAACACGGCCATCGTGGTGCTGGTCATCACCGCTATCATCGCCAGCGCGCGCTCGCGCCCCGGCAGCCCTTCATCGCCGGGCAGGTCAGTAAATAACGTCATGGTCACTCCGAAAATGTGTGCTTGCGTTCACTCTACTTTCCGGCGATACATAGCGGAAGACGCAACGATTGCACTGTAAACCTGCATGAAACGCCATCTGTGACAACGAGGCGCGGAGCCTGACGATGAATGACCCGGATTTAAACCTGCTGTTCGCGCTTGATGTGCTGCTCGCTGAGAAAAGCGTGGTCGCGGCGGCGCGCCGTCTTAACCTGAGCGCGTCGGCGATGAGCCGCACCCTGAGCCGCCTGCGCGACGCCACCGGCGATCCGCTGCTGGTGCGCGCCGGTCGCCAGATGGTGCTCACACCCTATGCCGAATCCCTTCGCGAACGCACGCAGGGCACGGTGTTCGCCGCCCGTGCCGTGCTGCGCCCCGCGCCGCAGGCGTTTGATATCATCAGCCACCAGCAGACCTTTACCCTGCGCGCCAACGACGGCTTTGTGGAGGCATTCGGCCCGGCGCTTATCGCCGCGGCCGCCCAGCGCGCGCCCGGCGTGCGCCTGCGCTTTGCGCCAAAGCCGGTGAAAAGCGATCGGCCGTTGCGTGAGGGCGAGGCGGATCTGGAAATCGGCGTGCCGGGCGACATGGGGCCTGAGATCAAACAGCAACGGCTGTTCCGCGATCGCTTTGTCGGCGTGGTGAGAAGCGGCCATCCGCTCGCGGGCCGCGACGTGACGCTTGAGGATTACACCGCGTGGAGCCATGTGGCGGCATCGCGGCGCGGCGTCTTTACCGGGCCGGTCGATGACGCGCTCGCACAACACGGGGTATCGCGAAATATCGCCGCCGTGGTGCCAGGGTTCCCGGCGGCGCTGGCGGTCGCGCGCGGCACCGATCTGGTGGCGCTGGTGCCCGCCTCGTTTCTGATTAATCTGCCGGGCATCGCCGGGCTTACGTGGTTTGAACTGCCGGTCGCCACCCGCCCGATTACCGTATCGCAGATGTGGCACCCGCGTCTGGATGCCGATCCGGCGCACCGCTGGCTGCGCCAGTTTGTGCTGGCCGAATGCCGCGCGCGAATGCCGGAAGGCTGAACGCCAGGCAAAAAAAATCCCCCTTGCGGGGGATTCGTTATGTCACGCTGATTACCCCTGCGCGGACTCCCGCAGCCGGGTCTTCAGGGCGGTGTACTCGTCAATCACATACTGCTCGGCGGCGCGCTGATCGGCTATCGGCTCGACACGCACGGCGCAGTACTTGTACTCCGGCGTTTTCGTGATCGGGCTTAGGTTCTCCGTCACCAGCTCGTTACAGGCGCCGATCCACCACTGGTACGTCATGTAGACCGCCCCTTTGTTCGGCCTGTCGCTCACCTGCGCGCGGGTGATCACTTTGCCTTTACGCGATACCACCCACACCAGCGCCTCGTCTTCAATGCCAAGGCGCTTTGCGTCAGCACTGTTGATTTGCGCATACCCCGGCTCATCCGCAAGCGCGGCCAGCGCGGCGCAGTTGCCGGTCATTGAGCGGCAGGAGTAGTGCCCGACTTCGCGCACCGTGGAGAGCACCAGCGGATACTCCTCGTTCACCCGGTCAAGCGGCGGCGCCCAGTCGCAGGTAAAGAACTGCCCGAGCCCGTTCGGCGTGGAAAATTCCGTCTCAAAGAGATAATCGGTGCCCTGATCGGCCTCGGATTCATCACGACACGGCCACTGAATATAGCCGAGCTCACCCATTTTCTCGTAGGTGGCGCCATAAAAATCGGGGCACAGCGCGCGCAGCTCATCCCAGATCTGTTTGGTGTTGTCGTAATGCATCGGATAGCCCATCCGGGTGGCGATTTCGCTGATGATCTGCCAGTCGGTTTTCAGATCCCACTTCGGCTCCACCGCTTTAAAGAAGCGCTGGAAGCCGCGGTCCGCCGCCGTGTAGACCCCTTCATGTTCGCCCCAGGAGGTGGAAGGCAAAATCACGTCCGCCGCCGAGGCGGTTTTAGTCATGAAGATGTCCTGCACAATCACCAGCTCCAGAGACGCAAATGCCTGGCGCACCGCCGAGAGTTCAGCATCAGTTTGCAGCGGATCTTCGCCCATGATGTAGGCGGCGCGCACTTCGCCATGCGCCACGCGGTGCGGCAACTCGCTGATGCGATAGCCGGTATGCGCAGGCAGCGACGCCACGCCCCACGCTTTGGCAAACTTCTCGCGGTGCTCCGGGAATTTCACGTACTGGTAGCCCGGATAGGTATCCGGCAGCGCGCCCATGTCGCACGCGCCCTGTACGTTATTCTGCCCGCGCACCGGGTTAACGCCCGCGCTCGGCTTGCCAAGATTACCCGTCAGCAGCGCGAGGCTGGTGAGTGAACGCACCGTCTCGACGCCCTGATAAAACTGCGTTACGCCCATGCCCCAGAGGATCGCCGCCCGTTCCGCGCGGGCGTACATTCGCGCCGCTTCGCGAATTTCACTGGCGCTGACGCCGGTGATGGCTTCCACCGACTCCGGCGTATAGCCCTCGACGATTTTGCAATACTCGTCAAACCCTTCGGTACGCGCCGACACAAAGGCGTGGTCCCAGAGATCCTCTTTGATAATGACGTGACCCATTGCATTCAGCAGCGCGATGTTGGAGCCGTTTTTTAGCGCCAGATGCATATCCGCAATTCGCGCGGTTTCGATTTTCCGCGGGTCGCAGACGATAATTTTCGCCCCGTTTTTCTTCGCTTTGATCACGCGATTAGCGACGATCGGATGCGAATCCGCCGGGTTGTACCCAAATACAAAGACTAAATCGGTATTTTCAATGCCAGTGATGGAGTTGCTCATGGCGCCGTTACCGACCGACTGGTGCAGACCTGCAACCGAGGGGCCGTGTCAGACGCGCGCGCAGCAATCGACGTTATTCGTGCCGATCGCCGCGCGGGCAAATTTTTGCATCACATAGTTGGTTTCATTGCCGGTGCCGCGCGAGGAGCCGGTGGTCATGATCGCATCCGGGCCATATTTCGCTTTAATGTCGCCAAGGCGTTGCGCCACATAATCCAGCGCCTCTTCCCAGGAGACAGATTCCAGCCGGCCGCCGCGCTCACGGCGGATCATCGGCGTTTTCAGGCGCGGGGTGAGGATCTGGGTATCGTTGATAAAATCCCAGCCGTAATAGCCCTTCAGGCATAAATCGCCCTGATTGGTTTTCCCCATTGCCGCTTCCGCCTTAACGACTTTGCCGTTATCGACGATCAGGTTGATTTTGCAACCCGACGCGCAATAGGGGCAAACCGTAACGACTTTTTTCATCGGTCATGCTCCAGAGTTAACTGCGTAAATAGTGGAGCGGATAATGCAGAAAGCGTGCCAGCTACCGGAAGGCGTGCTGCGCGCGGGTTGCGGAAGTAAAAGGTCTGTCGAGGACGCGCCTGTCGTCAAAAATGACGTGACGACAGGCGCGTGACGGCTCAGCGCGCAGGCAGCGCGTCGTAGCCTTTGAGGCGGTAATTTAGAATGGACAATGCCCAGCAGGCGATAAACAGGCCGACCACGATAAACCCGGCGTTGCCGAGATTGTCATTCACGCCAGCTACCAGATCCCAGAGGCCGCCGGAAAGTCCGAATTTATCCATCAGCAGCCCCAGCGCCTCCAGCCCGCCGATAAACAGCGCCACCACCACCGACGTGCCGGTAATGGTCATGTTGTAATAGAGTTTGCGCTGCGGCTTGCTGAAGGCCCAGCCATACGCGCCCACCATCACCAGGTTATCCAGCGTATCGATAAGCGCCATACCGCTGGTAAAGAGCGCCGGGAAAACCAGAATCGACCAGACCGACATCCCGTGGGACGCGCCCGCCGCCGAGATGCCCAGCACGCCTATCTCAGTTGCGGTGTCAAAGCCGAGCCCGAAGAGAAAACCGACCAGATACATATGCCAGCTTTTGCTCACCAGCCGAAAGGTGGCGCGAAACAGCCAGCTCATCGGCCCGCCTGCGGTCACGGTGTCTGCGCCATCATTCAGCGGCTCGCCGCGTTTAAGCCTGCTGAAGCTGCGCCCGATACCGCGCAGGATAACGAGATTCACCAGCGCCATCGCCAGCAGAAACACCGCCGAGACGGTGGTGCCAATGACCCCGCCGACGTCGTGAAACCAGGCCATATCTTCTTTTACCGCCGCGGCGGTCGCGGCAATGGCGACGGACGCCAGCACCACGATGCTGGAGTGGCCGAGCGAAAACCAGGCGCCGACGCCACACGGGCGTTTGCCCTGCTGCATCATTTTGCGTGTAACGTTATCAATGGCGGCGATATGGTCGGCGTCCACCGCGTGGCGCAGGCCGTAACCCCAGGCAAGCAGGCTCGCGGCCATCAGCGCGGGAGTGTCGTGAAACGCATAATACGCCCAGATCCAGGCGGCCAGGTTGGCAAGGCCGAGCGCGGCCACCAGGGCCAGCGCGCGGGGCGGGTAATTACGCAATTGAGTCAGCATGACGTCGTTCCTGTAAGTGATGAAAACGCGGCGGCGGCAATCGCCGCCTGGCCGAACGCCACCGCGCCGTCGCCTGCGGGCAACGTCTGCGGCAGCAGCAGCCGGAAATCGTGGAGATAAAACGCAAGCCGTTCGCGCAGAAGTTGGTTATGCAGCACTCCGCCGCCACAGGCGATGGTGTGGATGCCGCGCGCGCTGGCGTGACGGCGCGCCAGCGCGGCCAGCCCGCTGGCGAGCGCATCGTGAAAGGCCCAGGCGCGGCCACCCACCGGCGCCTCGAACGCCAGCAGACTGCCCCAGAAGGCGGGCATATCAAACCCATCGCCATTAAGTGACAACGTCACTGAATGCTGTACCGGGCCGTGGCGCATCGCCAGCGCCTCCAGGCGGCAGGCCGCCTCGCCTTCATAGCTTTGCGCATCAGGCGCCACGCCAAGCATCGCCACCACGGCATCAAACAACCGCCCTGTCGATGACGCGAGCGGCGCATTAATGCCGCGCGCCATCGCGCGCGTGAGCGGCGCCCAGGGTTTATCAAGGAGAGCGGCGGCCTGCGGGAGCATCTGCCACTGCGGCACAAACGCCTGCCAGTGCGCGAGCCAGTTACGCCACGGCTGACGCGCCGCGAGGTCACCGCCCGGCAGCGCCACCGCAGGCAGGCCGCCGAGCCGCTCGCAGCGGGCGTAATCCACCAGCAAACACTCGCCGCCCCACAGCGCGCCGCCCTCGCCCATGCCGATGCCGTCGAGCGCCAGCGCAACCACAGGGCCGCCGTCGCGCGGCCAGCGGTGCTCCGCCAGGCACGCGGCAATGTGCGCATGGTGATGCAGGACGCGCGTCACCGGCAGCCCCATCGCCTCGCCAAGCGCACTGCTGCGATACCCGGCGTGCGCATCCACCACCACCTGCTGCGGGTGAAAATCGTAAATGTCGCGAAACAGCGCCAGCGCCGTGCGCCACTGCGCTTCGGTCTGCGCGTCGCTGAGATCGCCCAGATGCTGGCTCAGCACCGCCTCGCCGCCGCGCGCGAGGCAAAAGGTATTTTTAAGATCCGCCCCGAGGCAGAGCGTGGCGGGCATATTGGTAAAGCCCGGCGGCAGCGGAATAGCATCCGGCACAAAGCCGCGCGCCCGGCGCAGCATCTCGCCGCAGGATCGCATCACCGAATCATCCATCCGTTGCAGGATGTCGCGGTTATGCAGCAAAAAGCCGTCGGCAATCTCCCCAAGCTGCGAGAGCGCCTGCGCGTTGGTGAGCGCGGGCGGTTCGCCGTTGCGGTTGCCGGAAGTCATCACCAACGGACGCCCGACGCCCTGCATCAGCAGGTGTTGCAGCGGGTTCGCGGGCAGCATCACGCCGGTTTCGTTAAGCCCTGGCGCGATAGCCTCGCACAGCGGCGGCAGGTGCGCGTTATTCACCAGCACAATCGGGGCGGCGGGCGTGGTCAGTTGCGCGCGGGCGTCATCCGGCAGCCCGGCGGCGTCCGTCAGCATCACCGCCAGCGGTTTTGCCGGGCGATGTTTGCGGGCTCGCAGGCGCGCCACGGCGTCAGGGTTTTGCGCATCGCAGGCGAGATGAAACCCGCCGATGCCTTTGATGGCGACGATCAGGCCTGCGTTAAGCGCGGCGATGGCGGCCTCAAGCGCCGCCTCTTTGTGTGCCGCGCGCTCGCCGCTCACCCAGCTCAGCTGCGGGCCGCACGTCGGGCAGGCCACGGGCTGCGCGTGAAAGCGCCGGTCGGCCGGATCGCGGTATTGCGCGTCGCACGGCGCGCAGAGCGGAAAGCCCGCCATCGCGGTGTTGGGCCGATCGTAGGGCATGGCGTGGATAATGGTGAAGCGCGGGCCGCAATGGGTGCAGTTGATAAACGGGTAGCGCCAGCGGGGGTCTGCGGGATCGTTGAGTTCGCGCAGGCATTGCGGGCAGGTGGCGGCGTCCGGGGTGATTTGCGTGCGCATCGCCCCGCCGCCGCTTTCCCGTATCGAAAATTGCTCAGGCCGTCGCGGCCAGCGAAACGGCGCGGCGCTGACGCTGTCGATACGCGCGAGCGGCGGGCAGTGCTGCCAGAGCGCGGCGATAAACGCGCCTTCGCCACCGGTCAGGCGCACTTCCACCCCTGCGCCGTCATTACAGACGTCACCGGTGAGCGTTAATTGCTGCGCCAGTTGCCAGACGAAGGGGCGAAAACCGACCCCCTGCACCCGGCCCTGAATGCGTAAAATCGTACCGTTAAGGTTCATCGTCTCGTTGAAAACGCGCGGGCGCGAGGCCCGCGCAAGGCTGAGCTATACCGCAGCGGCGTCGCGCAGGCGCGCCTTCATGCTGGTATAGGTGGTCTGGACATAGGCTTCGGCATCGCGCTGATCGGCAATAGCCTCGACATTCACCGCGCAATATTTGGTTTCCGGCGTTTTGGAAACCGGGTCGAGATTGTCCTGGGTGAGCTCGTTGCACGCGCCGATCCACCACTGGTAGGTCATGTAGACCGCGCCGGGGTTGATGCGCTCGCTGACATCGGCACGGCTGATAACCCGCCCGCGACGGGAGGTAACCCACACCAGCTGGCCGTCCCGCACGCCGAGGCGATCCGCGTCCTGCGGGTGCATCTGCACGCGGCCCGGCTCGTCGGCGAGCGTTTGCAGCGCCGCGCAGTTGCCGGTCATCGAGCGGCAGGAGTAGTGTCCTACTTCGCGCACGGTACAGAGCACCAGCGGATAGTCGGCGTCCGGCTGTTCCGCCGGGGCGCGCCACGGGGCGGCGAAAAGCTGGCCTTTGCCGGTCGGCGTGTCGAAATGATTCCCGGCATAGAGATACGGCGTGCCGGGGTGATCCAGCGTCGGGCATGGCCACTGTACATGTCCCATGTCGCCCATTTTCTGATACGTCACGCCGTAAAAGAGCGGGCAGAGCTCACGCATTTCGTCCCAGATCTGCTGGTTGTTGTCGTAATGCATCGGGTAGCCCATCGCGGTGGCGATAAGGCTGATGATCTCCCAGTCGCGTTTGACGTTGTATTTAGGTTCCACCGCCGCCTCGAAGCGCTGGAAGCCGCGGTCGGCGCAGGTAAAGACGCCGCCATGTTCGCCCCAGGAGGTGGCCGGTAGCAGAACGTCCGCCACTTCGGCGGTTTTGGTCATAAAGATGTCCTGCACCACCACGAAATCGAGCGCGTCGAAGCCCTGACGGACCAGGCCGAGATCGGCTTCGGTCTGGAGCGGATCTTCGCCCATGATGTAGTAGGCTTTGACTTTGCCTTCGAGCGCCAGGTGCGGCACCTCGGTGATGCGCACGCCGATTTTATCGTCCATTACCGCCGGGTCGATCCCCCAGGCGCGTGCGAATTTTTCGCGCACCGCCGCGTCTTCGACATCCTGATAGCCAGGGAACTGATTTGGCAGCACGCCCATGTCGCACGCGCCCTGCACATTATTCTGGCCGCGCACCGGGCCGACGCCGACATGCTCGCGCCCCAGATTGCCGGTGAGCAGCGCCAGGCTTGAGAGCCCTTTGACGACATCCACCGCCTGACCGAACTGCGTCACGCCCATGCCCCACATGATGGTGGCGGACGGCGCGGCGGCGAAGGTGCGCATCGCCTGGCGGATCTGCTGCGCGCTGACGCCGGTCAGATGCTCGACCGCTTCCGGCGCGTAATCTTTTACTGTCTCGCGGTACGCTTCCAGCCCTTCGGTGTAGCGCGCCACATACTCTTTGTCGTACAGCGCTTCTTCAAGCAGCACATAACCAAAGGCGTTCACCAGCGCCATGTTGCAGCCGTTATTGATTTGCAGATGCTGATCGGCGATGCGCGCGGTTTCGATTTTGCGCGGATCGCATACAATCACCTTCGCGCCGTTTTCTTTGGCTTTCAGCACATGACGAGCCACGATCGGGTGCGAATCGGCGCAGTTATAGCCAAACACCAGCAAGCATTTGGAGTTTTCAATATCGCCGATGGAGTTGCTCATCGCGCCGTTGCCCAGCGTCTGCTGAAGCCCCGCCACGGACGGGCCGTGACAGACGCGCGCGCAGCAGTCGACGTTATTGGTGTTGAGCACCGCGCGGGCGAATTTCTGCATCACGTAGTTGGTTTCATTGCCGGTGCCGCGCGAAGAGCCGGTGGTCATGATAGCGCGCGGGCCGTACTGCTCTTTAATCGCCGACAGACGCTCTGCGGTGTAGCGTATCGCCTCTTCCCAGGAGACCGCCTGAAGCGCGCCGCCTTTCTGGTAGCGGATCATGGGCTGGGTGAGGCGCGGCGTCAGAAGCTGGGTATCGTTAAGGAAATCCCAGCCGTAATAGCCTTTCAGGCAGAGCTGGTTCTGGTTGGTGACGCCTTCGGCGGCCTCGGCGCGAACGATTTTGTTGTTATCCACGACGAGCTTGAGTTTGCAACCCGCACCACAGTACGGACAGACGCTGGTGATTTTTTTCATCAGTAACAGACCTGTTAAAAGTGAAATCGGCGGCTTAAAAAGCCAGAGATGAGAGGCCATCGAGCGCGGCGCGGCGGCGGCGTTCGGCGCTGAGCGCTTCCAGGCGGTTACGATCGATGCAGACGATGGCGTTAGTCGGGCACGCCTCGATGCAGGCCGGGCCTTCGGCGCGGTGATGGCAGAGATCGCATTTGTTGGCCTCGGCTTTCTCGGCCAGCACGTTGAGGCCCGCGCCGCTGTTGCGTACCACCGGGCGCACCACGACTTCCATCGCGCCGTAAGGGCATGCCACGACGCAGGTTTTGCAGCCGATGCAGCGTTGCTGGTGGACGTGAACAAAATCGCCGTCGCGGCTGATAGCGCCGTTCGGGCAGACGCTGGCGCACGGCGCGTCTTCACACTGGCGGCACATGGTGGCGGTAGAAACATTCACGCCCTTGACGACATGAATGCGCGGCAGAAAGGTTTGCGGGGTAAGCGCGGCGCAGTCCTGGTTTTCCTGGTGCGACACCACGCACGCTACCTCGCAGGTGCGGCATCCTATACATTTACTTGAATCAGCAATGATGAAGCGGTTCATCATGATCTCCGGCTGTGGGTTGAACCCACTCGTTAATACACGATCCATGCCAGAATTTAATTAACTGATTTTAAACGGTTTAATTTTTGAGAGGTATTTAACCGGAGGTGTCATCGACATTTATGACGATGAAAGTGACGGGTTTCAGGCAACAAAAAAGCGGGTCTGATTACCCGCTTCGTCGGTCGTACGTTTTTTACTGCGTTACGCGCACAGCTCCGTTTCACCGTGGGCGACGCTGAGAGTCAGTTGCAGCCCATGTTTACGGTAGTGATTGTAACGTTCGCGGAACCAGGCGGACTGCGCCTCGCTCATGTTGCCGGTCACGGCGTCAATATCGATACGGCGTCCTGCTACGTTCATACGAGCAAAGCTGCTCGCCAGAAAATCAAAGTTCTTGAACGAATAAATATCTTGTCTGTTCATCAGTTTCTCCCTCCACTGCTTCTACTGTATACGATGCAGAACCGCGCTTTTTTTATTCAGAGGATTCCTGGTGGATATCAGGCGGTTTCGGAAGGTTCCTGAAGGCGGGAGGCGTTGATTTATAAGGGTTGAGGTGATGAATGAGCCCGATAAAATTAAAGGTGGGTGCGCTTCGCTTATCCTTCTTGAAAGAAAAGCAACGCTAATGTGAATGGTTTTGCTCCGGCTAAAAAAAATCGTCCCAACGGGGCGATTTTCCGCCGGGAGCCGGGATTGCAAAGGGGGCGGCGGCGAGCCCCCTTTCCACGTTCGCGTGAGGAAAGCGCCCATATAAAGGCGGCATTATGGCGAACGGAACGTATTCACCGACCTGGTATATTTCCCTTTCCCCGGTATTTATCCAAAACGCAAATGGTGGGTGCGCGATGCTTACCCATCCTACAATTTTGGGGTAACACTTGACGTAGGGCGGGTAAGCGCAGCGCACCCGCCATCCCGACGACGGCTACACGCTCTCCTCCACCGCCAGCGCCGCAAACCCGCCGTGGCCGGTCCACTGCGCCAGACGGTCATACACGGTGTCGACCGCGCGTTTCACCGGGTCGGTCATCGGATAATAAAACCCCACGATATCGGGCTGGATGCCGAGAAAAATCACCTCGCCCACATCCTCGCGCAGCTGATCCACCAGATAATTCAGCGGCATGTTGTGGGTCGTCATCATAAACATCTCGGCGATATCCTCCGGGTCGATAATGCGGATCTCGCCAGGGTTAAGCCCCATCTCGGTGGCATCCACCAGCAACAGCCGCGCCGGGCGCAGTTCGCGAATAGCGCCGATATCATTCTCCGGCGCGCTGCCGCCGTCCACCAGCACCCAATCGCCCTGCGGCGCGGCGCGGAATTTTTCGGCGAGCAGCGGCCCTGCGCCGTCGTCGCCCATCATGCTGTTTCCGACACACAATAAAACGTCAGTCACGATCCCTCCTCACCATCACATAGACCGCCGGTTCACGCTGAATGGCCTGCAACAGCCCGAGCAACTCACGGCTCCACGTCTGCTGCTGCGCATTCTGGCGCGACAGCGCCTCGTCAAACGCGCGCGCCAGCAGCGAGACATGATTCTGGTCGATAACGATTTCCCCGTAGCGCGGCACGCCCTGCATTTTGCGTTGCGCCTCGCCGGGCGCGAGGGTGGCAATCCACGCCTCGTATGCCTCAAACGGGCAGACCAGCGACGCTTTCAGGCAGTCGATCACGCCCAGATGATGGCCTATTGCCAGGCTGTAGTAGATAACCTGCTGCGCCTGCGGCGGGGTGTCGTCGTTTTCATCGACGAACTTGCGCGAGAGGCGGCTGAACACCACGGTTTCGTTCATCCGATACGCTCCTGCGCCACCACCGCGTCAAGCTGCGCGACGATTTCACTCAGGCGCGGATCGTTCTCCTGCGACAGCCAGCCCGCCACGCTCTGCTCGCCTGCCGTCAGATGGCGCAGATAGTCATCGGCAATCTGACGCCCGTAGCGATATCCCGCCAGGCGGCGCGCGGCGCGATCGACACGCACGCGCAGCGGCTGCACCATCTCCGGGTGCAAAATGGCGGCAGGCTGGTTGTCCTCTTCGCCAGGCGCGCGGGCGTGGATTTTTTGCTCCAGCAGGCCGAGCGCCATCGCAAAGCCGTAGAGCGTTGCGGCGGGCGTCGGCGGGCAGCCGGGGATATAGACATCCACCGGAACGATTTTGTCGGTGCCGCCCCAGACGCAGTAGAGATCGTGAAAAATGCCGCCGCTGTTGCCGCACGCGCCGTAAGAGATGCAGATTTTCGGATCGGGCGCGGATTCCCAGGCGCGCAGCGCGGGCGAGCGCATGGCGCGGGTCACCGCGCCGGTAAACAGCAGAATGTCGGCGTGACGCGGCGACGGCACGACTTTGATGCCGAAGCGCTCGGCGTCAAAGAGCGGCGAGAGCGTGGCGAAAATTTCGATTTCGCAGCCGTTGCAGCCGCCGCAGTCGACGCGGTAGACATACGCCGAGCGCTTGATGTTTTTCAGTAGCGACGTTTTCATGCGCGCGATGGATTCTTCCACCGTCACGGGCACAGGAATGTTGTTGTCATCGCGTGGGCCAAGCAGGTTCATCACACCGCCTCCTTCATTTCGCGGGTCAGGTCGATAAGCTCTGAGGGCGCAAGGCCCTGCTGGCGTTTGCAGTCAGGACAGGTTTCAAAGCTCGCGCGGTGGCGCTCGGCGCGTTCATCGCCGTTGTGCGCCAGCAGCGCTATCGCGTAATCCACCTCTTTTTGTACCGCGAACGGCTGCTGGCAGACGCGGCAGCGGCAGAGCGCGAAGCTCGCCTGCTGGAGAAAATCCTCTTTACGCCAGACCGCCAGCTCATATTCAGGCGTCAGGCGAATGGCGGCCGTCGGGCAGACCTCTTCGCAGCGGCCGCAAAAGATGCAGCGGCCAAGATTGAACTGCCAGTCGAGGCGGTCGTGCTGAAGGTCGGTTTCGACCGTTAAGGCATTGGACGGGCAGGCGTTGATGCAGGCCGCGCAGCCGATACACTGCTGCGGATTGTGCTGCGGCTTGCCGCGAAAATTTTTATCGACCGGCATCGGTTGCAGCGGATAGGGCTGCGTCGCCACGCCGGTTTTTAAGGCTTTTTTGATAAAGGTAAACATGTTGTCTCCTGTCGCCTGCGCGACGGTTCTACCCGGCGGGCGCGCTGCCGCTTACCCGCCCTACGGTCACTTTGCGACGGTTTTATCCGACGGGTGCGCTGCCGCTTACCCGCCCTGGGGTCACTTTGCGACGGTTTTATCCGGCGGGTGCGCTGCCGCTTACCCGCCCTACGATCACATGCGCGGTATCCCGTAGGGTGGGTAAGCGAAGCGCACCCACCGCGGCCGTCTATTTCAGCGGCGAGTTTTTGCGCTCAATGCTGTAGCGCTCCAGCTCTTTGTACGGCACCACCTGGCTTTTCTTCTTGCGGACATCCACCACCGTCATACGATCGGTGCAGGAGTAGCACGGGTCGAGGCTGCCGATAATCAGCGGCGCGTCCGACACCGTATTGCCGCGCAGCATATAGCGCAGCGTCGGCCAGTTGGCGTAAGTCGCCGCGCGGCAGCGCCAGCGGTAGAGCTTCTGGTTGTCGCCGGTCATGCTCCAGTGAATGTCATCGCCGCGCGGCGCTTCGGAAAAACCGAGCGCGAAGCGGTTCGGGATATAGGTAAACCCTTCCACCAGCAGCGGCCCGCCGGGCAGGTTATCCAGCCCGAAGTCAATCATATTGAGCGCGGTGAACACCTCGTTGATGCGCACTTTCAGGCGAGAGATCACGTCGCACCCCTGCTCGCTGTGCACTTCCATCGGCAGCAGCCCGTAGCCCACAAACGGGTGATCGGCGCGGGTGTCGCGGGCGTGGCCGCTCGCGCGTACCATCGGTCCCACGTTACTGAAATCGCGGGCGATCTGCGGGTCGAGACGGCCAATGCCCGCCGTGCGCTGTTCGATATTCGGCGTGCTGAGCAGAATGCTCACCAGATCCTGCACCTCCCGGCGCATCTGCTGGGCCAGTTGACGGGTCTGGATCATGTCATCTTTCAGCAGATCGCGGCGAATGCCGCCAATCAGGTTCATGCCGTAGGTTTTGCGCGCGCCGGTCAGGATCTCCGCCATCTTCATGGACGTTTCGCGCACCCGGAAAAACTGCATAAAGCCGGAGTCGAAGCCGACAAAGTGACACGCCAGGCCGAGGTTCAGCAGGTGGCTGTGCAGCCGCTCGACTTCCAGCAAAATAGCGCGGATCGCCTGCGCGCGTTCCGGCACCTGAATGCCCATCGCGTTTTCCACCGACGTGGTATAGGCCGTACTGTGGGCAAAGCCGCAGATGCCGCAGACGCGGTCGGAGAGAAACGTCACTTCGTTGTAGCCCATGCGGGTTTCGGCGAGTTTCTCCATGCCGCGGTGGACGTAAAAGAGCCGGTAGTCGGCGTCGATGATGTTTTCACCATCCACGAACAGCCGGAAGTGGCCCGGCTCGTCGGAGGTGACATGCAGCGGGCCGATGGGCACCACATTATTTTTGGCGTCGCCCAGTTCGTTGATAAATTCGTAGGTCTCTTTATCACTGGTCGGCGCCGGGCGCTGGCGGTAATCCATGCTGTCTTTGCGCAGCGGATACAGGTCGTCCGGCCAGTCATCCGGCAGCACCAGGCGACGCTCATCCGGCAGGCCGACCGGAACCAAACCATACATATCGCGAACTTCGCGCTCGCCCCACACGGCGGCGGGCACGCGCGGCGTCACGGACGGGAACTCCGGTTTATTCGCATCCACCTCGACCCGCACCGTTATCCAGCACTTCACCCCCTGCTCCATCGAGAGCACGTAGTAGACCGCATAGCTGCCGCAGAGCTTGCGCTCGTCGTTGCCGAACAGCACCGACAGCCAGCCGCCCTGCTGGTAGTAAAGAAACTCCACCACTTCCGGCAGATAATTGATTTTCACCGTGACCGTCAGCTGGTCTTTGGTTTGCCAGGCTTCATCGAGCACCACGCCGGGAAACGCCTCATGCAGCGCGCGCAGATAATGTTGCCCTGTTTTTTCTTCAGACATTGTTCAGTTCTCTTATCACGCCGCCAGCAAGGAGACGAAAGCTAAAAAGGCCAGGCCGAAACCGGTCCAGGTGACGCGCGACACGGCGTTAAAGCGCAGACGCGCCATGCTGTTTTCAAAGAGCGCGATGATAAGCACGCCCACCAGCAGTTTGACGACGGCCAACGCCAGGGCTATCGCCATGCCGCTCAGACTGAAAGTCAGCATCTGGCCCCAGGGCACAAATACGCCGACGAACATTTGCAGCACCACCAGTTGTTTGAGGCTGATGCCCCATTTCAGCAGCGCAAAGCCCGCGCCGCTGTACTCCGACAGCGGGCCTTCCTGTAACTCCTGCTCCGCTTCGGCGAGATCGAACGGCAGCTTGCCCATTTCGATAAACGTGGCGAAGGCGCAGGCGGCGAGCGCCAGCACCAGCGTCAGGCTGTGCGCGACGGGCCAGTCATAAACTCGCGCGGCGATCAGGCTGATGTGCGTTGAACCCGCCACCGTCGCCGCGACCCACAGGCCGAGCAGCAGAATCGGCTCCACCAGTACGCCCAGCATCGCCTCGCGGCTTGCGCCGATCCCGGTGAACGGGCTGCCGGTATCAAGCCCGGCAATCGCGAAAAAGAAGCGCGCGATAGCGAAGAGGTAGAGAAGCGTAATGAGATCGCCCGCGCCCGGCAGCGGCGAGCGGACGGTGACGACCGGCAGCGCGGCGGCGATGGTGAACATGACGGCCAGCATGGCGTAAGGCGTGAACCGGAACACCCAGCCGGACGCCGCGGGCGCCACGCTCTGGCGGCCCAGCAGTTTCAGCAGATCGCGATACTCCTGCAACACGCCGGGACCGCGACGGTTATGCAGGCGCGCGCGCGCCACGCGGGTGACGCCCGAGAGCAGCGGCGCGCAGGCAAAGAGCGCCAGCGCCTGTAAAAGAGGGAAAATCAGGTTTTGCATCTCACACTCCCCGTGAAATCACGACGACCAGCAGCACGGCCAGTTCGACCACCGCCAGACGACGGCACAGTACTGGCAGGCTGGCGCTCTGCCAGCCCGGCAGCAGGCGCGCCGGATTAAGGATATGGCGCAACTGAATCAGCGGCGCGAAGGCGGCCTTAACGGGCCGGGCGAAACCATGCGCGGTAATGACCATCTCAGGTTCGTGGTCGTAGCCGCAAACCCAGGCGCTGCCGCGCGTGCGCGACGGCAGGCGATCGCCTTTGAAGAGGATCATCAGCAGGAACGGCAGCAGCAGCGAGCCCGCGAGCAGCAGCGTGATCACCGGCTGCGACACGGTGGTGCCAGAGGTGACGATCGGCAGCGGGACGGCGCGGCCCAGCAGCGGCAACAGCCACGGCGCGGCGACGCCGCCCGCCACGCAGCACAGCGCCAGCATCGCAACACAGAAGCGCATGAACCAGGGCGCGTCGGTCGCCTGCGCGGCGGCCTGCGTGCGCGGCGCGCCGAGGAACGTCACCCCGTAGACCTTCGCCATACACATCACCGCCAGCGCGCCGGTAATCGCGAGCCCCACCGCCAGCAGCGGTCCAAGCAAGCGCGCGATAAACAGCGGCTGCGCGCCCAGGTCAAAGAACGCCTGATAAATCACCCACTCGCCCGCAAAGCCATTCAGCGGCGGCAGCGCGGCCATCGCCATCAGGCCCACCAGCATGGAGATCGAAATAAGCGGCATGGTTTTGCCGATGCCGCCGAGCTTTTCGATATCGCGCAGGCCGGTGCGGTGAAAGACCGCGCCCGCGCCGAGAAACAGCGTGGTTTTAAACAGGCTGTGGTTGAAGAGATGATAAAGCCCGCCCACCAGGCCGAGCGCCACCAGCGCAGGCTCGCCAAGCGAAATGCCGACAAGCCCCGCGCCGAGCCCCAGCAAAATAATGCCGATGTTCTCAAGCGTGTGGTACGCCAGCAGCCGCTGGATGTTGTGCTCAAGCAGCGCGTAAAGCCCGCCGATAAACGCGGTCACCATGCCGAGCAGCAGCACCAGCACGCCGCACCAGAGCGGCAGCGCGGCGTTCATCAGCGAAAAGACCAGGATGCCGTAGAGCCCCACTTTCAGCACCACGGCCGAGAAGAGCGCGGCGGCGGGCGCGGCGGCCTGTGCATGGCCCTGCACCACGCCGCCGTGCAGCGGGATAACGCCTGCGAGCAGCCCGAAGCCCGTCAGTCCCAGCAGCCAGGTGATGGCGCTAAACGGCTGCCCGGCAGTGAGCGAACTTAACGCCAGCATGTCGAGCGTGCCGTACTGTCGCCACAGCAGCCAGCAGGCGAGCGCCAGCAGCAGCGTGCCGAGACGCCCCAGTGCAAACCAGAGCTTGCCGCCCGCGCTGTCGCCGGTCAGAAACACGGCGGCAAGCGCCATGATTTCCGCCATCGCCACCAGCGTCGCGAGGCTCTGGGCGGTAACCGCGAGCGTCGCGGCGCCAAGCAGCAGGTTGATAAGCGCCCCGCTGGCGCGCGCCTGCCCGTCGCGCGGGGTGATAAGCGTAAACAGGCAAATAAAGAAGCCCGGCAGGCCGAGTGTCGCAAGCCAGATAGCGTTAAAGGCGGTGAGATGCACCGCGAGCGAGCCGATATGCGTCGTAAGCGGCCCGTCATTCACGTTGAGCAGCAGCCCGCCGCCCGTCGCCAGCGCGCACAGGCAACCCAGCGCGCCGCCAAGGCCGGCAAGCCGTGCGCTGAGCGGCTTATGCCAGGCGCTCAGCAGCGCGAGCGCAAACCCGGCGCCAAAGGCCGCCAGCGCGCCCTGATATAAGAAAATCGCGTTCATTATTCTCCTCCGCGCGGTTGCAGCAGCAGCGATAAGTCGCCGAGATCGGCGTTAATGGTCAGCTCGCGTTTACGGCGGCTGGCGCGGGCGATGTCGTGGTTATCGACAAGCTTCAGCGCGCCGGTCGGACAAGTGCGTATGCAGGCCGGGCCGTCAGCGTCGAACTGGCAGAGATCGCACTTCACCGCAACCGCGCGTACGCCAGGCGTCCAGTCGAGAAACGCGCCGACGCGCGCAGGCGCAGGCGGCGCGGGGGGCGCTTTCGGGCTGTTGACGTTAGCGGGGATATGCAGCGGGCGGCTGCCGGAGAATTCAATCGCGCCGAACGGACAGGCGATGCCGCAGAGTTTGCAGCTCACGCACAGGCTTTCATTAAGCTGAATCGCCCCCGCCTCGCGCGTGATGGCGTTCACCGGACAGACCTGCGCGCAGGGCGCGTCTTCGCAGTGGTGGCAAAGCTGTGGGGCGGAATCTTTTTGGTTACGCATAACCGTCAGGCGCGGCCTGGATTGCAGCCCATGCAGGCGGTGTGTCTCTGAACAGGCGGCCTCGCAGGTGTGGCAGCCGATGCAAAGCGTGGAGTCGGCAATGATAAAACGGTTCACCAGGTGTTCCTCAGGTGATGGACATTTTTGACGAAAAGTGACGACGACGGACGATTTCGACAGTCGGCGACACGTCGCCCGGTTAATGTGACGACGCGTCGCGAGCCGCCAGGATCTCGCTGATCTGCAGCGGCGTGTCGTGCTGGACGGCGTCATACAACCCGTCGTACAGCGCGCCGATTTTGTCGAGGTAGTGCGCCAGCACCCGGTCGCGGTCGCGGATATCCACCGCGCCGTCCAGCATGCCTTTCGCGTCAAGCTGTGCGGTGGCGAGCAGCGTCTCTTCGCTGCCGTCGCGGCGGGCTATCAGGTAGTTAATGGTGCGGCTGTGAAAGCCTTCGGCCTGCTCCACGCGGATGGCGAAATGCTCAAACAGAAAGAAGCACAGCCCGTTTTGCGGCTCGCAGCCGAGCGAGTGATGCAGCTTCTGACGCGACAGCGTAATGGCCTGGACCAGCGTATTGCAGTAGGTGTGCCAGTGCGTCTGTAACGCGCGGTGACGGTCGGCGATAAACTCCGCCTTCTGGCTTAGTTCGGACAGGATCATAGTGGTTAGCTCATTTAACAGAGATAACCCTCTATAGCAGGAACCATGCCATTTTTTAAAATGCTGTTTTTAAAAGATTAATTCTGAAACGTCACATCACGCCGTCTGTCATGACATGTCATTTCGACAGGCTCGACACCCGCCGCGACAGCCTTCCTCCACCCTTCTCCCGCGCTGGCACCGTTATTGCATTGCTTATGGCATCGCAAACGCAAAGCGTACCGGAGGCGTTATGCACGAACTCACCCTCTGCCAGCGGGCAGTGGAAATTATTGAACAGCAGGCGCAGCAGCTAGGCGCACGCAAGGTCACCGGCGTGTGGCTGGAAATCGGCGCGTTCTCCTGCGTCGAGCGCAGCGCGCTGGAGTTTTGCTTTGATCTGGCGTGTCGCGACACCCGCGCCGAGGGCTGCGCGCTGCATTTAAGCCAGCAGGAGGCGCAGTGCTGGTGCCCCCACTGCCAGCGGAATGTCGAGTTACTCACGATGCTGGTACGCCGCTGTCCGCATTGTCACAGCGCGGATCTGCGCATCGATGCCGATGACAGCGTGCAAATCAAGCGTCTGGAAATAGAACAGGAGTAGAAGATGTGTACGACCTGCGGTTGCCAGCACGGCAACCTTTATATAGAAGGCGATGAGCGCAACCCGCATTCGCCATTTCGCGCCGCCCCCTTTGCCGCCGCGCCGCGCGCCGTGGCGCCCATCTCCACAATAAGCCTCAACGCGTTCTCGCCTGACGTAGCGCCTGATGGCGATCTCGATTACGGCCACGGCGAAGCGGGCACCCATGCGCCTGGCCTGAGCCAGCGCAAAATGGTGGAGATTGAGATTAATGTGCTCGATAAAAACAACCAGATTGCGCAGCGCAACCGCCAGCGGCTCGCCGCGCGCGGTCAGCTGGCGCTGAATCTGGTCTCCAGCCCCGGTTCCGGCAAAACGACGCTGCTCACCGAGACGCTCAAACGCCTGCGCGACACCACGCCCTGCGCCGTTATCGAAGGCGATCAGCAGACGGTGAACGACGCCGAGCGCATTCGCGCCACCGGCACCCCGGCGATACAGGTCAATACCGGCAAAGGGTGTCATCTCGACGCGCAGATGGTTCAGGACGCGATGGCGCGCCTGCCGCTTGCCGATAACGGCGTGCTGTTTATTGAAAACGTCGGCAACCTGGTCTGCCCGGCGGGGTTTGATCTTGGCGAGCGTCACAAAGTGGCGGTGCTCTCCGTGACCGAGGGCGAAGATAAGCCGCTTAAGTACCCGCATATGTTCGCCGCCGCCTCTCTCATGTTACTCAATAAAATCGATCTGCTGCCGTACCTGAACTTCGATGTCGAGCAATGCATGGCATACGCGCGCCAGGTCAACCCGAACATCACTATCCTGCTGGTCTCCGCCACGCGCGGCGACGGCATGAACGCGTGGCTCGCCTGGCTGGAGGAACAGCGATGTGCATAGGCATTCCGGGGCAGGTCTGCGAACTGCTCACCGATAATCTCGCCCGCGTCGAGGTGTGCGGCGTGCGGCGCGACGTCGATTTAACGCTGGTAGGCACGCATGATGATAACGGCCAGCCACGCCTCGGCCAGTGGGTACTGGTGCATGTCGGTTTCGCCATGAGCCTGATTAACGAGCGCGAGGCGCGTGACACGCTGGAGGCGCTGCAATCGATGTTTGAGGTCGAGCCGGATGTCGGCGCGCTGTTGTATGGCGAGGAGAACCGCTGATGCGTTATGTCGATGAATACCGCAACCCGGAACGGGTGCTGCGCCTGATGGACCGGCTGTGCGAGCGCGCGCCGCGCTTAAGCCACACGGCGCAGAAACCGCTGCGCATTATGGAAGTGTGCGGCGGCCACACCCACGCCATTTTTAAATTCGGCCTCGACCGCCTGCTGCCGGAGAACATCGAGTTTATCCACGGCCCCGGCTGCCCGGTCTGCGTACTGCCGATGGGACGCATCGACAACGCCACCGAAATCGCCCGCCGCCCCGGCGTAATCTTCTGCACCTTCGGCGACGCCATGCGCGTGCCGGGCAAAAACGGCTCGCTGCTCCAGGCGAGAGCCGAAGGCGCGGACGTGCGTATCGTCTATTCGCCGATGGACGCGCTGAAAATCGCCGAACAGCAGCCAGAGCGAGACGTGGTGTTTTTCGGCTTAGGCTTTGAAACCACCATGCCCGCCACGGCGCTCACGCTTATTCAGGCGAAAGCGCGCGGCGTGCGTAATTTTTACTTTTTCTGCCAGCACATTACGCTTATCCCGACGCTGCAAAGCCTGCTGGAGCAGCCGGATAACCAGATTGACGCGTTTCTGGCGCCAGGGCATGTCAGCATGGTGATAGGCACCGACCCGTATGATTTCATCGCCGGGCGTTTCGCGCGCCCGCTGGTAGTGGCCGGTTTCGAGCCGCTGGATCTGTTACAGGGCGTGCTGATGCTGGTCGAGCAGCGCATCGCCGGAGAAAGCCGCGTGGAAAACCAGTACCGCCGCGTGGTGCCGGACGCGGGCAACCCGGCGGCGCAGCAGGCGATCGACACGGTGTTTCACGTCGAGGGCGACAGCGAATGGCGCGGGCTGGGAGTGATCCGCCACTCCGGCGTGCGGCTTCGCCCGGCGTTTCGCGCCTTTGACGCCGAGGCGCATTTCGCGCCCGCGCCGCAGCAGGTCAACGATTCCCCCGACGCCCGCTGCGGCGAAGTGCTGACAGGCCGCTGTAAACCGGCCCAGTGCCCGCTCTTCGGCGCCCGCTGTAACCCGCAAAACGCCTTCGGCGCGCTGATGGTCTCCTCCGAAGGAGCCTGCGCCGCCTGGTATCAGTATCGTTCAGAGGAGTGCGACGCATGAACACTATTACTCTCGCCCACGGCAGCGGCGGCCAGGCGATGCAGCAGTTGATCGACCGCCTGTTTATGCAGGCATTTGAAAATCCGTGGCTGGCGGAGCAGGAAGATCAGGCGCGCCTGCCGCTTGCCGAATTGACGGCAAGCGGCGACCGGCTGGCGTTTTCCACCGACAGCTATGTTATCGACCCGCTGTTCTTTCCCGGCGGCGACATCGGCAAGCTCGCGATTTGCGGCACGGCCAATGACGTCGCGGTAAGCGGCGCCGTGCCGCGCTGGCTCTCCTGCGGCTTTATTCTTGAAGAGGGTCTGGAGATGGCGACGCTTGAAAAAGTGGCCCACAGCATGGCCGCGACGGCGCGCGCGGCAGGCATCCAGATAGTCACCGGCGACACCAAAGTGGTGCCGCGCGGCGCGGCGGATAAACTCTTTATCAATACCGCCGGGCTTGGGGCTATCCCCGCTGATATTCACTGGGGCGCGCGGCAACTGGCGCCCGGCGACGTGCTGCTGGTCTCCGGCACCCTTGGCGATCACGGCGCGACTATCCTTAACCTGCGTGAACAGCTGGGGCTTGAAGGAGAACTGGCGAGCGACTGCGCCCTGCTCTCGCCGCTGATTCAGCAGTTGCGCGCCGTACCGGGCGTGAAAGCCCTGCGCGACGCCACTCGTGGCGGGGTCAACGCCGTGGTGCATGAGTTCGCGGCAAGCGCGGGCTGCGGCATTGAGTTACAGGAGCGTGCGTTGCCGCTGAAACCCGCCGTGCGCGGCGTCTGCGAGCTGCTCGGTCTGGATGCGCTGAATTTCGCTAACGAGGGAAAACTGGTGATAGGCGTGGCGCGCGAGGCGGCGCAACACGCGCTGGCGGCGCTGCGCGCGCATCCGCTTGGGCAGGATGCGACTATGATTGGTGAGGTGGTGGCGCAAAAAGGGGTGCGTCTCGCCGGAATTTATGGCGTCAAGCGCACGCTTGATCTGCCGCATAGCGAACCTTTACCCCGGATCTGTTAAACCCTGTTTTTGCGCAAGAACCTGATAAACAGGCTGTGCCTACAATATTGATTTACGTTTTCGCCTTTTGCGAAATCATTCTGGATGAGCCTAATGTCATACACACCCATGAGCGATCTCGGCCAGCAAGGGCTGTTCGATATCACTCGCACTCTGATGCGCCAGCCCGATCTCTGCGCGCTGGCGGAGGCGCTGAAATCGCTGCTCAACGCCTCCGGCTTAGCGGATCGGGTCAACATTCTGCTTTATCACCCGAAACATCAGCGCACCTGTTTTTACAGCGTCGACAGCGTCGGGAATGCCGTGACGTATGAAGATGAAACGGTGCTCTCCCACGGGCCGGTGCGTCGGCTGCTCTCCCGTCCCGAAGTGCTGCACTGCCGGTATGACGAATTCGCCGACACCTGGCCGCAGCTCGCCGCACTCCCGCTCTACCCGGCGTTTGGCTACTACTGTCTGGCGCCGCTCGCCGCCGAAGGGCATATTTTCGGCGGCTGCGAATTTATTCGCCACTCGCCCGCAAGCTTTAGCGAAAAAGAGTTTTCAAGGCTTCAGACGCTGACGCAAATCGTGAGCGTGGCGGCGGAGCAAATCCAGACCCGCCTTGGCAACAGCCAGGATTACGCGCTGCTGTGCCGCGAGCGCGACGACTTTCGCATTCTGGTCGCCATCACTAACGCGGTGCTCTCCAAACTGCATCTTGATGAACTGGTGACCGAGATTTCGCACGAGATCCACCGCTATTTTAGTATCGACTCCATCAGTATCGTTCTGCCGGCTGCGCGCAAAGGCAAGCTGACTATCTGGTCCACGCACTATGTCGATGAAGCCGCGCCGCTGCACGACCAGAGCGAAGTGCTGGAGAAAGGCACGCTCTCGGCGCGCGTATTTAGCTCGCGTGAAATGCTGCTGGTGAATCTGCATCAGCGCGACGATCTGGCGCCTTACGAACAGATGCTGTTTGAGATGTGGGATAACCAGATCCAGACCATCTGCCTGCTGCCGCTGATGTTTGGCGAGAAGATGCTGGGCGTACTGAAGCTCGCGCAGTGCGAGGAGCATATTTTTACCGCCGCCAACTTAAAACTGCTGCGCCAGATTGCCGAGCGCATCGCGATTGCGGTGGATAACGCGCTGGCGTACCAGGAGATTCATCGTCTCAAAGAACGGCTGGTGGATGAGAACCTGGCGCTGACGGAGCAGATTAATAATGTCCCGGCGGATTTTGGCGAAATCATCGGGCGCTCGGATGCGATGATGGCCGTGATGAAGCAGGTGGAGATGGTCGCCAAAAGCGACAGCACGGTGCTGATCCTGGGCGAAACCGGCACCGGCAAAGAGCTTATCGCGCGCGCCATTCATAATCTGAGCGACCGCAACGGGCGGCGCATGGTGAAGCTGAACTGCGCGGCGATGCCCGCAGGCCTGCTGGAGAGCGATCTGTTCGGTCACGAGCGCGGCGCGTTTACCGGCGCCAGCGCCCAGCGCATCGGCCGCTTTGAACTTGCCGACAAAAGCAGCCTGTTTCTGGATGAGGTGGGCGATATGCCGCTGGATTTGCAGCCGAAACTGCTGCGCGTCTTGCAGGAGCAGGAATTCGAGCGGCTCGGCAGCAACAAAGTCATCCAGACCGACGTGCGGCTGATTGCCGCGACCAACCGCGATTTACGCCAGATGGTGGCGGACCGCGAGTTTCGAAGCGATCTCTATTACCGTCTGAACGTGTTTCCGATCCATCTGCCGCCGCTGCGCGAGCGCCCGGAGGATATTCCGCTGCTGGTGAAAGCGTTCACCTTTAAAATCGCGCGCCGCCTGGGGCGCAGTATCGACAGTATTCCCGCCGAAACGCTGCATGTCTTAAGCCAGATGGAGTGGCAGGGCAACGTGCGCGAGCTGGAGAATGTGATTGAGCGCGCGGTGCTGCTGACGCGCGGCAATGTGTTGCAGCTTTCACTGCCGGAGCTGACGCTGCGCCCGGCGAAAAAAGCCGTCGCGGCGCCGACGGTTGAGATACGCGACGGTGAAAACGAGGTGGCGCGGATAACACGGGTATTGAAGGAAACCAACGGCGTCATCGCCGGGCCGAAAGGCGCCGCCGCGCGTCTTGGCGTGAAGCGCACAACGCTGCTTTCAAGGATGAAGCGCCTGGGGATTGATAAGGAAGCGCTGTAAGCGTTGGGTTTTGGCGGGTGTTTTATGGCGGGTGCGCTTCGCTTACCCGCCCTACGGTAAGTACGGTAACGGTTGAGCTTCTCTTGTAGGGTGGGTAAGCGAAGCGCACCCACCACCAGGTTTTCACTCCTGTTTCAGCAAAAGAGCCGGGGCCTGGGAATATGCCAGGCCCGTGAACGCGTTCCGTTCGCCATAATGCCACCTTTATATGGGCGCTTCCCTCACGCGAACGTGCAAAGGGGGCTCGCCGCCGCCCCCTTTGCAATCCCGGCTCCCGGCGGAAAATCGGCCTCCTGGGCCGATTTTTTTTTAGCCGGAGCAAAACCAGCCACATCAGCGCCACATGTTTTGTAGGGTGGGTAAGCGAAGCGCACCCACCACTTCATCACCGGTTAACGAGCTACTCGCCCTTAAACATCGGCGGCGGACGACGGAAGCGGCGGGTAAGCCAGGTCAGGTACATCAGCCCCAGCGCGGCCCAGATAAGCCCCATCGTCAGCGAACTCTTCTCAAGATTCAGCCACAGCACCGCGACCGTCAGCGCGCCCACCAGCGGCAGGATCAGGTAGTTAATCCGGTTCTTCCAGCCTTTGTTGCGCCCTTCCCGCAGGAAAAAGTGATTCACCACCGAAAGGTTCACAAACGTAAACGCCACCAGCGCGCCGAAGTTTATCAGCGCCGTCGCGGTCACCAGGTCAAACGAAAGCGCGCTCAGCGCCACGACGCCCACCAGAATCACGTTCAGCGCCGGCGTGCGCCATTTCGGGTGCACATAGCCGAAGACCTTTTCCGGGAACACGTTATCGCGGCCCATAACATACAGCAGGCGCGACACGCTGGCGTGCGACGCCAGCCCGGACGCCAGCGTGTTGACGAACGTACAGCACAGGAAAACCGACTGGAACAGCTTGCCGCCCACATAGAGCGCAATCTCCGGCAGCGCCGCGTCCGGCTCCTTAAAGCGCCCCATCGTCGGGAAAAAGAGCTGAATAAAAAACGAGGCCGCGATGAAAATCACGCCGCCGTAGAGCGCCGTCAGAAAAATCGCGCGCGGAATGGTCTTGCCTGCATCCGGCGTCTCTTCCGACAGCGTCGTTACGGCGTCGAAACCGAGAAACGAAAAACAGACGATGGTCGCCCCGGTGATAATCGGCAACAGCTGCGCGTTTTCGCTGACAAACGGCTGTACCGACCAGATGGTGCCTGTGCCCTCGCCCTTATGCAGGCCATGGATCACAAGAAAAATAAACACCGCGATGATAGCCACCTGCACCGTGACAAACAGCGTGTTGAAGTTCGCCACCAGGTTGACGCTTTTCAGGTTCGCGAGCGTCATGATGCCCACATAGAGCACCACCCAGATCCACTGCGGCACGTCCGGGAACATCGCGGAGAGATAGAGCTTCGCCAGCAGGACGTTGATCATCGGCAGGAACAGATAATCGAGCAGCGACGACCAGCCCACCAGGAACCCCACATGCGGGTTAATCGCCTGCTGGGCGTAGGTATAGGCGGAGCCCGCCGTCGGGAAGCGTTTGACCAGTTTGCCGTAGCTGATGGCGGTAAACAGCACGCCCGCCAGCGCCAGCAAATAAGAGGCTGGCACGTGACCGTTACTGATGCCGGAGACAATGCCGAAGGTGTCGAACACGGTCATCGGGGTCAGATAGGCCAGGCCCATCATCACCACCTGCCAGAGTTTGAGCGATTTACGCAGTTGCGGACGCGCCGCGTCAACATTGAGATCGTAGTTAATCGCCATCGCGCGTTCCCCCTTTCGTCTCTGTGATTCGTCGTGAAACAGAGGCCGGAGGGAGTCGTCGTGACGCGCGCTGAAAACGCGGATGAAGCAAAGCCTCAGGGGCGGGCCCGTAGTGACTGCGGCTCAGGCGGGTGCCCGCGCGCAGCGGACAGACATAAAGTGGCACCATCTCATTATCCTCGTAACGTATCCTGAACGTCGTCTGTAAGCCGCTGCCGCGCGCTATTCCTTCACGCGACACCGGAAACGCCGGCGCGACAGGCCCGGCGAGCTTTTGCCGCGGCCTTCTGTGGCGCGGCATGGTGCGTACTGAATCCGCTTTGGGTATAAACAACCTGTAGCCTGGATAACGCCCGCCTGCCATACGCGCGGGAGAAGTTTCAGGCCAGCCGTCAGGCGTTTTTCAGCATCCACTCAATTTCCGTTTCGGTGATGAGCCGCTCGAACTGGATAAGCTCGTCGTTTTTGCAGGCGTGAAACACCTCGCAAAACCGGGCGCCCAGCCGCTCGCGCATCGCCGGATGAACCTGGAATTCGTACAGGGCGTCGCTCTGGCGGATAGGAAATGGCGTTCCTTCCTGCTCCAGACCGTTGCCTTCCACCGCCTCGGGCAGCGGCAAGTCGTTTTCCAGGCCGTGCACTATACCTGCAAGCACCGCAGACATCACGAGATAAGGGTTCGCATCCGCGCCCGCCACGCGATATTCCACGCGGTGGCTGTCGCGATCGCCGCACGGAATGCGCAGCGCCACGGTGCGGTTGTTATGGCCCCAGGAGGCCTGCGTCGGGACATACATCCCCGGCTGGAAACGGCGGTAGGAGTTGACGTTTGGCGCCAGCAGCGCCATCGAGGCGGGCATCATGTCGATCATCCCGGCGAGCGCCTGCTTAAGCAGAACGGAATCGTCGCCGTCGGGGAGCGCCAGCACATTCTGTCCGTTGTCATCGACGATGCTGATATGAATGTGCATCCCACTACCGGCGTGCTCTTCATAGGGTTTGGCCATAAAGGTGGCCTGCATCCCGTGTTTTTCGGCCACCAGCCGCACGAGACGCTTGAGCGCGAGCGCATGATCGCAGGCCTGCAAGACGTTGTCGGTGTGGTGAAGGTTGATTTCAAACTGGCCCGGCGAGGCTTCCGCCACCGCGCCATCGGCGGGGATCCGCTGCATGCGCGCCAGCTCGTCAATATCGCTTAACACATCGGCGAAGCGGTCGAGGTTATCGACGGAATAGACCTGGCTTTGGGTATTACGATCCTGGGTGCCGGGCGCGCACGGCGGCTGGAGATAGCCTTCGGCGTCGCGCTGGCGGTCAATGAGATAGAACTCCAGCTCTACCGCTACCACGGGGCGCAGACCGCGCTGGCGCAACTGCTGCCAGAGTCGGTTAAGCACGTTGCGCGGCTCAACGTCAAAGGGAGTACCATCTTCATCCTGCATGGTCAGCAGGAGCTGGCCGAGATACTCCGGGTCGGTGGCGGACGGCACCAGGCTTCCCGCGACCGGCACGCAGCGGCGATCCGGCTCGCCGAGATCTTGCCCTAACCCCGCCTCTTCCACGACATTGCCCAGAATATCCATCGCAAAAACCGAGGCCGGGAAATAACAGCCCTTCTCGATTTTCAAAAGGCCCGTCACGGGAATGCGTTTGCCGCGAAAACTGCCGTTGAGATCCGTCAACATCACGTCGACATACTCCGTCAACGGATAACGCTCCAGGTAGGCATTCACTTCGCGCGCAAACGCACTGGTTCGCCTCTCTTCACTGTGATGCACAACATTTTCTACTGCCACGATATGGGTTTCCATGATTCACCGCCGTTATTGCAGATGCCGGTCTGCGCAATCAGACCGTTCGATATAATTTCCACTTTTAGAATCTAGATGCAACAGAAATGTTTTTCAAATGTTAAATGCGGTTTGAATTTTAGTTACAGCGCTGCTAGATTGAGAAAATATTGACCATATGGCGGCGCAAACGTGGCGTTTGTGCATAATTTAGTCCAGCGCGAGAGGAATGTATGGGCATTATATTTAACAGGCCGATGATAGGCGTCGTGATGTGCAGAAACAGTATCAAGGGGCACCCAAGCCAGACGTTGCAAGAGAAGTACATTAACGCCGTGCTGAACGCTGGCGGCTTGCCGGTGCCCCTGCCTCATATCGTTGCTGAACCCGTTCTTCTCGATCAGCTGCTCGCTGAACTTGACGGCATTATGCTGCCGGGCAGCCCCAGCAACGTCCAGCCGCACCTGTATGGTGAAAACGGCGATGAGCCTGCCGCCGATCCCGGGCGGGACACTCTGAGCATCGCGCTGATTGAGCGCGCGCTGGAAAGGCGCATCCCCCTTTTCGCCATCTGTCGCGGGCTTCAGGAACTGGTTGTCGCCACCGGGGGGACGCTGTATCGTCGGCTGTTTGACGAGCCGGAACTGCTGGAACACCGCGAGGATCCTGAGCTTCCGCTGGATCAGCAATACGCGCCGTCTCATGAGGTGCAGGTGGTGCCGGGTGGGCTACTTGGCAAACTGATACCGGGCTGCAACACGTTTTGGGTAAATTCGCTGCATGGCCAGGGCGCACGCACGCTGGGCGCGCCGCTGCGCGTCGAAGCGCGCTCGCCGGATGGCCTTGTGGAAGCCGCAAGCGTTATCGATCACCCGTTTGCACTGGGGGTGCAGTGGCACCCGGAATGGAACAGCAGCGAATACGCACTCTCGCGGCTGTTGTTTGAAGGTTTTATTACCGCCTGTCGGGGGTTTCGGGCCGAAAAGCCCCGACCCGCCTGACGTTACTATAAAGGAAGAGACTCTATGAGCGATGTCACCCTGGCGCCGGGGAAGCGTTTAGCGCAGATCCGCCAGCAACTGGGTTTGTCGCAGCGCCGCGTCGCTGAACTTTCCGGGCTTACGCACAGCGCTATCAGCACCATTGAACAGGACAAAGTGAGTCCGGCCATCAGCACGCTGCAAAAGCTGCTGAAGGTGTACGGGCTCTCGCTGTCGGAATTTTTTGCCGAACCAGAAAAACCGGACGAACCGCAGGTCGTCATCAATCAGGACGAGTTGATTGAGATAGGCAGCCAGGGCGTCTCGATGAAGCTGATTCATAACGGGGATCCGCATCGCACGCTGGCGATGCTGTTTGAAACCTACCAGCCCGGCACCACGACCGGGGAGAGGATTAAACATCAGGGTGAAGAGATTGGCACCCTGCTGGAAGGGGAAATCGTGCTGACCGTCAACGGCCAGACGTTCCACCTGACCGCAGGCCAGAGCTATGCCATCAACACCGGCATACCTCACAGCTTCAGCAATACCTCGGCCGGGATCTGCCGCATCATCAGCGCGCATACGCCCACCACCTTCTGATAACCGTTCAGCGCGTTCGGTTAGAAGAAGACGCCGGGCGCGCCTGACACGGGCCGCATCTGACCTGAGCTAAACGGGCTTTTTTCGCCTGCGGGCTTCTGCGTCGAAAATTCAGGCGGAACCGCCGCCTTACACGCGCTAACCCTTTGTTATGACAGGAGAGGCTATGGAATTTCATCATTTACGCTACTGGCAGGATAAGGCGGCGCAGCTGTCCATTGAAGGCCGGTTATTTTATCAGGGCGACTACCGCCAGGCCGCGAGCGGCGACACCTTTACCGTGGTCAACCCTGCCACCGGACAGCCGCTTGCTGAGGTGGCGCGCGGCGCGAAGCGTGACGTCGACGCCGCGGTGGCGAGCGCCCGCGCGGTGTTCGAGCGCGGCGACTGGTCGCAGGCCGCCCCCGCCACGCGCAAAGCGGTACTGATGCGTATGGCCGCGCTAATGGAGCAGCATCACGAGGAGCTGGCGTTGCTGGAGTCGCTCGACACCGGCAAACCGATTCGCCATAGCCTGCGTGATGATATTCCAGGCTCCGCCCGCGCGCTGCGCTGGTACGCCGAAGCGGTCGATAAACTGTATGGCGAGGTGGCGCCCACGGATAGCGCGTCGCTCGCGATGATCGTGCGCGAACCGGTCGGCGTGGTGGCGGCCGTGGTGCCGTGGAATTTCCCGCTGCTGCTCGCCTGCTGGAAGCTCGGCCCGGCGCTTGCCGCCGGTAACAGCGTGGTGCTCAAACCGTCTGAGAAATCGCCGCTCTCGGCGCTACGGCTTGCCGGGCTTGCGCGTGAAGCGGGGCTGCCGGACGGCGTGCTGAACGTGATACCGGGCTTTGGGCACGAGGCGGGACAGGCCCTCTCGCTGCACCCCGATGTGGATGTGATGACCTTTACCGGCTCCACCCGCACCGGCAAACAGCTTCTTAAAGACGCGGGTGAATCGAACATGAAGCGCGTCTGGCTCGAAGCAGGCGGCAAAAGCGCCAATATCGTCTTCGCCGACTGCCCGGATCTCGACCAGGCCGCCGCGGCGACCGCCGCCGGGATCTTCTATAACCAGGGCCAGGTCTGCATCGCCGGTACGCGCCTGTTAGTGGAGGCGTCCATTAAAGAGGCGTTCCTGGCGCGCCTGGAAGCGCATGCGCAAAGCTTCACGCCCGGCGATCCGCTCGATCCGCAGACCACCATGGGCACGCTGATTGATGACGACCACGCCGCCAGTGTGCGCCGCTATATTGAGCTCGGCCAGGAACAGGGCGCGACGCTGTGGCTGGATGGCCGCGCACAGGCGCACCCGGCCTGCGTCGGCCCGACGATTTTTACCGACGTGGATAACCAGATGCGCGTCGCCCGCGAGGAGATTTTCGGCCCGGTGCTGGCGGTGACGTCCTTTACCCGCGAGCAGGAGGCGTTGCAGCTTGCCAACGACAGCGACTACGGGCTTGGCGCCGCCGTCTGGACCCGTTCGCTCTCCCGCGCCCACCGCATGGCTCGCCGTCTGAAGGCCGGTTCGGTGTTTATCAATAACTATAACGACGGCGATATGACAGTGCCGTTCGGCGGTTATAAGCAGAGCGGCAACGGGCGCGATAAATCGCTGCACGCGCTGGAAAAATTCACCGAACTGAAAACCATCTGGATGAGCCTGGAGCAAGATCATGACTGAACATGTAAACAGCTACTACGCCGCAAGCGCCAATCCGCACGCGCCCTTCCCGACGCTTACGGAGTCGCTCCAGTGCGATGTCTGTATTGTCGGCGGCGGTTATACCGGGCTTTCATCGGCGCTGCATCTGGTGGAGCAAGGTTATGACGTGGTGCTGCTGGAGGCCGCGCGGATTGGGTTTGGCGCGAGCGGGCGTAACGGCGGCCAGGTGGTGAACTCCTACAGCCGCGATATCGACGTTATCGAAGCGCGTTACGGTGTGGACACGGCGCGGATGCTCGGCAGCATGATGTTTGAAGGCGGCGAGATCATCCGCGAGCGCATTACGCGTTACGATATTCAGTGCGATTACCGTCCCGGCGGGATGTTTGTGGCGCTGAACCGTAAGCAGTATCTCGGCCTGATGGAGCAGAAAGCCAGTTGGGAGCGCTACGGCAATCGCGGCCTTGAGCTGCTGGACGCCGACGCGGTGCGCGGGGAGATCGCGAGCCGTCGTTACACCGGCGCGCTGCTCGATCGCAACGGCGGCCATATTCATCCGCTGAACCTGGCGCTCGGCGAGGCGGAAGCGATTCGCTCGCTGGGCGGCAAGATTTTCGAGCAGTCGGCGGCGGTGAGCATTACGCACGGCCAGCCTGCCGTGGTGAAAACCGCGCAGGGCCAGGTGACGGCGCGCTATGTGATTGTGGCGGGCAACGCCTATCTCGGCACGCGTCTTGAGCCTGCGCTCGCGCGGCGCAGTATGCCGTGCGGCACCCAGGTGGTGACGACCGAGCCGCTGGCCCCGGAGGTGGCGGCGTCGCTGTTGCCGAATAATTATTGCGTCGAGGATTGTAATTATCTGCTCGATTATTACCGGCTGACGGCGGATAACCGGCTGCTTTACGGCGGCGGCGTGGTGTACGGCGCGCGCGACCCGGATGATATCGACCGGCTGATTATGCCGAAGCTGCTGAAGACGTTCCCGCAGCTTAAAGGCGTGAAGATTGATTACCGCTGGACAGGCAATTTCCTGCTGACGCTCTCGCGGATGCCGCAGTTCGGGCGGCTTGAGAACAACATCTATTATATGCAGGGCGACAGCGGTCACGGGGTGACGTGTACGCATCTCGCGGGCAGGCTTATCGCCGAGGCGTTGCGCGGCGACGCCGAGCGTTTCGACGCGTTCGCGACGCTGCCGCATTATCCGTTCCCCGGCGGGCGTTCGTTCCAGATCCCGTTTACCGCGATGGGTGCGGCGTATTACAGCCTGCGCGATCGGCTGGGCGTGTGATGGTTATGGTGAGAGTGTAATTGATACGGTGGGTGCGCTTCGCTTACCCACCCTACATCTTACGTGCGGCCCAATATCGTAGGGCGGGTAAGCAACGCGCACCCGCCATCCAGCATTATGGAGAACGCCTAGGCCGGGTGACATATACCAGAGCGGTGAACACGTTCCGTTCGCCATAATGTTCCCTTTATATGGATGCTCGTTTCACGCGAACGTGCAAAGGGGGCTCGCCGCCGCCCCCTTTGCAATCCCGGCTCCCGGCGGAAAATCGGCCCTCTTGGGCCGATTTTTTTTAGCCGGAGCAAAACCATCCACCTGACCGTCCACTTTGCGATCGGAAAAAAAACGGTGGGTGCGCTTCGCTTACCCACCCTACAAAACACTCAGCGTTTCTTTTATTTGTAGGGCGGGTAAGCGGAGCGCACCCGCCATCCGTCAATGCGGGCAAAAATCACATCCACTCCCCCTCTTCCTTTATTACACGCAAAAAAAAACCGCCCCGTATGGGGCGGCTGTTCTTACTACCTGTTATCAGAAGCTGACTTTCAGCGTCACCTGGCCACCGTAGCCGCCGGTGCCGGCGTCGTCGATGGTTTTGGTGTAGCCGGCGCGAACGCCCAGCGTCACGTTGTCGCGGATCTGGCCGTCGAGACCCACATCCAGCGCGGCGGCGGTGCCGTCCTGATCCGGACTGAAGGAAACTTCGCTGCCTGCCACGCCCGGCGCGCTCACGTTCACGTCGCCTTTGGAGTCAAACGTCTGGATAAAGGACGGACGCACCCACCAGCTCACCGGCGGCGGGTTGCCGCTCTCTTTCAGCGTCGCGTTGTTGCCAAAGCGCAGACCGGCACGTACCTGCTGGCTGTGACCGTCGCCGAACTGCACGTCAGCGGCATCGTCGCCACCATCTTTCAGGTTCACGCCGCGGTACTGGTATTGCACCTGCGGTTCGAGCACCAGGCCGCTGCCGATATCAAACGGCAGACCGGTTTCGAAGGAGCCGACATAACCCCAGCCGTGCGTCTTCATACCGTCGCCGTCGCGCGGGTTGGTATCGAAGTTATGACGCGTACCCTGCGCCACCACATCCACCCACCAGCCGCTCTCATGCACGCCGTTGACATACAGACCGGCGCTGTATGCGTCGTCACGTACCGTACCCGCTTTCGATTTCTCGCTGCGCTGAACGTCGATGGCGGAAAGACCTGCCGCACCGTAGATGCCGACACCCCATTCCATGGAGGACGCCTGGCCTCTCCACAGGTCGCTACCGATCTGCAGGAAGGTATAGCCGCCTTTGCTTTCCGGCGTGTTGCCGTTACGCAGATCCGAACCGCCATGCTCATGGTTCAGCTGGCCTGCCTGGAAGCGCGCCCACACGTTGCTGCCATCCTCAGACGGGCTGCGCGCCGCGTAACGACGGCTGTCGAGCGAGCCAAGCAGCGCGCTGTCGTAGTCCATCGCCTGTGCATAGAGCGAGCTGTAGAGGTACATGGCCGAACGGTAGTTCTGCGGGCCGTTTTCGTTGCCGCTGCCGGACGCCGTGGTCAGATACCAGCTTTCGCTGCCAGCGCCCTGACGCAGGCTGTAGTTATACGCCCCCGCCTGCAGGTTGTTGGCAAGGCTGAAGGCATCGTCAGTGGTCGTCGCGCCATTAATGGCATTCACCACCTGGATACCGTCGCCGGTCGTGCGCGCGCCCAGACCGCCCTGGTTACGGATGGCGATGCGGGTGTTGCCGGTCGCCGTGCCGCCGTCAAGGATCAGGCTGTCGGTAGTCGCCGTACCGCCCTGGAACAGCGTGTTCAGGGTGATAGTGCCGCCGTTGCCCGTCAGATTAGTGACCGTCAGGGTTTTCGGTACGAAGGCGCCTGTCGGTGCCTGGTAATCGATGGTGCCGCCCAGCGTCAGGTCGTCCAGCAGCGAGCTGCCGGTCATCAGCCAGGTGGAGCCTGCATCTACCGTCAGATCGGTCGGGTCAATCATACCGGTGAGCGAGGTGCCGTTGGTCAGTTGCAGCGAGGTGCCAAGCTGCGCAATAACGTCAGTCACCGCTTCCAGGCCGCTAAACACCAGCGTGCCGCTCTGCAGCCAGGTGCCGCCGGTCTGGTTCAGAACACCGCTGACGGTCAGTTTGCCGTCGCCTTCTTTATACAGGCTGCCGGTACCGTTGATGTTCGCGGCAATGGTGTTGTCGCTCTCATCGGTGGTCACGCTCAGCTTGCCGGTGTTGGTGACGTTGCCCGCGATGGAGGAGCCGTCTTTCAGCTCGGTGGTGCCGGTCAGAATACCGCCATCCGTCACGCTGAGTTTACCGCCGTTCTGCACCACGGTGTTGTTGGCGATACCGTCCGCCGCGACCGTGAGCGCGCCGCCGCTTTCCAGCAGCAGGCTGTCCGCCAGCTTGTTGGCGATGGAGAACTGACCCTGCGCGTTGGTGCCGTTAACGGTGGTGTCGGTGCTGGCGACAATGCCCGCGCCGCTGTTGAGGTCGATGTTGGTCGCCTCAGCGGCATCCGCCACCGCCAGCATACCGCCCTGCTGAATGATGGTCTGGTCGGCCACGCCGCCCTTACGGATAAACTGTACGCCGCCTTTGGTGACGGTGGTCGCGATAGCCGTACCGCCCAGCGTCACGCTCTGGCTGCCGTTTTCGCTGACCGTAGACGAGGCCACCGTACCGCCGTTGTTGACGACCTGATCGCCGACCACGGTGTTGTCGATAACAATCCCGCCGTCATTGACGTTCTGGATCCCGCCCGCCTTGATGATGGTCGAAATCACCGTACCGCCGCTGTTGACGTTCTGCGTACCGCCCAGGTTGATGGTGGTGCTGGTCGCCGTACCGCCGGTCAGCACGTTCTGAATGCCGCCGTTCTCAATGTTGGTATTGAAGGTCTGGCCGCCGTTGTAGATGTTCTGCACACCGGTGGAATAGAGGCCGGTGTTTTTCGCTACCCCGCCGCGGTAAACGTTCTGCACCGTGTTGGCTGAGAAATCTGCGCCGTCTGCGGTACCACGCACGTTTTGCACGGAGCCGTTAATCAGCGACGTGTTAACCGCCGTCGCGCCTGCGGCGATGTTCTGAACCGCGCCAGTTTCCATCACCGTGTTGACGGCGCGAGCGCCGCTCAGCAGGTTTTGTTCGCCGCCGCGGTTACGCGTTTCGGTAACCACCGCGCCGTTGTAGACGGTCTGCTTCGCATTGTCGTTAAGCCAGGTTGAGGTGACGTTCGCGCCTTCATACACGCGCTGCTCCGCCCTGGTGATTTCCGAGCCCGTGGTGGTGCCATAAACATCCTGCACGCCGCCATCAATAACAATCGAGACTTCAGCGTTGGCATTTTTGTTGACTATCTGACGCCCGCCATTTTTAACGATGCTGACAATAGAGGTGCCGTCAACGACCTGCAGGCCGCCATCCACGAAGGTGAAATCGGTAGTGCCGCCGGTAAAGACGTTTTGTCTGCCGCCGGTGGAGATGGTTCCGCCGTAGGTGTAGCCGCCGGAATTAACATTCTGCACGCCGCCTTTCTCGACGCGGGTGTCGAAGGCCTTGCCGCCGCTGCCGATATTCTGCGTGCCGCCCAGCAGACGGGTCGCCAGCGCCTGCGCGCCGTTGTTAACGTGCTGCTCGCCGCCGTTCATCACGGTAGAGATAGCCACTGCCGAGTTGCTCAGGATCTGTGAGCCGCCGGCGTTAATCACGGTGCTGCGCGACCAGCCGTACGGGTCGACAATCTGCTGGCCGCCATTGTTGACTACCGCATCGAAGGACTGGCCGTCTACGCGCTGTACGCCGCCGCTGTTGACCAGCGTGCCTTTCGCCTGGCCGCTCGCCATGATGAGCTGCACGCCGCCGTCGCTGATGCTGGTGCCGGACGCGGTGCCTTCAACCAGCTGCGTGCCGCCGCCAAAGACGGTGCCGTCAGACGCCGCGCCGCCCAGTTTCACATGCTGGACGCCGCCGCTGTGAACGATAGAGCCTGCCGCCAGACCGCCGACGTTAACAAGTTGCAGGCCGCCGTCGTTGATGACCGCCGAGATAGCCGTGCCGTCAACCGCCTGGGTGCCGCCCTGGTTAATCTGCGCGTCTACCGCTTTACCGGTTTCCTGCACGAGCTGCGTGCCACGGTCGCCGATGCTGGTGCCGGAAGCTGTACCGGCCACCACCTGGGTGCCGCCTGCGAAGATTTTCGCGGTAGACGATGCGCCGCCTTTGTTGATGTGTTGCAAGCCGCCGTCGGTCACGATAGAGCCGCGCGCCAGACCGCCGTTGTTGATTATCTGCGTACCGCCGTCTTTCACGACCGCGGACGTCACGGTACCGTCAACGCTCTGTACGCCGCCGCGGTTCACGTGGGTATCGTTCGCCATACCGGTTTTGGTGACGAGCTGGAGACCGCCGTCGCTGATGCTGGTGCCGGACGCCATACCCGCAACTACCTGCACGCCGCCGCCGAAGATAACGCCGTCGGAAGACGCGCCGCCGAAGTTAATATGCTCCAGGCCGCCGCTGTTGACCGTGGTGGCGCGCGCCAGACCGCCGCTGTTGACGAGCTGGATGCCGTCGTTTTTCACGATGGTCGAGGTCGCTGTGCCATCGACGCGTTGCAGACCGCCCGCGTTAATCTGCGAAGCGAAAGCCAGACCGCCGGTTTTCACATGCTGGATAGCGTCATTGCCGATGATGGTACGGCCCGCGGTGCCGGAAACGGACTGAGTACCGCCAAGCAGAACGGAGTCAGACGCCGCGCCGCCCAGTTTCACATCCTGAACGCCGCCGTCGCGCACCACAGTGCTGTTGGCGTGACCGCCGTTTTGCACCAGCTGTACGCCGCCGTCGTTGATGGTGGCGTAGTTCGCGGTGCCGTCCACATTCTGCAGACCGCCGCTGTTGACGGTTGCGCTGACGGATTTACCGGTCGCTTCGATATGCTGTTCCGCGCCGGAATCAATCTGGGTGTTGGACGCGGTGCCCGCGAGCTGCTGAACGCCGCCGTAGAGGTGCGCGTCGGCAGAGGCGCCGCCTACAGAGACGTGTTGCAGACCGCCGCTGTTGACCTGCGTGTTTTTCGCCAGACCGCCGCTGTTCACCAGCTGAGTGCCGCCGTCTTTGACGATGGCAGAGATTGCCGTGCCGTCAACGGCCTGGGTGCCGCGGTTGTTAATCTGGGTGCCGGTCGCCTGACCGCTGACCTGAACCTGCTGCGAGCCGCCGTCATTCACGCTGGTGCCGGACGCGTTGCCGGAAACCTGCTGGATGCCGCCGCCGAAGACGACGCTGTCAGAAGCGGAAGCGCCTTCCGCGACATACTGCAGGCCGCCGCTGTTGATGGCCGTGCTGTCCGCTTTACCGCCGCGGTTGACCAGCTGGATGCCTTTGTCATTGATGGTCGTGCTTTTCGCGGTGCCGTCAACACGCTGTAAACCGCCTGCGTTAATCAGCGTACCGGAGGCATTCGCGCCCACCTGAACATGCTGCACGCCGCCGTCGCCGATGATGGTGTCGCCTGCGGTGCCCGCCAGTTCCTGCGTGCCGCCAAGGAGGATGGAGCCAGAGGCCGCGCCGCCGAGTTTCACGTCCTGAACGCCGCCGTTGCGCACCACGGTGCTGTTGGCGTGGCCGCCGACCTGCACCAACTGGGTGCCGCCGTCGTTAACGGTCGCGAAATTCGCGGTGCCGTCGACGTTTTGCAGGCCGCCGCTGTTGACGGTCGCGCTGACGGATTTACCGGTCGCTTCGATATGCTGTTCTGCGCCCGCATCGATCTGGGTGTTGGACGCCGTGCCCGCGAGCTGCTGAACGCCGCCGTAGAGGTGCGCGTCAGCGGATGCCCCGCCTACCGATACATGCTGCAAACCGCCGCTGTTGACCTGGGTGTCTTTCGCCAGACCGCCGCTGTTCACCAGCTGGGTGCCGCCGTCTTTGACGATGGCGGAGATAGCCGTGCCGTCAACGGCCTGGGTGCCGCGGTTGTTGATCTGGGTGCCGATCGCTTTGCCGGTCACCTGAACCTGCTGGGAGCCGCCTTCATTGACGCTGGTGCCGGACGCCATGCCGGACACCTGCTGGATGCCGCCGCCGAAGATAACGCCTTCTGACGCCGCGCCGCCCTGGGCGATGTATTGCAGGCCGCCGCTGTGGATGGCGGTGTTGTCCGCGAGGCCGCCGCTGTTAACCAGCTGGGTGCCTTTGTCGTTGATGGTGGTGTTTGTCGCGGTGCCGTCGACATTCTGCAGGCCGCCTGCGTTAATCAGCGAGCCGAAAGCCGAACCGCCGGTTTTCACATGCTGTACGCCGCCGTCGCCGATGATGGTGCCGCCCGCGTTGCCCGCGAGCTGCTGGGTGCCGCCGAGAAGAATAGAATCAGACGCCGAGCCGCCGAGGGCCACGTCCTGGATGCCGCCGTCGCGCACTACGGTGCTGTTGGCATGGCCGCCGACCTGCACCAGCTGCGTGCCGCCGTCGTTAACGGTCGCGTAGTTCGCGGTGCCGTCGACATTCTGCAGGCCGCCGCTGTTCACGGTCGCGCTCACAGAGAGGCCGGTCGCCTCGATATGCTGTTCGGCGCCGGAATCGATCTGGGTATTGGACGCCGTGCCCGCCAGCTGCTGCGTGCCGCCGTAAAGGTGCGCGTCAGCAGACGCTCCGCCTACCGACACATGCTGCAGGCCGCCGCTGTTGACCTGGGTGTTTTTCGCCAGCCCGCCACGGTTAACGAGCTGGGTGCCGCCGTCTTTGACGATAGCGGAGATAGCCGTGCCGTCCACCGCCTGGGTGCCGCGGTTATTGATTTGCGCATCGCGGGACTGGCCGCCGACCTGTACCTGCTGGCTGCCGCCGTCGTTGATGCTGGTGCCGGACGCGGTGCCGGAAACCTGCTGAATGCCGCCGCCGAAAATCACGCCATCGGAGGATGAACCGCCCGCGCTGACGTACTGGACGCCGCCGTTATTGACGGTGGTGTTGCGGGCGTAACCGCCGCGCTCAACCAGCTGATGGCCGCCGTCGTTGACGACGGCGGAGATAGAGGTGCCATCAACAGACTGCGTGCCGCCGTTGTTAATAAGCGTGGTAGTCGCGGTGCCACTGGCAAGGACATGCTGTTCGCCGCCATTACCGACCACGGTATGCACGGCGGAACCATCCACCTGTTGCACGCCGCCGTCCAGAATGACCGTTCTCTGCGCCTGGCCGTCTTTTTCAACCACCTGCAAACCGTCGTTGATGAGGGTGCCGGTCGCCACGCCCTGCTGGCGAACAACCTGTACGCCGCCGTCGTTTAACGTGGTTTTCTGTGCAAGGCCGCCTGCGACAATCTGATTGCCCAGCGCGCCGATAGTATGATTTGTCGTCGTCCCGCCGACCAGAACCTGCTGGGTGCCGTTCTGCACCAGCTCATCCTGCACCGACGAGGTGACATCGGGCGTGAACGCGAACGCTCCGCCGCTGGCAAGCGCGCTTCCTACCGCTGCCGTCAACAACACCGCCCCGCTGGCGCGTTTGCCCTTCGCTCGCGTGAGCTCGGAGACCACGATAAACGCGCGCTGGACTTCACTCCACACCAGCCGGTAACTGCAATTAAGACTTCTCTTCATGTTGATGCCCTCGAAACCCGCTCAGTCGCCGCTATGCGGCGTGCTGATTTGGGTCTGCCAATGCTGTTGTTTTGATGTCGAATGGGTTGCTTTTCAGAGAGATAAGCCGACGTAAATGGCCAATCACCTGTTTACCCGTGATAAAACGCGTACACTCGTACTGCCGGTCCGTGCCTTTGTGGCGCGGACACCAGAAATAGTCCTGATGGTCAAAATTAAGCCGCACGTCATCCCAGCAGCCGTTGCAGACGTGGGTGTTGATGACGCGCCAGGGGGTGTAAAACTCGCTGGCCGGCAGGCTGAAACCGCTTATCAGCACCACCGGAATGCGGCAGCCCCAGGCAAGCCAGGAGAGCCCGCTGCCAAGACCGATGAAAAATTCCGCATGCTCAAGCAGCGCCACGCGGTCGCGCAGCGGCAGGTTGCCGGTGAAATCCTCCACGCCGTGGGGAATTTTGTTCCAGACGTAGCCGCGCCCGACGACGCGCTCTTTGTCGATACACAGGACGCGATAGCCCTGCGCTTTCAGAAAGTCGATCACCTCATGCCAGCCGCTGCCGTTATTCCAGAATTTGGCCTGGCTGGTGGATTGCGTGGCGATGCAGACGTAGGGTTCGGCTATCTGGCGCGGGGAATTCACGCGCAGATCGGGGACGATTTCACTCGGGTCGACGCCGAGAATATGCCCGGCCGTGCGGTGCAGGCCGACGGCGCGAAAATCAAACGGCTGTTTGTCGAGATCGCCCTGAAAGAAAAGCCCGACGCGCCAGGTGGCGTAAGGCGGCTCACGGTGGGTGCGCTGGCTCGCCCAGCGCTCCGGCGCGTAAAACTGCAGTTCCGGGTAGACTGGCGCGAAAAGATCGATAATCGGCTGCGCCATGGTGCATTCCACCTGGCAGCCATACGTCTGACGGAAGCGTTCGGCGTAAGGCACCCATCCCACGAGGTCGCCCAGCGTGCCGGTGGGAAAGGAGATCAACACCGGTTTGTCGCGCATATCCAGCGCGTGATCGAACAGCGGTTCGCTCTGCCCTTTCTTCCAGACCTGCAAACGAAACGGCACATAGTATTTTTTGGTGCTAATCACCCAACCTTCGGCGATATCACTCGCAAAAAGTATATTCCCCGTTTCGTCATCGCTTATTTCGACGCGCCAGTCACCTGCCGGAAGCAGGAGCCTCGCGCCGTCGTTAAAATCGTACAAAATGCCTTCCGGACCCTGCTGCGTGGGTATTTCCGGGGGTAAAATAAAGGCGTAGCCATTACTGGCAGATGAAGAAAGCGTCATCGCCATACCTACCTTAATTATCAGTATCAGGGTTATGCTGCTATTAAATAATTAACCCGACGCGTTTTAGGCACACGTCAATTCTCGGACATGTGTTATCCGAGACAGTTATTTATCTGACATCTTGCCCATCCATTGAGCCGTCCGAATGATGGTTTTAGTGTAGCTACATCGTTACTTATTGCAAATTTTTACCAAATATAAATTTCCTTATAAATCAAAGGTATGACGAAATGTAACTCTAAGTGACTTTTCACTAAAGCTAAACTTTACAAGCATTTAGCTCTCCTATAGAGACACTCTTTTAGGATTATCCTTACCTTGCAATACGCAAATCAGGCTATTTGAGGGCGGGAAGAATATATTTAGCGGCGGTAAGCGAGACGCTGAAAACATACTCTTTGTTTATTTTCAATAGGAAAAATGGAAGCGATGCGTTCTTTCTCATGCCAAATATTAGTAGGGCATTGCCGGCGCAGCGAGTTTATTAATGAATAAAAATTAAACACCCAGCAAGCCGATTTAAATGAAAATAATTATTCTTTGGGTTCGCTAATAAACAATAATAGAGATCCCGAAACGTTTTGGCTTGATGAATATATTTCGGGCGATTTTATCTATATTTGCGAGCGCCCTCACAGGTGGGTTGTACAATAAAGGCGTGAGGATAACGTTTTGTCATCCTTCCTTAACGGATAAGCAACAGAAACGAAGCGGTGACAGGTTTTCCATTATGAAACAGCGTTTTTAATTCCTTTCTGCGCGTGTGGAAGCTATAATGCGGGCATTCTAACTTGAATGGTTTCAGCACATTGGATATCGCCTTTACCGTCGAACAATCGCTCACCCGCCCCCTGGCTGAACCACAAGCACACTTTCTCCTGCACGCTTTTTTGATGTCACCTATCCTTAGGCTGTGGCATCACAACTTTCGCAACACAAGTTTACCCAAACGGCAGAGCACGCCGCCGGGCATGATTTCCATATCCTTCAACTAAAGATTAAGACTGTCATGAAAAAGACGAAAATTGTTTGCACCATCGGCCCAAAAACCGAATCCGAAGAAATGCTGACCAAAATGCTCGACGCGGGCATGAACGTGATGCGCCTTAACTTCTCTCATGGCGATTACGAAGAACACGGTCAGCGCATTAAAAACCTGCGCAACGTTCTGGCGAAAACCGGCAAACAGGCCGCTATCCTGCTGGACACCAAAGGCCCGGAAATCCGCACCATCAAACTGGAAGGCGGCAACGACGTCTCCCTGAAAGCGGGCCAGACCTTTACCTTCACCACCGACAAATCCGTTGTCGGCAACAGCGAAACCGTTGCGGTGACCTATGAAGGCTTCACCAAAGATCTCTCCGTCGGCAACACCGTGCTGGTGGATGACGGCCTGATCGGCATGGAAGTCACCGCCATCGAAGGCGATAAAGTGATCTGTAAAGTGCTGAACAACGGCGACCTCGGCGAAAACAAAGGCGTTAACCTGCCGGGCGTTTCCATCGCGCTGCCGGCACTGGCTGAAAAAGACAAAAAAGACCTGATCTTCGGCTGCGAGCAGGGCGTCGACTTTGTGGCGGCATCCTTTATCCGTAAGCGCTCTGACGTCGAAGAGATTCGCCAGCACCTGAAAGCGCACGGCGGCGAACACATCCAGATCATCTCCAAAATCGAAAACCAGGAAGGCCTGAACAACTTCGACGAAATTCTCGAAGCGTCTGACGGCATCATGGTGGCGCGTGGCGACCTGGGCGTAGAAATCCCGGTTGAAGAAGTGATCTTCGCGCAGAAGATGATGATCGAGAAATGTATCCGCGCGCGCAAAGTGGTTATCACCGCGACCCAGATGCTGGATTCCATGATCAAGAACCCGCGTCCGACCCGCGCTGAAGCTGGCGACGTGGCGAACGCCATCCTCGACGGCACCGATGCGGTAATGCTGTCTGGTGAATCCGCGAAAGGGAAATACCCGCTGGAAGCCGTGACTATCATGGCGACCATCTGCGAGCGTACCGACCGCGTGATGACCAGCCGTCTGGAGTTCAACAACGACAGCCGTAAACTGCGCATCACCGAAGCTGTCTGCCGCGGCGCGGTAGAAACCGCTGAGAAACTGGAAGCGCCGCTGATCGTTGTAGCGACCGAAGGCGGTAAATCGGCGAAGTCCGTGCGTAAATACTTCCCGGATGCCACTATCCTTGCGCTGACCACCAACGAACTGACAGCCCGTCAGTTGGTGCTGAGCAAAGGCGTGGTGCCGCAGCTGGTGAAAGAAATCTCCTCTACCGACGATTTCTACCGTCTGGGCAAAGACGCCGCGCTGGAAAGCGGTCTGGCGAAGAAAGGCGATGTGGTGGTGATGGTGTCTGGCGCGCTGGTACCGAGCGGTACCACCAATACAGCGTCCGTTCACGTCCTGTAATAATATCCACCCTTTTTTAGATATGATTAAAAAGGCGCCGAAAGGCGCCTTTTAATTTGGCTTAAATAGACGCTGTGAATAGAAAAGCAAATCGGATTTCACTATTTAAGTTTGTTTTTTTCTAAGATGAATCCGATGAAAGTTTCCTGTTTTCCTTCATTTTTTTTAATGATCCGCGCAATGTCGATGCTTCTTTGAGCGAACGATCAAAATTAAGCGTATTCCCATCAAAAAAATATTCTCAACATAAAAAACTTTGTGTAATACTTGTAACGCTACATGGAGATTAACTCAATCTAGAGGGTATTAATAATGAATCGTACTAAACTGGTACTGGGCGCGGTAATCCTGGGTTCTACTCTGCTGGCTGGTTGCTCCAGCAACGCTAAAATCGATCAGCTGTCTTCTGACGTTCAGACTCTGAACGCTAAAGTTGACCAGCTGAGCAACGACGTGAACGCAATGCGTTCCGACGTTCAGGCTGCTAAAGACGACGCAGCTCGCGCTAACCAGCGTCTGGACAACATGGCTACTAAATACCGTAAGTAATAGTACCGTGTGAAAGAAAAATGGCGCACATTGTGCGCCATTTTTTTTGCCTGTTTTCATCCCTCTGCCCCGCACCTTTTCTCTCTGTTCGTACGCTCCCCTTCCGGCGCGACATGCCATTCCTCGTTATGAGACTGCGTTATTGCACGGTTACACGCGTTGAAGAGGCATTCATGCTCTCAGAGAGCGTCTCGCCGCCTGACGACGTCACTGCGGCCCTGACGCTCTGTATCGTCTTGACGGGCGCTGGCAGCGCGCTGTGCGCGTCTACGGCTACCGGATAACCCGCACGGCGCGTCAGCGCGTTATCGACCGCCATCGCGTCAGTGCCCGCATCGTCGATGAACTGTCCGAAAGCAGCGTTAATCGCCACCGGCATCGTCTGTGGGTTGTCGGCATCGCTGCGCGAGAGCGGCTGATGCACTTCCACGTAGCGTCTGCCGTCCGGCTCGCTGGCGTATTTCACCGGCTCATTGATTATCTGCACCCGCGTTCCCCACGCCACCTCGGTAAACAGCGCTTTGATATCCGCCGCGCGCATGCGGATGCAACCGGAGCTGGCGCGCAGCCCGATACTGCTGCGGGCATTGGTGCCGTGAATGAGATACTCGCCGCCGCCCTGCTGTAAACGCAGCGCAAAACGCCCCAGCGGGTTATTCGGCCCGGCGGGTATTACGGCAGGCAGCGTTACGCCGTGCGCCTGTGAGCGGGCGCGCATGGCGGCCGTCGGCGTCCAGGTCGGATTAGGGATCTTCTGGATGATACGCGTCGTCATCACCGGCGTTTCGCGCCCCGTCAGGCCGATGCCTATTGGATATACCTCCACGCGGTTCTCACCGGGCGGATAGTAATAAAGACGTAGCTCAGCGAGGTTAACCACAATGCCTTCGCGCGGCGTGTCAGGCAGCAGCATCTGCGTGGGGATCGTCAGTTCGCTGCCCGGCATCGGCAGATAAGGGTCAACCGTATTATTCGCCTCCAGCAGCAACAGCACGCCGGTCTGGTATTGCTCGGCGATTTTCTCCAGATTTTGACTGTTTGCAGGCACAAGATACGTCTGGTTCTGGCCAATCAGACGGCTGCCGGGCGGCGGGAGCGGGTAATCAACGGCCGATGCCTGCGTCGCGCCCATCAGCAGCAGCGCGAGCAGCGGAAAGGAAAAGATCTGTTTCATAAGCACGACCTGTTTTCACCGGCGTGGCCGGAATGCTGAACATCCGCGAAGCCCGCAAGGGCCGCGCGTGACAGGAGAAAGCCGTGCTTTAAGATTAGCTCAGGTCGGCCGCTTTCGCGCGAATAGCGCGGATCATGGCTTCTAAACCCTGAGAGCGGGACGGGGTGAGATGCTGGGTCAGCGACATCTCTTCAAACCACGGGCGCACGTCGAAGTTCACGATGTCCTGCGCGGTCATCTGCTGGTAGAGCGCGAAGACCACGGCGATAAGCCCTTTGACGATAGCCGCATCGCTGTCGCCGCGCATCTCCATCACGCCATTGTCGCCCGGCGTCATGACAATCCAGACCTGGCTCTGGCAACCCTGAATGCGGTGCGCGGGGGTGCGTTCGGCGTCATCAAGCGGCGCCAGCCGCTGGCCCAGCTCGATGATATAAAGATACTTTTCTTCCCAGTTGGCGCAGCGGTTAAAGTTACGCAGCAGTTTTTCTTTCTCCGGCAAACCAGCCATTCTCGCTCCTTTTAGCCTAACAAACGATGAATGCGGATAAGCCCGGCCACCAGCCGGTCCACTTCATCTTCGGTATTGTACATCGCGAGCGACGCGCGGCACATCGCAGGCACGCCGTAAAATTCCATCAGCGGCATCGCGCAGTGGTGGCCGGTACGTACCGCAATACCGTAATTATCCAGAAAACTGCCCACGTCATAGGCGTGATGTTTGCCAAGGTTGAACGTGATAACGCCAAGGCGCTCCGCCGGGCCATAAATCTGCAAGTCCGGCACCGCCTGTAGCTCGCGCAGCGCGTACGCCATCAGCGTGCGCTCATAGTCATGGATATTATCAAGGCCAATGGCGTCGACATAATCCATCGCCGCGCCAAGGGCGATGATGCCGCCCGTGTTGGGCGTCCCGGCTTCAAACCGCCACGGCGCCGCGGCCCAGGTAGTGCCTTCGGTCAGGCTGACGGTCGCGATCATCGCCCCGCCCCCTTCCCACGGCGGCATCGCCTGGAGAATATCTTCTTTAGCGTACAGAATGCCGATCCCGGTCGGCCCATAGAGTTTATGGCCGGAGAAGAGATAGAAATCGCAGTCCAGCGCCTGTACGTCAACCTTGTGGTGCATCACCGCCTGCGCGCCGTCCACCAGCACTTTAACGCCCGCCTGATGCGCCGTCGCGATGAGGTCAGCGACCGGGTTTTCAGTGCCGAGCACGTTAGAGACATGCGTGACCGCCAGCAGGCGGGTGCGCTCGTCCATCAGCGACGGCAGTTTGTCGACCTGTAGCGTGCCATCCTGGTTAATCGGCAACACGCGAAGCTCAGCCCCGGTACGCGCGCAGAGCATCTGCCAGGGCACGATATTGGCGTGGTGCTCCATTGCGGTAACGATCAGGTTATCGCCCGTGCGCAGCTGGCTGTTGCCCCAGCTGTTCGCCACGAGGTTAATCCCCTCCGTGGTGCCGCGCACAAACACAATCTCTTCCGGCAGGCGCGCGTTAATAAACTGCGCCGCGCGAGTGCGCACGGCTTCCATGCGCTGGGTCGCGTCTGCGCTCAGGGTGTGGATTCCGCGATGCACCGCCGCGTAGCCGTGGCGGTAGAACTCCGCCTCGGCCTCAATCACCGCCGTCGGCTTCTGTGCGCTGGCGGCGCTGTCGAGATAGACCAGCGGCTGACCGTTAACCTCGCGCGTCAGCACCGGAAAATCGCTGCGGATCTGCTGTAGAGAAAAACTCATGCCTCTCCCCCTGCGAAGCGCTGGCCGATACGCGCCAGCACCTGCTGTTTAAGCGCTTCGTCGTGGATGCTTTCGGTCAGCTCCGCGGCGAACGCGTAAATGATCATCTGCTGCGCCGCCTGTTCGTTAATACCGCGCGAGCGCAGATAGAACATCTGTTCGTCATCGATACGGCCCACGGTGGCGCCGTGGCTGCATTTCACGTCATCGGCGTAGATTTCCAGCTGCGGTTTGGTGTCCACTTCCGCCAGCCTGCCGAGCAGCAGATTGTTGTTGGTCATCTGCCCGTCGGTTTTAATGGCGTGCTGCGCTACTTTGATAAGCCCGTTAAAGACCGCGCGGCCTTTGTCGCGCACAATGGTTTTATGCAGCTGACGGCTGTTGCAGTAGCCTTTGTTGTGCTCAAGCCAGGTGCGGGTGTCGCACACTTCGTTATTTACCGGCAGCGCCAGGCTGTTGACGCGCAGCGTAATATTCTCGCCGTTCAACTGCGTGCTGGTGTTATGGCGCAGTACGCCCGCGCCCAGCAGATAGCTGCTGCTGGCGGCGTGCGCGTCCTGAGAAACCACCAGATCGTTATGCGCGAAATGCCAGCTCACCGGGTTTTCAAACGCGAGTTTGTAGTGATTAAGCTGCGCATTAGCGCCTACCTGCATGGTCAGTCGCGCGCCGGTAAAGTGCGGCTGCGCGTCACGGCTGACGTAATGTTCAATAACCGTCGCCTGCGCGCCTTCGTCGAGATCCAGGTGATGACGGTAATGCACGGTGTTGATTTCATCGCCCGCGCGGCCCGCGCTGATATGCATCAGCAACAGCGCTTTTGACGGCTGCTGATTACGCGCCACGCGAATATGCGTCACGCTCTGCGCCAGGCTTTCGGTGAGGTGTAAAAACGCCTCCGGCTGCACCGGCGCGGGAAGCCCGCTGCGGCTGTCGTTGACGCTAATCTCAAAGCCGCTGTTATCGGTCGCATCGCTCAGATCCGGCGCAAAGCGGCCATCGATGAACACCAGGCGCAGCGCATCGACGGGCAACGCCAGCGCGGTGAGTTCTTCACGGCTCAGCGCGGCGGCGGCCGGTGCGACGAAATCGTGCTTCAGCAGGCCGTCGAGCGGCGTGTATTTCCAGTCTTCATGCTTACGGGTCGGCAGGCCAAGGCGCAGCAGCTGTTGCAGATGCTCGCGTGCCTCCTGCGAACGTTCCCCGCCCTGCGCTTCAAACAGGCGATGCCACTGTTGCAGCGCGTTACTGCTGTTCGGTAAGCCAGCCATAGCCCTGCTCCTCCAGCTGTTTGACCAGAGAGAAGTCGCCAGACTTCACGATCCGCCCCTGATACAGCACATGGACGAAATCCGGCTTGATGTAGTCCAGAATGCGCTGGTAGTGGGTGACGATGATGAACGAACGCTTGCCGTCGCGCAGCGCGTTAACCCCTTCGGAAACGATTTTCAGTGCGTCAATATCCAGGCCCGAGTCGGTTTCATCAAGAATGCACAGCTCCGGCTCCAGCACCGCCATCTGCAGAATATCGTTACGCTTTTTCTCACCGCCGGAGAAGCCGACGTTAACCGAACGGGTCAGCAAGTCTTCCGGCATTTGCAGCAGCTTGATTTTCTCTTCCATCAGATCCTGGAAGTCAAAGCGGTCAAGCTCGTCCTGGCCGCGGTATTCGCGCACCGCGTTAAGCGCGGTTTGCAGGAAGAACTGATTACTGACGCCCGGAATTTCCACAGGATACTGGAACGCCATAAAGATGCCTTCGCCCGCGCGCTCTTCCGGCGACAGCTCCAGCAGATCTTTGCCTTTAAAACGCACTTCGCCGCCGGTGATTTCATAATCTTCGCGCCCGGCAAGCGTCGCGGAAAGGGTACTTTTCCCGGAGCCGTTCGGCCCCATGATGGCATGCACTTCACCGGGTTTTATTTCAAGGTTTAAACCGCGCAGGATCGCCTTCTCTTCCACGCTGACCTGTAAATCTTTGATGCTTAACATGTCTTATCCTTTTTCTTACCTTAGCCGACGCTGTGCTCAAGGCTAATGGCTAATAATTTTTGTGCTTCGACCGCGAATTCCAGCGGCAGCTCTGAGAAGACATCCTTACAGAAGCCGTTAACGATCATCGAGATAGCGTCTTCTTCGCTGATCCCGCGCTGCAGGCAGTAGAACAGCTGGTCTTCGCCGATACGCGAGGTGGTCGCCTCGTGCTCAAGCTGGGCGCTATTGTTGCGACACTCCACATACGGGAAGGTATGCGCGCCGCAGTCGGGGCCAATCAGCATCGAATCACACTGCGTGAAGTTACGGGCGTTAGTGGCGGTCGGCATGATTTTCACCAGCCCGCGGTAGCTGTTCTGGCTTTTCCCGGCGGAGATGCCTTTGGAGATGATGGTCGATTTGGTGTTTTTGCCGATGTGGATCATCTTGGTGCCGGTATCCGCCTGCTGATGACCGCTGGTCAGCGCCACGGAGTAGAACTCGCCGATGGAGTTGTCGCCGCGCAGGATAACGCTCGGGTATTTCCAGGTGATGGCCGAGCCGGTTTCTGACTGCGTCCAGGACATCTTGCTATTTTCGCCTTCGCACAGCGCGCGCTTGGTCACGAAGTTCAGGATGCCGCCGGTGTTGTTATCGCCAGGGAACCAGTTCTGCACCGTCGAGTATTTCACTTCGGCGTCTTTATGGATGATGACTTCCACCACCGCCGCGTGGAGCTGATAGCTGTCGCGCACCGGCGCGGAACAACCTTCGATATAGCTTACGTAGCTGCCTTCATCCGCCACCAGAATGGTGCGTTCAAACTGGCCGGTTTTCTCGGCGTTGATACGGAAGTAGGTGGAAAGCTCCATCGGACAGCGCACGCCTTTCGGCACGTAGATAAAGGTGCCGTCGGAGGCGACCGCGGCATTCAGCGCAGCGAAGAAGTTATCGTTCGACGGCACGACGGTGCCGATGTATTTCTTCACCAGCTCCGGGTGGTCGTGGATTGCCTCGCCGAACGAGCAGAAAATAATGCCCTGCTCCGCCAGCTTGTCGCGGTAGGTCGTGGCGACGGAAACGGAGTCGAAAATGGCGTCTACCGCCACTTCACGGCCTTCGCGCACCGGGACGCCGAGCTGGTTAAACGCCTCTTCCACTTCCTGCGTCAGGTAGCTGTTATTATTGCCGCCCGGCTGCTGCACCGCGCCCGGCTGTGAGGCGCAGGCGTCGTCGCAATGGCCGCATGAGGGCGCTGAGTAGTAGCTGTAATCCTGATAGTTCAGTTTGTCGTAATGCGCATGCAGCCAGTGCGGCTCTTCCATCTCAAGCCAGGCGCGGTAAGCGCTCAGGCGAAATTCGAGCATCCACTCGGGCTCGTTGCGTTTGGCTGAAATGGCGCGCACAACCTCTTCGTTGATGCCGTTCGCCAGTTCATCGGTCTGAAGCCGGGTAAAGAAGCCCTCTTTATAGTTAAGGGGACCGCTCCAGGTGTTCACATCGTCAGTTGCTTCACTGTTACGGGACATAATTACTCCGCCTGGACCCCAAAACTTTCACCGCAGCCGCACGCGTGCTGCGCTTTAGGGTTATTGAATTTAAAAATCTGGTTTAAGCCTTCGCGCACGTAATCCACTTCGGTGCCGTCGATAAACGGCATCGCCTGTAGCGGAACGTAAAGCCGCGCGCCATCGGCCTCGAACACGAGGTCTTCGTCTTTCGGCTCGCTGACCGTATCGAGCACATAGCCAAATCCGGCGCAGCCGCTCTGTTTGACGCTAAGACGCACACCCAGCAGACCCGGTTTCTGCGCCATTAAGTCGCGAATATGTTTGGCCGCGTCTGGGGTCATCGTCAGGCCCTGCCAGTTAAACTCGGCGGGATTGAACGTACCGGTTTGTGATTCCATAGGTCTGTCTCCTGGAGTGAGTGCCTTTAGGGCGATAACGCTATGTTAGTGGTAATAATTCTCACTTCAACCTCTGCGGATCAGGGGTATTACCCTAAACGGCACTTTTTGAACACTTTCATTAAGCATAGACCCTACCGGAGAGCCTGCAGCGGGCAAAAATCGCGGTCGAAAGCGATGATTTATCAATACATTAACAAGCGAAACGAAGAGATTATCACGTTAACTCCACACCTGAACAAAAGATGTATCGTTTATACCTATTTATGTTATAGATTTAATAGATACGGATAAATCAAATGCTTATATTTTTTTCAGCGGGTGAGTGAAATGATGTTGCGGACAAATACGGACTGATGCGGACATTATTTCGTCGTCAACGCTCTCCTGAGACTATGTTGCCCCAAAATGCACACGTGAAATCCCCCGAATTTGCTTTTAAACGTTCACCTGGCTGTCACAACCGCCCTTAATCTCCGAATGCCCTGCGCATTCTGTTTATCGGTTTATATCAGCCATTACCGCACATTGTGGAACACGTACTGTCTGCACAATGTCATTAAAGCCTTTCAATGAACACATCCCCTCAGGATTTTTATCCTGACATGAGGGCAACGTAAGCACAGTCTTATGTGGTGAAGGAGACGATGAAGAAGGCTTAAACTCTCGCATTTGTTGAAGGGTCTGATAAACAAAAGAAACTTGAATCCAGTCTGTATTATCACTTACTCTCTTCCATCTTTCGAAAACCAGTTCCCCGCCAGGAGGGGTATTATCAGGCTGCCCGGGTAAAGACCAGTTAAGATCGAATGCCCCGCTGAGATTTGCAAGATTGGTATCATGACCCGCAATAAATAATAACGAGACGGGCAATTTAATGCCGTAATGATTTTCTGTTGACCCATTACTGACTAATGCCCGGCTTATCAAATCAAGTAGCGGTGTTGCTCTGGTACGTGCAACTTCAGGCGTTCTTTGCAAAAGGTCAAACTGAGCATTATGCAGACTTAATAGTTCTGTCCATTCTTTCTCCCCGTGAATTCGCCCCCACGCGACCTCTGGCATTCCCTGCGCCTCTTGCAATAGAAATATTTCCGTCAGCATAGAAGACAGACTCCATGCGCCAGATAAGGATACGTTATCTGAAGAAATTTTGAGTTCTGAAGGTAAGGCTCCCGGAAGTGTACAACCCGGCTGTCTTGTTGATTTACATGCTGCTGACTGTGAGAAATTGAGAACCTGTTCCAGAGTACGGAATGCAGAGTCATAACGCTGGGTGTACCGTTCAATGTTTCCTCCAGCTCGCGTCAGAATCGCGTCCTGAGTCTGTGAGACATTAAACGAGCACAGACCCGTTTTTACTGGATTAAACAGGGGATCTTTCTTATCGTGCTCTTTTTGATAATGAACCTTATTTTGACATCCCGGCGCAAATCCAGCCAGAAATGCCTCACCGGTTTTACGCGTGCGCTGATCGGTATCTGCAATAACGGCCACCTGCTCTGGGGAAGGACATTCGTTACCTTCCAGAATACCTTTATCGACGAATACGCTTTTTTGATATCGCCCCAATTCGGTGACGAGTTCACCGCCCCGAGTCGTCAACCAGCCCAGCGGAACATCCCATTGAGGCCAGGGGTAAGGTGTAACTTCCTGCATTAACGGCGTGAACTTCGTTGGCGCTCTTACTCCGTGGCGACTGACTATCACAACGCGTTCAAGCTTCATTTCATCAGACACTTCCGCATGTAATGGGAAAGAACCAAGCATGAAAATAAAGATTAACAATTGAAAAAATAGCGTATTCATTGTCAGCCAACCTTATAGTTAATGAACCATAAATAGCGAAGACAGGCATTATCACCTTGTCATTTTATCACATAAGCCTGCCTGGCATGCCACTTTTCCAGTGGGTCGCCTTGCATAAGAGAGTAAGATAATGACCTGCCCTGCCTCGCTATTATTCACCACTCTCAATAATCGCAATGCTGGATTATTCCGGATTAAATATTTATCTAACCCTCTGAGAAAATCGGCGCGCGTGATTTAACTAACGCCTTGATAAATTTATATAGAAATAAAAAGGTGAAATAACATGTTTAATAGAATTTCACTATAAAAATGAAACCCACAGGTCATAATCAAAAGATAAATTAAAAAATGTATATAACAGTGAAAGCGATCAGGAAAAAATCGACAGGCGGGTCAAGAAAGACTGAAAATAAAGCGCCAGCGATGGCGCTTTATTTACCAGTGAGAAAACTACACCACCGCCGTCGTCAGGCGTGATGAACAGCAGAGGCGGTCTTGCTCATCGAAAATTTCTATCTGCCACACCTGATGGCGTCGCCCGACGTGGACCGCGCGGCAGACGCCGCGCACCCGGCCGCTACGCACGCTGCGCAGGTGGTTCGCGTTGACTTCAAGCCCGACGACGTTCTGCTCGCCCTCGGTGCAGAGATAACCCGCCACCGAGCCGAGCGTTTCCGCCAGCACCACCGACGCGCCGCCGTGCAGCAGCCCGAACGGCTGATGCGTACGGTGGTCCACCGGCATGGTAGCTTCGATTTCATTGTCATCCAGTCGGGTGAAGCGGATATCGAGCAGTCCGACCATATTGTTCGCGCCCATGGCGTTCAGCGCGTCAAGCGTCGCGGTACGTTGCCAGATCATACAATCATCCCCAGTAGCGCCTGTAACGGGTGGCGCACGCCGCTGCCCTCGATGCGTTTCACCTGGCTGCGGCACGAATAGCCGGTTGCAAGACAGCGGGCGCGCGGCAGCCGCTGCATCGCCTGATGCCACGACAGCTCATAGATACCGAGCGAGTTGGCGTGATTTTTCACCTCATGCCCGTAAGTCCCCGCCATGCCGCAGCAGCCGACGTTAACGCCTTCGAGCTTCGCGCCGAATTTCGCGAAAATCGCCGCCCACTGTCCGGCGGTGCCTGGCAGCGCCGTCACTTCCGTACAGTGACCAAACAGATACCATGACTCGCCGCCCACCGGCGCGGCCGGACGCTCCGCCAGCGCCGTGGTGAGCCACTCGTGCACCAGTTGCACGTGAAACTCGCCGCGCGCCTCGCCGAGCGTCTGTTTATATTCATCGCGATAGCACAGCACCAGCGCCGGGTCGACGCCTACCAGCGGCATGCCGAGCGCCGCCACGCGGTTTAAGAAATCGGCGGTTTTCCGCGCGGTGCGGGCGAAGCGCTGGAGAAAACCTTTGATGTGCTGCGCTTTGCCGTTCGGCGAGAACGGCAGCACCACCGGCTGGAATCCGAGCTTTTCGCACAGCCGCACGAAATCGGCCACCACCTGCGCATCGTAATAGCTGGTGAAGGGATCCTGCACCACCAGCACCGTGCGGGCTTTTTCGGCCTCCGGCAGCTGCTCCAGCTCCTCCAGCGTCATGCCGGCGCTACGGTGCCCCACCAGCTGCTGTTGCAGCGTCGGCGTGGAGAGCAGCGGCAGGTCGACCATGCCGATATGCCGTTCTGAGAGCGTGCGCACCCACGGCTGGCTCATAAAGAAGTTAAAGGTTTTCGGCGCGCGGGCCATCAGCGGCGCGTAGCTTTCCACCGTCGCTATCAGGTGATCGCGCACAGGGCGCAGATAGCGCGTGTGGTAGAGCTGCAAAAAGCGCGAGCGGAATTCCGGCACGTCGATTTTAATCGGGCACTGGGTGGAACAGGCTTTACAGGCGAGACAGCCGCTCATCGCCTCTTTCACCTCGTGCGAGAAATCATATTCGCCGCGATCGGCATGCCAGCTGTTGCGGGTGCGCTCAATGAGCGAGCGCAGGCTGGCGCGTTTTTGCGGCAGCGCTTTTTCGAGCGCCAGCGGGTCAACGCCGCGATCGGAGAGCAGCCGCAGCCACTCGCGCACCAGCGTCGCGCGCCCTTTCGGCGAGTGAATGCGGTTGCTGGTGATTTTCATCGACGGGCACATCGGGCTTTTCACATCGAAGTTAAAGCACAGCCCGTTGCCGTTACACTCCATCGCGCCGCGCCAGGAGGTGCGCACCGCGAGCGGGATCTGGCGATCAAACGTGCCGCGTTTTACCGCGTCCACTTTCATCATTGGCGCGTCGAGGCCATACGGCGCGCAGATTTTACCGGGGTTCAGGCGGTTGTCCGGGTCGAACGCCGCCTTGATGCGCCGCAGTTCGTCATAGAGCGTTTCGCCGAAAAACGCCGGGCTATATTCCGCGCGAAAGCCTTTGCCGTGCTCGCCCCACAACAAGCCGCCGTAGCGGGCGGTAAGCGCCACGACCTCATCGGAGATGCGCTTCATCAGGACTTCCTGCTGCGGATCGCACATATCCAGCGCCGGGCGCACGTGAAGTACGCCCGCATCCACGTGACCGAACATGCCGTAGCTCAGCCCGTGGCCATCCAGCAGCGCGCGGAACTCTGCAATGTAATCAGCGAGATGCTCCGGCGGTACGCAGGTGTCTTCGGCAAAGGGAATCGGCTTGGCGAGCCCTTTGGCATTACCCAGCAGCCCCACCGCTTTTTTACGCATCGCGTAAATGCGCTCAACGCCCGCGAGATCCCGGCAGACCTGCCAGCCGATGATGCCGCCCTGCGCCTGCGCCATGAATTCATCAAGCCGCGCGCACAATGCCTCAACGCGCTGGTCGATCAGCGCTTCGTCGTCGCCTGCGAATTCAACAATATTAAGACCGAGCATCGTTTTATCCGGCACGTCGGTAATCAGCTCGTTCACTGAATGCCAGACGATATCTTCACGGGCCAGGTTCAGCACCCGTGAATCCACAGTTTCAACGGACAGCGCCTGCGCCTCGACCATAAACGGCGCGCTGCGCAGCGCCGAGTCGAACGAGTCATATTTGACGTTCACCAGGCGGCGCACTTTCGGCAGCGGCGTAATATCGAGCCGCGCTTCGGTAATAAACGCCAGCGTGCCTTCCGATCCGCACAGAATGCGGGTCAGGTCGAATTCTGAAAGTGAGTCGTTAAAGACGTGGCGCAGGTCGTAGCCGGTCAGGAAGCGGTTGAGCTTCGGAAACTTCTCCAGGATCAGCGCGCGCTGCTCACGGCAGCGCTCAAGTACGGTGTGATAAACGCGCCCGAGCGACGTCTGGGCGCGGCCCAGCTCTTCAGCCAGCGCAGTCGGCATCGCCTGGGTATCGAGGATATCGCCGCCCAGCAGAATGGCCCGCACGCCGAGCACGTGATCGGACGTTTTGCCATACACCAGCGAGCCCTGCCCGGAGGCGTCGGTATTGATCATCCCGCCAAGCGTGGCGCGGTTGCTGGTGGAGAGCTCCGGCGAAAAGAAGTAGCCGTAGGGCTTCAGGTATTCGTTAAGCTGATCTTTGATGACACCCGCTTCGACGCGCACCCAGCCCTGCTCCGGGTTTATCTCGATAATACGGTTCATGTAGCGCGACATATCGACGACGATCCCCTGATTCAGGGCCTGGCCGTTAGTGCCGGTACCGCCGCCGCGGGGGGTAAAAATCAGCGATTTAAAACGGGGTTCGGCGGCGAGGCGCGCCATGAGCGCCACATCAGCCGTTGAGCGGGGGAAAATCACCGCATCGGGAAGGAGCTGGTAGATACTGTTGTCGGTCGCCATCGTGAGGCGATCGGCGTAGTTGGTGGCGGTATCGCCGGTAAAACCCTGTTGCTCCAGTGCCTGCAAAAAATTCAGCACCGTCTGTACCAGCCCTGGCGCCTGAGAAATTTGTGGGATCATCGATCTTGACCCTGCCTGACATGTAGATGTTGGAAGTTATCGTTTGCGTTGTGCATTCAAGGTTGTATCACATTTTTATATGTCGCGCCCGCCAGAAATGCTCCAGGGGTGCGGCTATCCAAATGACCGGAAATCACTCATCATAAGAGCGCCCCGAGAGGGGCGGGAACGCTCGTTGGGGCGTAACGCGAATGACAAAAGGTGAATGTGGTTTATGGTAAAACTTCGACAGCCCATGGACGTGCCGCAAATTCTGCTGTCCGTGTTGTTTCTCTCGGTCATGATCATCGCCTGCCTGTGGATTGTGCAGCCCTTTATTCTGGGGTTCGCCTGGGCAGGCACGGTGGTCATCGCCACCTGGCCGCTGTTGCTGCGGCTGCAGAAGATGCTGTGGGGCAAACGCTCACTTGCCGTGCTGGTGATGGTGCTCATTCTTATCATGCTGTTTGTTATCCCGGTGGCGCTGCTGGTTAACAGTCTCGTGGACAGCAGCGGTCCGTTTATTCACTGGCTGACCTCCGGCCAGATGACGATCCCGGATCTGGCCTGGCTTCACAGCATCCCGTATATCGGCGATAAACTTTATCTCGGCTGGCATAACCTCGTGGAGAGCGGCGGCTCGGCCATTATGGCGAAAGTGCGCCCGTATCTTGGCACGACGACCGGCTGGTTTATCGGCCAGGCGGCGCATCTTGGCAGACTGCTGATGCACTGCGGCCTGATGCTGTTGTTTAGCGCCCTGCTGTACTGGCGCGGCGAACAGGTCGCGTTGGGGATCCGTCACTTCGCCATTCGTCTTGCCTCGAAGCGCGGCGATGCGGCGGTAGTGCTGGCAGGCCAGGCGATCCGCGCCGTGGCGCTCGGTGTAGTGGTAACCGCGCTGGTGCAGGGCGTGCTTGGCGGTATCGGGCTTGCGATTTCCGGCATTCCTTACGCGACGCTGCTGACGGTGGTGATGATCTTAAGCTGTCTGGTGCAGCTTGGCCCGCTGCCGGTGCTGGTGCCGGCGATCATCTGGCTCTACTGGAGCGGCGACGCCACCTGGGGCACCGTACTGCTGGTCTGGAGCGCCGTGGTCGGCACGCTCGATAACATTATCCGTCCGATGCTTATTCGTATGGGCGCCGATCTGCCGATGGTGCTGATCCTCTCAGGCGTTATCGGCGGGTTGATTGCGTTCGGTATGATTGGCTTGTTTATCGGTCCGGTACTGTTGGCCGTTTCCTGGCGATTGTTCTCCGTCTGGGTGAGTGAAGCGCCGCTGCCGGAAGAGAATTCAGAAACTGTGATCGAGGCGCTGGAAGAGAGCGAAGAAGAAAAAGTAAAAAATTAAATGCAGGCGGGGAAACCCGCCTTTTACTTAAGTATTCCTTATTAATTATTTCACTCCCCTACTGGTCAGACCCGTGATTTATCGTAAATCCCGTCCTTTGAGTCCTTAATAATTCATTAACGCTGAACTATTGAGACGAATCTGATCGACGCAAAAAATGGATAAGCCTACTATTAATCCACGGTTATAAATCAACGCCTTGATTTATAAACATGGAAATCCCCTGAGTGAAACAAAGAATTGCTGTGTGTAGTCTTTGCCCATCTCCCACGATGGGCTTTTTTTTATTCTGCCGCTGATTAATTATTGCTCAACCCGGCATTCGCTCAGCATTTGCCAGTGGTGTCCGAGCACGTGCGTTTCTCCTTCGACCGTCACCGTACCCCGGCTGCGGATATCGCCGCTGTTTGCCCCGACGCGTATTTCAAACTCGCCAGGCTCCACGATACGAACACCGTCACGGCGGGTGAAATTGAGCATATCCACCGGCACGCGGAACGTCACGCGCGCGCGCTCGCCTGGCGCCAGCGTCACCCGACCGAAGGCCTTCAGCTCCTGCACGGGTCGCACCAAAGACGCCACCTTATCGCGCACATACAGCTGCACCACCTCGCTGCCCGGCTGCGTGCCGCTGTTGGTGACCGTCACGGATGCCTCTACCACGCCGTCCATCGGCACGTGCGTCTGCGCGATGTCCAGTTCTCCATAGCGGAACGTCGTCCAGGTTTTGCCGTAACCGAACGGGTAGCGTGAACCGAAATGAAACGCGTAAGGCGTGCCGCCGCTCTTGAGCTTGTGGTTGTAATAGTAAGGCATCGCGCCCGCGCTTTTCGGCACCGACACGACCAGCCGCCCCTGCGGCTCAATGTTGCCGGTAAGCAGATCCGCAATGGCGTGACCGCCCTCCTGCCCTGGCGCCCAGGCCATCACCCACGCCGCCACGCGCGACTCCAGCCCGCCCAGGTGATACGGCCGACCGCCGGTCATGACGACCACCACCGGCTTGCCCGTCTCCACCAGCGCTTCCAGCAACTGCTGCTGAACGCCCGGCAGTTGCAGGCTGTCGGTGTCGGAGCCTTCGCCCACGGTGCCGCTCTGGAAGAGCCCCGAGAGATCGCCGACAAACGCCAGCACCACGTCGCTTTCCGTTGCGAGCGTCACTGCCTGCGGGATCAGCGACAGGTCATCGGAGACGGGCGACTGCTGCATCGGTTTTTCGCCGCTGTCCCCCGGGAAGACCGGCGCGCCCGCCATACGTTTTTCAATGATATGGCACCCCCGGGCGTAACCGGTCATCGCGCTGCCGAGCTGTTCGCGAAGCGCTGCCAGCGGCGTCGTCACCTGGCTGGTCTGCTCCAGCATGTCGCTGATGATGAGATGCACCGGGAAGCTGTAGCCGCTCAGCAGCGCCAGCGGATCGTCCGCCGTCGGCCCGACGACCGCCACGCGCGGCGCACCCTGAAGCGGCAGCACGCCGTTGTTTTCGAGCAGCGTCAGTGAGCGCGCCGCCACCTCGCGGGCGATGCGCCGCGTCTCGTCGCTTTGCAGCATAATGTCGTTCTCATCGGCGTAAGGATGTTCAAACAGCCCGAGACGGAATTTCTCCCCCAGCACGCGGGCGACAATCTCATCGACTTTTTCCATCGTGATAAGCCCGCGCTCCAGCGCCTGCGCCAGATGGCGCGCGCAATCATCTTTCGGCAGTTCGATATCCAGACCCGCGTTAAAGGCCAGCGCCGCCGAGTGCGCCGCGTCCTGCGCCACGCCGTGATGCTGGTGCAGCAGGCTCACGCCGCCGTAGTCGGCGACGATAATGCCGTCGAAGCCCCACTGTTCGCGCAGCACCGTAGTGAGCAGGAAATCATCCGCGTGGGTCGGCACGTTGTCGATATCATGATAAGCGGGCATCACCGAGCGTGCGTGCGCCAGCTTCACCGCCATCTCAAACGGCAGCAGGAAGGTATCGCTGAGCTCGCAATACCCCAGATGCACCGGCGCATGGTTGCGCGCGCCCTCGCTGAAGGAGTGGCCGACATAATGTTTAAGCGTCGCCAGCAGATCGCGCTGCGGCCCCTGCAGGCCTTTTACGTAGTGCGTCGCCATCAGGCCTACCAGCCACGGATCTTCGCCGAAGGTCTCTTCCGTACGGCCCCAGCGCACGTCGCGGGACACGTCCAGCACCGGCGCCAGCCCCTGATGGCAACCGACGGCGCGCGCCTCCAAGCCAATCGCCTGCGCGGCCTGCTCCACCAGTGCCGGGTCCCAGGTCGAGCCGTAGTTGAGCGACGACGGAAACAGCGTCGCGTCTTTACACAAAAGCCCCACCAGACACTCTTCATGGAACATGGCGGGAATGCCGAGCCGGGTCTCTTCCACCAGCATCCGCTGGAGCCGGTTGGCGGCGCGCACGCCCTCGCGGGGCGCGACAATATGGGTGCCGAGCGGACGGGTTATCTGCCCTGCGCCGCGTTTCAGACGCTCCGCCAGCGCCGCCTGCTGCGTGGCGCCGGAAAACTCATCGCTCAGATCGGTACGCTCCCGGTGATCGCCGTCCGGCGACAGCACCAGCCAGTAAGCGTGCATCTGGGCGAATTTCTCCTCCGGCGTCATACGGGCGAGCAAATCGGCGACGCGTTCAGCCACCGGACGGGTTGGGTCCTTATAAATAGTCATCGGTTACTCCTGAATGGCAGGCTTGAGAGAAGCGGTGTCTTCGCGTAACTGGCGTTTTTGCACCAGCTCCGCGGCGATAGCGGCAACACGGCGGCTGCTGAGCTGATAGAAGCAGAGCAGCAACGCCATCAGTAAAAAGAGCGCGCAGGGGATAAGCGTGAACAGCGAATTAATGGTGGTCAGCACGCTGGCGCTCTGGGTGGCCTGATTGGGCAGGTAATCGACCATGCCGAGGATCCAGCCCACCACCGCGCCGCCGAGGGCCAGGCCCAGCTTGATGGCGAACAGCGCCGTGGAGAACACCAGGCCGTCGAGGCGGCGTCCGCTGCGGTGCTCTTCGTAATCCACCACGTCGGAAAACATGGTCCACTGCAGCGGCGTGGTCAGGTTCTGAATAAAGCTAAAGACAATATTGATGGCGAAAATTAACCAGACGGCGGTTGGGGGAATAAAGAAGATCAGCGCCGCGAGCACCACGAAGCTAATAATCGTCCACTGGTAGGATCGTACCCGGTCATATTTGCCGAGCAGGCGCTCTGATAATAACGCACCGGTAAGATTCGCCACCATACCGGAGACAATAAATACAAACACCAGATCCGGGCGCAGCAGAACGTATTTCACGTAATACATCGTTGCAGAGCCGCGTGTGACCACTGCCGTTAATAACAAAATATTGAACAAAAATATGATGCGCCATTGGCTGTTGGCCGCCAGCAGTTTTAAATCTTTAAGCATTGAGCTATTGGCGTCATTCGCAGGCAGATACCGCTCGCGCGTCATGAAAAAACAGCAGAAAAAGAGCACCACGCCCAGCAGTCCCATCAGCCCCATCGCGTAAAAATAGCCTTTCTGCGGGTTGCCGCTGCCGAGCCAGTCGACCATCGGCAGGGCGATAACGGTGACGATAAGCCCGCCGATAAACGAAAGTCCAAAGCGCCAGGATTGCAGTGAATGGCGCTCGCGTGGGTCCATGGTCAGCGAGCCTGGCATAGCGCAATAAGGCACGTTAATGGCGGAATAAACCAGGCTCAATAGGCTGTAAGTGACGCAGGCGTAAATGATTTTGGTGGTTTCGCCCGCCTGCGGTACGTAAAAGGTAATCAGACAGCTGACGCCAAAAGGAATAGCGAACCAGAGCAGCCACGGGCGAAAACGGCCATACCGGGTGCGGGTGCGGTCGACCAGCGCGCCGATGCACGGGTCGACAAAGGCGTCTATCGCCCTGACCAGTAAAAACATGGTGCCCATAATCGCGGCGGGCAGGCCGAAAACATCGGTATAGAAATAGGCGAGAAATAGCGTGGCGGTTTGCCAGACCAGCGCGCTCGCCATATCGCCTAAGCCGTATCCTATTTTATCTTTTGTCGTAAGAGCAGAGGTGAGGTTCATTATTATTGGCCTTATCAACGTTAGAAAGCGTGTTTGTCGCACGCAAACCACGGGTGCGATTTCAGGCCTAAGTATTGTGAACGCACCGCCCGCCAACAATTGCAGAAATCCACAGCCAGTTTATGATTTTTTGCTTTTTCCCGTATTTGTGATGCGGTGCAAATTACCCGTTACAAATAAAAAACCCGCCATCAGGCGGGTTTTTAAAATATATCGAAGGTTATTTATTAAGCTCTGCCAGACTGAGCCAGGTTTGCACCACGGTATCCGGATTGAGCGAGAGCGAATCGATCCCCTCCTCCATTAACCAGGCGGCGAAATCCTCGTGATCCGACGGGCCTTGCCCACAGATGCCGACATATTTGCCCTGCTTTTTCGCGGCGCGGATCGCCATCGACAGCAGCGCTTTGACGGCATCGTTGCGCTCGTCAAACAGCTCGGAGACCACGCCGGAATCGCGGTCGAGGCCGAGCGCGAGCTGCGTCATGTCGTTAGAGCCGATCGAGAAGCCGTCGAAGTGCTCAAGGAACTGCTCGGCCAGCAGGGCGTTGGACGGAATTTCGCACATCATAATCACTTTCAGCCCGTTCTCGCCGCGCTTAAGCCCCTGGCGCGCCAGCTCATCCACTACCGCTTTCGCCTGATCCACGGTACGTACGAACGGGATCATGATCTCGACGTTGGTAAGGCCCATTTCATTACGCACGCGTTTTACCGCCTCGCACTCCAGCGCAAAGCAGTCACGGAAATTATCCGCGACATAACGGCCTGCGCCACGGAAGCCGAGCATCGGGTTCTCTTCATGCGGCTCGTAACGCTCGCCGCCCACCAGATTGGCGTACTCGTTAGATTTAAAGTCAGACAGACGCACGATGACGCGCTTCGGCCAGAACGCGGCGCCGAGGGTCGCGATGCCTTCCGTCAGGCGGCCCACGTAGAATTCCACCGGATTGTCGAAGCCTTTCATCATCTCGCGGATCTGGTTTTGCAGCGCCGGCTCCTGCTGGTCGAACTCCAGCAGCGCGCGCGGGTGCACGCCAATCATGCGGTTGATGATGAATTCGAGACGCGCCAGGCCCACGCCTTCATTCGGCAGGCAGGCGAAGTCAAACGCGCGGTCCGGGTTGCCGACGTTCATCATCACCTTCAGCGGCAGATCCGGCATGGTATCCACGCTTGAGCTTTTCACGCTGAAATCGAGGAGATCGGCATAGACGTAGCCGGTGTCCCCTTCGGCGCAGGAGACGGTCACTTTCTCGTCATCCTTGATACGATCGGTAGCGTCGCCGCAGCCGACGACCGCCGGAATGCCCAGCTCACGCGCGATAATCGCCGCGTGACAGGTACGCCCGCCACGGTTGGTCACAATCGCTGCCGCTTTTTTCATGATAGGTTCCCAGTCCGGGTCGGTCATGTCGGTGACCAGCACATCGCCCGGCTGAATACGGTTCATCTCGCTGATGTCGTGAATCACCTTCACGGTGCCCGCGCCGATGCGGTGGCCGATAGCGCGGCCTTCCGCCACGACTTTGCCCTGGGAATGCAGCGTGTAGCGCTCCATCACCTGACCGCGCGAACGCACGGTTTCCGGGCGCGCCTGCACGATAAACAACTTGCCGGTGTGGCCATCTTTAGCCCATTCGATATCCATCGGGCGGCCATAGTGTTTCTCAATCTGTACGGCCTGTTTCGCCAGCTCCTGCACCTCTTCCGGCGTGATGGAGAAGCGATCGCGTTCGGCCTGCGACACATCTTCGATGCGCACCTGCTTGCCGTGCTCCTGGGTGTCGGCGTAGACCATACGGATTTTTTTCGAACCCATGGTACGACGCACAATCGCCGGACGGCCTTCCGCCAGACCCGGTTTATGCACGTAGAATTCGTCAGGGTTGACCGCGCCCTGCACCACCATCTCGCCCAGGCCGTAGGCGGAGGTGATGAACACCACCTGATCGAAGCCCGACTCGGTGTCGATGGAGAACATGACGCCTGAGGCGGCGAGATCGGAGCGCACCATGCGCTGCACGCCTGCCGAGAGCGCGACGCCGCGGTGATCGTATCCCTGATGCACGCGGTACGAGATGGCGCGGTCGTTAAACAGCGACGCGAACACATGTTTCACCGCCACCATGACGGCATCAATGCCCTGCACGTTCAGGAAGGTTTCCTGCTGGCCGGCGAAAGATGCATCCGGCATATCTTCGGCAGTGGCGGAAGAACGCACCGCAAAGGAGGCTTCGGCGTCATCGGCGGAGAGCTGCTCATAGGCCTCGCGGATAGCCTGCTCCAGCTCCGGCTGGAAGGGGGTGTCAATAATCCACTGGCGGATCTGCGCGCCAGCTTTCGCCAGCTCAGTTACGTCGTCGATATCGGTTTTATCCAGCAGTTCATAGATACGCTGGTTAACGCCACGGCTTTCGAGGAACTGATTAAACGCCACGGCAGTGGTCGCAAACCCGTTAGGCACAGAAACGCCCATACCGGACAGGTTAGTAATCATTTCACCGAGGGAGGCGTTTTTGCCCCCAACTCTGTCTACATCATTCATGCCGAGCTGGTTATACCAAAGTATGAGCGATGACGAGCCATTGTTGGACATCGAAGCAATCCTTTTATGATATTTGAACGGGATTAAGAAACACCTGACAGCCGTTTTAGCCTGGCATAGAAAACGCCGCGGGAAAAACGGTGAATCGTTCAAGCAAATTGAAAATTTCAAATTTTCAGATAAATTCCGGATTTGGTAACTGCTTGATTAGGCTGGCTTACTCTTTTGGACTATGATTTACAGTGATATTTCAAAAGTGAAACACTGCATTCATTTAAAATAAAAACAGTGTTTCATTATTGAAAATGAGAGAAGTGCCATGCGCGCTTCATGAACATTATTTTATGCTTGAGATGATACTCAACCTGAATTAAGGACAGATACAATGGATAATGTTGTCGATCGCCAGGTTTTTTATATTTCCGACGGAACCGCTATCACCGCGGAAGTATTAGGCCATGCGGTGATGTCGCAATTTCCGGTCAGCATCAACAGCATTACCCTGCCGTTTGTCGAGAACGAAAGCCGGGCCAAAGCGGTGAAAGAACAGATCGACGCCATCTTTCAGCAAACCGGCGTGCGCCCGCTGGTGTTCTACTCGATCGTGCTGCCCGAAGTCCGCGAGATAATTCTCCAAAGCCAGGGGTTTTGCCAGGATATCGTCCAGGCGCTGGTGGCGCCGCTCCAGCAAGAACTGCGGCTCGACCCGACGCCGGTCGCCCACCGCACCCACGGCCTGAACCCTGCCAATATCATTAAATATGACGCGCGCATCGCGGCGATTGATTACACCCTGGCGCACGACGACGGTATTTCCATGCGCAATCTCGATCAGGCGCAGGTGATCCTGCTTGGCGTCTCGCGCTGCGGCAAAACGCCCACCAGCCTCTATCTCGCGATGCAGTTCGGCATTCGGGCCGCCAACTACCCCTTTATCGCCGACGATATGGATAACCTGAATCTGCCGGCGGCGCTGCGCCCGTTGCAGCATAAGCTGTTTGGCCTGACGATTAACCCGGAGCGGCTGGCGGCGATCCGCGAAGAGCGGCGCGAGAACAGCCGTTACGCCTCGATGCGCCAGTGCCGGATGGAAGTGGCCGAAGTAGAAGCGCTCTACCGGAAGCATCAGATCCGCTATATCAACAGTACGAACTATTCGGTAGAAGAGATTGCCACCAAAATTCTCGACATCATGGGGCTCAATCGCCGCATGTACTGATAAACTAGTACAAAGGTGCAAAAGTCTGTGTTAGGGTAGCGTCACGTGACCCGGTGAATCTTTTAATAGCCTTGTATTCAGGGCGGATTGGTTTATCGTGATGCCCATCACTTCCGGCGCTGATGCCGATGAAGCAACAGATTTTGAGACACCCATGATTAAAACCGATGAACTCCGTACTGCGCGCATCGACAGCCTGATTACTCCGGCGGAACTCGCAGAACGCTACCCCATGACGCCGGCGGTCGCAGACCATGTGCTTGACGCCCGCCGCCGTATTGAAAAAATCCTTAACGGCGATGACCCACGTCTGCTGGTGATTATCGGCCCTTGCTCGATTCACGACCCGGAAGCGGCGGTGGATTACGCCCGCCGTCTGGCGCGGCTGCGGGAGAAATACGACTCCCGCCTTGAGATCGTGATGCGCACCTACTTTGAGAAGCCGCGCACCGTGGTGGGCTGGAAAGGACTGATTTCCGACCCGGATCTCAACGGCAGCTACCGCGTCAATCACGGTATCGAACAGGCGCGCCGCCTGCTGCTGGAGGTTAACGCGCTGGGCGTGCCGACCGCCACCGAGTTTCTCGATATGGTGGTCGGGCAGTATATTTCCGATCTCATCAGCTGGGGCGCTATCGGCGCACGCACCACCGAGAGCCAGATCCACCGCGAAATGGCCTCTGCGCTGTCGTGCCCGGTGGGCTTTAAAAACGGTACCGACGGCAATACCCGCATCGCGGTGGACGCCATTCGCGCGGCGCGCACCAGCCATATGTTCCTCTCGCCCGACAAACATGGCCGGATGACGATTTACCAGACCAGCGGCAATCCTTACGGCCATATCATCATGCGCGGCGGTAAAACGCCGAACTATCATGCCGCAGCCATTAGCGAGGCCTGCGAGGCGCTGCGGGAATTTAATCTGCCGGAGCGGCTGGTGGTGGATTTCAGCCACGGCAATTGCCAGAAGCAGCACCGGCGTCAGCTTGACGTTTGCGATGATATTTGCGAGCAGATCCGCGCGGGATCAACGGCGCTCGCGGGCGTGATGGTGGAAAGCTTTATCGTGGAAGGCACCCAGAAAATTACGCCCGGCACGCCGCTGACCTACGGCCAGTCGATTACCGATCCGTGCCTCGGCTGGGATGACAGCGAAACGCTGCTGGAACGCCTCGCCCAGGCGGTGGAAAGCCGTCTCTGAGCTCTCGCTTCTGAATAACGCGTAACAAAAAGGGAAACCCGCGGTTTCCCTTTTTTATATGCTGCTGTTAAGCACTTAGCTCGAACAGCTCACTTCCAGATGTTTACCCCAGTCCGGCGGGCGATGGGTGTAGTCATCATCCCGATCATCGAAAGGATGGCGCAGCGCCTCCAGCAGCCGCGACAGCTCGCTGGCGTCATCACGCTCCGCCGCCTCAATGGCGCGCTGGGCCAGCCAGTTGCGCAGCACCAGCGCCGGGTTGACGGATTTCATCAGCCGCTGGCGCGCGTCATCCTCAACGCCCTCTTCTTCCAGCCGCGCGCGGTAGCGTGCAAACCAGGCGTCAAAGGTGGCGCGGTCGATAAACTCATCGCGCAGCGGCGAGGCAGACGAGCGCTGCTCCGTCTCGCTCAACATCCGGAAAGTGCGCGTGTAGTCGCTCCCTTCGCGCGCCATCAGCGTAAGCAGCTCGCGCAGATAGTCGTTGTCACCCTCTTTTTCGACGGTAAAACCGAGCTTAGCGCGCATCTGGCGGCCCCACTCGCGCAGCAACACGGGCTGGTAATCATCCAGCAGCGCATTAAGCCGCTCGGCCGGAATCATCGGCGAGAGCGCCTGCGCCAGACGTTGCAGGTTCCACAGGCCGACGCCCGGCTGGTTGTCGAACGCGTAACGCCCCTGGTAGTCCGTATGGTTGCAGATAAAGCCAGGTTGATAGTCGTCAAGAAAACCGTAAGGGCCGTAGTCCATCGTCAGCCCGAGAATCGACATGTTATCGGTGTTCATCACGCCGTGCGCGAAACCCACGCACTGCCAGCTCGCCATCAGATGCGCGGTGCGCGTCACCACCTCGCCGAACCAGAGCGCGAAGCGATCTTCCTCCTGCGCCAGGTGCGCGAAGTGATGCTCGATAACGTACTGCGCCAGCTCACGCACGCTTTCCGACTCACGACGGTAGTAAAAGTGTTCGAAATGGCCGAAACGCACGTGGCTTTCGGCGATGCGCATCAGCATCGCGCCGCGCTCGGTGGTTTCGCGTCGCACCGGGGTATCGCTGGTGACGATACTGAGCGCGCGGGTGGTGGGAATGCCCAGCCCGTGCATCGCTTCCGAGGCGAGAAATTCGCGCACCGTGGAGCGCAGCACCGCGCGGCCATCGCCCATGCGCGAATAGGGCGTGAGGCCCGCGCCTTTCAGATGCCAGTCCAGCTTGCGGCCGTCGCTGAGTTGCTGCTCGCCGAGCAGAATACCGCGCCCGTCGCCGAGCTGACCGGCCCAGACGCCAAACTGATGGCCGCTGTAGACCTGCGCCAGCGGCGCCATGCCCGGCAGCAGCGTTTCGCCGCCCCAGACGCCCGCCGGGCCCTGATAGTCAAACAGCGTTTGCGGAAGCTCCAGCGCCTGCGCCAGCGGCGCGTTATGAAAGAACAGACGGCTGTTGTTCAGCGGCGTGGGCGTTAATTCGGTATAAAAACCTGGCAGTTCATCGCGCCAGGTGGCGGTAAAACGGGGATGTTGGCTCATGGCTCCTCCTGCGCTAAGTGTAGTGCGTTATGGAGGCGTTAAACACGGTGCAGGTTTAAGGTTATTGCGCCATGGCGAGCGTCAGAACGAGGGTTTCGCCATCCATCGCGGGCCACAAGGTGCCCTGCGCGCCATTGAAGCCGAGGCGGCGCGCCTCTTCCAGTGCCTCGTCGTTATCGACAGCAGGCAGGATCAGCGTCTGGCAGCAGGGCCCGACCTGATTCGCAATCGCATACATAAAAGGTTCAAACATCCCGCCCGCGCGCCGTTTTTGCACGAACGTTTTATCCAGCGCCACGCGACGAAACAGGCCGTCGAAAATCGCTCGCCCTGTGGCGGCCCCGGCGCCAAAGTTACATAGCATTAATGGAAAATAACGCGACAGCGAGAACATTGTTTTATTTTCTTTACCTTTATTAAGTTCAGGAAAATTCTCATTAATACCTAACTCAAGAAACGGTAATTGCGCGAGACGTGCCCGTAATGTCGGGCTGGATAAAATGGCACTGGCTATCTTATGATCAATGTTTACGACGGCAAAAAGAGAATTTTTTATAAATGCCTCGCGCCACTTTTCAATCAAACTTATTTTTTCGTAAAAAAGCATTAATCTTTCTTCAGGATTAATTCGCGGGATAATGAATTCCGTCGGAAAGCGAACCTGTGCATTCAGGCTCGTAAAATGGGCAATAACTTCCATGCCCATCAGCCCCCCGGAGGTATGGGCGATCGGGGCGAACAGCAGATAAGACTGATACCGTGTATCGAGCGAAACAATCATATTGTCTGCCCTGCGCGTTATTAATAGGAACCCGCTATACTGGATTAAGTCACTACTACGTGCAACCAGGTTGATTCTGTTAAACTATTTATCCTGCCGTTTCGGCATCAATTTCAGATTACTCCTTACAGAAAGAGCTTATCCTGGTATTTCATTTGACACCAGCGTTAGTCAGATCCTTTACAGAATCACGCTCCACCATTTTTGGCGTGAATATTTGCTGTTCAGTTTCTTCTTCCAGTAATTTTCTCGCACCGAAACGCGCCATTTCCGTAATGGGAAAGTGAACGCTGGTAAGACGTGGGCGAACAAAGTCGGCGCGCTCGCCGCTGTCATAACAGATACAAGAAATATCGTGCGGGATCCGTAAGCCTTTTTCATTAATCGCGAGCATCGCGCCCACGGCCATCTCTTCATTGCAGCAGTAAATGGCGGTGGGAAGCGCGCGCGCCAGCAGCGCCTGCATTTGCAGGTAGCCGCCCTGGAGCGAGTAATCCGCCTCCAGACAGGCCACCGGGGTAAGCGCTGCCGCCTGCATGGCGTCGAGAAAGCCCTGTAGCCGCAAACGGCTGGAGGCGCGCGACAGCGGGCCGTGAAGACAGGCAATCGCCGTGTGGCCGCGCGTCAGAAAATAACGGGTGGCAAGCGTACTGGCGCCGCGATGATCAAACGTGACGCAGCGTGATTCCAGCCCCGGCACGTCGCGGTCCAGCACGATAAAGCGCCGTCCCGCCGCCGCCATTTCGCGCAGCGCGTCGTCTTCCAGCATACGGATATGCAACAGCAGGCCATCGCAGCGCAAATTGTAGAGCTGGCTGATGGCGTCACGCTCGTTTTGCGCGCTGTCACGCCCCTGCGTCACCAGCAGTTGTTTGCCGTGGCGCTGCGCCTCACTCTGCACGGTATCCATCAGCGCGCCGAAAAAGCCGCCGCGATAAGAGGTGGTGACGAGTCCAAGGGTATGGCTCTGACTGGAGGCCAGCGCGCGCGCCGCCGGATTAGGCGAGTACCCGAGCGTCTGAATCGCCGCTTCGACACGCGCGCGGGTTTGTGATTTGACTTTACTGTCGCCATTCACCACACGGGAAACCGTGGCGCGGGACACGCCCGCATGGGCGGCGACATCTTCCAGAGTAACCATCAGGCGATCCCTTTCATCTGCGAGACCCCCTGATAGTACCCGAAATTTTCGCGCCGGGTGAGCTTATCCCCGGAATTGCGGCAGGTAGTCGCGGTTAAGCGTCAGCACCTCATCCAGCAGCGATTCGGCAAGCACCGCGTCGCCCACCAGCGGATTGGTCAGCAGCGCCAGCAGGCCGCTATCACGATTGCCCTCCACCGCCGCCTGAATGGTGAGCCGCTCATACGTTTTCACCTGCACCGTTAAAGCGTGCATCGCGGGTGGCAGCGCGCCGAACACCAGCGGATGCGCGCCCTGCGCGTCCACCACGCAGTTGGTTTCCACCACGGCGTCATCCGGCAGCCCGTGAATAGCTCCGCGGTTGGCGGTATTGACCACAAGCGTCGCGCCACGATTGTTATGAATGGCGTCGATAAGCTCCAGCGCCACCTGCGAATAGAACGCGCCGCCGCGAAAACTGAGCTGCTCAGGCTTCTGCGCCAGGTGCGGATCTTTATAGAGCCCGAAGAGTTCCCGCTCAACGGCCATCACCTGTTCGGCGCGGGTGCCGCGCCCGCGGGCCGCCTCCACTTCTTCTTCCAGCATCTGGCGGCTTAAGTAGAAATAGCGGTGGTACGGGCATGGGATGGCACCGAGCGCGCGCAGCAGCGGCGCAGGCCACGAGGCCCCCTGAATGTTGTTCATCGTAAGCGTCGCCCCGTCGCACAGCTTATCAAGCACCTCCTGCGTGCGGTCTTCGCCGCGCACCGTCACCTGGTGCACCCACACCATATGGTTGAGCCCTGCAAACCGCAGCGCGACCTCCTGCGACGGCGCGCCGAGCATGGCGGCAATCATATGGTGCATGGTCACGGGCACATTACACAGCCCGATGATTTTCGCCCGGCTGTGGCGCTGCACCGCCTCGGTGACAATCGCCGCCGGGTTGGTGAAGTTAATTATCCAGGCGTCCGGCGCCAGCGCCTCCACCTTGCGGGCGATATCGAGCAACACCGGAATGGTGCGCAGCGCTTTGGCAAACCCGCCGACGCCGGTGGTCTCCTGGCCTATCAGCCCATATTTCAGCCCGAGCCGTTCGTCGGCGGCGCGGGCTGGCAGCTGGCCCACGCGCAGCTGCGTGAGCACGAACCGCGCGCCGCGAATCGCCTCATCGGGCGTGAAATGCACCGTTACGCGCACGTGCGTCAGGCCGTTTTTGTCGAGCATCCGGCGCGTCAGTCCTGCGATTATCTCTACTTTCTCGCGCCCCGGTTCGACATCCACCAGCGCGAGTTCATGCAGCGCGATGCCTTCTTTGCGGGCGATAAGTCCTTCCACCAGCTCCGGCGTATAGCTGCTGCCGCCGCCGATGATGGCGATTTTGATAGCCTGTTCAGTCATGAGGTTCTCCCGTTGGTCTGCGCCGGAGCGGTAACGGCGTCGCCTTCACGCGCCTGCTCCTGGCCCATTAGTTGTTTTTCATACACTTTAAAAAAGGGGTACCAGAGCAGTCCGTCAACCGCCAGCAAAACCACCACCAGCAGCGCGGCGCGCATATCCCAGGCGGCTGAGATCATGGCGCCAAGCGGCGCGGGCGCGGTCCAGGGGGCCATCGCCACCATTTTCTGCACCAGATCCATCTCCAGCGCCGCCCAGGCCAGCACGGCGTTGACCAGCGGCACCAGCAGCAGCGGCACAAACAGCGTCGGGTTCATCACTACGGGCGACCCGAACAGCAGCGGCTCGTTAATGTTAAAGAGCGCGGGCGCCAGGCTCAGCCGCCCGATAGTTTTCAGATGCGCCGAGCGGCTGCGCAGGTACAAGAGAGCCAGCACCAGCGTCGAGCCGGAGCCGCCAATGCACACATAGAATGCCCAGAACGGGGCCGTGAGGATCTGCGTGGCTGGCGCGCCCTGGGCGATCAGCGCCGCGTTGGCCGCGATATTCGCCATGAACAGCGGGTTCAGTAACCCCTGTACCAGGTTGTCGCCGTGGATACCGGCAAACCACAGCAGATTCGCCAGTAGCACACAGAGCAAAATCGCAGGCAGGCTGTCGCCAGCGGCGATCACCGGCTGGAAAAGCTGCATGACCGCCGCCGGAATAAGCATCTGGAATTCGCTTTGCATCACAAGACTCAGTGGATAGACGGTCAGCAGAATGCCGGTCATCGGCAACAGCAGATCAAACGAGCGCGCGATAGCGGGCGGCACCTGTTCCGGCAGGCGCAGCGTGATGCCATATTGTTTAAGAAGCCGCGTCAGCTCAACCGACCAGATAGCGCATAACAGCGCGGTAAACACGCCCTGCCCGCCGAGAAAATCGAGCGACAGTTTGTTATCCACCTGCGGCGCGGCGGCAAGTAAAAAAGCGGTCATAGACAACAGCCCGGCCGTCAACCCGTCCAGCTGGTACGATTTCGCCAGGCTATACGCCGTTCCGATGGAGACAAAAAGGCTCATCAACCCCATCGTCATAAAAAATGGCATGGTGATGGTGTTCCAGTGCGCTTTGGCAAAGCCGAGCCAGAGCCTGCCGAACGTGGAAGTCGTCGCCTGATCAAACGGCGGATTGGCGATGATAAGCATGATGCTGCCGATAATGAGAAACGGCATGGCGCAGATGAAACCATCGCGAATAGCGATGATATGCCGCTGGGTGCCGATGCGTCCGGCGAGCGGTGCGATATGGCGTTCGACCAGCGCCATTAATCCGGAATAGAGACTCATGATGCACCCCGTGTTGCGTGAGACATGCGAAATCCCCCGTTGCGTGACGTTGAAATGAGAGCGCTCTCAATGCGGGTTTACTGTAGCCCAGACGGCACGCATTCATTGTGAGAGCGCTCTCATTATGATTAAAAAAACGGCAAAACGAAGAAAGGAAAGAGAAACCCGCCGCGGACGCAGCGGGCGAAAACTAGATACGGCGCGCCTGCCAGAACTTCTTGCGCCAGTAGACGTTATCTAAAGAAGAGCGCATCACGCCGCGGCTGGTGGAGGCGTGGATAAACTGGTTATCAGTGTCGTAGATACCGACATGGAGACCGTTTTGCCCGGAGCCGGTTTTAAAAAAGACCAAATCGCCCGGCAGCAGATCGTCTTTATCGATTTCGGTGCCGATCTCCGCCTGCTGGCGGGTTTCGCGCGGCAGCCTCAGCGAGAAGCGATCGCGGAAGGTCATCATCACGAAGCCGGAGCAATCTACCCCGCCGCGGCTCATGCCGCCGTAGCGGTAAGGCGTGCCGTACCAGTGGTTAAGCTGGTCGTTGAGTTCGGCGATCACGGTGATGGAGTCGGAAAGGCGTGCGTTCGGCGGCGGCGCGCGGTGGGAGCTACATCCCGCCAGCAGCAGCGTCGCAACAAGAAAGATCCATAGCCGCATTTTTCAGGCAAATCCTCTGGCCTTATGATTTTTCGCTAATGTAGCCGCCAGCGCGTCTGCTGGCAAGATGGTCGCGCTCAGAGCGCATTGATAAGCACGCTGTGGCCGTCCACCTGAAGACGGCGAAACGGCAGGCCGTAAGCCTCGCCGAGCCGTGATGGCGTCATCACCTCGTCGCGCGCGCCCTGCGCGAGCATTTTGCCATCGCGCAGCAGCCAGACGCGGTGGGCGTGGCGCAGCGTATGGTTGAGATCGTGACTGCTCATCACCACCGCAATACCCGCCTGCGGCAGCGTCAACAACAGCCGGTCGAGCGCGGCCTGCTGCGCGACGTCCAGACTGTTCATCGGTTCGTCCAGAATCAGCAGCCTGCCGTGGGCATGATTGCGCGGATGGACTTGCAGGATAACGGCGGCAAGGCGCACGCGCTGCCACTCGCCGCCGGAAAGCGCGTTAACCGGACGCATTAGCTTGTCGTCGAGCATCAGGCTGTGCGCCACCTCCTCCAGCGCGGCTGCGCACTGCGCCCCGCCGTGCAGCGTCAGGTAGTGCCACACCGGCATGGCGAACGGCGGCGTCTGCTGCTGGGCCAGATAGGCGCGCTGACGCGACAGCGTTGCCGTTTTCATTGACGCCAGCGGCGTGCCGTTAAAGAGGATCTCGCCTGCGCCTTCAGTCAACCCCGCCATACGATGCAACAGCGTGCTTTTGCCCGCCCCGTTGGGGCCGACCAGATGGACGATATCGCCCGCCTCAAGCGTCGCGCAAAGCGGCCCAAGGCGGGTGCCCACCGCGACGTCACGCAGTTGCATCAAAGGCGTCATTACTTCGCCAGCGCCAGCTTAATGGCTTCCATCACAATCGGATCTTCCGGCGTCATATCCGGCGAGAAACGCTGGATCACATGCCCGTCGCGGCCAACCAGGAATTTTTCGAAATTCCACAGGATATCGTCCGGGTAGAGCGGCGCGCGGCCTTTGCTCGCCATACGCTCATAGAAACCGCTCTGCTCCGGCGCGACGGCTTTCGGCGCGGCGGCGATCAGCTTCTGGTACAGCGGATGGCGGTTGTCGCCGTTGACGTCGATTTTGCTGAACATCGGGAAGGTCACGCCGTAGGTGGTGCTGCAGAAGGTTTTGATCTCGTCGTCGCTACCCGGCTCCTGGCCCAGGAACTGGTTGCAGGGGAAGCCCAGCACGCGGAACCCTGACGGCTCCCAGGCTTTATGAATATTTTCCAGCTGCTCATACTGCGGGGTCAGCCCGCATTTAGAGGCGACGTTGACGATCAGCAGAACTTTGCCTTTGTACTGCTCAAGCGAAATGGTTTCACCGTCAATGGTGGTCACTTCGGTATTCAGAATGTCGTGTTGCATAGCTTCCCCTTAAAAATGGTGTGATGGAACTAGCGTCCAGCCTTTAATAATAGCCAGATAAATACCGGCGCGCCCAGGGTGGCGGTGACCACGCCAATCGGCAGCTCGGCGGCCGCAAGCGTCAGGCGGGCGATAATGTCGGCCACCAGCAGCACGCCGCCGCCTGCGAGCATCGCGGCGGGCAGCAACGCGCGGTTGTCGGCAATGCCGCACAGACGCAGCATATGCGGCACGACAAGGCCGACAAAACCAATCGCGCCGGCCAGCGCCACGCTGACGCCCGCGAGCCAGCCCGTCGCGATAACCAGCACGTTGCGCCATAGCCAGACCGGCAGACCGAGCTGGCGCGCAGAGACCTCGCCAAGCGCCAGCATATTGAGCGCCCTTGCCTGCATCCCGCCCCAGGCTAGCGGCGGAAGCAGCGCCAGCATCAGCCAGCCCTGCTGCCAGTCGACGCCGCTGAAACCGCCCATCATCCAGTACATGAGCTGGCGCAGATCGAGACTGGTGGAAAAGTAGACGGCCCAGGTCATCAGCGCGCTACAGACAATGCCGAGCGCGACGCCCGCCAGCAGCAAACGGCTGGTGGAAAGATGACGCCTCGCGAAATGCAGCAGGATAAGGGTGGCGATAAGCGCCCCCGCGATAGCGCACAACCCAAGCGCCCAGCCCGGCAGCGCACCGCCGCCCAGCATGACCGCGGCCACCAGTCCCACACCCGCGCCGTTAGAGACGCCAAGCAGGCCGGGTTCGGCGAGCGGGTTTTCAAACAGCGCCTGCATCATGGCGCCGCACAACGCCAGCGCAGCGCCCACCAGCACGACGGCGAGCGTTCGCGGGAGCCGGATTTGCCAGACGAAGAGTTTTCCTGCGTCGCCTGACCACGCCGTCGGCCAGAGCCAGACGTCGCCCGCGCAGAGGCTCACCATTACTGCCAGCAGCAGCGCCAGCGCAAGGCCCGTCAACACGCGTCGCTCGCGGCGGCGTTGGGTATGAATGCAGAGGGAAAGTGAGGCCAGTTGAGATTTCATGCCTTTGATTTTACGGCTCGCTTTACGCAGGGCAAAGAAAAAAGGCCGCAGGATGCGGCCTTTTTGGTCAGGTCAGATTAACTTTCTTTCGGCGAAGCGTTCTCTACGCGACTTTTCAACTTCTGCCCCGGGCGGAAGGTAACCACACGGCGAGCCGTAATGGGAATATCTTCACCGGTTTTCGGGTTGCGTCCGGGACGTTGGTTCTTATCACGCAGGTCAAAATTACCGAAACCGGAGAGTTTTACCTGCTCGCCATTTTCCAGAGCGCGACGGATCTCTTCGAAAAACAGCTCTACCAGTTCTTTGGCATCCCGCTTGCTAAGCCCAAGCTTATCAAACAGATATTCTGACATTTCAGCTTTTGTAAGCGCCATAGGTTCAATCCCTCAATGATGCCTGGAATCGCTCTTTTAGTGCCGTTACACATTTCGCAACAGTAGCGGCAATCTCGTCTTCTTCGAGTGTACGGCCGGTATCCTGAAGGATCAGGCTGATGGCAAGGCTCTTATAACCCTCCGCAACACCCTTACCGCGGTACACGTCAAATAAGTTTACGCCAACTACCTGATTTGCGCCAACTTTCTTACACTCGGCCAAAATATCTGCTGCCGGTACGTTTTCAGACACCACAACGGCGATGTCGCGGCGGTTCGCCGGGAAGCGGGAAACCTCCTGCGCCTGCGGTAAAGCACGCTCAGAAACCTTGCTCCAGAGCAGCTCAAACACCAGCGTGCGGCCATTGAGGTCAAGCTTACGCTCAAGCTCCGGATGCACAACGCCAATAAAACCAATGCGTTCGCCTTTTAAATAAATGGCAGCACTTTGGCCAGGATGCAAGGCCGGATTAGCTTCAGCGCGGAACTCAATTTCAGATAATTTACCGGTAAGTTCCAGAACCGACTCCAGCGTCCCTTTCAAATCGTAGAAGTCAACGCCGCCTTTCGCCAGATCCCAGTGCTCTTCATAACGGTTGCCGCACAACGCGCCAGCCAGCATAAGATCCTGGCGAATCCCGAGGTCTGCCTGCGTATCAGGCACAAAGCGCAGGCCCGCTTCAAAGATGCGAACACGGCTCTGCTGGCGATTCTGGTTGTACACGACCGTAGTAAGCAAGCCCGTCAGGAGCGACAGACGCATCGCCGACATTTCGCTGGAGATAGGGCTTGGCAGGATCAGCGCTTCTTCACCCGGATGCAGCAGCTGCTGCACTTTCGGATCGACGAAGCTGTAAGTGATCACTTCCTGGAAGCCGTGATCGTTCAGCAGTGTTTTCACGCGCTTAAGCGACAGTTCGGCTTCGCGGTGGGTGCCCATAACCAGCGAGGCCTGCACCGGCTCGTTCGGAATATTGTCGTAGCCGTAAACGCGGGCCACTTCTTCCACCAGATCTTCTTCAATCGCGATGTCAAAACGCCATGACGGCGCAATGGCCTGCCATTCGTCCTGCCCTGCCGTGACGTCGCAACCGAGACGCGTCAGGATATCAGTAACCTGCGCATCCGCGATGTGGTGACCAATCAGACGATCGAGTTTGCTGCGACGCAGCGTGATGGTCTCGCGCGTCGGCAGGTGAGTTTCGCGGGTGACATCGATAACCGGGCCCGCTTCGCCGCCGCAGATATCGAGCAGCAGGCGCGTGGCGCGCTCCATCGCTTTGTACTGCAGTTGCGGGTCAACGCCGCGCTCATAACGGTGAGACGCGTCGGTATGCAGACCATGACGGCGCGCGCGGCCGGTGATGGCGAGCGGCGCGAAGAACGCGCATTCCAGCAGGACATTACGGGTTTCGCCGTTTACACCGGAGTGCTCGCCGCCGAAAATACCGCCCATCGCCAGCGCCTTGTTGTGATCGGCAATGACCAGGGTATCCGCATTCAGGGTCGCCTCGTTGCCATCCAGCAGCGTCAGCGTTTCGCCCTCTTTCGCCATACGCACCACGATGCCGCCGTCGATACGGTCGAGATCGAACGCGTGCATCGGCTGGCCCAGTTCAAGCAGCACGTAGTTAGTCACGTCAACCACGGCATCGATAGAGCGGATGCCGCAACGGCGCAGTTTTTCCCGCATCCACAGCGGCGTCGGCGCGGTTACATCGATCCCTTTCACGACGCGGCCCAGATAACGCGGGCAGGCGTCTGCGGCATCAACCTGAATCGGCAGCGTATCGTTGATGGTTGCCGCGACCGGCGCGATGTCCGGCGCATTCAGCGGCTCGGCGTTGAGCACCGCGACATCGCGCGCCACACCGATAATGCCAAGACAATCGGCGCGGTTCGGCGTTACGCTGATTTCGATAGTGTTATCGTCAAGCTTCAGATATTCGCGGATGTCGGTGCCAATCGGCGCGTCTGCCGGCAGTTCGATAATGCCGCTGTGATCGTCGGAAATGCCGAGTTCGGAGAACGAGCAGAGCATCCCTTCGGACGGCTCGCCGCGCAATTTCGCCGCTTTGATTTTAAAATCGCCCGGCAGTACCGCGCCCACGGTCGCCACGGCCACTTTCAGGCCCTGGCGGCAGTTCGGCGCACCGCAGACGATATCCAGCAGACGATCGCCGCCGACGTTCACTTTCGTAACGCGCAGTTTGTCGGCATTCGGATGCTGGCCGCACTCAACCACTTCACCGACGACCACGCCGTGAAACGCGCCCGCGACCGGCTCCACGCCGTCCACTTCCAGGCCCGCCATGGTGATTTGATTCGCCAGCGCCTCGCTGTCGAGGGCCGGATTAACCCACTCGCGTAACCACAGTTCGCTAAATTTCATTGTTCTGTCCTGCCCTTATTTAAACTGTTTGAGGAAACGCAGATCGTTTTCGAAGAAAGCGCGCAGATCGGTCACGCCGTAGCGCAGCATGGTGAGACGCTCCATGCCCATGCCGAACGCGAAGCCGGAGTAAACTTCCGGATCGATGCCGACATTACGCAGCACGTTCGGATGCACCATGCCGCAGCCCAGCACTTCCAGCCACTTGCCGTTTTTGCCCATGACGTCCACTTCTGCGGACGGCTCGGTAAACGGGAAGTAGGACGGACGGAAACGAATCTGCAGATCTTCTTCAAAGAAGTTACGCAGGAAGTCGTGCAACGTGCCTTTCAGGTTGGTAAAGCTGATATTGGTATCGACGATCAGCCCTTCCATCTGATGGAACATCGGGGTGTGAGTCTGATCGTAGTCGTTACGATACACGCGGCCCGGCGCGATGATGCGGATCGGCGGCTGCTGATTTTTCATGGTGCGGATCTGGACGCCGGAAGTCTGGGTGCGCAGCAGACGCGTGGCGTCGAACCAGAAGGTGTCGTGGTCCGCACGCGCCGGGTGGTGACCCGGAATATTCAGCGCGTCGAAGTTGTGGTAGTCATCTTCAATTTCCGGGCCCGTCGCCACGGTAAAGCCAAGCTTGCCGAAGAAGGTTTCGATACGGTCGATGGTACGGGTGACCGGATGCAGGCCGCCATTCTCAATGCGACGGCCCGGGAGCGAAACGTCAATCGTTTCTTCCGCCAGACGTGCGTTCAGCGCAGCGCTTTCCAGTTCAGTTTTACGCGCGTTCAGGGCTTGCTGAACCTGCTCTTTAGCTTCGTTGATAACAGCGCCCGCCGCTGGGCGCTCTTCAGACGGCAGCTCACGCAGGGTGGTCATCTGAAGGGTCAGATGCCCTTTTTTCCCTAAATATTCGACGCGTACGTTATCTAACGCGGCAACATCCTGGGCGCTGGTTATGGCCGCCTTTGCACTGGCAACCAGATCTGCGAGATGTGGCATGGTTTTCCTCGTTATTCGGCGCTTGCGCCGGTTTGTTGAACTCTGTCTTGTTATTCTTCTGTTTCAGGTGACACGCCTGGCGCCAGCGTAAGCCGACTGCGCGTTGTGTCGCCTGCCACTTGAAACAGACCCATAAATGGCAGATATAAAAAAAGCCTCCTGATGGAGGCTTCTGGCGTTGATTTTCCGTTTCTTTTCTTACGCGCAAAGCCCCTCTGATTCAGGCGCTAAAGTAAAAAAAGAAGCGGAAAATGGCAGCGTTCATGCTTGCGTTACCTTGACTGGCTTAATGACGGATTACCCTATTGAAAGGCCCGCCAGTAAAAATGTCAACAGATTGATATGGCAGAAATTAAAAGAGGGAGACAAGCTCCCTCTTTTAACTGGCTTACGCCAGAGCTGCTTTCGCTTTTTCAACCAGGGCAGAGAATGCCACTTTGTCGAATACGGCGATGTCAGCCAGAATCTTACGGTCGATTTCAACAGAGGCTTTTTTCAGGCCGTTGATGAATTTGCTGTAAGAAATACCGTTCTGACGTGCTGCTGCGTTGATACGTGCAATCCACAGCTGACGGAACTGACGCTTTTTCTGACGACGGTCACGATAAGCGTACTGACCTGCTTTGATAACAGCCTGGAAGGCAACGCGGTATACGCGAGAACGCGCACCGTAGTAGCCTTTAGCTTGTTTCAAAATTTTCTTATGACGTGCACGTGCCATCACACCACGTTTTACGCGAGCCATATTGCTCTCCTGTTTCTATTCTGTAAAAAAGTTAAAAGTTAAACGGCTTATGCGTACGGAAGGCACGCGATTACCAGACCCAGATCGCCTTTGGAAACCATGGCTTTCGGGCGCAGGTGACGTTTACGCTTAGTCGCTTTTTTGGTCAGAATATGACGCAGGTTAGCGTGCTTATGCTTAAAACCACCTTTACCGGTTTTTTTGAAGCGCTTAGCAGCACCGCGTACGGTCTTAATTTTTGGCATTTTAATTACATCCACTTCGCATTGTTAATTAAACGAAACGTAGGCGAACAAAATCTGTGAAGCCCAAAGGCTCCACAGACAATGCTACTTGAAGGCCTTACTGTTTCTTCTTAGGAGCGAGCACCATAATCATCTGGCGGCCTTCGATCTTCGTAGGGAAGGATTCGACTACTGCCAGTTCTTGCAAATCTTCTTTCACGCGGTTAAGCACTTCCATACCGATTTGCTGGTGGGCCATCTCACGACCGCGGAAGCGGAGCGTGATCTTGGCCTTATCGCCTTCTTCAAGAAAGCGAATCAGGCTGCGGAGTTTTACCTGATAGTCGCCTTCATCTGTACCAGGACGGAATTTAATTTCCTTAACCTGGATAACTTTTTGCTTCTTCTTCTGTTCCTTAGAAGACTTACTCTTTTCATAAAGGAACTTGCCGTAGTCCATGATGCGACAAACTGGCGGCTCGGCGTTAGGGCTGATTTCAACTAAATCTACTCCAGCTTCTTCAGCCTTTTCGATAGCTTCTCTCAGACTCACAATCCCCAGTTGCTCGCCTTCCAGACCTGTTAAGCGAACTTCCTGGGCGCGAATCTCGCCATTGATACGATTCGGACGTGCCGTTTGAACTCGTTTTCCGCCTTTAATACCTTATTCCTCCAGTTGTTGAAGACTGCGGCTGCGAATCTCTTGCTGCAGCTTTTCGATTACGTCGTTGACGTCCAGGCTACCGAGGTCTTTACCACGGCGGGTACGAACGGCCACTTTGCCTGCTTCGACCTCTTTATCGCCACAAACCAACATGTATGGGACACGACGTAATGTATGCTCGCGGATTTTAAAGCCAATCTTCTCGTTTCTCAAGTCTGCTTTTACACGAATGCCAGCATTTTGTAGTTTACGGGTCAATTCGTTAACATATTCAGACTGCGAATCGGTGATATTCATCACCACGACCTGTACCGGAGCAAGCCATGTCGGGAAGAACCCGGCGAACTCTTCGGTCAGGATACCGATAAAACGTTCCATTGAGCCCAGAATCGCGCGGTGAATCATCACCGGCACCTGACGCTCGTTGTTTTCGCCCACATAAGACGCGCTCAGACGCGCCGGGAGCGAGAAGTCGAGCTGAACGGTACCACACTGCCATGCGCGATCGAGGCAGTCATAGAGCGTAAACTCAATTTTCGGGCCGTAAAACGCGCCCTCACCCGGCTGATACTCAAACGGGATATTGTTCTCTTCCAGCGCCACGGCCAGGTCGGCTTCTGCGCGGTCCCACATTTCGTCCGTACCGATGCGTTTTTCCGGACGCGTGGAGAGCTTAACCACGATTTTTTCAAAGCCGAAGGTGCTGTACATGTCATAAACCATGCGAATACAGCTGTTCACTTCGTCGCGCACCTGCTCTTCCGTACAGAAGACATGAGCGTCATCCTGAGTGAATCCGCGTACGCGCATCAGGCCGTGCAGCGCGCCCGAAGGCTCGTTACGGTGACAGCTACCGAACTCCGCCATACGCAATGGCAGGTCGCGGTATGATTTTAGACCCTGATTAAAGATTTGCACGTGCCCCGGGCAGTTCATCGGCTTGATGCAGTATTCACGGTTCTCGGAAGAAGTCGTAAACATCGCGTCTTTATAGTTATCCCAGTGGCCGGTTTTTTCCCACAGCACGCGGTCCATCATAAACGGACCTTTAACTTCCTGATACTGGTACTCTTTCAGCTTGGAGCGAACAAACGTTTCCAGCTCGCGGAAAATCGTCCAGCCGTCATTATGCCAGAACACCATACCCGGCGCTTCTTCCTGCATATGATACAGGTCGAGCTGCTTGCCGATTTTACGGTGATCGCGTTTCGCGGCTTCTTCCAGACGCTGCAGGTACGCATTCAGGGCTTTCTTATCCGCCCAGGCAGTACCGTAGATACGCTGCAGCATTTTATTGCTGCTGTCGCCGCGCCAGTAAGCGCCTGCGGTTTTCATCAGCTTAAAGTGATGGCAGAAGCGCATGTTCGGCACGTGCGGGCCGCGGCACATATCCACATATTCTTCGTGATGATACAGGCCTGGCTTATCGTCACGGGCGATATTTTCATCAAGAATAGCGACTTTGTAGCTCTCACCGCGATTCACAAACGTTTCGCGGGCTTCCTGCCAGCTCACTTTTTTCTTGATGACGTCGTAATTGGTCTCCGCCAGCTCGTGCATACGCTTTTCGAGGGCGTCGATATCTTCCTGAGTCAGGGTATGGTCGAGATCGACATCGTAATAGAAGCCGTTGTCGATAACCGGGCCAATCGCCATTTTGGTATGCGGCCACAGCTGTTTAATCGCATGACCCAGCAGGTGCGCGCAGGAGTGACGGATGATTTCCAGACCGTCTTCATCTTTCGCGGTGATAATCGCGAGCTGAGCGTCCTGTTCGATAGGGTCGTTGGCATCTACCAGCTCACCGTTCACACGGCCTGCGATACAGGCTTTCGCGAGACCCGGACCGATATCCAGGGCAACATCCATGGGGCTGACTGCATGGTCGTAATGGCGTTGACTGCCATCAGGAAGCGTAATAACAGGCATTATAAATCCTTATTCACAGTGGTGACCCACACGCAAGATCACATATGATAATTAAGTTTGACGGGTTTTAGTAAGCGCCACACCATCTGACCAACTATTGCCAAATTGGTACGCGCTTTGGCATACAACTGAAAATCGTTCTGCGTTTTCACGTTTGTATATGACTACTTTAACATCTTTGGCCTTGCGGTTGTACCTGTTCGTCATTTAACGCCAGAAGAACGGCGCCTGTTTCAGCAAACGTCTCGTCCTTATTTCCCGTTTCAACAGAAACGCCGCCCTTCACGTGTTACGCCGGGCAGTCAGACACCGCTTGGTTCTGGTGGGTGAACTTTTCTTAACAATAGCAACGTTTTAAACTCTGGGACTCATTTGCCGGCATCGTTTAAACAGGAACATTACGCCATGGCTCTGGAACCCGACATCGCAGGTCTTGTTGATGAGTTTATCGCCGCAGGCCGCCCTTCACCGCGCAATCAAACCATGGAAGAGCGTCGCGCGGGTTATATCGCAAGCACCGTTCTCGCAGGCGTCCCTGAAACACGCGTGAATATTAACGATGTGATAATTGACACTATCCCGTTGCGCATTTTCTCGCCCCTTAACGCCGAAAAATCGCTGCCTGCGATTATCTATTACCACGGCGGCTGTTTTGTAAGCGGCGGCTTTTCAACGCATGAGAATCAGCTTCGCCAGCTTGCGTTTCTGAGCGGCTGCCGTGTGATTGCGGTGCAATACCGTTTAGCGCCAGAACATACTTACCCTGCCGCACATGATGATGCCGAACATGCCGCGCATCTTATCTGGCGAGACGCAGAAACGCTGGGCGTTGACCGCAGCCACATCACGTTTATGGGCGACAGCGCAGGCGGGCATCTGGCGCTGATAACCGCCCTGCGATTAAAAAACAGCGGCGCAGGGTTACCCAGGCAACTGGTGCTTATTTACCCGATGCTGGATGCCACGGCATCATCTGAAAGTTATACCGTGAACGGCAGCGATTATGTGCTGACGAGCGACGCGTTTTTGAGCGGTTTTGAAGCCTATCTTGCGGATACTGACGTCACGCATCCAGAAGCCAGCCCCTTATTTCGCGATGACTTTGCGGGGTTGCCGCCGGTACATATCATCACAGCGGAATATGACCCGCTGCGCGATGAAGGCGAAGCGCTGTTTGCCCGTATGACGCAGCAAGGCGTGAGCTGTACGGCGCAACGCTATCTGGGCGTTATTCACGGTTTCTTTCAGCTTGGCGGCATCAGCCAGACTGCCCGGAATGTAATGCAGGATATTTGCGCCTGGATTCGTTCAGGAAATACGCGTTGAAGCGCTGATATCACCGGAGCGTTCGGGAAAGAATAATTAATCCCGGATGCTCATCGAATCCATTTTTTCTGTAGAAAAAATCAGAAGGATAATCTTTATGGGTGTTAAGGATTATCGCATTCAGTCCCTCTTTTAAAGCTTGTTCAGCGATGAAATTCATCAGCGCTGAACCCACTCCCCTCCCCTGATACGCAGGATCGACAAAGAACTCATCGATATAGTACTCAACCCCACCCGGCCACGGTTTCTTAAAACCGATACTAACGGCCACCATCTTATCGTCGTGCCAGGCGATATAGCCCCTGAAAAAATTATTCTTCAGATGTTCTTTGATGAAATTTATGACCGGCTCTAGCTCGCTCGTTTCAAACCAGGGTGCTTCTTTATAGACCGTCTGGTACAGAGTGGCGCACCCAGTCACATGATTTTCATTAAGCGTTGAAAAATCAATTTTCATTTTCATCCCTGCACAACACGGTTTACGGGTCGCGTAAATCTGGCTCATAACGCAAAAAAGGTCAAAACGAATAAGTGCATTATGCGCGATGAGGTAAAAATGTCGCGTAAACGCTGTTTTCCTGTCCAGGAGTACCAGAGTAAATCAGAGCTTGCGTAAGGCAGGCGACTCCTTGCCTGCCTTGCACATCAGAAATAACCGATGAGGGCTTATTTCTTTTTCGCGTTGACGAGGGTGTCTTCCGCTTTCCAGAGACGATATTTCACGTCGATATTTTCCGGCGCATACACCACTACCGGCAGTTTGCTGTTGTAGTTCAGCATTGCCGCGTCGCCTGGGTTCGCGGTAACGAATTTTTTCTCTTTCTTATTATCCGGGCAGGCCATCATAGTAGACGTATACATTACAGAGCCGTCTGCGTTCTTCGCAGGCTCGAAGGTGTAATAGTCGTATCCCCAGCCTTCCAGCGTTTTACGCTCGAATTTTCCGCCCAGTTGATGCTTATTACAGTCCACGTCAAGCATCTGGCCGATTATCAGCTCAATTTTATAAGCCGATTCATCCTGGCGTTCAGGTAATGCAATCACCTGGCGGACCATGCCCTTTTCGGCCTCCGGAAAAGGCGCGATATTTTCAGAAGCCTTGCTGGCCGCGAAAGCGCTGCCAGACAAACAGCTGGCAGCGAGCAGGCTTAACGTGAGCGTTGAAATTTTGTTCATTATTGACTTTCTCCATCGGGTGTACTCTCCACGGTAAAAACTGAACTCAATTTCAATAACCGTGACAATCGCTGTCATATTATTCATATGCAGTGTTTTATGTCACCCTTACGCAAACCATGGATAATTTTATGCTGTATCATTAATTTTACGAACTGTAAAAATGAGGATCTCCGCATACCCGCGATCACCCTTTGCGTTCCCTGCCCGTTTCACAGGCGTGGCGTCATACCGTATTTTGGCGTTTTGATATTCGCTGCCCACACTTTGACCTCTTTCTGGCTCATTACCGTAAAGTCTGAACGCAGCCGTTCTACCAGCGCATTGACCTTATCGGCATCCCGAACCAGATAATGCTCAATCCTCTCCGAACCTTGTTGGGCACAGACATATTCCGCGGGCACGATATCGTTATTGATTTCAAGCGTTCTGGCCTGCACGGGGCATTTACCAGTGGTCATAGAGGAGATCACCATATTGGCGGATCGATAGCCCGCCTGAGAAATGCTCAGCATCACAGGGCTGCCCTCGGCGGTCTGCGTCACATCATATAAAACGGCGTCTTTTTCATACCAGGTATTATATTCGCGGCCCTGAACTACGGCGCTGGCAGGGCCTGTGCTGCAGAGATAAAAGCAGCAAACTACAATTGTCTTTTTCATTGTTATTCATTGCCGGTGTGTGTACGGCGATCATTCACAATCTGACTTTGAGAATCAAGCTATTAAGATTTTGCTCAGCATAATAAGGCGAGGAGCATAAGCGGGATATCGGGGCTAACCCATGGCAGGAAAAAGAAAAGCCCCCGAAGGGGCTTTAGATTTACTCATTAATGCGAGGATGCTGGTCAACCAGACGGGTTCGTTTTTCCTGTAAATCGGCTATCTCTTTATCAATATCTTCAATTTTCTGTTCGATATTGTCATGGTGCTCACGCAGAATTTCGCGCGCTTCCTGGATATCCGATGCCGCAGGCGTCGCGCCTTTTAGCGGACGATTCGCGGTTTCTTTCATTGTCAGGCCGGTAATCAGACCAACAACCGCCACGACCATCAGGTAATAGGCTGGCATCATCAGGTTTTCGGTGCTTTCCACCAGCCAGGCCGCCAGCGTCGGCGTCAGACCGGCAATCAGTACCGAGATATTAAAGGCGCTTGCCAGAGCACTGTAACGAAGATGCGTCGGGAACATCGCAGGCAGCGAGGAGGCCATTACCCCGGTGAAGCAGTTCAGGATCACCGCCAGCATCAGCAGGCCGGAGAAAATCAGGCCAATTACGTTGCTGTTAATCAGTACAAAGGCCGGGATCGCCAGCACCATCAACGCGACGCTGCCGAAGATGACGAACGGACGGCGCCCGAAACGGTCGCTCAGCAGGCCCATCACCGGTTGCACAAACAGCATGCCGATCATAATCGCGATAATAATCAGCACGCCGTGCTCTTCGGAATAGTGCAGATTATGCGACAGATAGCTCGGCATATAAGTGAGCAGCATGTAGTAGGTCACGTTGGTGGAAATCACCAGACCGATACACGCCAGCAGGCTGCGCCAGTGTTTAGTCGCAATCTCTTTAAAGGAGACTTTCGGGCCATGTTGCAGACCTTCACGATCGCCCTGCTCCAGTTTATCGACATGCTGCTGGAACGCCGGCGTCTCTTCCAGCGCGTGGCGCAGATAAAGACCAATCAGGCCAAGCGGCAGCGCCAGGAAGAACGGCAGACGCCAGCCCCAGCTCAGGAAATTATCTTCGCCAAGGATGGCGGAGATAAGCACCACCACGCCCGCGCCCAGTACGAAGCCCGCAATCGAGCCGAAATCCAGCCAACTGCCCATAAAGCCGCGCTTACGGTCAGGGGAGTATTCCGCGACGAATATCGACGCGCCGGTATATTCGCCCCCGACAGAGAACCCCTGCGCCATTTTACACAGCAACAGCAGGACAGGTGCCCAGATACCAATCGACGCATACGACGGAATAAGCCCGATACAGAATGTACTGACGGACATAATCACAATGGTTATCGCGAGGATCTTCTGGCGACCATATTTATCGCCGAGCATACCGAAGAACAGCCCGCCGAGCGGACGGATAAGAAAGGGAACCGAGAACGTCCCCAGCGCGGCGATCATCTGCACGCTGGGATCTGCATCCGGGAAAAACACTTTGCCGAGCGCGTAAGCCACAAAGCCATACACGCCAAAATCAAACCACTCCATCGCGTTACCGAGAGAGGCTGCGGTAATCGCTTTGCGAAGTTTCGCATCATCAATAATCGTGACGTCACTCAGAGAGATCGGCTCTACTTTTTTTCTTTTAAGCTTCATATCCATCCTCATTGAATTCGCTCTTTGACTTGGTTGACGGTCAATGCCGCCCCTTAGTCCGCTTCCTTAGCGATAAAGAAGCCTTATCTTTTCAGGACTTCCTTTAAGAGCGTAGCAGGATCTCTTCCCGCTGTTAGTAATGACACATCCGAATGTGCTTACCTGCGTTTTCAGATGCCTGACCCTTCTTTACCCTAACAGCGAACAAATTTGCGATCAACTTCACAGTTTATTTTATCGCGTTTTAGGTTACTCATTCGGCATATTTTATTAGCGAGCTAAGCGATGCCAGTCGAAAATGCCTGGTTCTGACAGGGATATTTTTATTTGGGCTTAAGGACAGACAGCAAACAGGTAAATTACCGTGCCAGCGAATTATTCTGACAAGAATGAAATGAGTAGCACACAGCAGCGGGCAAAAGAGAAGAAACAGGAAGTAACATAATGAAGCGCGAAAGAAATAAAAAAGCCGGATCGGGCGATCCGGCTTTTACAAAGGGTCTTTGCAACAATAATCCATCAGGACCAGTCGCCTGCGACCAGCGTCTGCGTATTGAAAGCATCATTCATGGACTGACCCGTCGTGACCGCGCCGGGCTGAATGTTTGTACCTGCTTCAATGTCGCTTGCGCGCCATCCGGCATAAGGGGCGTTATTCTGCGAGGGCTGGGTCGTCGGGGCAGCAAAGGCGCTGAAGGAAAGCACGCTCAGGGCGAGGGCAGCGGCGGCAGTGTTGATTGTGTTCATCTTTATTATCTCTTCTTTGCAGCATAAAAATTCGGTGACGTTTTATTCACCACTAGTGTGCAAATAGTAGATCCAGATCACACTTTCGAACAGTCAAATTATTTGGCGTGCGACATCAAAGAAACTGAAGAGTGGTGCAGGCACTTGAAAAGAAAGACGTTCAGGAAATAAGGACCAACAGCAAAGCACACGCAATGCTAAAAAACCCCACGGTAAACCTCGCAATAAAAACTAAAAAGGCTGGCAGCGCCAGCCTTTATCATGCGTGGTAAGCATGGTTTACATACGGTAACCCAGCGTCACCGAGGTGCGGGTGTCGGTATGATCCGGCGCGCTCGATGGCGGGCTGGAGTTCCAGGTCACGTTATACGCGACTTTCAGGCCGAAATGCTCGTTGATAGCCACGTCCAGCGCGGTTTCGGAGTTAACGGTGGTATCGTCAGCGCCGAACACGGAAACGCCCTGGGTGAATTTGGTGTTATCCGTCAGCTGCCAGGCGTAGATGCCGGAAGCATAACCCAGGGCCTGGGTTTTGGTGTCGCCGTTGGTGTACTCGTCGTAACGCACACCCGGACCGAATTCAAAACGCAGGCTGTGTACCGGCCCGTTCAGGAACTGACGACCATAACCCATTGTCAGGATGTCGCGCTCGCGGTAGCCGTTATAACGGTCCGTCAGCCAGCTTGCCTGGCCAAACAGATAGTCATAATCGGTCACGTTCACACGGCTACGTCCGCCAAGGGCATATTTCTCAGAAGAGCGCTCGTCATTAGAAGAGGTGTTGCTGGCGTTGCCCCACAGCGACCAGGCGGTGGTGTTGCCATACCAGGTCAGGTTGCTGTCAGCCGTTAAGGAAGAACTTTTGGTGTTGCCGGTTTGTGCCAGGTAACCCGCGTTTAAATTACCTTCAAACGGTTTTTTCGCGGTGGAAGGATCGTCCATGACAGTAAAAACGGTATTATCAGCCATCGCGTGCTGGCTCAGCAGCGCGCCACCCGCCAGCAGCATTGCCAGGGGTACTGTCTTAAAAAGCTTCATGTTGATTTTCAGGTCCATACAACAAAAAAAAGGACCATTACGGTCCCGTAACTTTTTCTCTGGATCAATAAAATCCGCCCACAGAAAGGTAACGAATTATAAAAAGAGCCTTCTGGCTTAGCAATGAATTCCTTTCGACATTTAAGAATAAGCGGACTCTTAAAAATAAACTTTTTTATATATAGAACAGGCATCCGATTTATATAGGGTACAAGGTAAAATCCGCACATTATTCACCCACCGTCTGGCTGTCGGGTGCTACGCTTAGGGCAGTTTAAAAAACGGAGGCGATATGGTACGGATTTATACGCTTACACTGGCGCCCTCGCTCGACAGCGCCACAATGACGCCGCAAATCTACCCGGAAGGGAAACTACGCTGCAGCTCGCCGGTGTTCGAACCCGGCGGCGGCGGCATTAATGTCGCGCGCGCGATTGTCCATCTGGGCGGCGCCGCGACCGCCCTCTTCCCCGCAGGCGGCGCGACCGGCGAGCATCTGGTTTCGCTGCTTAATGATGAACACGTCGCCGTGGAGACGGTTTCCGCCCAGGACTGGACGCGTCAGAATCTCCATGTGCATGTCGAGTCGAGCGGCGAGCAGTACCGCTTCGTGATGCCCGGCGCCACCATAACCGACGACGAATTCCGCCAGCTTGAAGAGAAAGTGCTGGCGATTGAATCGGGCGCTATCCTGGTAATCAGCGGCAGCCTGCCGCCCGGCGTCAGCATTGAAAAACTCCAGCAACTTATTAAAGCCGCCCGTCAGCAGGGGATTCGGCTGATTGTCGACAGCTCCGGCGACGCGCTCGCCGCCGCGCTGGAGATTGGCGATATCGAACTGGTCAAACCCAACCAGAAAGAGCTGGCGGCGCTGGTGAAACGCGATCTGACCGCGCCGGATGACGTGCGCCAGGCGGCGCAAGAACTGGTGCAGTCAGGCAAAGCCCGCCGCGTTGTCGTCTCGCTGGGCCCGCAGGGCGCGCTCGGCGTTGATGGTCAGGACTGCGTGCAGGTCGTGCCGCCGCCGATGAAAAGCCAGAGCACCGTCGGCGCGGGCGACAGTATGGTTGGCGCTATGACGCTGCGTCTGGCGCAGGACGCCCCGCTGCTCGATATGGTGCGTTACGGCGTGGCCGCCGGTAGCGCCGCTACTATCAACCAGGGCACGCGGCTCTGCTCGCTGGAAAACACCGATCGCATCTATCACTGGCTGACACGCTAACTTTCCGGCCAGCCCCTCCGGGCTGGCATTTTATTGCTGACAATGAGGTTCGCCATGAGTGAAGTGACCCGCTATGTCGTCACCGTTACGTTTCATGAGAAAAACCTGACCGATATTAACGAGCTTAATAATCATCTGACCCGCGGCGGTTTCCAGCTCACGCTTGCCGACGACGACGGCAAAATTCACGAGCTGGGCACCAATACCTTCGGGCTGGTCAGCGCACTCAGCGAGCAAGAAGTCGCTGAACTGGCCGAAGGGCTTGGCGAAGCGGCGCTTGACCAGAAGCCGCAGGTCAACGTCACCACGTTTGACGCCTGGCTGCGCGATAACGACGCCGTTTAGCGCTACCCGCGCACGGCAGGTTGTGCGTCCGCGCAGATTTTCACCCGCGCGGGCGCGTTAAGCTGACATTCTTTACGGGAAACCTGGGAGAGTAATCATGTGGCATGCCATTACGCGTTTGTTAAACGAACAGCTGGGCGCCGGTGAAATCAGCCAGCGAACCGAACTGCCAGGCGGTGAAATTCACGCCGCATGGCGAATCGACTGGGCCGGGCGCGACATCTTCGTGAAATGCGATGATTCCACGCTGCTGCCCTGCTTCACCGCCGAAGCCGATCAGCTCAACCTGCTGGCGCGCAGTAAAACGGTCACGGTGCCGGACGTTATCGCCGTCGGCAGCGACCGCGAATACAGCTTCCTTCTGCTGGAGTACCTGCCGCCGAAACCGCTCGACGCGCATAACGCCTTTCTGCTGGGCCAACAGCTGGCGCGCCTGCACCAGTGGAGCGAGCAGCCGCAGTACGGTCTTGATTACGACAACCATCTCTCCACGACGCCGCAGCCCAACGCCTGGCAGCGGCGCTGGGCAAGCTTTTTTGCCGAGCAGCGCATCGGCTGGCAGCTGGAGCTGGCTGCGGAAAAAGGCATGGAGTTTGGCGATATCGACCGGATAGTCGACGCCGTACATCAGCAACTGGTCTCGCACCAGCCCGCGCCCTCGTTGCTGCACGGCGATTTGTGGTCCGGCAACTGCGCGCTGGGGCCGAACGGGCCGTATATTTTCGACCCGGCCTGCTACTGGGGCGACCGCGAATGCGATCTGGCGATGCTGCCGCTGCATCCGGAACAGCCGACGCAGATTTACGACGGCTATCAGTCGGTACTGCCGCTGCCCGCGGGCTTTCTTGAACGCCAGCCGCTCTATCAGCTCTATACGCTCTTAAACCGCGCGACGCTTTTCGGCGGCCAGCACCTGGTGGCCGCGCAGCAGGCGTTAACCCGCGTTCTGGGCATCTGATAAAGGCGCGCCGCAGCGCGCGCGTTTCGCGTTTACAGAAACCCGAGCAGGGAGAAGAACACGTAGCCCAGCACCAGCACAATCACCGGCAGGACGTACAGCGGGAAGATTTGCAGGAAAATGGTATGGCGCGGCACCACGATGCGCGACTCCAGTGCGTCGCGGGTCAGTCCCTCTTCGCCTTTGGCGCGCTCAAGGATCAGGCTATCCTCGACATGCTCGCGCAGAAAACGCGCCTGGCGGCACATCCGCGCGCCGGAGGCCTGTAACGCCAGACCGACAAAAATCAGAATATAGATAATCCAGAAGCTGATATTGGCGTGACGCGTGAAATCGGGTTGCGGCGAGTTGTACCAGAAGAGATTCAGGAACGGCGTGTTAAAGCGCACCATCTCAATCATCACGTGGGCGAAATCCATCATCACGGCGTTAATGCCCGGCTGCTTTTCGCTGTGCTGATACATGAATTTCAGCACCGAGATAATCGTGGAGAGCGTGGCAGGAATAAAAATCACCCATCCGGCGATGCGTTTTAAGACACCAATGCGTCCAGCTTGTTGATACGTCATGCTTTCCCCTTGATAGCGACGCGACAGATTCGCCTAAGTTTACCTTGTGGCGCGTCTTTTCGCCTGAACTTTCCGGCACATGCACGGAAAGCGGTAGCCATAACGCGCTTTTCCGGCTATTGATTAACCTTTCCCGCGTAAAAAGAAGGAGTGACAGACGATGTCTTCGCCGCGACAGATCCTCGCCGCTATTTTTGATATGGATGGTTTACTGATTGACTCTGAACCGCTCTGGGACCAGGCAGAGCTTGAAGTAATCGCAACGCTCGGGGTCGATACCTCCCGCCGCCACGAACTTCCTGACACGCTGGGGCTGCGCATCGATCTGGTCGTGGCGCTGTGGTTCGCGCAGCAGCCGTGGAACGGCCCGTCGGTGGATGAAGTGACGCAGCGCATTATTACCCGCGCCATGACGCTGGTGGAAGAACAACGCCCGTTGCTGCCAGGCGTGGCAGACGCGATTGCGCTCTGTAAAGCGCAGGGGCTGAAAGTCGGCCTCGCTTCCGCCTCGCCGCTGCGGATGCTGGAGCGTGTGCTGGCGTTGTTTGATCTGCGCGACCAGTTTGACGTGCTTGCCTCTGCCGAACACCTGCCTTACAGCAAGCCGCACCCGCAGGTCTATCTGGATGCGGCGGCGAAACTTGGGGTCGATCCGCTCTGCTGCGTGACGCTGGAAGACTCCGTGAACGGCATGGTCGCCACCAAAGCGGCGCGTATGCGCTCTATTGTGGTCCCGGCCGAAGAGAACCGCAGCGATGCGCGCTGGGCGCTCGCCAACGTCCGGCTGAACTCGCTGACCGAGCTGGAGCCCTGGCATCTGAAAGGCTGAGTTCCCTTTCTACCGCTGCCCGTCCGGCAGCGGTTTTTGCTTTTCTTTTCCGCAAAAAAATGCCCGCCGTCATATTTTTAAAACACAGTTTCATTTGGCTTTGTCTTTTCTTCTGGCGACTCCTATCATTGCTCTGAATGCGAAAGGGAATTTCCCTGCGCCGCAATGATGAGCCAAAGAGGAACGGAACATGCTGGATACATTTTCGCTTGCCGGAAAAGTGGCGATGGTGACCGGGTGCAATACCGGGCTGGGACAGGGCATGGCGCTCGGACTCGCCGCTGCCGGGTGCGATATCGCTGGCGTCAGCCGCCGCCCGGCGCGGGAAACCGCCGCCAAAGTTCACGCGCTGGGCCGCCGTTTTGTCGCCATCGAAGCCGATTTGGCTACGGCGCCGGTACAGCCGCTCGTCACAGAGGCCGTCGATGTGCTGGGCCGCCTCGATATTCTGGTGAATAACGCCGGGATCATTCGGCGCGACGACGCCATCGATTTCAGCGAAAAAGACTGGGACGAGGTGATGGATCTCAACCTCAAGGCCCTGTTTTTCCTTTCTCAGGCCGTCGCCAGACAGTTCATCGCCCAGGGCAGCGGCGGGAAAATCATTAACGTCGCCTCGATGCTCTCTTTTCAGGGCGGGATTCGCGTCCCCTCTTACACCGCTTCGAAAAGCGGCGTGCTGGGCCTGACCCGCCTGCTGGCCAACGAATGGGCGCCGTACGGCATTAACGTCAACGGCATCGCGCCGGGCTATATGGCGACCAATAACACGCAGGCGCTACGCGAAGACGCTGACCGCAATGAGGAAATCCTTGCGCGTATTCCGGCGGGCCGCTGGGGAACGCCGGAAGATTTACAGGGGCCCGTCATTTTTCTCGCTTCGGCGGCGTCGGATTACGTTAACGGCTACACCCTGGCGGTGGATGGCGGCTGGCTCGCCCGATAACCGCAAAGCGAGGCGTCACGGGGGCTGCGGTGACAAAGTGTTACACCGTCACCACTTTTCTCTACTGTATAAAAACCCTATACTGGATAGATTGACAGTTTCAGGGTTTTATCATGACGGCGGAAGGCCACCTCCTTTTTTCGATTGCCTGCGCGGTATTTGCTAAAAATGCCGAGCTGACCCCTGTGCTGGCGCAGGGCGACTGGTGGCATATTGTTCCCTCCGCCATTCTCACCTGCCTGCTGCCGGATATCGATCATCCGAAGTCTTTCCTCGGCCAACGGCTAAAGTGGATCTCAAAACCCGTGGCGCGCATGTTTGGTCACCGGGGCTTTACGCACAGTCTGCTCGCGGTCTTCGGCGGCCTGACCCTCTTTCTGTTAAAAGTGCCTGAAACCTGGATATTACCTGCCGATGCGCTGCAAGGGCTGGTGCTCGGCTATCTCAGCCATATTCTCGCCGATATGATAACCCCCGCTGGCGTGCCGCTGCTGTGGCCCTGTCGCTGGCGCTTCCGTCTGCCGCTCCTCTATCCGCAAAAAGGCAACCAGCTTGAGCGCGTATTGTGCATGGCGCTGTTTGTCTGGGCGGTATGGATGCCGCAAAGCATGACCGACAGCAGCGCGATGAAATGGTCGTCCGCTGCCATTAATTCCCTGCAAAACACCTTTAATCGCTTCATTCATCACCAGATGGAGCAGTAAATACACTGAAATTGCGTTTTGATATAAACCATTCCATTTGGATATAAGGCACCCTCTTTTGATTCTGATACCCTTTGCGGCATAAAGGCATGCCATTTCGGCCATGCCGGTTATAAAAAAATCAGGAGAACGGGGATGAATCTTCCACTGATAGCGAACGTTGTCGCGTTCGTGGTTCTGCTGCTGTTGCTGGCGCGCACGCGCCATACCCAGTGGAGCCTGGCAAAAAAAGTATTACTCGGTCTCGCCATGGGCGTGGTCTTCGGCCTCGCGCTGCATACCATTTATGGCTCTGACAGCGAGACGCTGAAAACCTCCATCCAGTGGTTCAACATTGTCGGTAACGGCTATGTGCAACTGCTGCAGATGATCGTCATGCCGCTGGTGTTCGCGATGATCCTGAGCGCCGTGGCGCGTCTGCATAACGCCTCGTCGCTGGGTAAAATCAGCGTGCTGACCATCGGCACCCTGCTGTTCACCACGCTTATCGCGGCGCTGGTTGGCGTGCTGGTGACCAACCTCTTCGGCCTGACGGCGGAAGGTCTGGTGCAGGGCAGCGCGGAAACCGCGCGTCTTAACGCTATTCAGACTAACTACGCCGGTAAAGTCGCCGATCTGACCGTACCGCAGCTGCTGCTCTCCTTCATACCGAAGAACCCGTTCGCCGATCTGACCGGCGCGAGCCCAACCTCTATCATCAGCGTGGTGATTTTCGCGGCGTTCCTGGGCGTGGCGGCGCTGAAACTGCTGAAAGACGACGCGCCGAAGGGTGAGCGCGTACTGGCCGCTATCGATATCCTGCAAAGCTGGGTGATGAAGCTGGTGCGTCTGGTGATGCAGCTGACGCCGTACGGCGTACTGGCGCTGATGACCAAAGTGGTCGCCGGCTCTAACCTGCAGGACATCATTAAGCTCGGCAGCTTTGTGGTCGCCTCGTATCTGGGCCTCGGCATTATGTTCGTGGTGCATGGCGTGCTGCTGGCCGTGAACGGCGTCAGCCCGCTGCGTTACTTCCGCAAAGTGTGGCCGGTACTGACATTCGCTTTCACCAGCCGCTCCAGCGCCGCCAGCATTCCGCTGAATGTGGAAGCGCAGACGCGTCGTCTGGGCGTGCCGGAGTCTATCGCCTCTTTCGCGGCCTCCTTTGGGGCGACGATCGGCCAGAACGGCTGCGCGGGTCTCTACCCGACAATGCTCGCGGTCATGGTCGCGCCGACTGTCGGCATTAACCCGCTCGACCCGGTGTGGATAGCCACCCTCGTCGGCATCGTGACCTTAAGCTCCGCCGGTGTGGCGGGCGTGGGCGGCGGCGCGACCTTCGCCGCGCTTATCGTCCTGCCAGCGATGGGCCTGCCGGTCACGCTGGTGGCGCTGCTGATTTCCGTCGAACCGCTGATCGATATGGGCCGTACCGCGCTGAACGTCAGCGGCTCCATGACCGCCGGTACGCTGACCAGCCAGTGGCTGAAGCAGACGGATAAAACTATCATGAACAGCGATGACGAGGCCGAACTGGCGCACCGTTAATCGCATAAAAGTTATACCTAAAAACCCCGGCCTGCGCGCCGGGGTTTTCTTTTTGCGGCGTTCCGTCGGCCGCACAGACGACAAAGCCCACCATCCGGCGGGCTTTGTTATTTCAGGCGACCTCTTTCTTTTGCGCGTCGCGCCGGGCGATAAACTCCGCGGCGGGTACGATGCGGCTGAACGCTTCCTGAATGCGCATATCATTCTCCACCTCCCACAGATCGACAGCCGCCTGCAGGTTAAGCCAGAAATCAACCGAGGTTCCAAACGCTTTGGCCAGACGAAACGCCATATCTGTGGTGAGTTTGCGGTTATTGTTCACCAGCGCGCTCACGCTATTACGATGAACGCAAAGCATCTCCGCCACCTCGTTGATTTTAAGGCCGAGCGGCTCCAGGTATTCGTACACGAGGATCTCGCCGGGCGTCGTGGGCTTTCTGGTTGCCTGTTTCATGTTCATTTCCTTAACGTCGCGGCACGCCGCAATCAGTAATCATGCGGATCTAAATAAAGATCTTCCGCTTTGCCTTCCACCCATCTGAAAATCAGGCGGTAGTGATGGTTGACCCGAATGGATGAATACCCGTGCAATTTGCCGTTCAGCGCTTCAAAGCGGTTGCCTGGCGGTGAGCGGAGATCGCGGTAAGACGTTGCTGCGTTGATGATGTCGAGCTTGCGCGCCAGTGTGGTATGCATCTCCGCCGGGATGTTGCGATGCGGCGTCGAATAGATGAAAAACGCCGCCAGCCAGGCGTCACGAAAACTGCCGATATGCTTCTGCATTCCATTGATACCTCCCTGTTTCCTTTCCCGACCATTTTAACGCACTGCCGCACAGTGCACAAGTGCGTCTCTAAGGCAAATAAAAACCCGCATCAGCGGGCTTCGTGGATGACAGTCGGCGAGCGGCACGACAGCCGCTGCCTGAACGGGTGATAAACCCTGCCCTATATCTCATCCTGCTTAAGCTGGTTGGCCCAGCGCTGGGCGGCTTCCGGGCTGCTGAAGACGGGCGAGCGGCGAAAACGATCCCCGGACATCACAAACGCCACATATTTGCCCTTCAGCACCCAGACATCGTCAAACCCCTCCATGCGATCCGCATGATCCGGCGGGGCCGGCTCCACACGTGGAACATAGCTGATAACGGGACGATTCTGATGACGAAGTGGTTTCATAAGCGTCGGATTCACTGGCTGTAAACAAAAGATAAACCACTATGATAGCGGATCGGACGGCCTTGCGTCGCATCATGCGTGCGCTGTGCCGTTCATTTGCCGCTTTTTACGCCGTCGCCTTTTCCACAAGAACTTCAGTGCTGTTCTATAGTTACCTTACATTTCATGCAGCCATCCGACTGCTTTAGAAAAAGGAAAGGAGACGAGTTCAATGTCGAATGATGAGAAACGCTCTAACCATGAAGCCCCGTTCCACGACGCGCGCTCATCCCAGCCGGGCATGGGATCGCTGGCGCCTGCCGATGGCTCCCACCGTCCTTCCCCGGCGCCAACCCCGCCGGGCGAGCAACCGACCGCGCCCGGCAGCCTGAAGGCGCCGCAGGTGACGAACGATAAACTCGGCGCGCTGGACACCTTCCGTAAAGGTGGTGAGAACGAGGCGCTGACGACCAACCAGGGCGTGCGCATCGCTGACGATCAGAACTCGCTCCGCGCTGGCACCCGCGGCCCGACGCTGCTGGAAGATTTTATCCTGCGGGAAAAAATCACCCACTTTGATCATGAACGCATTCCTGAGCGCATCGTGCACGCGCGCGGCTCTGCCGCCCACGGTTACTTTCAGCCGTACAAAAGCCTGAGCGATATCACCAAAGCCGCGTTCTTAAGCGACCCGCAGAAAATCACGCCGGTTTTTGTGCGTTTCTCGACCGTGCAGGGCAGCGCCGGGTCGGCGGACACGGTGCGCGATATTCGCGGCTTCGCCACCAAGTTTTATACCGAAGAAGGGATTTTTGATCTGGTCGGCAACAATACGCCGGTGTTTTTCATTCAGGACGCCCATAAATTCCCGGATTTCGTCCATGCCGTTAAGCCGGAGCCGCACTGGGCTATTCCGCAGGGCCAGAGCGCGCACGATACCTTCTGGGATTACGTGTCGCTTCAGCCGGAAACGCTGCACAACGTCATGTGGGCGATGTCCGACCGCGGCATTCCGCGCAGCTACCGCACCATGGAAGGCTTTGGTATCCATACCTTCCGCTTTATCAACGCCGAAGGCAAAGGCACCTTTGTGCGCTTTCACTGGAAACCGGTGGCGGGCAAAGCGTCGCTTATCTGGGATGAATCGCAGAAGCTGACCGGGCGCGATCCGGATTTCCACCGCCGCGATCTCTGGGAGGCCATCGAAGCGGGCGATTACCCGGAATATGAGCTCGGCGTGCAGCTGATCCCCGAAGAAGACGAATTTAAATTCGATTTCGATCTGCTTGATGCGACGAAGCTCATCCCGGAAGAACTGGTGCCAGTACAACTCGTCGGCAAAATGGTGCTGAACCGCAATCCGGATAACTTCTTCGCCGAAAACGAACAGGCGGCGTTCCATCCGGGTCATATTGTGCCGGGGCTGGATTTCAGTAATGACCCGCTGCTCCAGGGGCGTCTCTTCTCCTACACCGACACCCAGATAAGCCGTCTCGGCGGGCCGAACTTCCACGAGATCCCGATTAACCGCCCGACCTGCCCGTACCATAATTTCCAGCGCGACGGCATGCACCGCATGGATATCGACACCAATCCGGCCAACTACGAGCCGAACTCGATTAATGACAACTGGCCGCGCGAAACGCCGCCTGCGCCGAAAGCCGGTGGGTTTGAAAGCCATCAGGTGCGCGTTGAAGGCCACAAGATCCGCGAGCGCAGCCCGTCGTTTGGCGAATATTACTCCCAGCCGCGCCTGTTCTGGCAGAGCCAGACGCCGGTGGAGCAACGTCATATCATCGATGCGTTCAGCTTCGAGCTCAGTAAAGTGGTGCGCAGTTATATCCGCGAGCGCGTGGTGGATCACCTCTGCCATATCGATATTTCGCTGGCGCATCCGGTGGCCACTAATCTTGGTATTACGCTGACTGACGAGCAGATGCACGTGGCCCCGCCGAAGGACGTCAACGGGCTGAAGAAAGATCCGTCGCTGAGCCTGTATGCCGTACCTGGCGGCTCCGTAAAAGGCCGTGTGGTCGCCGTACTGCTTAACGACCATGTGAAATCCGCCGATCTTCTCGCCATGCTGCAGGCGCTGAAATCGCACGGTGTACATGCCAAATTGCTGTACAGCCGCATGGGCAGCGTGACGGCGGATGATGGCTCGCAACTGGAAGTGGCGGGCACGTTCGCCGGATCGCCGTCGGTGACGGTTGACGCCGTGCTGGTGCCGGGCGGCGCCGCGAGCGCGCTTGCCGATAACGGCGATGCGGTCTATTACCTGCTGGAGGCGTATAAACACCTGAAAGCGATCGGCCTGATGGGCGACGCGCGCGGGCTTAAAAGCCGACTGGCGGTGCCAGACACGGGTGAAGAAGGGATTGTCGAAGCCGACGACGCCTCAGGCAGCTTTATGGATGATTTCATCCACCAGCTCGCCTGCCACCGCGTCTGGGCGCGTACGCCGAAAGTGGCGTCCATCCCGGCATAACCGCCGCCTGCGCCACACCAAAACGCCGCTTACCGCGGCGTTTTTTATTTGCCGGCGCGCATCTCGCAACACGCAGACGTAAAAAAACCGGCCGGAGCCGGTTTTTCTGACAACAGCGCTATTATTTTTTCGGCGCCTGCGGGTCGGTATCGTACTCGGCACAGGTCTGGTAGCCGGAGTTCAGCACGTGGCCCGTTTCATCCAGCGCGACGAAATAGGTTTCGGTTTTGCCGTTACGGCTGCCCAGGATATAGGTCTGGCAGGTACCACGAGCGTGGATCATGGTCACTTCAGAAGACGGTTTACCCGCGATCTGCATGACCTGCTGACGGCTCATGCCTTTTTTCACATCTTTCACCACCGGCTGGGTAAACTGATCGGCGGTACGATCGTACGCGGTACACCCTGCCAGCATGGTCATAACAGCCGCTGCACTCAGAAATCCTGCAAACTTCTTGTTCATTGTGTCATCCTCTTTTTTTTCAGCGTGTGCAGATAAGCCTGGAATATAAAATAACATTTTTCAACTTGTTACCTGAAAGAGCGCCAAATTAAGAGTATTCCCTCAGCCAGACCTGATGTCGCAAAAGGGTCTGGCGCCGCACAGAAGGGTGACACCTTGTCGTTTTGCCCACAACGGGTTAGCTTTAACAGATCACTGTTTCAATGCCTGCACGTTGCAGGCGCACAAGACTGGAGGGGTAAATGGCATTACAACAAGAAATTATTCAGGCACTTGGTGTGAAACCGCATATCGACGCCAATGAAGAGATCCGCCGCAGCGTTGATTTCCTCAAAGCCTATCTCAAGACCTATCCGTTTCTGAAAACCCTGGTGCTCGGCATCAGCGGCGGCCAGGATTCCACGCTCGCGGGCAAACTGAGCCAGCTTGCCATCAGCGAACTGCGCGATGAAACCGGCGATCAGAGCTACCAGTTTATCGCGGTGCGCCTGCCGTTCGGCGTACAGTTTGACGAAAAAGATTGTCAGGACGCGCTGGCGTTTATTCAGCCGGATAAAGTCCTGACGGTGAACATTAAAGAAGCGGTACTGGCGAGCGAAAAAGCGCTGCGCGAAGCGGGCATTGAGCTGAGCGATTTTGTCCGCGGCAATGAAAAAGCGCGCGAGCGTATGAAAGCGCAGTACAGCATCGCCGGGATGACCAAAGGCGTGGTGGTGGGCACCGACCATGCGGCCGAAGCCGTCACCGGTTTTTACACCAAGTATGGCGATGGCGGCACCGACATTAACCCGCTGTTCCGCCTCAACAAACGTCAGGGCAAACTGCTGCTGAAAACCCTCGGCTGCCCGGAGCACCTCTATCTTAAAGTGCCGACCGCCGATCTCGAAGATGATCGCCCGTCCCTGCCGGACGAAGTGGCGCTGGGCGTCACGTATGACAACATCGATGATTATCTGGAAGGCAAACCGCTCGATGAGAAAATCAGCCAGATTATTGATGGCTGGTACGTGAAAACCGAGCACAAACGTCGCCCGCCGATCACCGTTTTCGACGACTTCTGGAAACAATAATCGCGTTGCGGCACGCTCCCCGGCCTGACCGGGGAGTATCGCCCCGTTCGTTGTTACGTTTCGCGCTATAGCCTTTTCTCACGGATGACGTATGTCTGTTTCAACGCAGCGCGCCACGCTGCCGGGCCTGCTGGCCATTCTGCTCTGGAGTACCTCTGTCGGTCTGTTTCGCAGTATCAGCGAGGCGTTCGGCCCGGTGGGCGGCGCAGCGCTGATTTATACCGTCAGTTCGCTGTGTCTGATGGTGTCGCCGGGCCTTATTCACCCTGGCCGCTTACCGCGCCGCTATCTCCTGACCGGCGGATTACTGTTCGTTGGCTATGAAATATGCCTCGCGCTGGCGATTGGGCTTGCGCACACCCGCGCGCAGTCGCTGGAGCTTGGGATGATTAACTACCTCTGGCCGAGCCTGACGGTGCTGCTGGCGGTGCTTATCAACGGCCAGCGCTGCCGCCTCTGGCTGTGGCCGGGCCTGCTGCTCGCGGTCGCAGGCGTGTTCCAGGTGCTGAAGGGCGACGGCGACTGGTCGCCCGCGCAGCTCTGGCTCAACATGCAGGATAACCCGGTTGCTTATGCGCTCGCGTTCTGCGCCGCCGTCGTCTGGGCGCTGTACTGCAACCTGACGCGCCGCTGGAGCAACGGCCAGAACGGCGTGGCGCTCTTTTTCTGCGCCACGGCCGCCGTCCTGTGGCTGCAATACTGCCTTGCGCCGCAGCCATCGATCCAAATTTCCGTTCCCGCCGTCGCGCAGCTGCTCTTTATGGGGCTTTCCACCGCCACCGCTTATGCCGCCTGGAACTACAGTATTCAGCACGGCAATATGACGCTGCTCGCCACCGCCTCTTACTTCACGCCGGTGCTCTCGGCGCTGCTGGCGAGCCTGTGGCTGGGCCTGACGCCAGGCCTGCCTTTCTGGCAGGGCGTGGCGATGGTCGTGGCAGGTTCGCTGCTCTGCTGGCTCGCCACCCGCAACCTGAACTGAAAATGACGCTTTTTCAACCACACATTCCCTGATAGACTGGATAAGTAAACAGTATTCAGGAGAGTGATGTGGTAAGGCGTACTGGCGCGCCGCGGCTGGAGTTTGAAAAAGCGGCAATTTACGAATATCCCGAACATCTGCGTCCGTGGCTTGAAGATCTGCCGAAGCACCCCGGCGTCTATGTTTTTCATGGCGAAAGCGAAACCATGCCGCTTTATATCGGCAAGAGCGTCAATATTCGCAGCCGGGTGCTGTCGCACCTGCGTACCCCGGATGAAGCCTCCATGCTGCGCCAGTCGCGGCGCATCACGTTTATCCGCACCGCGGGCGAAATCGGCGCGCTGCTGTTAGAAGCGCAAATGATCAAAGAGCAGCAGCCGCTGTTCAACAAGCGCCTGCGCCGTAACCGCCAGCTCTGTTCACTCCAGTTCAAAGGCGAAAAGCCAGAAGTGGTTTACGCGCGCGATGTCGATTTCTCGCACCAGCCGGGCCTGTATGGGCTTTTTTCGAGCCGCCGCGCAGCGCTCGGCACGCTGCAATCCATCGCCGACGAACAGCAGCTCTGCTACGGCCTGCTGGGGCTGGAGTCGGTGCGCCCTGGGCGCGCCTGTTTCCGTTCGGCGCTGAAACGCTGCGCCGGGGCCTGCTGCGGCAAAGAGCCGCTTGAGGCGCACAACGCGCGCCTGATGGACGCGCTGGAGCGGATGCGGGTTATCTGCTGGCCGTGGGACGGCCCGGTCGGGTTGCGGGAAAGCTTCGGCGAGATGACCCAGTACCATATCATCCATAACTGGTACTGGCTGGGTTCCGTGTCGTCACTGAGCGACGCGGCGACGATCTCCCGTGCGCCGCAGGGCTTTGATAACGACGGCTATCGCATTCTGTGCAAGCCGCTTATCAGCGGCGAGCATGAAATCATCGACATCGGCGCGCAGGCGCCTCAGAGATAAGTTATCTCGCTGAACAGCACCTGCCCTTCGGCTTTCAGTAGCCGAAGGGTATGACTCCCCTCCTGCCACCAGGCGCCTTGCTCTGCCGTCAGCAGTTTATCGTTAAGCTGCCAGGCGCCGCTTAAGACATAGACAATGCCGCCCCGCGCATGACCGGTCGTAAACGTGCGATCGGCGACGCGTACCTGCGCGCGGCACCGGTCGCGGCGGGTCATCAGGTTGAAATCCAGCGACATACGCCCGTCGGTCAGCTCCGCGCGCACCGGGTGCTCGCCCGCGAACGTAAACGGCTGATGACGCTTTAAGGTGTGGCGAAACGCGCCGCCGCTCAGTAGCGTGACTTCGCCGCCATCGAGTAGCGTCATCACGCGATCTACCTGCGGTACAACGTTAAAGTCGCCATTGCTGGCGAAAGAAGCAATGCTGGCGCGCCAGTTAAAATCCCGGCTTGGCGGAAAACAACAGATCTCACGGGTTTCGCCTGCGCCGTTACGCCACAGGTTCACCGGCATTTTTTTGACGTCGAAAAATTCCATCCCCACTCCTGAAAAACGCATCGTGCGCAAATCGCCGCAGACGTGCTGCGGCGAAAAATTATCGTTATACATGTTATTGCCTTGCGATCGGCACGTCAGTGGATGGCGGTCGCGACGTGTTAACGATACGCAGGCAAAAGCAGCCGCGATGCGGCAACGAGAATGATAACCAACAGAAATTACGTGGCAAGAGGGGCGAGAAAAGAAAAACCGCCGGCCCTGGCCAGCGCCATCAAAGGGCACTGGCCAAAACCGGCGGTCTTAAGCAGGGTCAGAATTATTCTGAATCTGCTGGCATTTTACCTTCCGGAGCCGGACGTTCTGTCAGACGCTTCTCAAAATTGGCATTAAACTGCTTTTTCTGCTCCGGGGTCAGTACGTTATAGATTTTGTTCTGGGTTTCGATGTGCGCCAGCATACGGGCTTTATGCTGCGCTTCCATTTTGTCGATCTGGGCCTGCGCTTTGTCTTTATCGAAGCTGTCGCTGGCAATCAGATCGTGCATCGCGCGGCGCTCTTCCAGAGACGGACGCTCAAATTTTTCGCGCTGGGCTTTACGGATGTCGCGAATTTGCTGCTTCTGCGCATCGGTCAGGTTCAGCCCCTGGAACATCATATCGTGATGCGGGCCGCGCGGACCTTTATGGTGCATCATTGGCGTGCCGTTCGCGTCAGGCGCCGGGGTCTCCGCCGCTTGTGCCAGGTTAGCTGCGCCAAGCGCCAGGGTAGAAGCAACGAAGATAGCCGTTAATTTACGCATAATGTTGTCCTTACTTTCAGTTAATTCAGCAACAGATTGTCGCCTTGACGAGATTAATTCTACGGGCAGATTCGTCAATCAGTCAGAGTCTGAGTAAAACAGTGAAAGCATAAAAAACAATAATTGTGCGATTATGGAGAAAATAAGGAAAAAGAGAGGAGAAAGATTTTAAAATATCACAACCGCTTGATTGTGAAGAGAGTGTGAGCGCAGTATAAAGGCGCGGCGCTGCAAAATAAAGCGCCCCTTCAGAATTATCCGCATTATTTTCACGGCCCGCCTGGGGCCGCCCGTTATTTTATTTCCCGGAGCATTAATCCGGCGCGTAAACCCAGCGCGACGGACGGATTCGGAAACAACACCCGCTCATCGTTCTGCGCGTAATAACGCTCATCGCCATCTTCCGCCAGCAGCGTGCCCGCGCTAAAGGCGGTGAAATTTTCGGTATCGCCCGACATATGCAACACAAAGCGCTCGCTGCGCCGGGTGATTTGCTGCGCCACTTCAAAGCGTCGCGGCGCATCCGTACCGGCAGGCGCAGTCGATCCGTCAAGCAGCGCCGCCAGCGCCCGCTGCGTTGGCGCAAACTGGCTGAGATCGTTGTGGCCGAACGGCAGCGCCTTGCCGAGTTCCAGCGTACAGCTCAGCGCCCCAAAGCGCTCGCACGAGAAGTGGGTAAAGGTGCCGCCCGGCGCGCGGTGAAAGACCAGCGCCTGGAGCCCGGCTTCGCCAAGCCAGCCGAGAAAATCCTCTGGCCACGCCGTGGTGCGCGCGGGCAGTACGCCAAAACGCGGGAAGCGTGACCCGCGAATGGCGGTATGCAGATCCAGATGCCAGCGCACCGTTTCATCGCCCGCCGCGTAAAAGGTCTCCAGCACCTGTTCGAGACGCGCGGCGCGTGCGGGTTCGACGCCCGGCGTGGCGGTCTGCCAGCGCCCGCCAAACAGACGGTTGAGATCGTAATCGATAAACCGTCGCCCGGCCCGCAACGCCGCTGGACTGCCCAGCACCACCAGCAGCCGCCAGGCGAGCGGCCGCTCACCGCACAGCAGCGGCGCCAGTAACTGCTCCAGCATCTCCACCGGCGCGGTTTCATTGCCGTGGATGCCCGCGCTGACCACCAGCGCGCCGCGCACATCTCTGGCAGGCGTCAGCTGCAAAATGCCTTCATCCAGCCACTCGATAGTCACGCCGCCGCGTTGTTGCGTGGTCAGCGCGGGCGTCTCGCCGCGCAGCGTCTGTGCAATAAAATCGTCCATGGCGTCTCCTTACTGCTGGAACGGATAGACATTGCCGAGCGAAAACAGACGCGTCAGTTCATCCAGCGCCTCGCGCCCCTCGCGCAACAACTGCGGGTCGACCAGGTCTTCCTGCGTCAACCGGTCGCGGTAATGTTTGTCGACCCACGCGTTAAGCCGCGTAAAGAGCGTGTCATTCATCATCACCGCCGGGTTCACCGCCTGGCGCTCGTCGTCGGTCAGCACCACGCGCAGCCGCAGGCAAGCCGGGCCGCCGCCGTTAGCCATACTTTCGCGCAAATCAAAAATTTTCAGCTCGCTAATCGGGTTATCCGCCGCCACGAGCGTATTCAGGTAACGCCAGACGCCTTCGTGGCGGCGCGACTCTTCCGGCAGCACCAGCACCATGGAACCGTCGTCGCGGCTCAGCAGCTGGCTGTTGAAAAGGTATGTCTCCACCGCGTCCTGCACCGAGACCTCGCCTGCGGGCACCACCAGCGGCGTAAAGCCCGGCACTTTTTCAGCCAGCGCATCGAAGAGCGCATGCTGGTGTAAAAACGCGTGTTCGTGGCAGAACAGCACCTGCCGGTTGGATACGGCAATCACATCGTTATGAAACACGCCCTGATCGATCACCGCCGGGTTTTGCTGCGCGAAGATGACGCGCTGCGGATCCACCTGATTGAGCCGCGCCACGGCCTGCGAGGCTTCCAGCGTCTGGCGCGCCGGATAACGGGCGGGCACCAGCGCCCCGCTCTCTTCGCGCCCGTAGATGAAAAGCTGCAGGCCCGGCTCGCCATAGTCGCCGCCGAGCCGGTTATGGTTAGCCGCGCCTTCGTCGCCGAACATCGCCACCTGCGGCAGCGCCGGATGGACGGCAAAACGGGATTCATCGCGGAAAATCGCCCGTAGCAGCCGTTCGGTGCCGGGCGCTTCACTGGCGCGGTGGAATTTATTGTTGAGGTTCGCCACCGTCAGGTGCACTTTGCCGTCCAGCGCGTCGGCGGAAGGACAGACCGTCGCGGCGTTCGCCACCCACATCGACGATGCGGAGCTGGCGGCGGAGAGCAGATGCGGCGCGGCGCGCCAGGCTTTCTCCAGCACCTGGTGATCGCTGCCGGTAAACCCAATCTGGCGCAGCGCCGCGAGATTCGGCCGCTCCTGCGGCGGGATCACCGCCTGCGGGAAACCGGCGTCCGCCAGCGCTTTCATCTTCGCGAGCCCCTGTTTCGCGGCAAGCTTCGGGTTCGACACCTGAAAGCGGTGCTTCGTTGACGCTTCGTTGCCGAAAGAGAGCCCGGCGTAATGGTGAGTCAGCCCCACCAGCCCGTCAAAGTTGACTTCACGTGCTTTCATGCCTGCTCCTTGCCACTGAAATCGAGGCCAGGGTTTAACGTCTGCGGCAGCGCGAAGGTCGGGCTTTCCAGCGAGGCCATCGGCCAGGCGCAGTAATCCGCCGCATACCAGGCGCTCGGGCGATGGTTGCCGGACGCCCCGACGCCGCCGAACGGCGCAGTGCTGGCCGCGCCGGTCAGCGGTTTGTTCCAGTTCACAATACCGGCGCGCGCTTCCAGCAGCAGCCGATCGAATTTTTCGCGCACCGGCGAAATCAGCCCGCAGGAGAGCCCGTAGCGGGTGGCGTTGGCAAGCGTAATGGCCTCGTCGAAATCGTCATAACGCCAGACGCCCAGCAGCGGCCCGAAGACTTCTTCATCCGGCACGCCGTCCACGCCGGTCAGCTCAACAATGCCCGGCGTGAGCAGCGAACTGCCCGCCTGCGCCAGGGCTGGCGTTAACAGCGGCTTGCCGCCCCGCGCCAGATGCCCCTGCCAGGCTTCCAGCACCCGCTCCGCCGCCTGCGCGCTGATAAGCCCGCCCATAAACGGCTGCGGCTCGGCGTCCCAGCGGTCAGGGCGCAGACGTCCGGCGATCTCCACCAGGCGCGCCAGGAAGGCGTCGCCCGCAGCACCCCGTTTAACCAGCAGGCGGCGCGCGCAGGTGCAGCGCTGTCCGGCGGTGATAAACGCCGACTGAATCGCCAGGTGCACCGCGCCGTCAATATCGTCCGGATCTTCAACAATCAGCGGGTTATTGCCGCCCATCTCCAGCGCCAGGATCTTCTCTGGCTGACCGGCGAGCTGACGGTGCAACTGATAACCGGTGCTGGCGCTGCCGGTAAACAGCAGCCCATCGAGTTCCGATTGGGCGGAGAGCGCCTGGCCGGTCGCGCGCGCGCCCTGCACCAGATTCAGCACGCCCGCAGGCAGCCCCGCCTGCTCCCAGAGTTTCACCACGGCCTCGCCGGTGTGCGGCGTCAGCTCGCTCGGTTTAAACACTAAGGTGTTGCCCGCCAGTAACGCCGGGACGATATGGCCGTTCGGCAGGTGGCCCGGGAAGTTATACGGCCCGAAGACCGCCAGCACGCCGTGCGGACGGTGGCGCAGCGTGGCCGCGCCGTCCGGCATCGGCGAGTGTTGTTCGCCGGTGCGGGTCTGGTACGCTTTGAGCGAGATGCCCACTTTATTGATCATCGCGGTCACTTCGGTGGCCGCTTCCCAGCGCGGTTTGCTGGTTTCCAGCGCGATGATCCGCGTCAGTTCGGTTTTATTCGCCTCCAGCAACGCCGCGAATTTCTCGGCGATGGCCTGACGATCGGCGAAAGGCCGTTTCGCCCAGGCCGGGAACGCCGCGCGGGCGGCGGCGCAGGCATTTATAACCTGCGCCTCGTCGGCCGCATGGCCCTGCCAGAGCAGGCCGCCGCCGACCGGATCGCGTTTTTCCAGCGCCTCGCCCTGCCCCGTTGTCCACTCACCGTTGATCCATAAACTCATACTTTTTTCTCCTCAGGGCACAGGCGCACCAGGCGTACGCGATCGCCGTGGCGACATTGCAGGGCATCCAGCGTGGCGGCATCCAAGATCAGCCTGTCGGCGTCCGGTCTGGCGCGGATCAGCATCACGCGGAAATTATCGTAGTTTTCGTTGGCGACCATACAGGCGGGCAGTTCGTCGTCGGTGACTGGCTGGCCTTCCGCGACCTCCACGAGGCGGCTTTTACGGATAGCCCGCACCCGGTCGATATCGCACTCCAGCGTCGGCCCGCCGTCGAAAATGTCGACATAATTGCGATAACGAAAGCCTTCGGCCTCCAGCACGGCGCGCGCGGGCGCCGTGTCTTTATGCACCTGGCCGATGACGGACTGCGCCTCTTCGGAAAGAAACTGGGTGTAGATGGGGTGCTTCGGCATCAGTTCGGCGATAAACGCTTTCTGCCCGGTGCCGCACAGGTAGTCGGCGCGGCTAAACTCCATAGAGAAGAAACGCTGGCCGAGGCTTTCCCAGAACGGCGAGTAGCCGTGCTCGTCAATCACCCCGCGCATCTCCGCCACCACTTTTTCATTAAAGCGTTCGCGAAACGCGGCCATAAACATAAAACGCGATTTGGAGAGCAGATAGCCGTTGCCGTTTTTACGCCAGTCAGGGTCGAGAAAGAGCGTGCAGAGTTCACTGCTGCCGGTGTGATCGTTGCTGAGAAAGAGCGTGGGCAGCGCGTTGTAGACATTCAGCTCTTTCGACGCGTGCACCAGCGTGCCGACGCGGTAGTTATACCAGGGCTCGCTGAGCCCGACGGCCACTTCGATGGCGCAGATCCCGGCGACCGTGCGGCTTTGCGTATCTTCCAATACAAAGACATAGCCCTGATCGCCTGGCGGCAGTTCGCCGCGCCAGGTTTGCAGGGATCGCTCGACGCGGGCGCTGAGCGTTTTTTCATCGACCGGCAGCGAGGTCAACCCACCGCCGGTTTTCGCGGCGAGCCGGAGCAGCGCCGGGACATCCTGATGCGCGACAGGGCGAATCACCATCATGATGCGCCCTCCTTAATCCAGTTTTCACAGGCGCGCGCCACGCGGGCGAGCCCGGTTTCAATCTCCTGATGGCTGATGTTGAGCGCAGGCGCAAAGCGCAGCACATTCGCGCCCGCAATCAGCACCATCGCGCCTTCTTTCGCGGCGGCGAGCGACATCGCCTTCGCCTTGCCCGCATATTCATCGCTCAGCACACAGCCTATCAAAAGCCCCAGGCCGCGGATCTCTTTAAACACCCCGAGGCGCTGGTTCATGGCGTTGAGTTGCTCGACAAGCGCGTCGTGACGCGCTTTGACGCCATCCAGCATCTCCGGCGTATTCACCAGATCCAGCACTTCGCCTGCGACCGCGCTCGCCAGCGGGTTGCCGCCGTAGGTGGTGCCGTGGGTGCCAACCCCCATCACCGCGGCGCAGCGCTCGGTGGTGAGCATCGCGCCAATCGGAAAGCCGCCGCCGAGCGCTTTCGCGGTGGACAGCACATCCGGCGTCACGCCGTAGTGCATGTAAGCGTAGAGGTGCCCGGTGCGGCCCACGCCGGTCTGCACTTCATCAAAAATCAGCAGCGCGTTGTGGCGATCGCACAGCTCGCGCAACCCTTGCAGGAAGGCTTTGGTGGCAGGCACCACGCCGCCCTCGCCCTGCACCGGCTCGACAATCACCGCGCAGGTGTCGTCATTAATCATCGCCGCGGCGGAATTGAGATCGTTAAACACGGCATGGTTGATTTGCGGCGGCAGCGGCGCGAAATCCTGGGAATACGCAGGCTGACCACCTGCCGAGACGGTAAACAGCGTGCGGCCGTGGAAGGCGTTTTTGAACGCCACGATGCCGCTTTTCTGCGCGCCATAGTGGTCGTGGGCATATTTGCGGGCGAGCTTCAGCGCCGCTTCGTTGGCTTCCGCGCCGGAGTTACAGAAAAAGACGCGGTCGGCGAACGTGGCGTCAATCAGGCGCTTGGCGAGGCGCAGCACCGGCTCGTTGGTATACCCGTTGCCGGTATGCCAGATTTTCGCCGCCTGGGTTTCCAGCGCCTGGCGCAGTTTCGGGTGCGCGTGACCGAGTGCGTTTACCGCGATGCCGCCTGCGAAATCGATATACTCTTTGCCTTCCTGATCCCAGAGCGTGGACCCCTCGGCCCGCACCGGAATAAACGCGGCCGGGGCATAAACGGGGATCATCCACTCATCAAAGTTCTGGCGGGTAATTGACTGCGACATAGCGACCTCGTCCGGTAAATAAAAGGTTGTTTAGTTGTTAATTAAATGTGCATTTGCGCTCTTACTGTAGATTGCACGCTTCGTGCCAGCCAGAGGAGAAAATGCATAGCGGAGAGGGGTTGGCGTTAAATCAATAGGTTACGATTCACCATTATTCACTTTTACTGCATAATAAGTGAATAAATTTATGACAAAGCGGCCTTCGCCATAAAAAAATCCGCACTTTTATGCATTGATAAAATATTGTTCTGGATTTGTGATCGTGACCGGGATTTGTCTTGAAAAAGCGCCCCTTTTCAGGGCGTCTGCGCCGTCATGGTGCACCAAAATCGGGTTTGCGCCGCTTTCAGCTATCGCCACAACCTTGCCGGGGCGGAAGACGCGCGGACGGTTTTTCTGATACCATCGCGCCACTCTTGTTCATCCAGTGTGTTCGCGACTATGAAATTCATCTCTTTTAACATCAATGGCCTGCGCGCCCGCCCTCATCAGCTTGCCGCGCTGGTGGAACAGCATCAGCCGGACGTGATCGGCCTGCAGGAAACCAAAGTCCACGACGATATGTTTCCCCTCGAAGAGGTGGCGAAACTGGGCTACAACGTGTTTTATCATGGCCAGAAAGGCCATTACGGCGTGGCGCTGCTGACCAAAGCCACGCCGGTTTCCGTGCGCCGCGGCTTTCCGGGCGACGATGAAGAAGCGCAGCGTCGTATCATCATGGCGGAAATCCCGTCCGCGATCGGCGATATCACCGTGATCAACGGTTATTTCCCGCAGGGCGAAAGCCGCGACCACGCGGTGAAATTTCCCGCCAAAGCGAAGTTCTACCAGGATTTGCAGGACTATCTTGAAACGGCGCTCAGCAACGATAAGCCGGTGCTTATTATGGGCGACATGAATATTAGCCCGGGCGATCTGGATATCGGCATCGGCGAAGAGAGCCGCAAGCGCTGGCTGCGTACCGGCAAATGTTCGTTCCTGCCGGAAGAGCGCGAATGGATGGGCCGCCTGCTGAACTGGGGGCTTAAAGATACGTTCCGCCACGCTAACCCGGACATCACTGACCGCTACTCCTGGTTCGACTACCGCTCGAAAGGCTTTGACGATAATCGCGGCCTGCGCATCGATCTTCTGCTGGCGAGCGACCCGCTGATGGCGCGCCTGGTGGAAACCGGTATCGATTATGATATCCGCGCCATGGAAAAACCGTCCGATCACGCGCCGGTCTGGGCGACCTTCTCGCTGTAATTCATGCGGCTCCTCCTGCGGGAGGAGCCCTTCGGAAAACTCACTATGCAAATCATTGATGTCGTGGCGGCGATCATCGTGCGCGAGGGTCGTCTGCTGCTGGCGCAGCGCTCACCTGCAGGCGATCAGCCGGGGCTGTGGGAATTTCCCGGCGGCAAAGTTGAGCCGGGCGAAAGCCAGCCTGCGGCGCTGGCGCGTGAGTTGTGTGAAGAACTGGCGATACGCGCGCGTATCGGCGCGTATGTGGCAAGCCACACGCGCGAGGTCTCCGGGCGGGTGATTTGCTTACATGCGTGGCGGGTGGACGATTTTGACGGCGAGCCGCAGGCGCTGTGCCACAGCGCGTTCGTCTGGTGTGAACCGCGCGAGGCGTTCGGCTATGCGCTCGCCCCGGCGGATATTCCGTTGCTGGAGGCGTTTATGTCCGCACGCGACGCCACACCAGCGGGTTCGTGCTGAGGGTTTTCTCGTCGCGCTGACACTGCAACAGCACGCCATCGGCTTTGATAACCGCCCCTTCGGAGTAGTTCTGATCCTGATAGACGCAGCACTGAATGCACTGTTGCTGCGAGCGCTGGCCGCCGGTATTAAACACCTCTTCCGGCACGTTGACCTGCACATCCGGGCGCAGCCTGTCGGCGCCCGCCGGCAGGGTCGCCAGCAGCGCCAGCGCCGCCAGTAAGCTCTTTTTCACTGACACCCCGTTTCCCCTCTCGTTATGTGATCCTGATTTCACTATAGCGCGTCGCGCGCTCGTGTAGACAGTATCGGCGCATCCGGCCCGGAGTTTAGCGCGACGGAATTACTCCGTCGCCGGTTGCGCGCCGCTGCGTTTGCGGGCGGCAGGCTTTTTGCCGCCCTTGCCCGCGCGGCGTTTTTGCGCCTGCTGGGGCGCCACCAGACCGCGGAACTGACGCACCGGGGCGCTACGCGCCTGGTCAATCAGCGTGTAGAGCGTGTGCACCAGCGGCTGCATGAAATCCTGATAGCGGCACTGCTTCTCACTGATTTGCGTCAGCGTCGACTCCCACTGCGCGGTCATGTCCGGACGCGCGGCAAGCTCCGGCAGTGCGTGGATCAACGCTTTTCCGGCAGGTGTCGAGTGGATATAGCGCCCCTGCTTTTCAAGAAAACCACGCTTAAACAGCAGTTCGATAATCCCTGCGCGGGTCGCTTCCGTACCAAGCCCGTCGGTGGCGCGCAGGATTTTTTTCAAATCTTTATCCTGCACGAAGCGCGCGATGCCGGTCATGGCCGAGAGTAGCGTGGCGTCGGTGAAATGGCGCGGCGGTTGGGTCTGACGTTCGACCACTTCACCCCGTTCGCAATGCAGTTCGTCGCCCTTTGCGACCACCGGCAGCGGCGTGCCGTCATTCTCTTCGTCGCGCTCTTTCGCGCCGAGCAGCGTGCGCCAGCCCGCCTCAGCCAGAAAGCGCGCTTTGGCGATGAATTTGCCGCCCGCGATGTCAAGCTCAATGACGCATTTGCGAAACTGCGCGTCCTGACAGAACTGCATCAGGTACTGACGGGCGATAAGCCCGTAAATTTTCGCTTCGCCGTCAGAGAGCGACGCAGGCGCGCTGCGCGCCGTCGGGATGATGGCGTGGTGGGCGTCCACTTTTTTGTCGTCCCAGCAGCGGTTGCGACGCTCGGGATCGACCGCGGGCTGCGGCAGCAGATCCGGCGCATGCACGCCTATCGCTTTCAGCACCGCATGGCGGCCCGCGAAGTGCTCCTCCGGCAGGTAGCGGCAGTCGGAGCGCGGATAGGTGATAAGCTTGTGGGTTTCGTACAGCTTCTGGCAGATATCCAGCACCGCCTGCGCGCTCAGGTTAAAGCGTTTTGAGGCCTCGATTTGCAGCGTCGAGAGCGAGAACGGCAGCGGCGCGGCTTCGCCTTCGCGTTTGTCGTTGTAGCTGGTGACACGCGCAGGCTGCCCTTCGATACGCTTAACGACATGCTCCGCCAGCGCCCGGTTCAGAAGCCGCCCCTCTTCATCCTGATACGGTTCGCAGGCCTCGCTCGGCTGCCAGAGCGCGGTGAAGCGCTCCTGCGCGGGCGTGATGATGTGCGCTTTGACTTCAAAGAAATCTTTGGCGACGAAGTGTTCTATCTCTTCGTCGCGCCGTACCACCAGCCCCAGCACAGGCGTCTGGACGCGGCCCACCGAGAGCACGCCCTGGTAGCCCGCGTTCTGCCCGAGCAGCGTATAGGCGCGCGTCATGTTAATGCCGTAAAGCCAGTCGGCGCGGGCGCGGGCGAGCGCCGAGGTGCTGAGCGGGACAAACTCGCGGTTCTCGCGCAGCTTGTCGATGGCGCGCTCCACCGCCTGCGGGTTGAGATCGTTAATCAGGCAGCGGCGCACCTGCTGGCGCTTTTCCGCGGGCAGTTGCAGGTAGTCGAGCACTTCGTCCACCAGCAGTTGCCCTTCGCGATCCGGGTCGCCCGCATGCACTATCTCCTGCGCCTCGCGCAGCAGCTTTTTAATCACATTGAGCTGCTTTGCGACCGACGGTTTCGGCTGAAGCTGCCACTTTTCCGGCACGATGGGTAAGTCGGCGAGATTCCAGCGGCCATAGCGGCTGTCATAGGCGTCCGGCTGCGCCTGCTCCAGCAGATGCCCGACGCACCAGGTGACCACCTGGCCGTTCCCGCACTCAATAAACCCGTCGCCCCGGCGGTGCGGCTTAGGCAACACGTCGGCGATGGCACGCCCCAGGCTGGGCTTTTCGGCAATAAACAACCGCATCGATTAGCGAATCTCCACCATCGGGCGGCCGCCGCGCGCGGTTTTCAGCTCGCCGATGGCGCTAAGCGTGATGCCATGCTCCGCCGCCACAGCCTGCACCTGCGCCTCAGATTGCGGATCGACCGCCAGCAGCAGGCCGCCGGAGGTTTGCGGATCGCACAGCAGGCTGCGCCAGGCGTCCGGCATGTCGCCCATAAGATGGCCGTAGCTCGCAAAGTTACGGCTGGTGCCGCCCGGCACCGCGCCCTGCGCGATGTACTCCTCCACGCCCGGCAGTTTCGGCACGGCCTCATACCAGAGCTCCGCCTGCAGGCCCGCGCCCTGGCACACTTCGCTGAGATGGCCCAGCAGCCCGAAGCCGGTGACGTCTGTCATCGCCCGCACGCCGTCGATCTCTGCGAACTCAGCGCCCGCTTTATTCATGATGCACATCACTTCCGTCGCAAGACCCTGATGCTCAGGGCGCAGCAGCGATTTTTTCTCGGCCGTGGTCAGCACGCCGATACCCAGCGGTTTGGTGAGAAAGAGTTTGCAGCCCGCCTCGGCGGTGCTGTTTTTCTTCACGCGCTCGGTCGGCACCACGCCGGTGACGGCGAGACCGAAAATCGGCTCCGGCGCGTCGATGGAGTGGCCGCCCGCCAGCGCAATGCCCGCCTGCTGACACGCAAAGCGCCCGCCTTCCACGACCTCGCGCGCGATTTCCGGCGCAAGCGTGTTAACCGGCCAGCCGAGAATGGCGATCGCCATAATAGGTTTACCGCCCATCGCGTAGATATCGCTGATGGCGTTGGTGGCGGCGATGCGGCCAAAGTCGAACGGGTTGTCCACGATGGGCATGAAGAAATCCGTGGTGCTGATAACGCTCGTGCCGTTGCCCAGGTCGTACACCGCCGCATCGTCGCGCGTTTCGTTGCCGACAAGCAGGTTGGGGTCGATAAACTTCGCCTGATCGCTGTGCAGGATGGTTTCCAGCACTTTCGGGGAAATTTTACAACCGCAACCTGCTCCGTGGCTGTACTGGGTCAGACGAATCGCTTGCTCACTCATGGACCGCTCCTTGTTTGGTCAGAATCAGGTGATCGTTATCATTCGATAAATAAAGCGCGCTTATGGTAGCGCCAGAAAGACGGGGTGGTAAGTATGGCTGTCTGAATTGCGCCGCTTTTGCTCACAATCCAGACAGTTTTGCGCGTGGGGTTCAGAAATGACGCACGAAGGGGGCGGTGTCCGGCAGATTAATGGTGGTGGACGCCTTCAGTTGCGGCGTGCCGAGGTAGAGAAAACCGACAATTTGATCCTGCTCGCGGCACTCAAACGCCTCGCGCACCAGGTTGTTGTCAGTGAACGGGCCGCTGCGCCAGATGCCGTTAAAGCCCTGGGCGAGCGCTGCCATCTGCATCGCCATGACCGCGCAACCGGCGCTGACCACCTGCTCCCAGTGCGGCACTTTGTGGTGCGCTTCGCAGTGGGCGGCCACGGTGATAATCAGCGGCGCGCGAAACGGCGCGTTGCGGGCTTTGTCGATAGCCTTTTCATCCTGACCGTCGGCAATGGCGGCTTTCTCCAGCAGCGCGCTGAAGCGCTCACGCCCTTCCCCTTCGATGACAAAGAAACGCCACGGCTGTAGCGTACCGTGATCCGGCGCGCGCAGACCCGCCCGCAGAATGTTTTCCAGCGCGTCGCCCGTTGGCGCAGGCTCAGCGAGACGTGAGGCGCTGCGGCGGTTGACCAGCATATCTAATGCATCCATCTCAACTCTCCTTTGATGATTTTTACCCATAAAATTAACACAGCGGTATGTTTTGTTACACCCTGCCCGCGTTTCCTGCTGACAAGCCCGCCCGTGGTATTTACACTTTGTCGGCGTCCCGCCTGTAGCGGGAGGTTACGGGGTTCCCCGTTATTCACGGATTAGGGAGAGTAAATGCGTACCCTTTGGCGAATTATTGCCGGATTCTTTAAGTGGACCTGGCGCCTGCTCAATATCATCAGAGAGCTGGTGATGAATCTGCTGTTTCTGCTGCTGGTGCTGGTGTGCGTCGGCGTCTGGATGCAGTTTAACAGCGGCCCGTCTGAACCTGCGCGCGGCGCGCTGCTGCTTGATATCAGCGGCGTGGTGGTGGATAAACCGTCGGTCAATAATAAGCTTGGCGCGCTGGGCCGTCAGCTCTTTGGCGCAAGCTCCGACCGTTTACAGGAAAATTCGCTGTTTGATATCGTCAACGCGATTCGCCAGGCGAAAGACGACCGCAATATCACGGGTATCGTGCTGGATCTGAAAGATTTCGCCGGCGCCGATCAGCCTTCAATGCAGTATATCGGCAAGGCGCTGCGCGAATTCCGCGACGCCGGTAAGCCGGTGTACGCCATCGGTGAAAGCTACAGCCAGGGCCAGTATTACCTCGCAAGCTTCGCCAACAAGATTTGGCTCTCGCCGCAGGGCACCGTCGATCTGCACGGTTTCGCGACTAATGGCCTCTACTACAAATCGCTGCTCGATAAACTCAAAGTGACCACCCATGTGTTCCGCGTCGGCACCTATAAGTCCGCCGTTGAGCCGTTTATCCGCGACGATATGTCACCGGAAGCCCGCGAGGCCGACAGCCGCTGGATTGGCGAGCTGTGGCAGAACTACCTCGGCACGCTCGCGGCCAACCGCCAGGTGCCAGCCAGCCAGATCTTCCCTGGCGCGCAGGCGATGATCGCAGGCCTCGAAGCGGCAGGCGGCGATACGGCGAAATATGCGCTCGACAATAAGCTCGTGGATGAGCTGGCGAGCAGCGCGACTATCGATAAAGCGCTGGTGAAACAGTTCGGCTGGAGCGACAAGGATAAAGATTTCCGCGCCGTCAGCATTTACGACTACCCGGTGAACAAACCGTCTGAACAGGGCGAGAGCATCGCCGTGGTGTTCGCTAACGGGGCCATCATGGATGGCGAAGAGACGCCGGGCAACGTCGGCGGCGATACCACCGCCGCGCAGATCCGCGATGCGCGTCTGGATCCGAAAGTGAAAGCCATTGTGCTGCGGGTGAACAGCCCCGGCGGCAGCGTGACCGCTTCTGAAACTATTCGTCAGGAGCTGGCGGCGGCGAAAGAAGCAGGCAAACCGATCGTGGTTTCCATGGGCGGCATGGCGGCGTCCGGCGGTTACTGGATCTCCACGCCGGCCAGTTATATCGTGGCGAACCCGAGCACGCTGACCGGCTCCATCGGCATCTTTGGCGTTATCAACACGGTGGAAAACAGCCTCGATTCCATTGGCGTGCATACCGACGGTGTCGCGACCTCGCCGCTTGCGGATGTGTCGGTCACCAAAGCGCTGCCGCCTGAAGTGCAGAAGCTGATGCAGTTAACCATCGAAAACGGTTATCAGCGCTTTATCGGCCTGGTAGCGCAGTCGCGTCACAAGACGCCGCAACAGATAGACCAGATTGCGCAGGGTCACGTCTGGACGGGTGAAGACGCGAAGCAAAACGGCCTGGTGGACAGCCTCGGCGATTTCGACGACGCCGTGAAAAAAGCCGCTGAGCTGGCGAAGCTGAAAACCTGGCATCTCGATTTCTATCAGGATGAGCCGGGCTTTGTGGATATGGTGCTGGCGAATCTGACCGGTTCGGTGCACGCGATGCTGCCGCAGGCGCTTCAGGCCTGGTTGCCTGCGCCGGTGGCCGACGCGGCGCTGGCGGCCAAAAAGGAAGGCGATAAGCTCGCCGCCTTTAACGATCCGCAGAACCGTTACGCCTTCTGCCTGACCTGCGGCGACGTGCGCTAACGCGCCTGCGTCGATCCTGTCACAGCCCGGCCAGCGCCGGGCTGATTTTTTTGCGCAGCGCCTCTATACTGCGCGGGTTTATGCACAACGAAAGCTAACCTATGCAAAAGAAATCGATCTACGTTGCCTATACCGGCGGCACCATCGGTATGCAACGCTCCGAACACGGCTATATTCCCGTTTCCGGCCATCTCCAGCAGCAGCTCGCGCAAATGCCGGAATTCCACCGCCCTGAAATGCCGGATTTCACCATCCATGAATATGCGCCCCTGATGGACTCCTCCGATATGACGCCGCAGGACTGGCAGCATATCGCCGAAGACATCAAAGCCCATTACGATGAGTATGACGGGTTTGTGATCCTGCACGGCACCGATACGATGGCGTTCACGGCCTCGGCGCTGTCGTTTATGCTCGAGAATCTTAGCAAACCGGTTATCGTGACCGGCTCGCAGATCCCGCTCGCGGAGCTGCGCTCCGACGGGCAGATCAACCTGCTGAATTCGCTCTACGTGGCGGCGAACTATCCGATTAGCGAAGTGACGCTGTTCTTCAATAACCGGCTCTATCGCGGCAACCGCACCACCAAAGCCCATGCCGACGGCTTTGACGCTTTCGCCTCCCCTAACCTGCCGCCGCTGCTGGAAGCGGGCATTCATATTCGTCGCCTGAATACGCCGCCCGCGCCGCACGGCCACGGCGAGCTGCGCGTGCATACGATTACGCCGCAGCCTATCGGCGTGGTGACCATTTATCCGGGGATCTCCGCCGACGTGGTGCGTAACTTCTTACGCCAGCCGGTGCGGGCGCTGATCCTGCGCTCTTACGGCGTCGGCAACGCGCCGCAGCATGGGGAATTCCTGAAAGAGTTGCAGGAAGCGTGCTCGCGCGGGATTGTGGTGGTCAACCTGACGCAGTGTATGTCCGGTAAAGTAAACATGGGCGGCTACGCCACCGGTAACGCGCTGGCCCATGCGGGCGTCATCAGCGGCTTTGACATGACCGTCGAGGCCACGCTGACCAAACTGCATTATCTGTTAAGCCAGGGGCTGGAGCCGCAGGCGATCCGCGAGGCGATGATGCGTAACCTGCGCGGCGAACTGACCCCGGACGACTAAAGGAGCACGATATGAACTCACGCGCCCTGCTGCTGGTGGATCTGCAAAATGATTTTTGCGCCGGCGGCGCGCTGGCGGTCGCGGAAGGCGACAGCACGGTGGATATTGCGAACGCGATGATTGCATGGTGTCAGAGCCGCGGCGAGCCGGTGGTGGCAAGCCAGGACTGGCATCCGGCCAATCATGGCAGCTTTGCTTCTGTTCAGCACACCGAGCCGTTCACGCAAGGCACGCTCGACGGCCTGCCGCAAACCTGGTGGCCCGATCACTGCATTCAGGAAAGCGACGGCGCGGCGCTCCATCCGCTGCTGAACCAGAGCGCCATCGAACAGCGGTTTTATAAAGGCGAAAACCCGGCTATCGACAGCTACAGCGCGTTTTTCGATAACGGGCATCGTCAGAAAACCGCGCTCGACGCGTGGCTGCGTGAGCGCGGCGTCAACGAATTAATCGTGATGGGTCTGGCCACCGACTATTGCGTGAAATACACGGTGCTCGACGCGGTAAGTCTTGGGTATAGGGTGAATGTGATAACCGACGGCTGCCGTGGCGTTAACCTGACGCCGCAGGCCAGTATGCTGGCATTTCAGGAGATGGCGGCGAGCGGCGCCACGCTTTATACGCTCGATGACTGGCGCGAAACGCAGCCGTAAGCTTCTGCAGACCCAGGTTGCATCATAAAAAAAGGCCGCTGAGCAATCCGCGGCCTTTTTGATGGCTTCAGCAAACGTCAGCTCACTCCGGCTTGAGCGTGGCGATAGGCTGCTGATTGATGCCGAACTCCGCCTTGAGCTGCTGCTTGCTTTTCATCACCAGCTGACCGTCAGTGCCGATCGTCATGTGCTGCGGATTGGTGTTATGACGCATCTGCCAGAGCATCACCAGCTGCAGGCTGTTTTCTTTCTGCTCGGGCGTGAGCGCCACGCCGTCGGGCCATTTCCCGAGCTCAACGGCCGTCGCAAGACGCTCGTAAACCTCCGGCGTCATGCTGCTGATCAGGTCTTCCAGGTTCATAAAATCACGCTCCAGTGGAATAATTTGCTGAATCGATTCTTCAGCCTTTGATTTGCTCGCCGTTATCGTCATCGGTAAAGCTGAGCGAGGCCGAATTGACGCAGTAGCGCTCGCCGGTCGGCTGCGGGCCGTCCGGGAAGACGTGGCCCAGGTGCGCATCGCAGCTGCCGCAGCGGATCTCAATGCGCTGCATGCCGTGCGAGTAATCGTTGATATAACGAATCGAGTCTTCGCTTACCGGCTCGTAAAAGCTGGGCCAGCCGCAGCCGGAATCATACTTGGTTGCGGAGTTGAACAGCGCCGCATCGCACACCAGGCAGCGGTAGACGCCATCACGCTTATTATGCAGCAGACGCCCGGTATACGGCGGTTCCGTACCGTGATTCTGGGTGACGTAGAACTGCATTTCCGTCAGGGTATTTTTCAGGTCGTCATGGGAGTTTTGATTGGCCATAAGGTGACATCTCGGCAAGGTTTAAGCAGTTACATTACCTGTAATATTCTAACAAAACATTAACAGTAAGGCGTACACTTTTGGTCTAAACTTAGCACTGAAAATGCAGCGAACAGGCAAATGTGATTCACATCACACTTTTGTTTTCGACGCCCTTTTAAATTCCTCTCAGCGTCCCCATATGGACCTGAGCCCAAAAGGAAGAGTGAGGTGAGTCAGTCGTGCAAAGCTTGTCCAGAGGATTGATTTGTCGCAATGATTGACACGATTCCGCTTGACGCTGCGTAAGGTTTTTGTAATTTTACAGCCAACCTTTTATTCACTAACAAATAGCTGGTGGAATATATGACTATCAAAGTAGGTATCAACGGTTTTGGCCGTATCGGTCGCATTGTTTTCCGTGCTGCTCAGAAACGTTCTGACATCGAGATCGTTGCAATCAACGACCTGTTAGACGCTGAGTACATGGCCTACATGCTGAAGTATGACTCTACTCACGGTCGTTTCGACGGTTCCGTTGAAGTTAAAGACGGTCATCTGATCGTTAACGGTAAAAAAATCCGCGTTACCGCTGAAAAAGACCCGGCTAACCTGAAGTGGGACGAAGTGGGCGTGGACGTGGTTGCTGAAGCGACCGGTATCTTCCTGACCGACGAAACCGCACGTAAACACATCACCGCTGGCGCGAAAAAAGTTGTTCTGACTGGCCCGTCCAAAGACAACACCCCGATGTTCGTTCGTGGCGCTAACTTTGATAAATATGAAGGCCAGGACATCGTTTCCAACGCATCCTGCACCACCAACTGCCTGGCACCGCTGGCGAAAGTTATCAACGACAACTTCGGCATCATCGAAGGTCTGATGACTACCGTTCACGCGACCACCGCTACCCAGAAAACCGTTGACGGCCCGTCTCACAAAGACTGGCGCGGCGGCCGTGGCGCAGCTCAGAACATCATCCCGTCCTCTACCGGCGCTGCTAAAGCAGTAGGTAAAGTACTGCCGGAACTGAACGGCAAACTGACTGGTATGGCGTTCCGCGTTCCGACCCCGAACGTGTCTGTCGTTGACCTGACCGTTCGTCTGGAAAAAGCAGCGACCTACGAGCAGATCAAAGACGCCATCAAGAAAGCCGCTGAAGGCGAAATGAAAGGCGTTCTGGGTTACACCGAAGATGACGTGGTTTCCACCGACTTCAACGGCGAAGTGTGCACTTCCGTGTTCGATGCTAAAGCAGGTATCGCACTGAACGACAACTTCGTGAAACTGGTTTCCTGGTACGACAACGAAACCGGCTACTCCAACAAAGTACTGGACCTGATCGCTCACATCTCCAAATAAGCGAGATGAGATTCTGATCCTAAGGGCGACTTCGGTCGCCCTTTTTATTGGCTTTAAGACAGAGGATTGCCAGAAATGATCAAGACGATTTTTGCCTTGCCGGTGTCTGAACAGTTAACGCCTTATCTCTCCCGTCGTCAGCATGACGAGCTGGACGTTATCGTTATCGACCATCCGCAGGTTCGCGCCGCCGTGGCGCTGCAGGGCGCGCATCTGCTGTGCTGGAAACCGGCTGGCGAAGAAGAAGTGTTATGGCTGAGCGCCAATACGCCGTTTAAGAAAGGCGTCGCGCTGCGCGGCGGCGTACCGATTTGCTGGCCGTGGTTTGGCCCGTCGGCGCAAAAAGAGCTCCCTTCGCACGGTTTCGCCCGCAATCTGCCGTGGAATCTGAGCGCGCACAATGAAGATGACAACGGCGTGGTGCTGACGTTTGAACTGCACGCCAGTGACGCGAGCCGCCAGTACTGGCCGCACGATTTTACGCTCTACGCCCGCTATAAGCTCGGCAAAACCTGCGAAATGGAACTGGAAGCGCACGGTGAATTTGAAACCACCTCCGCGCTGCACTCCTATTTCAACGTCGGCGACATCGCAGAAGTCAAAGTGAGCGGGCTTGGCGAGTCGTACATCGATAAAGTCAGCGGCGGCGATCAAGGCAAGCTGGAAGATGGCGTGCAGACGTTCCCGGATCGTACCGACCGCGTTTACCTGAACCCGGAAGGGTGCAGCCTGATCCACGACGGCGCGCTTAACCGCACCCTTGAAGTGGTTCACCATCACAACAGCAACGTGGTGGGCTGGAACCCGGGCCCGGCGCTCTCGGTCAGCATGGGCGATATGCCGGACGACGGCTACAAAACCTTCGTCTGCGTGGAAACGGCCTGCGTGACTAAACCGCAGCAGACGCGTGAAGATAAACCGTCGCGCCTTTCTCAGACGCTGCGCGTGATTAAGCAAGCCTGATGACAGACGGCCTCGCTCTCGCGGGGCCGTTTTTTGCCCGCCCCTTTTCTTCCTTACTCTCCTGCCGGTTTGCGCCATAAAAAAAGGGCGCACAAGGCGCCCCGCAACATGGCATTACGAATCAGAACGTATAGGTCACGCCGGTAGACAGCAGCGCAGACCAGGAACGGTCCACCATCGGGCTGTCTTTGGCTTCGTCGCTCAGATGGGTGTAACGGCCGCTGCCGTAAACGCTCCAGCTGTCAGAGAGACGATACGTGGCGGTCAGCTCAGCATACGGCGCCCAGCCATCGTCCGCGTCATAGCGATCAAGACCGCTGCGGCGCGACTCTTTGCCGCTCACGCCATAGTAGTAGTCGTTCTGGTTTTCGCTGCTCCACTCCACACCGATGCCCGGCGTCAGGGTAAGACCGCCGTTGGTGTAGCGATAGAGCCACGCCAGATCCCACACGATGCCGTTGCTGTTATCCAGCGTATCGGCGGCGAGCGAGGTACGCAGATAACCATACTGCGTGTTATGTACGTAAGACAGGCCCGCCATCAGCGTGGAGCGACGCTCGTCCAGACGGCGCAGCGCACGGCTGTCGCTGTCGCCCGGCTTGAAGTGCAGCGGCGAGTAATACGCCATAATGGAAAGCTTATCGGCATTGTCATTCCACAGGTAGTATCCCGCACCAAGGCCGCGCACCCAGAAGTTATCACCTTCATAGTTGATAACCGGCAGAGGATAAACGTCGCGGTCGTACTGTTTATAAGGATTCACTACCCATCCTGCACCCGCGCCAACTGACAGTTTTCCTTCTGCATGCGCAAAGGTAGCGGCTGAAGCCATTACGGCACCCAGTGCCAGAAATTTGAATGTGCTCACAATCCATCAAGTCCTTTAGTCAAATGATCGGCTCGCGAAGTGTAACCGCCCCTTACGCTTCACCCCAAATTTTTTCGCACTTCTTTACATCACCGGATCGCGCAGCCTCGCATTTTCGCGTGACAGCCGCCTTGCAATTTTATGACTTCGCGGTGAATCCGCATGTCGAATGCAAATGCTGTAGCAGAAACAACGGGATGAGTGCTTGATTAATCACTGAATCCCCAATAAGGCGGCATGCAAGATTTTCAAATGCCATCTACGCTTAAAATTAAGAAGGTGCATTACCCTGACCGCAGTAGCACAGTGCAACGCGCAAAAAAATGCTTAAGTTGGCATTAGGGTTGCTGTACTCAGAATACGTCTTCCGGGAGCCTCCACTATTCATATGAACGGCTCTTTAACCTGTGCTAAAAAACGAAAGGACGGCATGCCATGAATATATTCGATCACTATCGCCAGCGCTATGAAGCTGCCAAGGACGAAGAGTTCACACTGCAGGAATTTCTTACCGTTTGCCGGCAGGATCGCAGTGCATATGCAAATGCGGCGGAACGGCTATTGATGGCCATCGGTGAGCCAGTGATGGTGGATACTGCCCAGGAGCCACGGCTCTCCCGTCTCTTTTCGAACCGGGTGGTCGCCCGGTATCCGGCGTTTGAAGAGTTTTATGGCATGGAAGAGGCCATTGAGCAGATTGTGTCGTACCTGAAACATGCGGCGCAGGGTCTGGAAGAGAAGAAACAGATCCTTTATCTGCTGGGGCCAGTAGGCGGCGGGAAATCGTCGCTCGCGGAGCGTCTGAAATCGCTGATGCAGCGCGTGCCTATTTATGTGCTAAGCGCCAACGGCGAGCGCAGCCCGGTTAACGATCATCCGCTGTGCCTGTTCAATCCGCAGGAAGACGCGCAAATTCTGGAAAAAGAGTACAACGTCCCGCGCCGCTATCTCGGCACGATCATGTCGCCGTGGGCCGCGAAGCGCCTGCATGAGTTCGGCGGCGACATCACCAAATTCCGCGTCGTCAAAGTCTGGCCGTCTATTCTTGAGCAAATCGCTATCGCGAAAACCGAGCCTGGCGATGAAAACAACCAGGATATCTCCGCGCTGGTCGGTAAAGTGGATATCCGTAAGCTTGAGCATCACGCGCAAAACGATCCCGACGCCTATGGTTACTCCGGCGCGCTGTGCCGTGCCAACCAGGGCGTGATGGAATTCGTCGAGATGTTTAAAGCGCCGATTAAAGTGCTGCATCCGCTGCTGACGGCGACCCAGGAAGGGAACTATAACGGGACGGAAGGCATCTCCGCCCTGCCCTTTAACGGCATCATTCTGGCGCACTCCAACGAATCGGAATGGGTCACTTTCCGTAATAACAAAAACAACGAGGCGTTCCTTGACCGTGTGTATATCGTCAAGGTGCCTTATTGCCTGCGTATTTCGGAAGAGATCAAAATCTACGAGAAACTGCTTAACCACAGTGAGCTGTCGCATGCGCCCTGCGCGCCCGGCACGCTGGAAACCCTGGCGCGCTTCTCTATTCTTTCGCGCCTGAAAGAGCCGGAAAACTCCAGCACGTACTCAAAAATGCGCGTCTATGACGGTGAAAGCCTCAAAGATACCGATCCGAAAGCGAAGTCATACCAGGAGTACCGCGACTACGCAGGCGTCGATGAAGGCATGAACGGGCTCTCGACCCGTTTCGCGTTCAAAATCCTCTCGCGCGTCTTCAACTTCGACCATACCGAAGTGGCCGCGAACCCGGTGCATCTCTTCTATGTGCTGGAGCAGCAGATTGAGCGAGAACAGTTCCCGCAGGAGCAGGCCGAGCGCTATCTGGAATTCCTCAAAGGCTATCTGATCCCGAAATATGCCGAATTTATCGGCAAAGAGATCCAGACGGCGTATCTGGAGTCCTACTCCGAATATGGCCAGAACATCTTTGACCGCTACGTCACCTACGCGGATTTCTGGATCCAGGATCAAGAGTATCGCGATCCGGATACCGGTCAACTGTTCGACCGCGAATCGCTCAACGCGGAGCTTGAGAAAATCGAGAAACCGGCAGGCATCAGCAACCCGAAAGATTTCCGTAACGAAATCGTCAACTTCGTGCTGCGCGCCCGTGCTAACAATAATGGGCGCAATCCGAACTGGACCAGCTATGAGAAGCTGCGCACGGTTATCGAGAAGAAAATGTTCTCGAACACCGAGGAGCTGCTGCCGGTTATCTCCTTTAACGCCAAAACCTCAACCGATGAGCAGAAAAAACACGACGATTTTGTCGATCGCATGATGGAAAAAGGCTATACCCGCAAACAGGTGCGTCTGCTTTGCGAATGGTATCTGCGCGTGCGTAAATCGTCCTGACGAATCGCCCGGCGGCGCCTGCGCTGACCGGGCCTACAACGAAGCGAGCCGTACGCCGGAGCGCACAGCGCCTCCGGCGATACCGGTTCGGCATAAAGTTGGCAATGCAGTACGGGGGGCATATGACCTGGTTCATAGACCGACGTCTTAACGGCAAAAACAAGAGCACGGTAAACCGCCAGCGCTTCTTGCGCCGTTATAAAGCACAAATCAAACAGTCGATTTCCGAGGCGATCAACAAGCGCTCGGTGACCGATGTTCAGAGCGGCGAATCTGTTTCCATTCCGAATGACGATATCAGCGAACCGATGTTCCATCAGGGACGCGGCGGCCTGCGCCATCGCGTGCATCCGGGTAACGACCATTTCGTTCAGAACGACCGCATCGAACGCCCACAGGGTGGCGGCGGGGGCGGTGGCAGCGGCCAGGGTCAGGCGAGCGCCGACGGCGAAGGACAGGATGAATTCGTTTTCCAGATCTCCAAAGACGAATATCTCGACCTCCTGTTCGAAGATCTCGCCCTGCCGAATCTGAAAAAGAATCAGCATCGCCAGTTAAACGAATATAAAACCCACCGTTCCGGCTACACCTCCAACGGGGTACCCGCCAATATCAGCGTGGTACGCTCGCTGCAAAACTCGCTCGCGCGCCGCACCGCTATGACCGCCGGTAAACGCCGCGCGCTGCGCGAGCTGGAGGCGAATCTGGAAGACGCGCTGAGAAGCGAACCAGCGCAACTGCTCGAAGAGGAGCGGCTACGCAAGGAAATCGCCGAGCTGCGCGCCAAAATCGAACGCGTGCCGTTTATCGATACCTTCGACCTGCGTTACAAAAACTTTGAGAAGCGCCCAGAGCCGTCAAGCCAGGCGGTCATGTTCTGTCTGATGGACGTCTCCGGCTCGATGGACCAGGCCACCAAAGATATGGCCAAACGTTTTTATATTCTGCTCTATCTGTTCCTGAGCCGAACCTATAAAAACGTCGATGTGGTCTATATCCGCCACCATACGCAGGCGAAAGAAGTCGATGAACATGAGTTTTTCTATTCGCAGGAGACCGGCGGGACCATTGTTTCCAGCGCGCTGAAGCTGATGGATGAAGTGGTAAAAGCCCGCTACGATCCGGCGCAGTGGAATATTTACGCCGCACAGGCCTCCGATGGCGATAACTGGGCCGATGATTCTCCCCTCTGCCACGAAATTCTGGCTAAGAAAATACTGCCCGTGGTGCGTTATTACAGCTATATCGAAATCACCCGCCGCGCTCATCAGACGCTGTGGCGCGAATATGAAGATCTCCAGGCGAAATATGAGAATTTCGCCATGCAGCATATTCGCGATCAGGATGATATCTACCCGGTATTTCGCGAACTGTTTCATAAGCAGGCCAGCGAAAACTGGAGCTAACCAACCGGGCCGGCCCTGTGTCGGCCCATCGTATTACTTATTTATTACCCTGCAATTAAAGCCCTACTTAACTTTAATGTCAGCCCCGCTTAATTAATTAGCGCTTCTGCTTCATAATATTTAGCAGCACAACGCTTCTGTATTAATAACCCTACAGATTTTACTTACAGCCGGTTCGCTATCAGTTATAGTGAGCGGCACTATAAATAACGACGCGGCGCCGTCGCAGGACCACCGTGAATCATGTTTAACAGGGTCTCATTGGGCTTGAATAAAACTTCGGGAGTGGCAGGCATAATCATTGCCAGTCTATTCGCCGTCCTGGCGATTGCGCAAATAGTGTACTGGCAATTAGAAACACGTCGGATAGACGATTATAGCCAGGCGGTGCTGGAGCGCAGCGTAACGCTTTTACAACAGGCAAACAATCTGGCCGCCCGCGAGATGAAAATGGCGCATTATCCCCCCTGTAGCGAAGCCGATCTTAATTCCCTGCGCACGCTATTGTGGGAATACCAGATGATCAAAGATGTTGGCCGCACCGGCGCGCGCGGGATTATGTGCTCAGCGCTCTGGGGCACGCTTGCAGTTCCACAACCGCTGACTGCAACGGAAAATATCGTCAGCCGCGACGGCGCGCGCTGGTTATTAAATTTGCCGCTGACGGAAACCATCGAAGTCAGCGCCTGGTGGCGCAACAATCTGCTGGTAATATTTTCCCCTTTTGTTTTTACCCGCTTTGAAAATGACGCAGAGACGGCGCACTACAGCGCCATTATTACCACTTCACAGCGCGATCGCCGCTGGTTTACGCTTGGGCCGACGCAGGCATTATTATCTCAAACCGACCCCACGTCGCACTATGCCTGGTATTTCATCACCCGGGAGCACTGCAATGCGCAATATGATGTCTGCGTCATGGCCGGTACGCATCCTTATGGCCTGTTACAGGCGCGCTGGTATACCCTCGGATTACTTATCGCGCTCGGTCTTGCGATCGGGCTGCTGCTTTGCGCAAGCCTTGCTCTTTACCAACGGAAAAAAGCCTCGCTCCGCGCGCGCCTGGAAAATGCGTTAAAAAACGGCGATATGCGTGTCGTTTATCAGCCCATTTATGAAATTGAGACTGGGCGGATGAAGGGCATGGAGGCGCTGCTGCGCTGGCATGATAATAATGGCGAGGCGATTTCACCGGATGTTTTTATCCCGCTCGCGGAAAAAGAAGGCATGATGAGCAAGGTTACTGAATTTGTCACGACGCGGGCCATGACGGAGATGGCGGAATTACTGACGCCGTATGACCTGACGCTCAGCATTAATATCAGTCTGGCCGATCTCTTCTCCCGGCACTACCTGGCGTTTCTGATACAGCTTACCCAAAAGACCGGTCTTCCCGCGAATCGCATCATGCTGGAAATAACGGAACGGGAAAATGCAACGCTGGCGCACATGGAAGCGGCGATAGCTTTATTTAAGCAACACGGGTTTTTAATCGCACTGGATGATTTCGGCACCGGTTATTCGACCATCTCATGGCTGTCGCGGCTGCCTATTGATGAAGTTAAAGTCGATAAAAGTATTACCGATGCAATAGGCACGCCATCGCTTAATAAAACGCTGCTCGTCAATTTAATTCAGATGCTTAAAGCGATGCCGCAGCAGATCGTATTTGAAGGACTGGAGCAGCGTCTTCAGGTCGAATATTTGCAGGATAATTTTCCAGGATGTTACGGCCAGGGCTGGTGGTTTTCTCGCCCCATCGATAGCCAGGCGTTGCGCTTATTACTGACTATGCAGGCAAAATAAAACAGCAGCCCTGAGGCTGCTGCGATCACAGATAAAATCAACGTGCCGGATTATTTATTACGTCCGCCGCTGTGGCTGTTCTGGCCGCCTTTTTTACCTGCTTCAGATGCGCGTTCCGGGTCATTTTTGAAATTCCCGCCGCTCTGCTGTCCGCCTTTTTTACCCGCTTCTGATGCTTTTTCACGATCTTCGGCAAAGTTGCCGGAACCACCACGATGTTCAGCCATAACAGCCTCCGAGATTGGGTTAGTGTTACCAGAAAAAACGTCAATACTGTAAAATCTATCGCCTGCCGAAGGTATCATTACGCTTACCGGTCAGAGCGCGCTTCCGTGCAGTGTTTCCGCAAACGTCGCTATGTACGGACTATTCCCGTCAAAGCCCCGATTGTGAAACCGTTTCGCCGTATTCCGGCGTTGCGCTTATTACGACGCGTCAGAGCAAAGTATTATCACCCGCATTATGACTGCCGCCGACTTCATAAGGCACTCTTATGACTCTAATACAGCTTTGCAAAGTAAGCCAAACGACAGAAATTTATTTTCTGTGAGAAACTGCCCTAGCTTGTTTATTTTATTTGCTTTTATTTTGTGAAAATTTCCTGGCGTTGCAAAATAAGCGAAGCGCCAGTAAGGTGGCAATCCTTATCCTGAAACGAGGCGAAAAAATGAAAGGTATGGATATTCATCAGCAACTCGTGGATTTACTGACCGACGGCCAGGCGCGCTTTCGTGTGATGGAGCATGAGGCGGTGGGTAAATGCGAAGCGGTATCGGAAATTCGCGGTACGCTGCTAAGCCAGGGCGCGAAAGCGCTGGTGTGCAAAGTCAAAGGCAACGGCATTAAGCAGGTCGTGCTGGCGGTGCTCGGGGCCGATCTCCAGGCGGATCTTGCGCTGCTCGCGCAGCATCTCGGCGGCACGAAAGCCTCGCTCGCCAGCCCGGCGGAAGTCGATACGCTCACACGCTGCGTCTTTGGCGCCATTCCGCCGTTCAGTTTCCATCCGGAACTCAAGCTGGTGGCCGACCCGCTGTTATTCGAACGTCATGACGAAATCGCCTTTAACGCCGGTCTGCTCGAAAAATCGATTATCATGGATACCGCCGACTATCTGCGCCTCGCGCAACCGGTTCTGGTGGCCTTCCATCGCACGCCGTCTACCAGCGCCGCTCCAGATACCGCACCGCAATAACCAGCGTGGCGGCGGTGGCGAAAAAGAACGTCGTTATCCAGAGCGCATCGGGCGACAAAAGATCGTTCATCGTTTCTCCGGGGGGGCTCGCGTCACTATCAGAGGGGATACTGTTCCCACTAATACCGCCTTTTGATTGCAGAATCATGACGACAGGCCGTGCGTCTTCTTTTATGGCAAGGAGCTTTTCATGTTTGATATCACGCTGCTTATCCTGCTGGCGCTGGCCGGGCTTGGATTTGTCAGTCATAACCTGGCCGTTACGGTGTCGGTGCTGGTGTTGATTGTGATTCGTATGACCCCGCTCAGCGCCTGGTTTCCGTGGGTGGAAAAACAGGGCGTCACCGTCGGAATTATTATTCTGACCATCAGCGTGATGGCGCCCATCGCCAGCGGCACCCTGCCCACTTCGACGCTGTTCCACGCGTTTTTAAACTGGAAATCGCTGGTCGCTATCGCCGTGGGCGTTTTTGTCTCCTGGCTTGGCGGTAAGGGCGTCGCGTTAATGGGCAGTCAGCCGTCGATTGTCGCCGGGCTGCTAGTCGGCACCGTGCTTGGCGTGGCGCTCTTTCGTGGCGTGCCGGTCGGGCCGCTGATTGCCGCAGGGCTGGTTTCTTTGCTGATTGGCCGTCAGTAGCCGTGCGTTTTACACGCTTTTTCACCTGTTGTATTCGCGCAGCGCCACGCAGCCTGCGCGCCCACTGAGGTATCAATGACTAACCAGATTGCTTCGCGTCGCGGCGGCTGGCTGCTGCTGGCGGGCCTGCTGACTATCGCCACCACCCTTCGCGTGACCTTTACCGGCGCGGCCCCCTTGCTGGACGCCATTCGCCTTGATTTTTCACTCTCGACCGCAGCGACGGGGCTTCTTACCACGCTGCCGCTGCTCGCCTTCGCCCTGGTGTCGCCGCTGGCGGCGGGTAGCGCCCGGCGTTTCGGGATGGAGCGCAGCCTTGGCGGCGCGCTACTGCTTATCAGCGCAGGGATTCTTCTGCGCGCTGGCGGCAGCGCGGCGGCGCTCTTTGCCGGCACCGCGCTTATCGGTTGCGGAATCGCCATCGGCAATGTGCTGTTGCCGGGCATGATCAAGCGCGATTTTCCAGGCAACGTGGCGAAACTGACGGGCGCGTATTCGCTGACGATGGGGCTTGCGGCAGCCGCAGGCTCGGCGCTGGTGGTGCCGGTTGCGACACTTGGCGGCGGCTGGCGCGGCGCGCTGCTGGCCCTGATTGTCTTCCCGGTGATAGCCCTGCTCCTCTGGCTGCCGCAGCTGCGCGCGCGCCGGCACGATGCCATCGGCGGCAATGCGGCGGCGCACAGTCGCGGCATCTGGCGCTCGGCGCTCGCCTGGCAGGTCACACTCTTTCTGGGCGTGAACTCGCTTATCTATTACATCGTGATCGGCTGGCTGCCGTCGATTCTGATAAGCGGCGGGTTTAGCGAAGCGCAGGCTGGTTCGCTGCACGGCCTGATGCAGCTTGCCACCGCCGTACCAGGCATTGCGGTGCCGCTGCTGCTCGCAAGACTTCGCGATCAACGCGGCATCGCCATTCTGACGGCGCTGCTCTGCGCCGTAAGCCCCGTCGGGCTGTGGTTTTTCCCGCATTTCGCGGCGTGGTGGGTAGTGATTTTCGGTTTCGGCTCAGGCGCGACGATGATCCTTGGCCTGACGTTTATCGGCCTGCGCGCCAGCTCCGCGCATCAGGCGGCGGCGCTCTCAGGTATGGCGCAGTCGGTGGGGTATCTGCTGGCAGCATGCGGGCCGCCCGCTATCGGCAGACTCCACGATCTGTTGCACAGCTGGAGCCTGCCGTTAATGGTCTGCGCCGCGCTTGCCGTCGTGATGGCCATCGCGGGCGGGTTTGCCGGGCGCGCGCGGGAAATCGGCGCGCCATAAGTTAGCGGCGAGCGGCGCGCAGGAATTCCCGCGCCAGCGGCACCGGACGTCCTTCCAGCGCTCCGCGCTCGTGCTGGAACAGCGTCGCCACAAAGAACGGATGGGTAGTCAGCTCAATGGCGCGCACGTCGCCGTCGTTATCCCAGCCGGTAACTTTCAGCGCGTCCGCGTTCAGCGCCTCAACGAACGCCGGCGCCACGCCAAAGTTACAGTGATACGCCTCTACAATTTCATCACGCCCGTAGGCGCGCGCGATAAGCGTATGCGGGCGCAGTTCAACCTCACCGGTCTGCTCCACCAGCGAACAGCTGAGCGGCGTAATCACCAGCCTGCCGCTCTGGGCGGTTTCGCCGTGGTTCGCATCACTCCAGCCCAGGACATTACGGGCGTATTCAATCACCGCATGCTGAAAGCCGCCGCAGGTGCCGAGGAAGGGAATCGCATTTTCACGGGCGTAGCGGATGGCGATAAACGCGCCGTCTTCGTTTTCATACGGGCTGCCAGGCACGACCCAGATAGCGTCATAGCCCACCAGATCTTCCGGGCTTTTAATGTCTTTGGTCGCAAGCCAGTCGTAATCGGCGGTAAGTTCCAGCACGGCGGCGGCGTCGTCAATCGCAAGCGGGATCGCCTGATGCGCCACCGTCGCGGCGTTGTAGTCGCCGACCAGCGCAATACGCAGGGTGGAAGTAAGCGGAGAGGTTTCCATGGGGTTTTCCTTATGCCTGAATGAATTAAGCACAACATAAGGAGCATCAGCATACCGATCTGCGCGCCCGCTAACAACACCCAAAATCAGCAGTGCGTCACGCAGGAATTTTGCGAGACGTCTCGGGCAATCACGTCTCGCGGTTTGCCTCCCACGTTCACGAGGCGGATAATTTGGTCGTGCATAACAATACGCCAGGAGGCAAACATGATTACGCTTAAACGGGTTTATGACGAACCGGACGCGCAGGACGGCTACCGGGTGCTGGTGGACAGGCTCTGGCCGCGCGGCATAAAAAAAGCGGATCTGCCGTTAGACGAATGGAATAAAGCGCTGGCCCCCTCCACCCCGCTTCGCAAGGCGTTGCATGGCGAGGTTATCGATTTCACGCATTTTAGCGAGCGCTACCGCGAAGAGCTGGCCGCACAGCAGGCGGAAGGCGAGCGTCTGGCGGCGATGGCCCGCAAAGGCACGCTCACGCTGTTATACGGCGCGAAAGACAGACGCCAGAACCATGCGCAGATCCTGGCGGCGTGGCTCAGAGAACTGGCTGAAAAGCCTTAGTCGAGAAGAAGCGCCGTTTCTTCGAGCGGCAGCAGCTGGCCGTCCAGCGGCATCAGGTGTTCGGCGCGCACAAAGGCGAAGCCAGTCTGGCCGTCGGCGGCCACGACATCGCCGGTAACCAGCCACAGCGGGCGGGCGCAGGCTTTTGGCAGTTCGGTCATAAAACCGGTCACGGGATTAATAAACCGCTCGCCCGGCTGGCAGAGGCTGAAGAGTTCAACAGATTTACCGATATTCTCCCGTCCGGCAGCGGTACGGGCGCCGATAATAATGGCGAGAGCGCCTGGCTTGAGTTGTTGCATGGTCTTTCCGCGTTCGCAATAAACAATAGATCTCACGCGCAGATCAGAACATTCTTATGTCGCGATGTAAAGATTTCTGGATCAAAAAACCGCCCATTTTGCTGGCGAATCTCCATATTTTCTTCATCCTCTCGCTTCGCTTTTTCGTTAAGCTGGCGCTGTTATTGTGATGACCCACATAACTGCAATGTTTAGCCTCATCTTACCCCGCTACAGGAGCGGCTTGCGGCACCATGAAAGCGCAGTACGGGCAATTGCCCTGTCCGTGCGGCGTATAACGACAGCCCTTGATGCTCTCCTCAGTTTCTGCGGGGTGTTTTTTTCACCACAGCCCTTCCCCCTCCTAAGATTTGCCTGATTACTTTGCATTGAGCTGCCGTTTAAAAAGCCGTTGCGCTTGCCCGATATACTTCGGTGATTCGCGGTATCTAAGGTTTTTCTTATGTCGGTCATCACTTCTCACGCTGCGCCCGCCTCGCGCAGCGGCATGGATCTTATTAAAGCCCTTACCACCGGCGAGCTGATGCCCGGCGGATTATGGCAGAAAAAAAGCTATCGTCTGAAATTCGCGTTGCGAAGCTGTATCTATCTGCCCGCCACGCTGCGCTTTATGGATGCGCTTGCCACCAACCCGCGCTTTGAGCAACTGCTGAGTGTACAGAAAACGCTGCCGGGCAAAATTCATCGCCACTATCTGCGTCTGGGGTTAAGCGCGGGCGCACGCGCCAGCGCTATCATTAATAACTATGCGTTTATTCGCGATGAGGCGGCACCGCGTCTTGCCGATGCGCTTTGCGCCACCAGCCCGCAGCCGCTGTTTACCCTTGCGGCGAAAGATAAAACCGTCGTGATAAGCGCTTCATCCGCACACAAAGCAGAACGCGAAGGCGAAAGCACTCTGTGGCTGCACTGCGACGACGTCCTGCTCGCCAGCCTGACGTTCAGCGTGGTGCGCGACGCCGCCGGCTATGGCATCGCTATTGGCGGCCTGCAGGGCCCGCGCAGAAGCGTACCGCATGAAGCTATTCGTGATGCAACGAAAGCCAGTTACGGCGTTTTCCCGAAACGTCTGCTGATGGAAGTGCTCTGGCTGATGATTCAGCAGCATGACATGACGCATTTCGACGCAGTAAGCAATAACGGCCATGTCTTTCGCGGGCTGCGCTATCGCTTCAGCAAAGGGCGGCATTTTTTTGCCAGTTACGATGAGTTCTGGGAATCGATTGGCGGCGAACGGCGTGGCGCACGCTGCTTCACGTTGCCGCTCACGGCAGCCCGCAAGCCGCTGGAAGAGGTCGCCAGCAAAAAACGCTCAGAGTACCGCAAACGCTACGAGCTGCTGGATTCTCTGGCGGAGCAGTGGCGCGCGCTGAACGCGCAGTAATGCTCAGGCGGCCTTCTGGCCGCTTTTTTTATGGCGTTCCCCCAGGTTTGCGCAGCTTACCCGCCCGCCGTCATCCTGGTAGACTGCGTCAGGTTTTGCATCGCCCACAAGGAAAACGCATGGCACAACAGGCTTTCGACTGGCAGGCCCTTGAAGAGGCTGCCGTCACGATGATGGTCGCTGCGGTTCGCACCGTGCATCAACAGCACCCGCACGAGCGTCTTTACGGCGCCACCTTCCATGCTTTTTATGGCGACGGGTCCGTCCTGTACTGGCCCTGCATCGCGGTGGGGACTGAGGAAAGTCTCGCGCGGCGCGTGGCGGAATATCAGGCGCAGGGCGAGACTTCATCGTCAGAATCGCTAACCGAGAGCCTGCGCTGGTCTTCGGCAGATCTGCCTTACAACATCGAACCAGATGAGCTCGCTGAAAGTCTGGCGCAGAAGTGCGGAGATTTCGCAGCGCGCGACGGCACCTTTACGGTGTGGGAGAAAACTTACGACCACTTTATGCGCCGCTTCCCGAAGGCCGCTAAAAAGGCGCGTCAGCAACTCATCCGTGAAGGCGTGGTGGATAAGCATTTTATTATTATCGCCGAAGACGACGCCGGTGAGCTGGTCCCGCTGAGCCTCACCCGCGCGCAGCTGCTGCGTCATTTTCCGCAGTATGACGCCGACGAAAAAGAGCGCCGCCGTCTGACCGCCCTGCCCCTCGAAGCGCAGCTTCGCGAGCTGGTGCCACTGGCGCTCGGCGTCGTCCGGGGCACGCTGTATGAAGAGTATGACGAACTGCTGAAAGCTATCGGGCACCCTGCCGTGGCGCCGCTGGCGGCGGTAGTGCGCGGCGATGCGCCAGGCGAGCGCTGGAACGCCTGCAAACTTATCGCCGAAATTAACGACGCCACGGATGAGGCCATCACCGCGCTCTGCGGGCTGCTGGATGACAAGAACGCGGACAACAGCGACCGCAGCTGGGCCGCCTGCGCGCTGGCGAGACTTGGCAGGATGGACGCTATCGTCGCGCGGGTTCCGGGACTGGTAATGGATATTGCCGCCTGCGGGCTATCAGCCCCGTATCGCAGCTTTCGGGATGACGGGCGTTTTCTGCCGCTCGACTACCGCCCTCTCGAAGCGGCACTGGAAGCGCATCCGCAGCTTGAGGCCGCCGTGGCGCATGAGCTTCAGCCTGGGCGCGGATATTGTCGGGTTACGCCTGATGAAGTACCTGCCGCCCGCGCCGGGCTCGCCTCACGTTTTGCGCTGATTCGCAACCATGCGCAGGCGGTGCTGGAAGAGGCGGAAGATAAGCTTCGCTGACCCCTTGCGCCCATTAAAAAACCGCCTGTCGGCGGTTTTTTTATTTTGCGTCGTCTTCCGAGCGATACGGCCCTTTCTCGTCGTCATCGCTGTCGTCACGCTTGCGCGTCACTTCCCCTTCCGGGCCCGGCGTACCGCCCCCCTGCTCTTCAGCCTGTAAGCGAAAAGCCTGCTCTTTTTGCGATTCACCGAAGTATCCGAAACCAAAAAACATGATGACCTCCTGTATCCATCAGAGTTAACACATTAAGTGTAGCTGACCAGAAAGCCTTCGCAGGCGCGGTACGCTTACCGTCTGTCTGAAAAGCGCAGGCCCCGCCATAGCCGGAGCCTGGCCGTCAGCTCGCCGCTTTGTCGAGCACGCGCTGGATAGCGGCGGAAAGTTCGTTGATTTCAAACTTCGCCACGTAACCATCCGCACCGACTTTACGCACGTGATCTTCGTTGGCGCTGCCGGAGAGCGACGAGTGGATCACCACCGGAATTTTCTTCAGGTTGGCATCCATTTTAATGTTACGCGTCAGCGTAAAACCGTCCATCTCAGGCATTTCGAGGTCGGTCAGCACCATTGCGATTTTATCGGTAATTGACTGGCCTTCCGCCTGCGCTTCTTTCGCCATCAGCTTGATCTTTTCCCAGGCCTCAAGGCCCGTGGTATGCATAAGCGCCGGGATGCCCATGCTTTTAAGACCGTGCTCCAGCATCGAGCGCGCCACTTTGGAATCTTCCGCCACGATAGCAACCGCGCCGGGCTTCAGTTTGAAGCTGCGCTCCTGCATCACGGTATTCGGCTGACCGTCGCGCACCGACGGGATGATGTCATAAAGGATCTGTTCAACGTCCAGCACCAGCGCCAGCTCATTGCTCTGGTTGTCGCTGTCGAGGCGCGCGATGCTGGTGATGTTGCGTGAGCTGACGCCCGACTCCGCCGTATGCACCTGGCTCCAGTCGAGACGGATAATGTTTTCGACCGATTCCACGGCAAACGCCTGGGTGCTGCGCGCATATTCCGTCACCAGCAGCAGATTCAGCCCGGTCGTCGGTTTACAGCCTGCGACCGCCGGCAGATCGACGACAGGAATGATCTGTCCGCGGATGTTGGCCATGCCGAGCAGCGGCGCCTGCATGCCTGCGGCTTTAGTAATGGTCGGCATGGGCACGATTTCGCGCAGTTTGAAAACGTTAATACCATACAGCTCAGGTTTCTCCTCTTCACTCGCAGATCCCAGCCGGAAGAGAAGCAGTTCGAATTTGTTCGATAAAGCGAGATTCGCCCTCTCATCGATATCTTTCTGGAAGTTATCCATATTTACCTCAAAGGTACGCTTATGTGTGATGGCTCATGCGGCGAAGGGATAACGCGCTGGTGCCTGGTTTCAGGCACTCCTTGTGCCTGAATTTGGTTTAAATCGTTATCGGCAGGTTTTGGAAAAAGTAGAGGGGGGATGCGACAACAAAATTTCGGCAGGTAACAAAAAGGAGAGCGAGCGCAAAAAATGAAGCCGCCCGCAGGCGGCTAATAGCGTGCGTAAAAGTCAGGGCGCCTTGCGCCACGCGTCGTGCAGCGATTCCCGCCCGTGCGGCTCCTCTTTTTCAGGCAGGTCGTCTTCTTCCCACGGGTTTATCGTATTCGGCGCATCTTCGGGCAAGCCGTGATGCTCGTTATCGTCTGCAAGCGGTCTGTCGGGATGGCGATTGTCAGGCATTAAGCTTTCCTCATTTCCATGGGACAAAGAAAAAGTGTAGCCTGGCCTGCGAGCGCGGGACGCTTTTCTCGCCTCCCCCCTCGCCAACGACCGGTCAAGCGGCTAAAGTGAAACGTAGCGCCGACGCACTCACCAGAAGAGGTACAAATGACGGGCTCGATTGACGAAATTATTGAAAAACTCCAGACGCGCATCCTGGCGTATGAAATTCTGTTCCAGTCATTACTGGAAGAAGTGCCCGCCGTGCTGAAAGAACGGGTGGTTGATAATGCCCGCCACCATTTCGCAGGCCTTGAAGCGGGCGTCAACAGCGACCCGGAGCGGGCGCAAAAAATCACGGCAGCCCGCGCCGTGGTGGAACAACTGCTGGCCCGTAAGCACTGAGTTCAGAAAAAGGGTAACGCGGCGCTGAGGCGTCGCGTTTTTATTTACGCCTGCCCTGCGCTGTCTTGCTTTTATGCCGGAAAGAGAAAAAGAAAAAGCCCGCAAGCGGGCTTTTTTTACTGAATGGGGGTGTTTTTTAGCGGTGCGTATTCGTTTCCGAATGCATCATCGCATAACTGTCGTAACGTTCGGCCGCCGCGATCCCAACCAGCATGGCAGATTTACAAAATATACATTTTGCGCCGTGCGGATTTTTGTCGGTCACGTCGAAACGCGAAGTACGATACTGCGAGCCATGACACGCAGGACACTTGAAATGCAAACCTGCAGCGATCATGTTGTCTTTAAAGCGCCACCACATTCACGGCTGACGGGCCTTTAGCGCCGTTTTCAACCGAGAATTCAACCTGCTGGCCTTCGGTCAGCGTGCGAAAATTATCGCTCTGGATTGCGGAAAAGTGGACGAAAACATCTTTGCTGCCGTCCGTTGGTGCGATAAAACCAAAACCTTTATCCGCGTTAAACCATTTCACTGAACCATTCATTCTGTTAGCCATATTGTAATACCTTTATACTTGAGCCTTGCGGCGAAAAATGGTTTGCATGACAGAAATATTCAGTGCTTAAGAGGAAACTCAAAAGAAGAGATATCGAAGGATAACGTCTGGAGATGAGCACTACTGAAGTGGAGGACTCGTACCAACCACTGCACACGGGTTCTGCGTATCAAACCGAGGAGTTCATTAACGCACGCCCTGATTTTTTAAGCAAGCAATACTGCGCCTTTTACAAAACTATATATTTAGTAAAATGAAATGGTAACCGCTAGTTCATGCGCGCGTTTATTGCCAGCCTCATCTCAAAATAAATTCCCGGGCGCGTTTAAAAAGATAACCGTGTCGTTTATTCGTTTTAAAAAAATATATTTTCCACTGCCCTTTAAAGCGCGACGCTATTTTTTACGCTGCGTAATTTCATTACTCCCGGCCACCGCTGGCGCTTTCGTAACGGACGCCCGCGCTATAAACGGCGCGACGACGTGCGTCCTGCGCGAAATATTGTTAAGGTTTATCTGATGACAACACTGGACGAGGTAATAATGAACGCGTTTGTCAGGCCCACGCTTACGCTGCCGAATCAGGAACAAAAACTGCTACTGCACTCCTGCTGCGCCCCCTGTTCGGGTGAAGTGATGGAAGCGCTCCAGGCTTCCGGTATCGACTACACCATCTTTTTCTATAATCCCAATATTCATCCCCAGAAGGAATATCTGCTGCGCAAAGAGGAAAATATCCGCTTTGCAGAACAGCACGGCATTCCTTTTGTCGACGCCGATTACGACACCGATAACTGGTTCGAGCGCGCCAGAGGGATGGAGTGGGAGCCGGAGCGCGGCGTGCGCTGCACCATGTGCTTCGATATGCGCTTTGAGCGTACCGCGCTCTATGCGCATGAAAATGGCTTTAAGGTGATCAGCAGTTCGCTCGGTATTTCGCGCTGGAAAAACATGCAGCAAATTAACGACTGCGGGCAGCGTGCCGCCGCACCCTATGAAGGCATGGTGTACTGGGATTATAACTGGCGTAAACAGGGCGGCTCGGCGCGGATGATTGAAATCAGCAAGCGTGAGCGGTTTTATCAGCAGGAATATTGCGGCTGTGTGTATTCGCTGCGCGATTCTAACCTGCACCGAAAATCTCAGGGCCGACCGCTCATTAAGATAGGCACACTCTATTATGGTGATGAGTCATAACGGTAATAAAAACCTTAAGACGCTTCGCATCACGCCCAAAAAAGCCCGGCTACGCACCGGGCTTTTTTTAATCGCTACTGCAACTGCCGGAATCGCCGCCCGAGCCGCTGTCTGAACTACAGCTGTCGGAATAGCTGCTATGGTGGGACGCGTGCGAATGCGTTACCGTCGAGTCATACGATGAGTGGTTTGTGCCGGGGTGGTGCGAGGTGTCGGTATAATAACTGGTGTCGCCGCTGTGCCCGTGCGGCGCGGTAGTAAACAGCCAGATAACAGATTTTATGGCGTGCAGGATAACGGGAATACCCACCAGCGCCTGTGCGGCCCGCGTTACCCACACCCCGGCGGTGGTGATGATATCCGCCGTGAGGTAATCAATGAGCGGCGTGAACGCGATCGCCTGAAACACCGCCAGCCATAGCCCCAGCAGGAAAATGTACGCGATGACGCTGCGCCCGATAAAGACGACCAGTTGTTTTATACTCAACCGGTAACCCCAGCGTAAGGTGTTTCGCCAGTGCGTAAAGTAGCGGTTTTGCATCCCTGATCTCCTGTTTTTCTGCGCTCAGATTACCGCGCCGCCCGACGCTGTAAAACTACCAGAATCGTCATAACGCGGTGATATACGCAACACGGCGCCCCTTCATCGGGATGGCTTGCTGTTAGCCGCCTGATTTAGCCTGTATAAAAAACACGCCAATACCCAATTAAAAAATAAATGTCGGGCAATTGGCCGTGGATGTGTGTAAGGTGCTCTCTCCTCACATCAAAGAAGATACTTATGGCTATTCATAAAAGAAAATCGCAAGACAGTTACTTAAGCCGCGTTACCTGCCCGAAATGCAACGAAAAATCTGAACACAGCTCCGCCCGCGTCAACAAGAAAAAAACGCTCATCTGCCCCGCCTGCAACCATTTATTTGTATCCGCTCAAACCCCAGCGAATCAATACTAAGCTCTCTTTTCATATCCGGTTAAAAGCGCCGGTTATCTGGTGCTTTTAATACTGGTGTTCGTGATATTTCATTAGCTGACTAACACTACGCCCCCTCAGTAAACAGGGCCGGACATTCCTCCCCTCTTGAGGACCAAACATCGCTTCACAAGCCCATAAAAAACCCTTAACGATAAGCAAACCAGAAAACATTTTCTTAAAAAAATCGCCACTCTCTTAATATAATCATAGCCACACCGCCTGGTTTATTAACAACCCCAAACGTCACTCTGCATTTCTTTGCTTTTATTTACTTTTCTGGCGTCTAAAAGCCGATTTCATGCCGCCGATATACGCCTTGAATTATTTATATCGCATGATGGAGAGGCATCGTTGAGTATGAAAATGGATGTAAAAGAAATGACTATGACAGTTAGGCTTTTTTCATTTATAACACTGGGCGCGTTAATATTAATTTTTCTTGCCAGTTCATTATCTAATCTGTGGTCTTTAATGCGCAGTAACCAGGCGCTGGATGGCGTGGATAAAGAAATCCGCGTCGTGCTGTCAGTGGTGGACCCGATTAACCACAGCCGCACGGTCCGTGTGCGCCTGATGGAAGCCATGATTAATCATTCATTAGGCAAAAACTCACAGGCGCAAACTTCGCTGGAAGGCGCTAACGAATTTATGCAGCATGCGGTGAAGACCTTCGACACCTACATGGCGTCACCACGCGCGCCGGGCGAAGAAGAGATTTTAATCCCGTATCAGCAAACCTGGCAGAATTATCTCAACAACGGTTTACGTCCGATGATGGATGCCGCAATGAATAATGACGTTGAGCGATTTAATCAGCTTGCCAGCTTTACCGTGCCTGCGCTGGATTATCAGTTTGAAAACGAATTACTGAAATTACTCGCGTTCCGTGAAGATTACGCCCATAAGCTTAATCTGGACGCACAGGATCAATTTACCTTTAGCGTGACCCTGCTGGGCGGCTTTACCCTTATCTTTGTTTTGATCCTCATTGCAACGTTCATTCTGATCCAACGCCGTATTCTCAAGCCGTTAGACATCGCCCATACGCACTGTCAGAAAATGGCGGAAGGGGATTTACAGGATCCGATTATTTCTCATTCCGGGGATGAAATCGGCAAGATGCTCACCGCGCTTGAGCAAATGCGCCAGTCGCTGCGCGAAATCATCATTCAGGTTCGCGATTCCAGCGACAGCGTCGCCCTCGCGGCCGACGAAATCGCCGCTGGCAACATCGATCTCTCCGCCCGCACCGAAGAACAGGCCGCCTCACTGGGCGAAACTGCGGCCAGCATGGAGCAGCTGACGTCCACCGTGAAGCATACGTCTGAGAATACCCACAATGCGGATCAGCTCGCCGGCTCCATGCGTGATTCAGCGCAGGAAGGGAATCAGATAGTAGCAGAAGCCGTGGAATCCATGATGGAGATTGAATCGAGCGCCAGACGTATCGATTCCATTACCGGGATCATCGAGGGCATTGCCTTCCAGACCAATATTCTGGCGCTCAATGCGGCTGTAGAGGCGGCGCGCGCAGGCGAACAGGGCCGCGGATTTGCGGTGGTGGCGAGCGAAGTACGCAATCTGGCGCAGCGTTCCTCCGCTGCGGCGAAGGAGATCAAAGAGCTGATTGAGCAGTCCGGCACCCATATTTCGTCCGGCAGCGAAAAAGTGACCCGGGCGGGTGAAAGCATGAAAGCCATCATCAACTCTATTAATCAGGTGTCGGTGTTAATGTCTGAACTGGCGCTCTCCACCGGCGAGCAGAGCCGCGGCATTGAACAGATTAATATTGCGGTGACGCAGATGGATGCGGTAACGCAGCAGAACGCCGCGCTCGTTGAGGAGGCCTCCACCGCCGCGCTGTCGCTAAAAGAGCAGTCTCATTTGCTTAAGCAAACGGTGGACATCTTTAAAGTTAACTGACAGAGAGAAATGGGTTTAGGGGACTGGAACATACAGTGCCGCGGCATCGCCGTTAGCATGTTCCTCCCGCCACAGCCGGGTAACGGGATGTACCCGGCTGGTTTATTCTTTCAGCTGAGCGGCGCATTCCTCCAGGGATTAACAGCCGCTTCATCGTCACTTAAGATGAATGTCATCAGCAGCATCGCATCCTGTTGGGGCTATATTCATCCGCAACAGGAAATATTTACCGGCCCATGATTAAGGAAGATCGCATGTCTGATGATTTATCGAGAATGGTACCGTGAAAATCTGCCGGGCTGGTTAGAAGAAACGGTCATTATGGTGTGAGTGATTACGTATCCGCCTGCATCGCTTTCACTCTCCACCCGCGAAAGGCTGCCCTTTGCTGACATTGAGATCTGGTGGTCTGTCGCATCCGCAACAGCATGTTTCATTAAGACGAATTACGTTAGAATCGCTGCCTGAAACCGAAGCGCGTTGACGGGGTTGATGCGCAACGTGAAGGCACCGGTAAACGAACCCACCATGTTGCAACGTGGATATAAGCAACAAGGCTGAAAAGGAATGTATTATTCATGGCAGAGCTGAGCAAGAAAAATAAACCTGGCGGAGACCTGCTCCGTAGTCTTATTGTCAGTGCGATTTTTCTGACAACGTTTTCCGCTAAGGCGCAAGACGTGCCTCATGTGAAATATCTTTTCTCGTTCAAATCCAGTAAAAGCACCTGCCTTTTGCGGGCTAATGATCTGCCCGCGTTTGACAATACCACGGACGATGACGGCACGATCGCCGCGGGCTTTAATATGACCGCCTTTCTGGAAAACGGTAATAACGATATTGAGTTATTAATGGGGCCGCAGGATGTGAAACAACCGCAGACGCTGTGGGCTGACTCCGCATGCCAGGTGACCATCACCGGTGACACCACTGACAACAGCATTAAACTGGCCGACTACAGCCTGACGGTGAATGATAAAAAAGAGATAAGCGCGGCCAATACGGTTATTTATGCGACCGGTACGAAGACGTTTGAAGGTTACACCCCATCAGATGATGATTACGGGTTATATAAAATGAAGGGTGTCATTACACTTGACCGTCTGCCTGAGTGGTCATGGGTGAATGCGACGCCGGTAACGGAGAACGATCTGCCGAAAATTCGTAAGGCTTATGAAGATATCTGGATGCAGATAAAACGCCGCGATGTGAAAGGCCTGAAACGCACAGCGAAAATTTCGAATGAAGAGATGGCTCAGGCGGAAGGCACCACGCCGGATATGATTTTCCTTTCCACTGATTTTCCACAACATGTGAGTGACCCACAGCTGACCCCGGTGGACATTGAATGGCAAGACTATCGCCTGATGCGTTATCGCGGTGGGCGTCTTTTCCGACTGGCTGCCGGATTCTTCCAGAATTCTCCGCTGATGTTTAAAAATAGCGAAGGGGAAGTGGTCTTCGTGTACAACCCTTATTTTTCCATTATCGATGGTAATGTCGTTTTGGTTCGCTAACCGTCAGGCTGAACGAGAAACGTCATGGACGATGATTATCATTTTGCCCGCCTGATGATAATTATCGTCCCGCCTTTATGCGTTCACGCCCCTTTTGCGCACAAAGCGGACTGTTATTGCAGCAATTCGCGGGTCTCACCCACCGCTAAATAGTCCAGCACCTTAGCGCCGCTCTTACTGCCCCCATCAGGGCATGCGAATAATCTCTATACTCACATTTTTCCGATTCTTAACGCATTCACCCAGTCCGGGCGATCGTTTTCCAGCGCGTGTCGGGCAGCCTTTTCCCAGTCGTAAACGACCTTGCGGAAATTCACCGTCCATTGATTAGCCCGCTTTTCCAGGATCGCATAGCGGGCATGCGGTGAACCCGCTTCCATTTTATGAAAGAAAGGATGCTCGTCATCATACGCCTGTAAACCAACGCTCCCCGGATTTACAATCAGGCACGTTGAAGAAATCTCAACACTGCGGGGAATATGCGTGTGGCCACAGAGAATAAGAGAGGCGTTATGATGCTTAATATGTTCATAAATCCTTGCATGAGAAGATTCCCGAACGCCTGACGCCGTCACTTCTTCAAGGAGATATTCCTTGTCATTACCTGGCGTTCCATGGACCAACAGAATGTCGTTATGCAGGGTCAGCCCGGCTGGCATTTTGCGCAGCCATTCCAGGTGTTCTGGCGAGAGATGGCGGTACGCGTGGCGGTCCGATAACCCCATTTTCTCAGGCGTAGTTTCAAGCAGCTGCCGTTCATGGTTCCCTCTGATAGTGGGAAAATTGAGCGGTAAAAGTCTGTCAGCCGTTTCTGCGGGGAATAACCCGCCGGAGAGGATATCGCCAAGGTTGACAATAACGTCGACATTATGTTTTTCAATATCCTCCAGCACCGCCTCCAGCGCCAGTAGGTTACCGTGAATATCCGAAATAGCCGCGAGCTTCATAATAAGTTCCTTCTGAGAGTATTCTTCGCTCTGTCCCGTACAGAACGTTTACGCCCGGCGGCGCTGTACTGGCGCAAACATAATGCCTTCTTTTATTGACGCCGTCTGCGTTTAACCATACTCCCGACGCACCTGATTATCTCTGTATTTTTGCCGGGACGCCCTCCCCGACTACCCTTATTTAAAGCAGAAATCCTGTGTTTTACTGGCACAGGATTTTCTTATATTAAATGACCCGATGCGTCACCACTGGCGTGCTCTGCACAGGACGCAACCTGCCAGGCAAGTCGGGGCAGGAATTCAGCTGTGTTCCGTCACAAAAGCAACGATATAAAGTGCTTAATATGTGACTACGCTAAGTAAAGCGTCCCACGTGCTTGAAAGGGAATCTTGTATAAACGCAATGCTGCTTGAACCGATGCAACTTTCGCGTTTAGGAAATGGCCTCATCGTGCTTTCAATTGCTATTTCTGTTTACGAGATCTATAACGCAGACGATAAAATTTCGGAGTCAGGAAGGCAACTGGCCATAAACAGTGCGGGTATTGCTGGTGCAGCCGCAGGTGGAGCGATGGCGGGATTGATGTGTGGGCCTGGCGCTCCTGCATGTGTACTTACAGGCGCCTTCGTTGGTGGTGCACTTGCTGCCTGGGAAATGGATCGTTTATGGAATTGATTATGCAACAGGTTAATTCAGTATCGCTAATGAAAGTTCGGGAAGCGACCGATTTATCACAGGCTCATTCTGTACTATTACTCAATGGAAATATCACAGGTATTATTGTACATGGGGAGATACTTGAAGCATCTGTTCAGATCAATGAACAGCGTTATGTTCTTTTTCTGACTGACGACGTTATCTTCGAAGAATCGCTAACTATCGCTCTCATTGATCTTTATGAGGGTATCAAAGAGATTGTTTCTGTGGGCAATGAGTACTCCACAGGAATTTTTGAGGCGTTATCTATTACAGCAAATCGTATCAACTTCAGATTTATGGGTGATTATCTCTGGACTGTCACAGTATCCGATACACCACGGTTAAGGCTCCCTTTCTTATCAGATCCGAGAGGGGTAAAACGTGACGCTGCATTCAAAAAATACATGGATATTTCGGCTACTACTGTGTCTGAAAAATCTCGTTAAGCTTGTTTTGCGAACCATGGGGGAGTGACACAAGCTTCGCGCGGCTTCGCCCCTGTGCTCAGTGCGTCAGTCAAACGAGCTGGATAACAAATACGTTAACCTTGATGGTAGCCCTCTTTCCAGACAGCGCGGGATGCCGAGAGATCTGTAGAATGTCGATACCTTCCGCTACGTGCCAGAAGCGGATCTTTCTAGGGCTATTGTGTGTCAAAAAATTGAGCACAGGTCGCATCAGCACATCATATCTATAAGTCTATTTCTCCATCTGCAATATAAATCACGCCTTTCACTTCATTTGGCAATGTTTCATATTTCAATGGCGTTTTGGGTTTCGAAATTAATTTATATCCACCTTGTTCATAGTCGTAGCTGAACAACCCTTTACTTGACATCTCAACAAATGAGCGCAGATAGCAAGATCGTTGATTTTCATCAGAAAATGCAGGCAGATTGCCTTCTATCACATAGACCTCTGACAAAGGTTCCAGTGAGTAAATATAATCAAGAATAAAATTATAGTCCTCGACAGATGCTTTGATCCTTTCAGGAACCGGCCCCAGGCCTGCTGTTGCAAAATGCGCCAAGTACCCTTCCTGGCTGGATAAAAACCAGTCCAGATCATATTCTAAAAAGTCATCGTCCATTTCCGTCATTTTTTAACACCAAATATCTTTGTACATTTCTCACAACGTAGAATCACATCGCCATTACCTGAGCGGATGCGATGACCTATCACCTATCCCCGGTTGATTATCACATGCCAGTGTTAGTCCTGCATCTGATACACAATGGATTAAAGGACCGCTTTTCGCTCAAAGCGGACGTTTGGTCGTATTAATTCTTTAGCAGATCACTTTTACCATGACCGCACGGTCGGTACATCAGCCAGTAGCGTCGTATAACACGGCGACAGCATCTCACGCTTCATTTGCCATGCCTGTTGGATGCCCTGCCCTGCAAAATACAGAGTTCCCCGCCCCTGCTGGTTGAGTTTGTCCATCAGTGACATCAGCGCCTCGCTGTTCACGCGCGGCGCGTTCTCGTCAAACCGCGCCACGCCCTGTCTGAATAAGTCACCCATCATAACGCCCGCCATCTGGTATCGGTGGCCGTCACGCCATACGGCATCCAGATATCACATTGTTCCTGACTGTGCGGAAATCAGAGACACTTGTATGGTGTTGATAATATCTGTTCTGTGCCAGAAACGGGCGTGTCGGCGCCGCCGTAATAACAGGCTTTGCCTATAGATGTCGGTTTTAACCGGCCATCATTCACTCACTTGCCTGTCCATGCAGCGATGCGCAATCGTCAGGGACGCGTAAGGCGAAAGCCGCTACCCGGCGCTGGGTCTAAGGCTGGCCTGAGAAACTCATTCTGCTCAGATCATCAATAAGCCCCGGTCCTTTGGGCTGCCAGTCGAGCTGCTGGCGTGTCCATGCACCGCTGGCACGCATATCCATCATTGTGAAAGCGGCGAACCAGCCGAAATGCTCTGCGGCCTGTTCTGATGTCAGCGAAACAGCAGGGATATCCAGGCCTGTCGCCACGGTTTGCGCAATCAGCCATGAGGCAATGCTTTCCTCCGCTACCGCATGATACCGTTCGCCACGTTCGCCTTGCTCAAGCACTTTTACATACAGCCCGGCCACGTCATCCACGTGTGCCGCACACCAGGCGTTTTTACCTTCGCCAATGTAAGCTGCCGCACCTTTTTCTCTGGCAAGAGAGATGTAATAGCTGATTAACCCCTGGCGTTCGGTGTTGTGAACCTGGGGCAAACGCACAACGCGTACATCAATCCCGGATTCCAGTAGCTGAGAACCCTCCAGCTCAGAGGCTACACGTGGGTTAGGATGTGCCGGGTTGAAATTCTGCTCCAGAGCGGGCTGGCCGCTGCCGTCATCACCCATCCCGGTGCCGGAGGTGATAAGCAGCGGGCGCTGGCTGCCCTGCAACACAGAGCCAATAGTGCCAATCACTCGGCGATCTTTTTCGCAATTTTCCACAAAACGGGTGAAATCATGATCGAAGGCGGTGTGGATCACGGCATCGCACAGGTCGATGCCTGCAACCCACGCCCGGGGATCTTCCAGAGTTCCGCGCTGGGCAGTAACGCCCTTATCGGCTAACTGCCGGGCTGCTTCTTCTGAACGCACAAGCCCAGTCACCTGATGGCCGCGTGCCAGAAGGGCTGATACTACACGTGAGCCGATAAAACCCGTCGCACCCGTTACAAAAATACGCATAGTCTGTCTCCTGAGTAATTTACTGCAACAGCGTAAGCACGGATCTTTTACTATTAAAGTAGTGACGTTATCAGTGTATAAACACTAACAGGCTAATTTATGACTCTGCTTTCTGAAAATCCTCTGGGTGATTTTTTAAGGGCTCGCCGTCTGGGACTTGACCCGGCTTCGTTTGGTTTTTTGCCCGGCCGCCGCCGTACGCCGGGCCTGCGCCGCGAAGAGGTGGCTCAGCTCGCCAATATCAGCCCGACCTGGTATACCTGGCTTGAGCAGGGCCGCGGGGGAGCCCCCTCGCGCGAGGTGCTGAACCGCATTGCTGACGGGCTGCGGCTTACATCTCCCGAACGCGATCATCTGTTTATTCTTGCGTTTGGCCATCCGCCGGAAAGCCGGGTAAGTCCGTCCGGCAGCATAACCCCACGGCTGCAACGCGTGCTGGAAAGCCTGACGATTCCGGCGATTATCAAAACCGCCATCTGGGATGTAGTGGCCTGGAATCACCCGGCGGCGGTTGTGCTGAAGGACTACGCACTGTTGCCGCCCGCGCGGCGAAATATTCTGCGCCTGCTGTTTACCGACCCGGAGGCCCTGGAGATGCAGCACGACTGGGAGGGCCTGGCCCGGCTCATCGTCAATGCCTTTCGGGCGGATGCCGCGCGCCTTGGTGCGTCAGAGGAAATCGCTCAGCTGGTTGAGGAGCTATCCGCTCAAAGCTCTGACTTCGCCCGCCTGTGGCGTAACAACGATGTTGCCGGGCATGGGGAAGGGTTAAAAATGCTACATCACCCGCAAATCGGGACAATTGCGCTGGAGTTTTGCACCTTTTCTGTCGAAGGGAGGCCGGATCTGACAATGATGCTCTTCAATCCAGCAACCGATGAAAGCAGGATGAAAATAGAGCGTTGGATTACCCAAAACCGGGCCCAGCGCGAATGCTGAGTCAAACTTTCTTCAGTTTGCCATGATTAAAACGTCCGCTTCTTGCTCAAAGCGGACGTAAATCGCATTACATCCTGAAGAGATCGCTTTTAACATGCCTGCGTGAGCGGCACATTATCCAGCCGTGATGTGTAACACGGCAAAAGCATCTCCCGCTTCATTTGTACAACGACTGAATGCCCTGCCCTACAAATAAAGCGCTTCCCGGCCCTGCCGGTTGAATTCGTCCATCAGTGGCATCAGCGCCTCGCTGTTTACTCACGGCGCGTTTTTGGTTCCTGCCGTCTCAAGCATCCTGGCGATGCGCTGCCCGCTTCCCAGAAAAACGATTCACAGGCAAGGTGGTGAGAGAGCGTTTTCAGGCAAAAAAAACGGGAGCCCTTCGGCTCCCGTCCTTATGTAACCCATAAAATAGATTACATGTTCGCGATGATAGCGTCGCCAAACTCTGAGCATTTCAGCAGCTTAGCGCCTTCCATCAGGCGTTCGAAGTCATAGGTCACGGTCTTGTTGTTGATAGCGCCTTCCATACCTTTCACGATAAGGTCAGCCGCTTCGAACCATTCCATATGACGTAACAGTATATAATCTAAAACGTGTTAATCCACTGATATGTATGGTAAAAACACTCATAAAACATACAAAATTCAGCATAAACAGGCCTTATAATTATCTCTACATTACATAGAGTTATCAGTAGTTTTGGGGAAGGATTTTAAAGTCAAAAAGTCCTGACCGAAGCCATAGCCAGGAAATTTTTCATTTGCAGGTATAGACTATCGCGCCACCGCGAAACCCGCAGCCCCAATCAGCGCTGCAACCGCCAGTATGCTCCCTGCAATATTTGCTGCTCTCGGCGTCATACGCCCTACTATTTTAAATCTGCCGCAAACAAGAAGCCCCAGCTGTTACAGCAGCTGGGGCTTCGTTTTCCAGGCACAAAAAAACCGCTCATGGCGGCCTGTTACTCAACGCTAAATGCTCTTATCGCGTTCAAATCCTCCAGCCCTGCAAGATGGTCTTTCATGTCGCGCTGTCGCCGATAAATATCGGCGTTACGCTCCATCTGTACCTGCGCCATTGCTGTGGCCAGATCCTGCAATTGTACAATCGTCAGACTCACCACGCGGTTGGAAGCATCGCCCCAACCCAGTGTTTCCCCTGACGCCCCCTCTTTCGCCGCCATCGCCGCGGGTACGATGCGCGCCAGTGAATCCGGCCCGCCGTTCCACACGCGTCCGCCCCATTCAAACGTGAATGGCTGCGCTTCCTGTTTTGCGCGCCATGCCTCAATTTCGCGGCGTTTTTCATCACGTGCGGCTTCTGTCATTTCCGACGTAACGCTAAACGGTGCTGGCTCTCCCCATTTTCCGCTTTGTAACTCCCTCCAGATTTGCTGTCCGGTTGCCTCAGTATCATCAGCACCGGCTGTAAAGGGTACCGGCTGCGCCAGACCGTCAAAAAAGACCTCACAGTCGATATTCCCGTTCTCCAGATAACGCGGATTTTTAATCAAACGTATTTTCATTCTGCGCCTCATGCCACTCGCATAAACAGACCTATCAGACTGCTGGCTTTGCTTACCGTGCTTGAATCTGAGCCTGATAATGCAATGAATGCCCCGACCTGCGGGTTTTTAACTGGTGACATAACAGTAATCTGAGGAGTGGATACCCACGGGCCTGCGCTGTTGTACCCGCCGGTAAGGGTGACAGGAGACAGTCTGGACCCACTGACCATCCGGCCGCGCCACAGTTTCCGTTGGGTATCCTCATCGCTCTCCCCGCAATAAGCTGCCAGCATCAGGCCGCCGACTCCCGGGCTACCGTAACTGTTTCCGGTTGTTGAATACAGGGCACTTATCTTGTCTGCAACATCTTCCCAGAGGGGGATGAGCGCATTGCCGTTGTCTGTTATGTGACATTTTTTAAAATAGACCCCGTTCCGGAAATACAGAATCCACTCCGTAGGAGAAGGAGATATTATTTCAATTTCTCCGGATACTGCCTCTGTGGTAATGAAGAACGCGGGGGCTTCCACGGCGTAGCGACCAGGGCCAGAATTTTTAACCCACTGGATAAAAACTTCCTGGTCCATGCTTAAAAGCACTTTTTCCGCTGCTGAAAACGCATGTCCATAACCAAATGCGCCGGGAAGCGCCACCCGCCCTTCTGTACGGTCGTAAATATCCTGCTGCACATCTTTTGTGCCCGCACTTTTTACACCGAGGTATGACAGTACGTCGCTGCGCGAGTTTTGCATGATGAGTTCGCGGCCCGTCGCAGTTAAATTAGCCAGCGCCATCACGTTTCTGTCACTGAAATAGGGCAGTTTGTCCGGCGAGGATGCCAGTCCGGATAAGGACGACAGCACATCACTTAACGGCTGCTTACCCGCGAGCGCCTTCGTCACTGTCGTTGCAAAGTTCGGGTCATTACCCAGCGCTGCCGCCAGTTCATTCAGCGTGTCCAGCGCCTCCGGTGAAGAGCCAACCAGTGCCGAAATAAGAGTTCGTACAAACGCAGCGTTTGCTATCTCATTCCCTGTAGCGCCGTCAGGTGGAGTTGGAGTGGTGGGCGTGCCGCTCAGTGCAGGACTTTCCAGTGGGGCTTTTGTCTGAACCGCATCCATCACAGCCCTGACAGCTTTGGGGGTGGCCGCCAGTGATTCGCTTTCGCTGTCTGTGGCACTGCTTAACTGCACCAGTCCCTTTTCTGTCAGGGAAGCATTTGTGTCATTCAGGCCGTTAACAATTTGTTGGGCACTGTCACGGTATCCCCGTGAGGCCTGTGCGCTTTGTTCTGCTGCATTCTGGCTGGCCAGCGCCGATGCCTCACTCACAGCCGCATTGTCAGCGCTCTGTTTTGCCCGACTGGCCTGAGCCGCTGCCTGATTGCCGGAACGCAGGGCATCCTCCGCAGATTGCTGAGCGTTGCCTGCCGCCACTAAAGCTGAGCCTGAGGAGCGGCGAGCCTCTTCTGCGGCCTGTAACGCGTCGGAGCGGGAGGACGTCACCGCCTTCAGCGCGTCTGCCATCTCCGCATCGATATCGCTTTTTGCCTGCGCTGCGGCTGTCGCCGAGGCTGCCGCCGCAGTTGCGCTACCTGCGGCGCTGGCGGCGCTGTTTGCCGCCTCAGTAGCGTTACCGGCTGATGACCGGGCGCTCTGCTGCGCAGCGGCAGCAGATTGCTCTGCGTCGTTTCGCGCCGACGTGGCCGCATTCGCACTCTGCCCGGCGCTGCTGGCACTTCCTGCCGCCTCTGCGGCACTGGCCTGCGTGGCCGCGAGTAGTTCTTCAAACCGCTTTACAACATCGGGTTTTAAATCGCTCTCACCCGGCGCGATAAGAAAATCGTTCAGCGTGCCGGGTTTTGAATCCTCATCAACAAGAATATCACCGACGCAATATTCGTCCTCGCACCAGCATCGGCGGAGATACACACAATATCTTCCAATTTGTGCATTAAATGCATATTCCCCATTCTCTCCCGCAATAACATCAGCGGTAGTACGCATAATGACTTCTGAGGTGTTCACGCGAGCTTTAAGGATGATATGGCAGCCAGCCATAGCCTCGCCAGCCCCGTTAACGAGCTTTCCTGAAATGAGTACTGACATGAGTTAATCCCGGACAAAATTCCCGCCACAGGCAGGCATGAAATAAAGAGGTTAAACGATGGGTCTGGCTGGCCAGTCAATATCCGGCGCATCAGAAGGATTTACGCGGTTGAGCAACACGCGATATCTTCGCCAGGCCGCCAGGTCAGCAATTTCGGTTTCGGTCGCCATATCGAGTTCAACCGCGTCCTGAAGCGGAGTGATGATTTCCAGGGCCTCACGCAAAAGGCGTTCTTTTTTATTTTTAGCTTCTACAATTAATTCATCGGCACTGAGTTCGTAGGGCGCAATTTTTGTGCCATTAAAAATCCATTTGCCACTTATATCAAAACCATCAGGCACCGTGTTTTTATCAATTTCTGTTACAGAGAGGCCAACTGGCCATAGCAACGAAACATCTTCACTACAACTCCTTATAATTCCTTTTTCGTCAAAAGCAATCTTCAACGTTTCCCCTGAAAATAAGCTCTGGCTTTCGTACCAGTCGTTCCCTTCGTCGCTGACAAGGTATGCAATATTCAGCTCAGGGGCATCAATGTTTTCTGGATGATATAATTTAAAATTCGTGAATTTCATGATGAAATGGTTCTCCATGCGCCATTGATATAAACTTGCAAAGGCCGATAACGAACGGTGTCACCACCGGGCTCACTCCCTTCAGTATACCACCCCGTCATGAATGCCCCGACAGGCGCTTCACGCCATGTATTTTTAGCAACTACAAAGCTGCCGACAGCCCCGACACGTAAATTCTGAATATAGCGGGCATCAAAGTTTCTATAGTCAGAGGGGGTTATTGCTCCCGAGACCGCAACACCACCAGAAACCAGGGAAATAGAGGAATTGGTGAGATAGTTACCCCATGTAACGTTGTCCGAATTGGCGGATCCCTGCCCGAGATAAAAATGGTTGGTATTGTCTGCCTTACGACCAAAGAAATAGTAACCGCCGTTAGCCGTTTTAGGCTTAATCGTCACTGATCGCGCATCTCCGGTAATTTCTACGGCCCCTTTGATGACGCCGCCCGCGCTCGTCAGGTCATATTCCCATGAAGACCATGTCCTGCGGCTTGGTATGTAGTAGCGTCGATAACATACATTAGAGTTGTAAGGGAAGTATTCCTGTGTACAACCCTCTTCGTTTTCCGCGCCATTCTGAATAACATCCAGCGCTCCGGCCGCTGCAACCGGATAGTTATTTGACGCCGTAGCCTTAGCCGAATAATTCTGATAATAACGACCGTATTTTGCTCCTGTAAGGGTGTTAAGGTTTACATCACCGATCATTCCGAGATTAAGGATAGCTCTGGTAACTTTATCAACCGTTTCATCTAAACCAATATTCTTTATGAAAATTTTCTTATCGGGAATATCAGAGCCATTCATGTCTTTCTGTAAATACTTATCCCCCATGTAAATATCACGAGGGTTAAACACATAAAAACATGATTTAGAGTTGTCGAGCAAACAGAGTAATGGACATCCCTGAATAATATCACCTGCGGACAGCTCGCCATTATTACCTTTGCGTAGAGGGAATGTACCCACAACCCTGCCACCAAGCGTAAGTTGAATCGTGGCAGGTCCGGTATTATTCGCCACGGGGAATAATACCAGCGGAGCGCGTAATTGCCAGTCCGTTGCCCCATTAACAAAAAATGTGGCTGGCAGCTCAACAGTCAGCGCATTCGCCGTTCCGCCGACCACGCATGAGGTGTAATGGCCGCTCTGGAGTTGTTCAATCTGCACAAACTGATTTTCAGAGCCACGTGTAGCGAAGTTCGCGACCACATCGTTCAGGGACCATCCCCTTGCCGTTGTTCCCTCCTGCCCCCTGATAACCGTAAGCATATCCCCACTCACGGCAGTTAAATGGCAAATTTCGAATACAGTTTCTTTGGCGTCAGTTAATGTGATTTTTGAATAAACTTTCTGGACATTTGACGCATTGGCATAATCATAAGTTAGCAGCTTTGCAAACTGGGTTCCCGCGCCTGGCATAACCTGAATGGTTGTCTGCTGCGCGGTAATATCAGCAGCAAGGGAAGATATGACGTTGTTTCCAAATCCGAGTATCATCGCTCAACCACCGTTACAGAATAAGTATATATAAATGGAAGTTTGACAAGAGATTGGTCAATAGCATCTTTCAGGAAATGCCCCACACCATTACCATAATCAGGAATAGTGATATTAAAAATACCATTTACTGGAATCACGCTTACATCAAATGTGTTTTCCAAGGGTGGATCTATTCCATTTGCGCCATGTATAAATCTTGCAAGTCGCCGTTTTAACCAGTCAATGCAAAAATGAGAACCATCACCCTTGTAAAAATCCCATGTCAATATTCTTTTAAAATAATCATCCGGCACATATGAAGCTGAGCCTGGAGTATAACTTTTCATACCTGCATATGTAATTGCATTGTACTCAATGGTGTTATACACCCCGCGAGCAAACGCCTCCTCTGAAATCTGAAGTTCAGGCCTCACAACGCCATAAATCCCCAACGCAATCCAGTCAAGTAAATCCCCCACTATGGCTGGAGATGTCCAGCAAGGAAGATTTAACGAATTAAGATAATCAAGCTGTTCCTGTGCCAACTGATTAAATCCATCAAAGAATGCTGTTATATTGGGGTCGGCGTTATACTGAGTATAGGGATATGATGGTATTATTTTATCAACTAGCGCTGCCATATTGCTTCACCTGAATTTGAGATGCAGATGTTGAGAAATAGGCGTATGTATCACCATAAATTAAAGTTGAGTTAGTTTCTGGAGTAACAATTACACCATTTATACCGACCACTACCTGAATCATTGAAATAAGAGATGCAGGAAGCAGGCTTGAAACCGAGTTCATAAAAATATCCTGCACCTGAAAAATATTAATCGGCTCGCCAACAGAAAGTCCATTGATATAATCAGCAACATTTTGTTGCGAGGCATTTTGTATGGCGCTGGGATCAACATAGCTTGTTGATGCCGAATTCCATGTGATGATAACAGTAACATTCTGTGAAGATGGTACAACAAATGGTATCTGATAAGTGTCAGGGTATACCGTCACTGGAACCGTCTTTTTTTCAACTGGCGCACTTGATGGGTTCTGAACGTCATTTGTCAAAATGGAAATATCTGGCACTGATTTATAAATCGCATACGCTACTTCATAAGGATCGCCACCACCCACTACGACAACCCATTTCCCGAGCGATGCTTGCCGAAACGAAATAAGATTTTTTTGAACACCATCTACTTTTTGAAGCGTGGCCTGTACACAATCCGGCGTTCCCTGTACGCCGAACATCCCCGCCTGCCACACCTGGGCCCGGTACGATGCCAGGCTCTGCTCCTGAGCACCGGGTAACCCCGCTGTCAAATTGGTGCATGTAACATCAAATTGCGCAGGAACAGAGGTTTTTATCTGTGTAACACTCCCTGCAGGAACAGCCCATGTGCCTTCCGTAGTGGCAAGACAATAAACGGGCTCCGTCTGTCCTGATTCCGGGATAACGGTATCACGCTGAACGGTATACTGATATGTCCCGTCTCCCACAATGAAACCTTTCGGGATACTGAAACCGGGCGGCCCGATAAATACCGTATAGACAGAGGTGTTTGTACCCGTTCCCCTGGGAATACCATACATCTCACCAAGTTGTGTCAGCAGATGTACGTTCGCCGTATATGGGCTACAGGAATTAATCAGATCAACTCTGGCCTGGTCACACACAACCAGCGCCCCGACGCTGGTGCTCACCATATCTTCTATCAATGATCCAGGCAGATCGGTGGTAATGCCTGGAGTCAGCGCAGTTGCGGTATCAATGACCTGCTGCCGGAGTGAGTCTGTCGTTTGTGGAACGGGGCCAGAAATTGTGTAATAAACGGGTAAATCACTCATACATATACCTGTGTGACTATTTTTGAGCCTGAGTTCGTGATCACAGAAATGTTATAAACCGGTGGTTCAACATCAATGAGCGCTATCTGGAGTGATGAAAAATATTGGCTGAACTGCTGCTGTAGCTGGTTCACATAGAAAGTCGGCAGAATCTGCTGAATTACCGATCCGTTAGCTGGTATACCGTGATTTGCAAAAAAAGGAGATTCCTGAGGCGCAAGCTTCAGGTTTTGTATCAGAGTGGTGAGGTATACCGAATCATTGAAGCCATTTTCGTCAGTGGTAACGGTAACCCATTTCCCGTCTTTATCTCGACCATAAGTCCTCATTCAGTAATGCTCCCGTCAAATTGTGTCGTTGGCCCCCCGGTGTTATTTCCGTTATTGCCATTCGAGTGCTGATGCGAATTCAGCCACTGAACGAGTTTCTGCCATCCCTGGTGCATTATCTGCGGGCTGGTGCTGGCGGTATTATCTTGGATTTTTCCACTCTGTCCGGTGAGAGACCACATACCCTCTGTAAGCGTCAGCACCGTTCCTCCGACCGTCACCCTGAATTGCGTTGGTGTGGCGATGGTGATGCTCTCTGGCGTAAGAAGAAAGGTTGTATTGCTGCCGGCATCACGTAACGTGACCCCTTCAGGGCCATATAGCGTTAGCACGTTGTAATCAACGTTCTCCCACTCCGTATTGCTTGTGGGAAGAAATACCAGAGCGCTTAAATTTGCCGGAGAAGTCAGATCGGCTATCCCTCCGCCCAAACCACTTACCCCACCAAGGTATGCATCAGCCGGGATAACGATGCCCTTATCCCCCTTCTTCATGGGGTAACGGATATACTCAGGGCCAAAGAGTGGAATTGTCACCTGGGGCAACGTGTAGGGAATATCCCTCAACAAAAATGACACCGTGATCATATGGCCGGAACGTTCAACTACCGAAGCAGGAAGCACCTTGCCGGCCATCTGCATGGCACATGAAATTTTTTGGTCAGCAAAGTTGTTCATGTTGCCGCCAAAATTCAACTTTTTGTTTAAGCTCATATCCCGATACCCGAGGCTGGATGTGCTTCAATAACCGTTACCCAACTGTTAGCGTCCGGTTGTCGGCTGTTCCCAATCAAACGCACAGAGGAAACCAGAAAATCACCATTAAACGCTGTATCATCCCGAAACTGAGAATAAGATGAGGCCTGGATCATTGGGCGTAGTTTTGGCGGCATACGAATGTAATCACCCACCTGGATATCACTGCGCATGACACAGGGAACAGAGATCGTTCCAAACTGTATCCAGGTTGGTTGTCCGATTAAATCCGTAAATGCAATCTGTTTTGGGTTTTGACTTCTGTGTGCAGCGCTTTTATGTGAATCTTTGTCTGAATGACAGGAAAAATCATTATCAAACACACGAATAACTTTTCCATTAACCATCGTCATTTCCACGCCAGAGTAATTTTTATCTTTGATGATATTTTTACTCAACGTTTTTAATCGCTGCGCCAGTTCGGTAAGACTTCCACAAAACATTCCGCTGTCATAATTATTAACCAACCTGTCGCTGATGCTTATAGAAAAATCATACCCTCCCATATTCTGAAAACACTGCGTCAGCGCAACAGAAAGTTTTACGCCTTTATTCCAGGGCAGTGTTAAATTAACAGGAGCAAGAGGTGCAGGCTGTATTGCAGGAACGGGGCCAGCAGTAACGATAAGATCCAGTCGTAGTTCTGTTCCCTGCCAGTTGCCTAACACCTGCCAGATGGTCCCTTCCAGCACCAGCCCTGCCTGTTCGGGTTTTGCCAGTGGTAAGCCTTTCGACATGCCTGCCCACATGCGGATTGACATACCAAACATGTTTTGTCTGGCCTGCTGCATTTCCTGCTGGCTAATCCCCCAGATAGTTATAGTGCTTTGACCTTTTGGCGTTGATTCACCGAACCGCTGTATATCGAACTCGATCATCAAATTGCCAGGATTAAAGACACCATTTTTCAGGCTGGTATATTGTTTAAATAACTTTCCGGGGGTTCCAATTTCATCAGGGGGGGAGAAAATCTGAATATCATAATATCTCATCAGGTTATCACCTCTATTTGTCCTGATGACTGACGCCATATCATTTTCGATGTAAAAACACCAATAAGCATATTGAAATCAACGCCGACAGGTGATGCTATTAATGGAACCGTCAGTATTCTACTCCCGGAATTATCCATAACATTCAGATACCAGCGTTGTGATGCAATATTCCACTTAATCTGGCAGTTATACACTTCACCATCCAGCACCGGGGTAAAGATCATGCTTTTTTGTTCATTGCCGGAAAAGGGATACAGTGTTTTGCTCATAGCCCAAAATCCCCGCTCAGTTTCCCGATAAGGCCAATGATGGCACCGGATACACTACTGCCGATCGACGCATTACCCAGCGCAGACAGGGTATTCGTCCATGACGTGTCCACCGCTTTGTCGCCGTTATCAATTTTGCTCAGGTAGCTATTAATTGCCTGCTGCGCTCCGGTTTCAGCAATCAATGGTTGCTCAAAATCCCACAACCACTGCCTCTGCGGTAGAGGCTCATTCGAACCAGTCACATCACGAACAGACTTCAGAATGCAGTTGTTGTAGATAACCGCAGGCGTGGCAACGATATACGTTCCACCTAAATTTGCATGAGCCTGAGTCACGGCCTGTAAGGCGCTGAGCGTAACCAGTTTTGTCATCGCCCCGGTATTATCATTTACCGGAGCGTCCATCAGCATCGGTACGCGCAGCGGCTGCGCAAGCAGCGCATTAGCGGCAACAGCCTGGTTGGCAAAGGGATAGCGACCGATATCATATTCAACCAGTGTTGCCCCCTGAGCGACCCTCCAGTGGCAAAAATATTTATCCAGGTCGGTAAGCTCCATTGCGCCACCGAGTAACCCGGTAACAAAGCTGGCGCTCTGAGTCAGTGCGACAACGGGTAACATACCACCTGGAATGCTCTGAGCGACGCCACCACAGAGAATAACGGGCGATATCTCAAAGCCGAGTTTGTAGAGCTCGCGAGTAAATGCCATTAGCCGAATCCCCCAAGCTGCGTACTGGATACCACTGCATTGCCTCCCGTGTTGTTATAAACGACCACGCCTTGTGTACTCGACCGCTTCTGATTGTCGAGAATCTGCTGCAATAACTGATCAGTTTTTCCGGTGTTCTGCTGTACTGATGGCAAAGCCATTGGCGTTCTGCTGATTCCCGGCATTTCTGCACCGTACATGGCAATGTATTTTTCCCGAACGCGGCCGGGATATTCGCGGTTTTCCCGGCTGCCCCGGTTTTTACCGCCGTTGTACCAGCGCAGCATTTCTTCGACATCATCACCTGCTTTGCTTTTCGCCCACGCCATCACCCTGGCACCGGCCATAATGTTGTCACGGGGATCGAAAGGATTTTCGCCGGGAAGGAAATTCATTGGCATTACCTGCATCAATCCCTGTGCCCGGCCTTGCGGCGTTTTAGGGCCAACCGCGTTGGGATTCCATGAGGATTCTGCGCCAGCTACCGACTTCAGTAGTTTCGGATCAAGGTTATATTTTCTTGCAGCCTCCTCAAAATATTCATCGTAAGCCGATGGTGTTACGCCTGAAACGCGCTTGGCTGATTTCAGCCATCCCCACACTCGCGGATCACTTTCACTTCCAGGGATGTAACTTTGTCCCGACGATTTATCAACGACAGGCTCATTACTGAGGATTGATGAGCCTGATTTAACATCATCAACCGACAGGCTGGTTTTTCCCGCTATCCAGCCAATAACCTTACCAATAATGCGAGCCAGCCTTCCCACGCCCGACATAAACGCCTCAACGTCTTTGCTGAATTCAGGCGAAGCGAGATAGTTACCAAAACGCTGTATTCCTTCAGAAACCCTGTCAATCCATTTACCTAACTCCGGCGATTTGAGAATCGTATCAATAGCGCTGGAAAAAGCATCAGACAATTTATTCAGCCCTGGTGCCAGCGGCGCCAGGCCACGGATAAAGGTATTACCTATACTCGCTTTACTGCGGTCCAGTTGAATATTGAAATCCTGCCACTGACGCAACTGCTGATCCGTCAATTGTAAGCGCTGCGTGTCTTTCTGCGCTTGCTTTGCCATGGCATCGATTTCAGCATCGCTCATATTCTTAAAGCGATTCAAATCATCCAGAGTGAAGTAATTCGTTAGGCCGTAAGCCTCAGCGCCCTGCTGTGTGCTTCCGTTGCGCACAAAGATATCTCTGGCACTGCGTATCATCTGCGGCAGCAATTCAGCCGGATCCTGATCAGGGTTAGCAATACCCATCGCCTGAAATTGCCAGCGCTTACTGAGATCCAGTTGCGCATCCCGAATCGCTCCAAGCGTACTGATGGGGTTACCCAGTGCTTTCTGAAAATTAACGGCACTGGCATTCAGGCCTCCGGCAGTCGTCCCCAGACCAAGCGCAGAAAACCGTTGCGCAGAAGCATTTCCGGCTAAGCGGTTAAGCCCCCACAAGCCTCCAGCACCCGCCAGCCCGGAAAAAACTCCTAATACTGTCCCCCACGACAGTAAGCTCGCGGTGGCGCTTTTAATATGCCCGGCCAGCGTTTTCGCATCCTTGCTCGCCTTGCTGAGAAAACCACGTGCACCACTGGATTTTTTATTAAATTCAGACTGGATCTTCGTGGCTTTTTCCAGGTTAGTGTTTAACCTGTCCAGCCCGTCATTTACCGACGCTATGGCAGCAACACCGTTATGAAAGGCTTCTGTAATGGCTTCGGTGCCATCACGAACCCGCTCAGTCTCCTTTACGGTTTCACCAAGGCCGTGAACGGCACCTCGCCACTGTTCGGGTAGCTCGCCAAGCGCTTTCTGATATTCATTGAATTTCTCAAGAAACGACTGAAACTTTTCGTCCTGAACATCAATTTCAACAATGGATTTAGCTGCCATTGAAATATCCCCTGCGCCTTATTTCCTCAAGAATAAACCGCTGCCGGAAATGAAGCGGGCTTTTGTAATCACCACAATCCAGTTCCCGGCAGAGGTGGCTGAACCCTTCACATGAGGCCCAGGTCAGGAGGGTATGTGTGATTGTTCCTGCGGGGCTTCCTGGCTCGGGGTATTGATAGCCGTTTTCGACGTCAGTAAAGAATCGCGATACGCCATAGCACTCAATGACACGAGTTGCCCACTGTACATATCGAGAGCACGCCCCACTGTCGGAGCAATCAGATTGGCTTTCTGAATGGCAGAGCTCACCATAAAAAAAACGACTTCACCTTCCACTTCCCTGTATTCATCTTCGGTGAGAATGCCCTGCCTGAATGCATCATTGAGCGTGGTCGTTTTCCATACTCCGTTATCATTCCAGATAACGGTCGTAAGCCGCTGTATCTCATCAACAATAGTGGGGGAACCCATCTGAATATCGCCAGCGTCCTGTCGCGCTTTGATGGTTTTACGAAGCATCATGGCCGCAACACGCGGCGCACCGACCGATCCCACCAGGGAAAAAAAGTTATTAAATAAGTTGCCGAGCATCACGCAGTTTTCTTCAACAACTTCGTAAGGGAATGGCACAACGTGAATATAAACCATCGAACCATCTTCCCGTGTAACGGTACTGACAAAGTTAAGTTTTCGGTCAATTTTCACGGTAATTAATCCCACATTTTGTCATTAGTCGTCAGATAGCCGGAAATCGTCACGACATATCCCGCATCCATGCCAGTGATCGGCAGTTCATTAAAATTCACCAGATAGGCATTCAGAATGGTGTAATTCCCGAATGTGTTCGCATCAGGCGTGATCACAACTTCGCCCAGCGAGGTATCGGTGGCGAAACGGTTTTGATAACTGGCTGCCAGCGCTTGCGTTCGCAATAAATGAACGGTGACAGTAACCTGCTGATATGGCGCCTGGCTTCCTACCGTGCCTGTTAACGTCGGGATAATGTCCGTTGCCGCCGTATCTGGCCGCATGCTGATGGCATCCTTGCCCAGAAATGATGCAGTGACATTCAATTCAGGAATATCCGTTACTGTTACCGCGCCCCTCACGCGGTTAAGAAAGCCCTGAGGCACTAGTGGATTTGGCATTGATTACGCCCCTACAAAGTTAGTTACGTTGAGATTAAAGGTGATGGACTCAAAACCACGGCGCGGGGTTACAACTGCACTCAGACCGTTATATTTACCATCCGCATAATCAGACTGATTCAGGCTGGTATAGCTGGTAAATGGAACCGCATTAATCACGGCATTCCCGGCGTATGTACCTTTATCAAAGGCTTCATTAAACGCTTCCTGTGGCAGTTGCGTATCAACCACCTGACCGAGTATCAACCCGTAGCTGATCCCCGAACGAAGGGTTTTCAGCGCGCGACGCTGGAGGCGACCGATACCTTGCTGGTCGTAATAAAGTGGGCTGATATTGGTGTTAGAGCCGTTAATGATTTCATTCGCCAGATCCAACTCAAGGTTGATCGCGCACCACGCAACGGAATACCAGTAGTTAAATGGCATCCCATCCAGCATGTGGCCAGCCACCAACATTTTGTTGCTCAGTCCACCCTCTGCCGCCGTCCCGATATAGTTGATGTTGTTATCCTGGAGCGTTTTCAGCAACGTGCCGTTACCCGCTGGCGGGTATTCCGTGACGCCATACATGAAACGATACGCCATCGGCGGAACCATGTTTGATGAGCCCGGATCATTAGCGAGTGACGACTGAAACGGCGCAGCCATAGAAAACTCCGTCGCGCCAATGGAGGGTGCCTCTACACCTGCAAAAACGTTCGGGTATGCACCAGAGGCCCACCCCTGATAGGACGTAATCGTGGTTGTCACAAAAAATTTAACCAGCGCCCCCGGCGATGTGTAGTTGCTTGCGAGGGTTTTAAAAGTCGGCTCGGTATCCCATTCGCGCGGGACCAGATACGAGAAAAACTTCTGGTAGGTATTCCCAAGCGCCACATCACTGTCAATGAATGCGCTGAGTGCCGCGACGGCAGACTTAGCCCCCAGCTCACCAAGCTCCAGCACGTAAACCGCCCGGTTGCTCCCCTGGGCCCAATAGGTAGTGTTCATCTGCTGAAGCTCGATTGAGGAAACAGCAGTAACAGAACCCATTACCGTGGCCGTACCCGGATCACTGTTTAACACATAGGTAAAAGCCGTATCGCTCGTTATAGTGGCAACATATGCCCCGTTATAAGCCTCTGGTGTTACACCAGAAATCACCACAGGGATTTGATCGCCGTTATTCCAGCCATGCGCTTCTGCCAGCGTCACTGTTACGGTATTACTTGCCCATGAGGCAGATGCGATTTGCTTATCCGCTGCCAGAATGTCCTGCAGGTCATTTTTTGATGTCAGTAACTGATAACTGCCTGCCGCTAGTGTGGTTGCGCCTGTTGATACCAGTGCGCCCGATTTCAATAACTGGGATGGTTTCGGCGGCGTAGTCACCGAAACATTAATATTAACAATTGCCATTATATTAATTCTCCACGTGAATGGACGGAATTGCAGACGTGATCAGCTTGCGAGCAACGTTCCTCATCCGCTGCTGGTAATAATTCACCTTGAACCTGATGATTTTCCGCATCGCCATAACATTGAGTTCATTTTGCGTAACGCGGTCATCCTTAATCACAGGAACATTCATTACCCCCATCTCTGCTGTATCGCTCAGCGTGTATTCCTGGACATAACGCAGGAAATCCTCTGCGGCCGCATTTCGCAGGCCGGTGACGTATATCGTCACTTCCTCTGCCACCAGCTGATACTGGTTCTGGTTTTCATCGAGATAAAAAGCCCCGGAGACAGGTTCAGGATCCCCGCATTTCACCGTGGCATAAGGTGGCGAGAGATTCTGTAATGAAAGCTTTGCAGGGTACATCGGCATGAACTGACTCAGGGAAAGCCAGATCGGTAGAGAGTTGGACACCACCACATCATCAAGATCTATCTCATCAGGCGAATCTATAATTTGAGACAGCATGTGTGGGTAAATCGCGTTCCCGGTGTAATGGTAGATATTGGCCGGCTCGTTCAACCCTGATCGCCGGGAAAAAGCAAAACGAATCCCGTAAAACTCACCGATATAAAGCACCTCCGAGCCAATATCATTAAACGGGTCGATATCTGACTGCGCCGTAAAGGTCACTACGTTTTTATCGTAAAGCTGTTCCTCATCCTGAATAGATTCCGTGGTCAGATGCAGATAGCCCTTAACTCGTTTTGTATCGGGTTCAGGCTTCAGGCATGGGTCATCTGTCACAATGGAGGCCTTTACCCAGAACACGAAACCATCCAGCGGAAGCACCTTACGAACATATTTCGTGAATTTTACCGACGCAGAACGGCTGATATCATCCAGCCCCTGCGTTAATGATGCATTCAGCTCTGTTTTGGCCCGAGCCAGCTCATTGATGGAAGGCATTTAACACCCCGCTTACCCAGGATCGCATTGCGGCCTGATAGGTTCCTGTATCCACGAATGAAGGCCGCGGTCGCGGCCCTTTCCCGTCCCTGAAGCGTTTCGAAATACCTTCCAGCGCTCTGCGCGTTGGTACGCCTGGCATACCGTTCATTTCAGAGTTATCAAGGAAAGCCATAAACAGGTCATGTACCCGAGACATGGACTCAGCAAACGGATCAGAGGCTGGCGGTGCTCCCGCCAGCATATTTTCGAGTGATGCCGCAATGTCATCACTCATCATCCGGGCAATCTCTTCTCCGTGGCGATCAAAGAATGTCTGCATAATCCGGTATTTCTGCTCCAGAAATTCAGCCACATCACCCGTGGTGGTGCTTTCGCTTTCATATGGGATATCAATAACCCCAAGGTGCAGTTTCACGTTGTCAGCCCCCACAGATCACCGTATTGCTGTGCAATTGCCAGATACCAGCGACCCCAGGGGTCTTTGAGTTGTTGCAGATCAGCCAGCGAAAGGTTTTTCAGCGCATCACTGACCACCCTAGTCTGACTGGTTGTTTCATCAGAGGAAGCGCTGATAACACCAGCGGTGAAGTTATTGATGCCCATTTTTTCACGCAGCGGGCCAAATACATTTTCTGGGCCAAAATTAAGAAGGAAAGATGCCCCCAGGTTATAAACAGCCTGGGAATAGAGCGCCGGACTGATACAGGCAATTTGCCTGTTTACCCAGTCCTGCGACATTGTCCAGGCAAGATTTATGGCCGGGTCGTCATCAGGTAGCGTATACGCATCCACCTTCACTATATTGCGGATAAAAAGGATGAATCCGGCCAGATCAGGCATGACGCACCTCGCTTACTTTTTCTTTTTGGTCCCGGACTTTACAGCCAGTGTTTCATCAATAAACTGCGTTTCGTCACGGTCATCCGTGGCATTCAGACGCTGTTCGGCACTGACTTCCAGATCACCGAGATAACCGCTTTCCTGCTCTGCCAGGGCATTGCTGGTTGCAAGTGCAGAAGCCTGACGGCGATCATGCGCAGCACGATTAAGATGTTCATCGTTATCCCGCATGGCTTTTTCGATGACTTTCGACGCGACAGGCTTATCAATGCTGTAACACAGGCCGATATAAACGCGGTTCTGGTCAATTTTTGCCGAATCAATCAGGCCGTAATTACTGTGCTGCTGAATAATGAGATCAATCTCTGCACGGCTTCCGTCCATAACAACGACCTGAGAGCCAGCATTAATCGGGTGATAGATAAGTCGCCCCGTTTCCGGCTGGCGATATGCAAAATCGTGACGCTGTTTGGTGGTATTCGCGATGAACAGTTTCATGTTTACTCCTGGGTAAAAAAATCCCCGCATACCTTCCGGCACGCAGGGAGTGCAGCGAGAAAAAATTAATCGCTGTATTTCATCGAAATGATGGTCAGCGCTTCCGGGCGAAGCACCCATCCAGACGTGGATCGCAGTTCAGAAAGCACATCAATCGCCCCGCCCGCAATTGGCGTCGGGATTTCTCGCGGCGCGGCCATATCGCAAAGCATCAGCGAAGTGGCTTCAAGCGACGGACTCAGTTTGGCGAATTCGTTGGTATTGATTTTCGCATTCACCTCGGGGCGTTCAACTTCCGGCATAGCAATGATGATCGCGTCTGTACCGTTGGCACCAGCGCCGATAAGGGTATCGTCATAACCCCACTCAATCGCGCAATCAGCATCACCTGCAACGCCATCAACGGTGCCGGTAACTGATGCAGAACCCCCACCCGGACGCTGATAACTGGTGAGCTGAACAATCTGCTGCATTTCCATGGTGCCCAGCGTGCGCTGAGGACCGAGAATCACCATGCGTGATGCTCGCCCCATCTGCATTGTGCGGGTGCGAATAGCCTGAATCTGCGCGAGCAGGAACACCGCCATTTCGCCATGATCGTAGGAAAGCACGGTGGTGTTACCGTGACTGTCTGCCGGCAGGCTAATGGTTGTTGCGCCGTTAGTGTTTAGTACCCCTTCACCACCAGCCGGATTCATGCCGTAAAGCAGCGCGTTTCGCAGTTGCTGGAAAATTGCCTGTCGTGTACCCAGTCGCTGTGCTTCAGGCAATGCAATACCCCAGTTACCTGCCGCTGCCAGGTCGTGATGATCGTAAATGGCGCGAGCTCGAAACATATATGTCGGCGTGCTGACCATTCGCGCTTCAAGCGCCACTGACGGTAACTGGTTGGCGTTACCAGACTGGCTCGACGTGACCTGAGTACGGATATCCAGGCGCTTCATGTAAACGTACTGATCGCCATCAGACAGGCGAACCAGAGGATTACCACTCGCCATTACTGAAAACGCGCCGGAGGCCTGCTGATATGACAGGATCATTTCCGGCATGATGTATGAAGGATTTACGATTTGATATGCGGGTGTAATAGCTGGCATCTCTTAGCTTCTCCTGATTACAGCAGAATTACCGCAGCGTTTCCGCTGTCGTTCCAGGTAGCAAACCCCGTATCACTGTCATAAGACACGGTTTTACTGTTCCCCATCTGCATTTCGATGATTTTTACCGGAAGCGCGACATCTTTCACATTTGCCACACCCACCGTTCCCTGAGTGGTCGCATCGCCGGTCGGCACCGAAACCGGGAAGAACGTGAAGGATGTGGCCGATGGCACGCTCAACACCTGCACAATGCCGTTATAAGCAGCCGGAGCCACACCAGAAATCACCACATAAGCGCCTGCTTTCAACCCATGAGCGCTGGCCATCGTCGCGGTGGCGAACCCATCAGCATTAGCCGTTGGTGCAGTCCAGGTCACAGCAGTCGTTGAAATCTCTGTAGCTACCGTGCTGAACACATCCAGGCAATCGTCCGCGAAATTCCATACCAACGGCTGATTGACGGAAATTCCTGCGCTGGCGAGCGCGATCACGGCATCGGATGCTTTCACCGGGATACGCATACCTGAGCCAAGTCGATAAAAAGACACGCTCATGTTGCTCAGAAAAATAGGAACGGGTGACTGCGGCGTCGTCAGGCCGTTATGCGCCTGGTTGAACACAGAGAACCCCACCAGTTGGGATAGCGTATTGGCACGCTTAATAATGGAGCCACGCGGCGCAGAAGACGCCCCCGGAACCAGTTCATTAATCGCCAGACCGCCCCACAGAGGTTTAACTTCGTCACTGGCAAGCGTACCGGATGCCAGTGCATAACGTGCGGCCGGATCGTCCAGCGCCACGCCCTGGATAAGACCATCAGATTTCGCGTAAAAAGAACCACGCGCATTAGTGGTCTGCATTGGATTAACTGACAATGCACTCGTCATGTTTATACTTCTCCGGTTGATTACTGTTTAATGCCAGCGACTTTGCGACTGACACCCTGGAAAGGTGCCCACGCTGCTGATGGGTCGCCAATAAACGTACTGATACGGCGTCCGGTCGCATCAGTACGAATGACTTCTCGTAATCCGGCGCCTGGCTCAAGGCTGGATGCCGCTGATGCCTGCGCATCGGCATATATCTGTTTTTCCGCAATACTCAGAAGTTGACTGTCCGAAATGGAGTGCAGATCAACCTCTTTGTAATCCGGTGAGTATTTCTGGAGGCGCGTCATAATACGGCGACGGTACGGAAGTGCTCGCTCCCCGGCCATTGGTTGTGGCGCTCGTTCACCGAAGGACGCGAAAACGCTGTCGGCTTTACATTGCGTATCGGCAATTTCATTACGCTCCTCATCGCTGATTTCCTGGGGAATACGACTTTTCATGTCCTCCATGTCTGCGCGAATTTTTTCCAGTTCAGCATCCGCTTTCGCCTTTTCATCCGCTTCAGCATCAACGAGTTCTGTTGCCTCCATCTCGGCTTTTTCTTCCTCTTCCCTGCGAAGCTCGGCATCAGCTTTCTCTTTTTCTGCTGGCGCTTTTGCTTCATCATCAGCGAGCTCTTTTGCCTCAGCCTCTTCTTTTGCGCGGGCTTCGCGAGCGTCCAGCGCCTGGTTAATGAGTGCTAATACTTTTTCTTCATCCATTTTCTGGACCTCGTTCAAAAGTGTGTCTGATTTAACCCCTGTCGGGGCTTCCAGCTTGTCCCAAACCCCCTGCTCACAAATAGCCAGGTGATCCAGTAACTCCGGCGCTCCCTCCAGCAGCAACGGCTCACCATCGACGTTGATCAACATGTCATCGCCGCCCTTCACCGTGGGGGATGTACTCAGTTGCCGCGTTAACAAGTTCTCAGCGGCATCAGCGTCGTAGATGCGGGCTATGCCCCAAACCTCATCGTCCTGAATCCAGGCGAAGGCTATCGCACCGATTGTTCTCGCGGCATATTCCTCACTATCCAGCATATTTTTTTCCGGATGCCACCAGATAACAGGCAGACCAGAGCACCGGGTGAGAAATTCATCCGTGAGATAATTTTCGGGGGAACGATAGGCGAATTGCCTGAATTTAGATCGCCAGGTAACACCGGTTCCGGTGATACGCAGCGCCCATAGATACATATTTCTGAAAAACTGCGGGGATGTGAGTTGCCCGCCTGAGATCAGACCGGCGACCTCCGTTTCGTTAAGCGGTGCTGCATCAAGTGCGGCCGTCATTCCCTCATGCAAAGGTTCGGGCAGCGCATCCATGGAAAACCAGCCACAGGCCTGATTTTCATCATTCAGCACAGCCTCAAACTGTTCCACATCATCGGCAATATAGGTCACATAACCGTTAATCAGGCTGTAAGGCGTTAACGGTTTACCGTAATCAAAGCCACACTCTTCCAGCACTTCCCGCCTTGCTGCGGCTTCCGGGGTTTCCCCTGCTTCGAGTTTTCCGCCAGGCACCGCCCATGAACCATCATCCCCACGCTTAACCAGAAATATTTTCCCGTCAGATTTGAACAGGATCCCGGCAGCGTAGGTTTCCACTTATCCTCCGTTTTTGATGCCCTCAAAATTTTCTGAACGACGACCGACCGCGTTATTTTCTGCGACAAATTTCCGCCATTTATCAGTTTTCATGTCCTCGGGAAGGCTGCGAACGTTGTAGATATATGTCAGATAACAACGACAGAAGACCTCTTCGCCAGGCTGCGTTATTTCATCCAGATAACCCGCCGCCCCTGACTTCATGAACCCTTTTTTTAACGCCCAGTTACCACGGATGGCATACGTTTTCTGGTCACGTTTCTTATGCGGTTCGCGATAATCGTAATGAGGCTGTCGCCAGTGGCTGTGCCATACAGCAGCAATTGCCCCGCCGTCAGTCGCAATGATGTTATCAATGTTGGCAATCAGCTTATGAGTCTGATCCACCATCACCCGCCGCTGCTCAAAATCAATCTGACGCGCCGATTTAGCAATCTGCTGGCTTGTAGCGACCACCCCGGAGCGCGATGAATCGGATAAGCCAGGAGTGATTGATGTGATGGGAGGGATGCTGGTTGCCCAGCCAGTGAAACGTTGAATAGTCTTTTCAACTGCACGGGTACGATTCAGTTTTATCAGGTCAGCAGACGCCATAATGCGTCGGTCCAGCTCAGCGCGAAGTTTCGGTTCAACATAATTCAGTGTAAAACGACTGATGCCTGGATGCCGCTTTAGCGCCCGCTCACGACCGACTTCCAGATCGTACGCAGCCGTTAATCGACGGCTCACATATTTATAGAAATCGTCACCACCAATTTTTTCTTCCGTGGCATTACGCAGACGCTCAGTCCACATAATGAGGCTTTCTTCACTGCTGTATCCGTACTCCAGAAAAAATTTAATCGCATCACGCAGCTCTTTCAGGAAGGAATTCATTAATATCTCCCTCTCCCGGCGTCGTAATATCTGGAGGATTTTTTTCAAGCAAGTCGTAATCCAGTTCCAGGCGGTTGGCGAACAGGTGTTCGTTCATGTTGGCATTCTCGCAGCCCCACTTGATCAGCGTCGCTCTGTTCTCCGTATCTTTGGCCAGTTGCGGCAACAGCACGTTTAGCATCTCAGTGATAGCCTTAAACCGGATTTCATCGACTTTGACTTTTTCGCTTTCGGGCTCTTTCAGAGATGAAGGCCAGACATAATCGAAATTGTTCACCCAGGCACTGAACGCCGCCCCCCATGAGATGCTTTGATACTCGGGAATATCATTTTTAAGGGCATCATAAAATTCTGGTGACCACGCCCGATACTGAACGATACGCACAAAGAAGTCATAAAGCGGCTGTAAATCCTTGCGAACATCGTCGATGTACTGTGCAACGGCTTTGGCGTCTTCTGTACCCTCGCCAAACCCCCGTGTAAACGTCTCACTGTTAAGCAGAATCGCGGGCATATCCGCGGCTGTGGCGATGTTTGCCAGAATATGATTGCGGGCCGTATCGAGCGGCTTTTCGAGGTTCTGCATATCCAGCGACTCGATTTTATCGCTCTCACCTACCTGCAACACATCACCGTTTCCACCACGTTTCAGCATCCATCGTTTAATGCCGGACATTTTCTGCATCATGTTATTGACGATAGAGCTTGCCTGCTTGATGAAAGCCACCAGCAGCCCCGCTTTAATCGTCACCATGTCATCAGCCCGCATCGACTGAATGAATGACTTCAGGGGATACAGCGCACGCTGATAAACGCTACGGCCACCGAAACCAAACGCCGATGGCGTATAGGCTAGATAAATAGGCTCCTCGTTCATCAGCACGCAACAGCGGCTGTGATGGTATGGTTTCCCGGCTGCCGTGACGCTATCCACCTTCTGGAAATTCTCGGCATTCGGGTCCTGGTTAAGCACGATTGAGCCAGCGGTATTCAGAGGATCAAGCACGTTAAACGTGATGGATTTTTTATACAGCGTGTCGAATTCAGCGGCTTCATTTGTCGGCTCGCCATCAATCAGCATTACTACAGCGCCGGTGCCGTAAATTCGCGCCAGACGCGCGACATTGGCAATAATCCGATCCGCTTTTATGGCAGCCCATTCACGCTCAAACGCTTCACGCAAACGCTTTTCCGGCCCCCGCGTGACATGTACAACCCGAGGTTCAGACATCGCCAGCTTTATCGGCCGATCAACCATCTTTCCGCCCAGAGGATGAAATAAGTAAATCAGCTTACAGAGCTCATAACCCGCCTGTGCGCCTGGCTCAATGCTTCCACCTTCAAGAATCTTACTCAGTTCACCAGTATCGCTACCAAAGCATATGTTTTCGTCCTGCATCAGAACCCCTCTCCGTTGCCGAGACCAAGCGCAACGCCGTAGTTGAAACAGTCAAACAAATCGTCGTCCTGGTTTTCTTCACCAATGATGAATTGCAAAACCTGCGTCAAAAAATGGTTTTTCTTCGATTGCTTGTATTCGACGATCTTGTCAAAAGCATATTTAGAAATACGAACTTTCCCCGAGGCTACATAACCAGAGATGTTGATGGCGCGGGATTCCTTCGGTAGCGCGGTTAACTCACTGTCAATGGGGTGAACGTTCCAGCCCTCATTAGCGCCCTGCTGTAACAGCGTGATACCGGTGGCCTTGTCTTCAATAAAAAGGCCTGTAGTACCCATACGCGCACGACATATTTCGCTCAAATGCTTAGCTCGCCCCACCCACTGCGGCACAATATCTTTCAGGAAATAACCGTCGATCTGAATGATTTCCCAATCCAGAATCACCAGGTGCGGCGATGGCAGCGTGTCCAGCGCAAACCAGACGCAGGCCGAACCATCATTATGCAGATCCCCCTTCTGGGCACAGTCAACCACGCCATAAACCGTGTCACACGCAAACGGATAATCAACCGCCTCGCCATTCTCCAGCAGCCAGTCCAGCTTGAAGAAGTTCTGGCCGCGCCAGTCAACGAATTCTGCGTTGTATTCCTGCTGAACCACCAGCGGCGGGCGGCCATCAATAATCCTCGCCAGTGCCGCAGGGTTAATGGTGGGGTTAGCTGCCGTAGGCGCGTGGTGTTCCTCCCACCCCATAGATTTATCGTTGCAGGCAAGGTAGAAAAAATTCTCGTCGTCTACCCCCTTTGGTGTGCCGGCCATCACGGCATCGCCATCAAAGTCCAGCAGAGTAGGCTCTATGGCTTGCTCCCATATATCACGCATCCCCTTTTTAACCAGGCTGCCCTCATCAATGATGACTTTGTGATATTTACGGGAACGACCAGCATCGGGGTTATCCAGGGTCCAGAACTCAACCAGACCACCACCTACGGTTTCGATAATCGCGTCTGTTTTGCTTGAACTGGTTGTTATTGGCTTTAACAGATCACGGATGGCTTTAAATGAAGGAAGGAGGATTTTGTATGACGGCGCAAACCAGCCAACCCGCATTTGCTTCGCCGCCCAGTTACCACCAGCCTGCTCCAGCATCGTAGTTTTGCCAAATCGGCGACCAGCACGGATAACTTTCCTCTTTGCCTTTGACCGATAAATTTTCTTCTGCCCGGCATGGAACGGAAGAAACTCTATTGTGTATTCATTCGGCATCGGGAGAATTTACCAGGTTAATAACAATCGTCGGAGCCTCCCCTGCTTTCCCGGGCGCCCGCTTCTCAGCGTTCTCCTGTTCAAGCCGTTCAGCCTCGGCAGTGCGTTTGCGGATCTCCAGCTCTATCAACTTCTCAGCGAGTTCATTTTTCCGGGATGAAGTATTAAAGGACGCCAGCAGCCTCGCCAGCTCGCGACGAGCGGATTCCTGGCTTGAGGATTGCACCTCAATACCGAATTTCGTTTCTTTCACCCCGGCATATAACCAGCGGGCATCGTTATCCAGATCCCGTGTGTCAGGAATAAAAACTTGCCCGATACCCTCGCCGCAGCACTTAGGACAATCCGGGTTGGGGTCTGCCGTGTCTACAAATCCGAGACCGCCGTATTCAGGCTCTTTTCTGCCATCCTTTGCGGCAGCGGCTGATGCCTTGTCAAACTCGGCAATATCTCGCCACTGATAAAGATGATGCTCGCCCCAGCAGTAGCGGCAGTTAACCCTGCGGTGCTGTGACAAGTCATTGGGATCGGCGCGGGCGATTGAAACCAGTTGATGAACTATCTCATCAATCTCTGCGGTGTAACGGCGCTGGTATTTATCCCGAAAATATCGAATCGCTCGGGAAACCTTAACATTTCTATACAACCGACTCGCGGCTGCATACGCGGTGGCACCGTCACAGGTATACCCCGCCAGGCGATAAGCTTCGACCCGAGTTTTTCCTCTCGCAATATGCTCGGCAAAAATTAACTGCTGCGGAGAAATACACGATAATTCAGGAGGAAGCGTGATGTTTTCCTCATCTTCACCCGGCACGTTATCTTCCGTATCCGGCTGACTCTCGCATTCCAAAATTTCCGGTTCCAGCGCGGTACGCATTTCCTGTTTTTGCGTACCTGATTTGCGTACCTGCGCACCTTTTTGCGTACCCGGTTTCTTACCGCGTACCCAGTTGTTCTTTTTAGCGCGCTTTCTTATCGCCCCTTCACTGATGCCGTATCTTTCAGCCATTTCCCGGAGGGAAAGCAGCCCGGCACAGTAATCGCGCTCGAGGCCGCTGTCTTCCGGTTTGCTCATTGGTTATGTCCGCAATTACTCCAGTGATAAAAACCGATATCGACCATGCGCAGGGTGCGCGGCGGGAAGCCGATACCGGTTTTGTTTATTCCTTCAGCATTATCGAGCCCACTCCGCGAACAGGCTCTGTAATGCTTCAGTCTTTCAGAAACTCTTCCGTCTCCGTTACTGCCTGGCTTTCCAGCAGTTCAGCGCGAGTACTTGTCACGACCACCTGTTTGTGCGGATGCTCATTTTCTGCCAGCCAGCGCATTAATGGTTTTGCGGCTTCAAGCAGTTCTTCATTCATTATTTTTTCCTCATATCGTTAATTTTGAGCGCCGTCTTTCCGGCTGTCCGCATAATCCACCGGAGGGATGAAGCGCGGAGCAAATCGGTTATTATGCTGCGGGTGTTATTTACCCCACCGCCCGCTGGGGTCACTACCGTGCTAACGAAGCTTTAATTTCCGAAGCTGAGTACAACAAGTTCATTTGGCGTAACGAAGCTTTTCACCCAGATGGAGGCGGGT